>BJHS01000007.1 GCA_014193315.1 Verrucomicrobiota bacterium
ACAGACGCGGCCGTGTAGGCTTGGGTGAAGCGCACCCCTTCGGCGGCGAGCTTATCCAGATTCGGGGTGCGCTGGTCCTGACGTCCGAAACAGCCCAGGTCGTTGATGCCCAGGTCGTCGGCGAAGGGGATGACGAAGTTCGGGGGGGGGTCCTCCGCCGAGAGCGAAGGGGGACCGGCCAGCAGGGCGAGCAGCAGGCAGGAAAGCAGTCGGGTCATGCGTCTTTCTTAGACGTTTGCCCTCGGGTGCAAAGGGCAAAAATGCCCGCGGGTTGACACCTCTGCGGGTCGGTGAACGATGCGGGCTGATGTCCACCGCCACTGAAGCGTCGCCGAGGGCCGCCTCTCGCTGGGCGGCTTTTCGGCGCTTTCTGGGCTTCGTCGGTCCGGGTTTTCTGGTCTCGGTCGGTTACATGGATCCGGGCAACTGGGCGACCGACCTCGCGGGCGGCTCGCGGTTCGGTTATGCGCTGCTCTGGGTCATCCTGCTTTCGAACCTGATGGCGATTCTGCTCCAGCACCTCTGCATCCGCCTCAATGTCGCCACCGGCCAGGACCTCGCGCAGGCCTGCCGGGCCCGTTATTCGCCGGTCGTGTCGAAGTTCCTCTGGGTCTCGGCGCAGGTGGGTATCGTCGCGATGGACCTGGCGGAATTGCTCGGCTCGGCCATCGCGCTCCAGATCTTCTTCAAGGTCCCGCTCTTTTTCGGCGCGATCATCACCGCGCTCGACGTGCTCGTGCTGCTGGCGTTGACGCGGCTCGGCTACCGCTGGCTCGAATCGCTCGTCGCCGTCCTCGTGTTGACCATCGCGGCCTGCGTGGGCGTCGAACTGCTGCTGGCGAAGCCCGAGCTGGCGGCCCTCTGCCAGGGTTTCGTGCCGACGACCGCGGTGCTGACGCACCCCGGCATGCTCTTTGTCGCCTTAGGCATCATTGGCGCCACGGTGATGCCGCATAACCTCTACCTGCATTCGTCGATCGTGGGGCAGCGGGCGCAGGGTTCGACGGAAGCCGAGCGCCGCGAAGCGATGCGCTTCGCGACCTATGACTCCACGCTCGCCCTGACCTTCGCGTTCTTCGTCAACGCCGGCCTGCTGGTGTTGAGCGCGGCGGTCTTTCACCAGTCGGGTCAGACCAGCGTCACCGGCCTCCCCGAGGCGCACCGCCTGCTCAATGGCGCTTTGGGCACGACCCTGGCCGGCACGCTCTTCGCCGTGGCGCTCCTCGCCTCGGGCCAGAACGCCACCATCACGGGCACCTTGGCCGGTCAGATCGTCCTCGAAGGTTTTCTCAAGGTGAAGAGCCCTGGTTGGATCGTGCGGGCGGCCACCCGGTTGGCGGCCCTGATTCCCGCCTTGTTCGTCATCGGTCTAGCCGGGGAAGGGAAGGTCGAGACCCTGCTTATCTGGAGCCAGGTCATCCTCAGCCTCCAGCTCGGCTTCGCCTGCTGGCCGCTGGTAAGGATGACCTCCGACGCCACGCTGATGGGCGCCTTCGTGGCGCCGCGCTGGTTGAGTCGACTCGGGTGGGCGGCCACGGCCGTGGTGGTCGGGGCCAGCCTGTGGTTCGTAGTAGGTGCTTTTTAGCACTTAAATAACTAATTATAAGGTATTTAAGTGTTTAAATTTCAGAAATTAATAGGCTCGACATCTAATCATGTTATCTTAACTAATGTAGTCATAAATTACAAGTGCCGTCCGTCTCCGTCCATCATGTCCGCCATGCGATCTCTTATCCTCGCGCTTCTCGCCGGATCCTCCTTGGTCGCGGCCGAACAGCCAGTCGTCTTGCGGGTGGGTTTCTTTACTAACCTGACGCACGCGCCGGCTTTAGCGGCACGTCAGCTGGAGCGGGAAGGGCAGGATTTTCATGCACCGAACCTGCCGGCCGGGGTCAAACTGGAATGGCGGGCTTTCAATGCGGGTCCTCCCGCGATGGAAGCTCTTGTCGCCGGCGCGATCGACATCACCTATGTCGGTGCCTCCCCGGTCATCAACGCCCATGTGCGGACCAAGGGGCGCTCGATTCGCGTCCTGGCGCCCGTTGCGACCGGCGGTAACGCCTTGGTCATCCATCAAGGGGCGTCCCTGCGCACGCCCGCTGATTTTCGCGGCCGTCGCATCGCCACGCCGCAGCTGGGCAATACCCAGGACGTTGACGCTCGGGTCTGGCTGCGTTCCGGCGGTCTCAATGTCACGATTGCTGGCGGCGATGCCCAGGTGTTGCCGGCTCAGAACGCCGAATTGGTCGCGCTCTTCAAGCGTGGCGACGTCGACGCTGCTTGGACGGTCGAGCCTTGGGTGACGCGCCTGGTGGATGATTTCGGCGGCCAGATCCTCGTCGAGAACCGCGATTCGATTATCACCGTCCTGGCTGCCTCGCAGAAGGCCCTCGATGCCAAGGGCGAAGCGGTGAAGGGCTTCGTGCGTTCACACTACCTGCTGCGCGACCGCCTGTCGGCGGAGCCCGCCTTGCTTGAGCGTCTCGCACGCACCGGCCTCGGCGCCGAATCCCGCTCCGCCGCCCCGAAGGCCGAACTCATCGCCCCCGCGTTACGCCGGATTCGCTGGGATCAGCCCGAGGACCCGGCACTCCGCCTCCGCCGCCTGACCGATGCTTTCAGCAAGGCGCAGGCGGATTCTCGTGCCTGCGGTCTGCTCGCCGGCGAAGCCCCGGTGGCTCCTTTGTTACAGGCCTTGGTCGATGACCGCCCGGTCGTCCGCAAGTAACCCTCCTTGCTTTCTTTGACCCGTTCAGGCTAATCCCTCGTCACGATGCCGGCCAACCCGTCCACCGAATCCAGTTCCCAGCTCACGCTGTGCCATGTGACCAAGCGTTTCCACGGCCGCGCTGGGCTCGTCACGGCCTTGGAGGATATCAACCTGCAGGTGAAGGAAGGCGAATTCCTCGTGCTGGTCGGTCCGTCGGGTTGCGGGAAGTCCACCCTGCTTAGCCTGCTCGCCGGCCTGGAGCAGGTCGACGAAGGTTCGATCAAACTAGACGGTGCGGATGTCGTCGAGCCCGGTCGCGATCGACTGGTGATGTTTCAGCAGGATGCCCTTTTCCCCTGGCTTGATGCTCTCGCGAACGTCCTTTTCGGCCTGCGCCTCAAGCCGGGCCTGAACGACGCCGAACGCGCCGAGGCCGCCCGCTACTACCTCGACTTGGTCGGCTTGGCGGACAAGGAGAAGGCCCACCCTCACGAACTTTCCGGGGGTATGCGCCAGCGCGTGGCCCTCGCCCGCTCTTTGGCTCCGAACCCGCGCGTGCTGCTGATGGACGAACCGTTCTCGGCGCTCGACGCCTTGACGCGCGACCAACTTTACGGCGACCTCCAGAAGATCTTCACGCAACGTAAGAAGACCATCGTGCTGGTCACGCACAACATCCGCGAGGCGGTCTGCCTGGGCGACCGCGTCGTGCTGCTTTCGCCGAACCCCGGTCGGATCCGCCAGGTCTTCAACATCGACCTGCCGCGCCCGCGCCGGATCAACGACCCGGCCTTGGCCACCTTGGCCGCCGATATCACGACCGCCCTTTCCGCCCACCTCGCTGAACCGAAGGAGGGCCTCGTATGAAATACCCTCGCGCCCTCGTCCCCGCCCTCATCGCCGTCTTAGTCGTCGGGTTTTGGGAGTGGTTTGTGCGTTCGGGACGCGTCGATGATGTCCTCGTCCCCGCCCCAACGCAGATCGCCGCTTGGTTCTGGTCCGCCCTGTGCGATGGATCGCTCGCCTCGGCCACTTGGGTGACCATGCGTCGTCTCACGCTTGGCTTCGTCATGGGGGCTGCCATCGGGATTCCCGTCGGTGCCCTCTGCGCCCGGTCCCGGCTCGCCCGTGACACCATCGGGGTGCTTTCCCTTGGTCTGCAGACCTTGCCTTCCGTCTGCTGGGTGCCGGTCGCGATCATCGCCTTCGGCCAGAATGAGGCGGCCGTGCTCTTTGTCGTGGTAATGGGAACTGTCTGGGCCGTCGTCATCGCCGTGCAGGAGTCGGTGCTCTCGGTCCAGCCGCTTTATCTGCGCGCCGCCATGACGATGGGCTCGCGCGGCTGGCATCTCTGGACGCACGTGATCTTTCCGGCAGCCTTGCCCGGGATCATCAGCGGGTTGAAGCAGGGCTGGGCTTTCGCGTGGCGTTCCCTGATGGCGGCCGAGATCTTCGTCGTGATTCTTTCCGGGTTCGGGCTGGGCTCATTGCTGCACGCCGGTCGCGAGTTGCTGCGGATGGATCAGGTCGTCGGCGTCATGTTGGTCGTGGTCGGGGTCGGCCTGCTGGCGGACTTGGTCTTCTTCTCCCCGGTCGAGCGCTGGTTGCGCCGATCGCGCGGGTTGGAGCGCTGAGGTCCGCCGCCTTTCCTGCTCGACCCCCGCCCCGCAGGGGCTAACCATCGGCCCATGTTCATCGACGAAGCCAAGGTCATCCTCAAGTCCGGCGACGGCGGGCACGGGTGCGTCAGCTTCCGTCGCGAGAAGTTCATCCCCAAGGGTGGCCCCGATGGCGGCAATGGCGGCAAGGGCGGCGACGTCGTGCTCTTGTGCGACCGTAATGAGGGCGACCTTCAGGCCTACCGCTGGCAGCCCCACCGCTCCGCCCGCAATGGCACCCCCGGGATGGGCCGCCAGTGCGCGGGCCCTGATGGGCCTGACCTCACCATGCCCGTGCCTCCCGGCACCCAGGTCCTCGAGGAAGGCACCGGCCGCCTCGTGGCCGAGCTCACCGAGCACGGCGACCGCGTGGTCCTCCTCGCCGGTGGCAAAGGCGGCCTCGGTAACATGAATTTCAAGAGCTCGGTCAACCAGGCCCCGCGCCGCACCACCCCGGGCTACCCGGGGGAGAAGGGCGACTTCCGCCTCGTGCTCAAGACCATCGCCGACATCGGGCTAGTGGGCTACCCCAATGCCGGTAAGTCGACCCTGACCACCCTGCTTACGGCGGCCCGCCCGAAGACCGCCCCGTACCCCTTCACCACGCTGCACGTGAATGTCGGCGTGATCGAGTACACGGACCGTTTCGACCGCATCGTGATGGCCGATATCCCGGGCCTCATCGAGGGCGCCCATGACAACCGCGGCCTTGGCCACCAGTTCCTTCGCCACATCGAGCGGTGCACGCTGCTCGTCTTCATCATCGACATGGCTGGCAGCGAGAACCGCAAGCCATGGGATGACTTCAAGGTCCTTGAGCGCGAACTGCGTCTCTACTCCAAGGTTCTCGCCGGCAAGCCGCGCGTGATCGTGGCCAACAAGCTCGATTTGCCCGAGGCGGCCAAGTACTTGCAGGAATTCCAGAAGCGCGTGCACGAACGCGTGATTCCGATTTCCTGCTATAGCGGCGACGGCCTCGAGAATCTCCGCACCCAACTTTGGAGCGCGGTGAAAGGCCCGGTCGACCAGCGGCCGAAGCCGCCGGTCCAGGTCGTCCATGAATTGCCGACGAAGCCGACCAAGGCCCCGTCGAAGGCGGCCAAGCCGACCAAGCCAGCCGCGCCGAAGGCGAAGGCCCAGCCGGTCGCCAAGGCCGTCAAGAAGGGCGTGGTCAAAGCCAAGGCCAAGCTGGTGAAAAAGCCGGTCATGAAGAAGGCTCTCGTGCGGAAGGCCCTGGCCAAGAAAGTCGGGCCCAAGTCGAAGACCAAGCTGGTCGCCAAGAAGCCTACGGCCAAGGCCGCCCCGAAGAAGGCTCCGGCCAAGAAGAAGGCCACCCCGGTGAAGCAGGCGGCCGTTCGGACCAAGGCCAAGAAGAAGTAAGGTGACTCCTTACTTCTGGGCCGGCTTACGCTCCTTGAAATTCAACGACTCGGAGTTCAGGCAGTAGCGGAGACCTGTCGGCTTGGGGCCGTCTTCGAAGACGTGGCCGAGGTGGCAGTCGCAACGGGCGCAGAGGATCTCGACCCGCACCATGCCGTGCGCGCGATCCTCGATCGTGGCGACGTTCTCCTTGGAGACCGGGGAGAAGAAGCTCGGCCAGCCCGTACCGGAGTTGAACTTGGCGTCGGACGAGAAGAGCGGGAGGTCGCAGCAGACGCAGTGGTAGGTGCCGGTCTTTTTGTTGTCGAGCAAGGTGCCGCAGAAGGGCCGCTCGGTGCCCTTGGCCCGAGTCACGTAGTACTGCTCCTTCGTCAGCTGGGCGGCCCAGGCTTCGTCGGTCTTGACGACCTTGTCGACGAGCACGGGCTTACCGATGCCCCCTTGGCCGTCGTCGAGGGTGACGAGTACCTGGGGGGCTTTCGGGGCGGAGGCTTCGGGTTTGGGCATGGGCGTCGGGGAGGGCGGGGTGGAAGGGGTGGTGGCCGCGAACAGGGCGAGGCCGGAGAGGAGGGCGGTGGCGAGGAGGTGGGAGGGCTTCATGGTCTTAGCTGAAAGATTTGCCGCAGCCGCAGGTGCTGCTGGCGTTGGGGTTACGCACCTCGAAGCCCTTGCCGTGCAGGCCATCGTCGAAGTGCACGGTGGAACCGTCGAGGTAGGTGTGGCTGGCCGGGTCGATGAGTAGCTTCACGCCCTCGCTCTCGAACTCCAAGTCGGTCGCCTTGCGCACGTCGAAAGCCATCCCGTACTCGAAGCCGGAGCACCCGCCAGTCTCGACGAGCACGCGCAGCAGCGAGGCCGGGTCGGCCTGCTGGGCGTGCAAGGCGCGGATTTGGCGGGCCGCTTCAGGGGTGAGGTTGATCATGCCCTTTAAGTTTAGCTCCAATCCACGGGAGTCAAGGGGCGGAAGCGGGTCTTGGCGGCTTGCCTCCGCGGGTGGGGTGGGGAAGAGTCCCGCATGCGACGCCTCGGCCTGATCCTCCTCGCGACCTTGGTGATCTACGTGATCACCGGCCTGGCCCTGGGCTTGGTCGTGACGCAGGGCATCTACGCCGGTATCTCCAGCCTGCCGGGCACCGGTGGCTTCACGGGGTCGTTCTGGGGCGATGTCCAAGGCTTGCTCGGCATCATGTTCCAAGTTGGCGAGCTGCCGGAAAAACCCCCCTTCGTATGGTTCATCGTCATCCTGGGGGTGTCGTTTCTGCAGGCCTGCCTGGTCTTCCTGCCTTTGCCGCTCGACCTCGCCGGCTCGCTGCAAGGCGGACGCCTGCGCCCCCGGATCTTCGCCGCCGCGCTGTTGATCCCGCTTCCCTTCGTCCTCGCCGGACTTTGGTTGAGCGATGCGCTCTATTTCCTGCCAGGGCCGGAGAAGCAAGCCGACGAATTCGCGATGATGTCGATGGTCGGCTGCTTGGTGGCTTGGGGCGTCTCCTGGCTCGTCTGGATCCCCTTGCTCCTGCGCCGTTCCAAAGGTGAGCCGGACGCGGTCGAGCGGGCCGTTGCCCGGGCCTTGCGGGGGACCACCATCGGCTGGGCCCTGTCGCTCCCTTGGTATTACGTGGTCCGCGAGCGGCAGACCTGCGTCTGCGTGATAGGCACTTTCCTCGGCCTGATCTTCGGGTTGATCGGACTGGTCTTGGTCGGCGGCCCGCTCCTGCTCGTGTTCGCGCGCGACCGGCGGATCCGCGCCGCGCTCCGCGCGGAGTGACTCAGAGCTCGCAGCCCTGCTGCGTCTCGCGCGTCGGCCGCGCGATCAGCCCGCGGTAAGGTTCGTCGGGGTAGGTCTCCGTGGCCCGCGCCCCGAGCAGGTGCGCGTCGCACACGCCCAGCAGCTGCGTCAGCGTCTCGGTGCGCCGCATCTCGTGTAGGAAACGGCCGTCCGCGTCGACCGCCAAGCCCACGAAGTTGAGGAATTTCTTGAGGCGACCGGCCTGCTTCTCCGGCGCCAAGGCCTGGTCGCAGCATTCCTCGACGAGTTCCTGCACGTAGGCGCGGACTTCGCCCAGGGTCGGCCGGAAGCGCGGGAGGCCTTGCTGGGTCTCGCGCCATTGGCGGAAGATCCACGGGTTCCGGATCGCGTGGCGGCCCATCATCATGCCGTGCGCGCCGGTCTCGGCCGTCAACCGCTCGGCCTTGTCGGCGGTGGCCACGTCGCCGTTGGCGATGACGGGGCAGGGGACGGATCTCACCGCGTGCGCGATCGCGGCGTAGTCGACCTCGGACCAGTAGAGCCCCTTGACGGTGCGTCCGTGCACGGTGAGGAGGTCCACCTGGTGCTTCGCGACCAAGGCGAGGAGCGCATCGAAGTGACGCTGGTCCTCGAAACCGATGCGCATCTTGACGGTGAAGCGGCCGGGGATGGCTTGCCGCATCGCGCCGAGGAGCTCGTCGACCTTCGCGGGGTCGCGCAGGAGGCCGCCGCCGACGTTCTTGCGGTAGACCTTCGGCGCCGGGCAGCCCATGTTCAGGTCGATGCCCGCGACCGGCAGCGTCAGCAGCGACCGGATGGTGCGGACCATGTGCGGGGTGTCCTCGCCGATGAGCTGGGCGAAGACCGGCCGGCCCGTGCCGTGGTTCACGATCGAGTCGACGATGTGCTTCTCCGGCGTGGAGCTTTCGTGCACCCGGAAATACTCCGTGACGAACCAGTCGGGCGCGCCTTTGCGACCGATGACGCGCAGGAACCCCGTCGTGGTGACGTCCTGCATCGGGGCCAGCACCGAGGGGCGCGTGCCGGCGACGACCGGGTCTGGGGGCGGGGTGCTCACGCCTGCTTGCGGAGGCGGGCCAGTGTCTCGGTCATGTCCTCGCAGGCGTCGAGGACGCTCTTGGCGAGGAAGACCGGGCGCTTGGCCTTGACCGCGAGGACCAGCGCGTCGCTGGGGCGCGCATCGACCTCGGCCAGCTTGCGCGCGACGGGGCCGTCCTGCCCGAGGAGCACGCGCGCGAAGAAGATGCCATCCTTGACGTCCACGATGACGACGTGGACGACCACGGCGTCGAGGCCGAGCAGGAGGTGGAGCATGAGGTCGTGCGACTGCGGGCGCTCGGCGGTCTTGCCGGCGAGCGCGCCTTGGAGCGCCTCCCCGACCAGCGCGTCGACTTGGATGACCATCGTCTTGTGCTGGGTGACCAGGAACACGGCCGTGCCTCCCTTGGTCGGGACGACCTCGATGCCGATGACGGGAATGGCCTCCGGTTTGCTCATACCCGAACAGGTGTGGCGGGTTCCGCCTTCCCCGCAAGCCCGCGGTGGCTAGGTCCCGGTCCCCGTCGTCGAAAAACGGCGAGTGGCCTTGAAATGGCGGGCTTTGGGCTGCAAGGTGGGACCGTGCATCCCTTCCTGACCGATGAGTTCCTCTTCGACTGGAGCCGCCTCACCCCGGCGCAGGTCGAGCCCGACACCCGCGCCGCCTTGGCGCAGTCGCGCGAACGGGTCGCCGCGTTCAAGCGGCTGACCGGCGCGGAGCTGACCTACGCGAACGTGCTCCTCGGCTTTGAGGCGGCCACGCGCGATCTCTCCCGGGCCTGGGGCCTGGTCTCGCACCTGGATTCGGTCCTCAACTCCCCCGATCTCCGCAAGGCCTACGGTGCGATGCTGCCCGAGGTGACCGCCTACTTCACGTCGCTCACCCTCGACCCGGAGATCTGGGCCGTGTTCAAGGCCTACGCGGCCACCGCCGAGGCCGGTGCGCTGACCGGGGTACGCCGCCGTTTCCTCGACGAGACGATGGCCGACTTCCTGGAGAACGGCGCCGACCTGCCGGCGGCCCAGAAAGACCGCCTCGCCGCCATCAACGCGTCGCTGGCGGAGAAGACCCAGAAGTATTCCGAGAACGTCCTGGACTCCACCAACGCGTGGGAGTTGTTCGTCGACGATGAGCGCCGCTTGGCCGGCTTGCCGGCGAGCGCCCTGGCCGCTGCGAAGCAGTCCGCGACCACCAAGGGCAAGCCGGAGGCCTGGCGCTTCACCCTGCAGCAACCTTCCGTCTACCCCGTGCTGCAGTACGCCCAGGACGCCGACCTCCGTCGCCAGTGCTGGGAAGGCCTCGGGCAGGTTGGCCTCAAGGAGGGTTGCGACAACACCGCGCTGGTCGGCGAGATCCTCGCCCTCCGCCACGAGAAGGCGGGCCTGCTCGGCAAGGCCCATTTCGCCGACTTCACCACCGCGCGTCGCATGGCCCGCACGGGCGCCCAAGCGCTGGGTTTCATCGAGGATCTCGGGGCGCGCATCCGCCCGAAATTCCAAGCCGAGGCGGCCGAGCTCGAAGCCTACCGCGCCCGCCAGGTCGGCGACGCCGTGCGTCCGTTGCACCCGTGGGAGTTCGGTTTCTTCGCTGAGCGGATGCGCCGGGAACTGCATGGGTTCGACGACGAGGCGCTCCGTCCGTGGTTCCCGGTCGACGGCGTGATCGCCGGCATGTTCCGCCTGTTTGGCGACCTGTTCGGCTTCCAGGTGGTGGGCCGCGACGCGCTGCATGTCGATCAGTCGACGGGCGGTCGCACCGTGATTCCTGCCGCGGCCCCACGGGTCGCTGGCGAGCCGGTCAGCGTCTGGCACCCGGAGGTGCGCTTTTACGAGATCCGCGACGGCGACCGTCTGCTGGGCTCCTTCTACACCGACTGGTTCCCGCGCGAGTCGAAGCGCGGCGGTGCCTGGATGAATTTCTTCCGCACCGGCGGACCGCGTGCCGATGGTTCGTTCGCCCCGCACCTTGGCCTGATGTGCGGCAACTTCACCCCTCCGGTCGCCGGGCAGCAGGCCCTGCTCACGCACGACGAGGTCACGACCGTCTTCCACGAGTTCGGCCATCTGCTCCATCACCTGCTTGGCGAGGTCGAGGTCGAGTCCCTCGCGGGGACCCGCGTCGCCTGGGACTTCGTGGAGCTGCCTTCGCAGATTCTCGAGAACTGGTGCTGGGAGGAGGAGTCGCTCGCCCTTTTCGCCCGTCACCATCAGACGGGCGCGCCGCTCCCGGCCGACTTACTCGCCAAACTGGATGCCGCCGCCAATTTCCGCGCGGCCTCGGTCTGCATGCGCCAGTTGGCTTTCTCGAAACTGGACCTGGACCTGCACATTCGAGCCCTCGAGCTCAAGGGGCGCGACCTCGACGCCCACTGGAACGAGGACTTTGCCTCCTGGCAGGCCCGGACCACCCGTCCGTCCCCGGCGATGGCCCGCCGCTTCAACCACCTCTTCTCCGATGCCACGGGTTATGCCGCTGGGTATTACTCCTACAAATGGGCCGAAGCCCTCGAGGCGGATGCCTTTACCCGGTTCCTTAAGGAGGGCGTCCTGAACCCAAAGGTTGGCCGGGAACTGCGGGCTAAAATCCTCGCCAAAGGCAATTCCGAGCCAGCGGAGAAGCTTTTTCGCGATTTCATGGGCCGGGACCTGGATTCCGAGGCCTTGTTGGTCCGGGACGGTCTGGCTTAAGCCCGCCCAGTCCATCGGGGCGGCGCCGAAACCCTATTTAGTGGGGGCGGGCGCCTTATTCCCCTTGCGCCAAGGACTTTTTTCCTATGCGTAAGGCCTTTACAGATGAATCTCCGCAACATCGCAGTCATTGCCCACGTCGACCATGGCAAAACGACCCTGACCGACCGTCTCCTCTACCAGTCCGGCATGTTCCGGGCCGAGGACCTCGACAAGCTCGCCGGCGGCCAGCACGGGCTGATCATGGATTCGGGCGACCTTGAGCGCGAACGCGGGATCACCATTACCGCCAAGAATTGCGCGATCAAGTGGACCGACCCGCGCAACCAGAAGGAATACAAGATCAACCTCATCGACACCCCGGGCCACGCCGACTTCGGCGGCGAGGTCGAGCGCGTGCTCAACATGGCCGACGGTTGCCTCCTCGTGGTCGACTCCTTCGAAGGCCCGATGCCGCAGACCCGCTTCGTGCTCTCCAAGGCGCTCGCCCTCGGCCTCAAGCCCATCGTCGTCATCAACAAGATCGACAAGGCTTCCGCTCGCCCGGACGCCGTCGTCGACGAAGTCTTCGACTTGCTCGTCGCCCTCGACGCCCCGGAGTCCGCCCTCGATTTCCCGATCATCTACGCTTCCGGCCGCGAAGGCTGGGGTACGCTCGATCGCGCCAAGACCGTGGAAGGCCAGCGTCCGAAGGACCTGATGGACCTCTTCTACACCATCGTCGACAAGATCCCTGAGCCCTACGCCGAAGGTTCCTCCCGCGGCGCCGCCGCCGGCTTCAAGTCCCGCGCCGAGGCCCTCGCTAATCCGCTCCAGATCATGGTGACGGCCATGCTTTACTCCGACTACGTCGGCCGTATCGCCGTCGGTCGCGTGACCGCCGGCAAGATTTCCCCCGGCATGCCGGTCATGATGGTCACCCGTAATGGTGAACAGTTCAAGCAGCGCGTCCTGGAGGTCGAGGTCTTCGAGGCCCTGGGCCGCGTCAAGACCCAGGAAGCCTTCGCCGGCGACATCTGCGCCGTCATCGGCCTCGACCATGTCGAGATCGGCGCGACTATCACGGACATCGAGGACCCCCGTCCGATGCCTCCCGTCAGTGTCGACGAGCCCACCGTGACGATGGCCTTCCGCGTCAACGATTCCCCCTTCGCCGGTCGGGACGGTAAGTTCGTCACCGGCCGTCAGGTCGGCGAGCGCCTCATCAAGGAACTTGAGAAGAACGTCGCTCTCCGCGTCGACCGCGAGACGGGGGCCGAGGCCTGGAAGGTCTCGGGCCGTGGTCTGATGCACCTCGGCGTGCTCATCGAGACGATGCGCCGCGAAGGTTATGAACTCTCCGTGGGCAAGCCCACCGTGATCATGAAGCAGATCAACGGCGTCGAGTGCGAGCCCGTCGAGACCTTGGCCGTCGACTGCCCCGAAGCCTCCCAGAGCGACGTGATGTCCTTGGTCCTCGGTCGTCGGGGCGAACTCCGCTCCATGGACGCCAAGGCTGGCACCAGCGGCTGGATCCACATGGAATTCAAGGTCCCGTCCCGTGCCCTCTTCGGTCTGCGCACCCTGATGCTCACCACCACCCGGGGTGAAGCCGTCATGTACCACAACCTCCTTGGCTACGAGCCCGTCAAGGGCGAGGCCCCGCACCGCGCCGCTGGCGTGATGATCGGCGGCGAAGCCGGTGCCGTCACCGCCTACTCCCTGGACCGCCTGTACGACCGCGGTGACTTCTTCGTGAAGCCGACCGACGAGATCTATCAGGGGCAGGTTGTCGGCGAGCATTGCAAGGATAACGACCTCGAGATCAACCTCGTCATCAACAAGAAGCTGTCGAACGTGCGCGCTTCCGGTTCCGATGACGCCGCCAAGATCAAGCCGATGCGCCAGATGTCCCTCGAGGCTTGCCTCGAGTACATCGAGTCCGACGAGCTGGTCGAGATCACGCCGAACTTCATCCGCATGCGCAAGCGCTGGCTGACGGAGAACGAGCGTAAGCGTAACTCGTAAGCCGCCGGCTTAATCCGGCCGGACCAACGTGAACCGATGGCCGCCTTCCGTGAGGAGGGAGGCCTTCATCGTCCAATGGCCCCGCGGCAGGCGGCCGGCCACGCGTTCGGGCCATTCCACGAGCACGTTCCAAGGCGACCGGGCGAACTCCCAGATGAGCAGTTCATCGAAGCCCTCCGGGCGCGTGAGCCGGTAGGCGTCGACGTGGAAGACCTGCCGGTCGCCTTGGTGCACGTTAAGTAGGGCGAAGGACGGGCTGGTGATGTCGCCCGTCACGCCGAGCCCGCGGACCAACCCGCGTACGAAGGTCGTCTTGCCCACCCCGAGGTCGCCCGCGAGGGCCAGCACCGTATCGGGCGGCAGTAGGCGCGCGAAGGCGGCGGCGGCCCGTTCCGTCTCCTCCCCAGAGGAGGTGACGAGCCCGGCGGTCCAGGCGGCGAGATCGGAGGGCGAAGCCATGGGGCAGTCTTCCTCTGGCTATGGGGGCAGGCAACCTGCAAACAAAAAGACCCGGCCGCGGGGCCGGGTCTTCGCGGTGAGGCTCGTCGGTCGGTTTAGGAGACGATGCCGAGGGGTTTGATGCCCTGCCAGCCGCCGCGGGTGAAGTCGGGGCACTGGATCGGCATCGAGCCGTCTTTCACGGAGCGGACGGAAATCTCGAGGATTGAGGACCAGTCGGCCGCGTCGTACACGGTCATGTCCGGGGTGATGCCTTGGCGCAGGCAGTCGAGCATGCGGTAGTTCATCACATGGTCCATGCCGCCGTGGCCGCCGACCTTCTTGGCCGACTCGCCGACCTTCTTGATGAGCGGGTGCTGGTTGGCCTTCATGAAGGCGTCGAGCTTCTCCTTCTCCAGCCAGTTGTGGGCGTTGAGCTTCAGGCCCTTGACCGAGGGGTGGTCGCTCGACGCATCGACGGCGAGGCGGCCCGGGTAGCCGAAGAAAGTCGCCTTGGAGCCGCACAGGGCGTTGATGCGCGAGTAGGGGCGGGGGCTCACCACGTCGTGTTGGATCATGATGGTCCGGCCCAGCTGCGTCTTGATGATCGACGTGTTCATGTCGCCGCAGACATATTTCTCGTCCTTGTGCTTGCCGCCGTTCGGGTTCTTGCGGTCGCGGTATTCGGTGAGGTTGCGCTCGGGCGAGGAGACGGAGACCACGAACTTGAAGGCGTCGCCGCGGCCGATGCCCAAGTACTGCGCCACCGGGCCGAGGCCGTGGGTGGGGTACAGGTTACCGTCCATGAAGGTGTGGTAGTTGCGGCGCCAGCCGCCTTCGCTGCCGAGGCTCCAGAGCACGTCCTGCGAGAGGTTGTGGATGTAGGCGCACTCGGCATGCTTGAGTTCGCCGAAGAGGCCTTGGCGGGCCATGTGCAGGACGAAGAGCTCCTCATCGCCGTAGCAGCAGTTCTCGATGATCGCGCAGTGGCGCTGGGTCTTCTCCGCGGTGTCGACCAGTTTCCAGCATTCGTCAACCGAGACGGCGGCAGACACCTCGATGAAGGCGTGCTTGCCGCACTCCATGGCCTTGAGAGCCATCGGCACGTGCCATTCCCAAGGAGTGGCGATGTAGACCACGTCGATGTCATCCCGGGCGACCATCTTTTCCCAGGCATCCTCGGTGTCGGTGTAGACGACCGGCTCCTTGCCGGTCTTGGCCTTCACGTGGTCGAAGGCGCGCTTGGCGCGCTCGGGCTTGAGGTCGCAGACCGCCACCACTTCGGCGAAGTCGATGTTGACCGCGGAGTTGACGTGGGTCATGCCGCGGGAGAGGCCGATGAACGCGCAGCGCACCTTCTGCAGGGGCTTGGTCTGCAGGTCCCAGACCGGCTTATTGCCGGCGGGGCGGGGACGGGTCACCGAGATTTCATCATGGCCTTGTAGTTTGAGGGCTTTGGGGTCGGGCGCGGCGCCGGCGGAGGGCAACGTATTGAGGCCGAAGCCGACGCCGGCAAGGGCACCGAACTTGAGGAAGTCACGACGGGAGTTCTGTTCAGGGAGGCTCATGGGGGGCCTTCCAAGACAGCCCAGGCGTGCTCGGGTTGCAACGGTTTTGCCGATAAGGTTTTCGACTCTCTAGTTTACGAAACCTTGGGCCCATTTAATCCCGAAGACCGCAAGGTTACGAACGATATGACCCATAAAGCAGGGCAGCAAGGAGCGGGTCGGGTTCAGCGGGTTGAAGCGAGCGAAGTAGAGCCAGACCGCCGTCACGAACTCGAAGAGCAGCGTGATCACCTGTTTCTCGTCGTGAGGATTGAAGTCGAGGAAGTCGATATGGATTGCGGCGAAGACGGCGGAGCCGCCGAGGATCAGGCAAAGCAACTTACGTCCGGAGAAGTGACTCGGCGCCGCGAAGCCGCGGAAGACGGCTTCCTCCGTGATCGCCGCGCCGATGAGGCCCAGCAGTGCGACCAGCGGTAAATGGGATTGGGTCGTCGATACGTCAAAGCGCGTCTCCACGCCTGCTTCCGCGATCGTGATAAGTAGGGCGCCCGACGCCGCCATGAAGTACGCCGCGGCCGGGGCCAGCGTCGTGCCAGGCCAGAAGCCTTCGGCCGCGCCCGTTTTCCAGCGGAGCCGGAATTCACCGTACCACGCCGCCAGCACGCAGAGGCCAAGGGCGAAGGCGAGGATGGCTTCGGTCGATTTATCCATGGATCAGCGAATGCCCTGGACCCAGGCGCGGTAACCCGCCGAGGCGAAGTCGGAGTGGATGCCGAGCCATTGCGGCACGGCGTAGGGGTGGCGGGCGTGGACCCAGGTTTCGAGGTCGCGGGCCTTGGTGAGGGCGAATTTGAAGGTCAGCCGGAACTCGTCCTCCGCTTGGGTGCGACCTTCCCAGGCGAAATGCGAGCGGATGGGACCGTCGACTTGAGCGCAGGCGGCGAGGCCCGCGGCCACCGCATCGGCGGCGAGGCGGTCCGCCTCCTCGCGCGAGGGCAAGGTCGTCCAGGCGATACCGAGGGCTTCAGTCATGGCCAGGGTCGTCCCCCTGTAGGTATTTCTCGGTAATGATCCCGACCAGCAGGTCGCGCGCTTCCTGCACGGAGTCGACGTGGATGTAGAGGTCGCGGTCCTCGGGCGAGACCATGCCCCACTCATGGAACGTCTCGAAGTTCACCGCGCTCTTCCAGAAGGCCGAGCCGAAGAGCAGCACCGGGAAGTGCTTCTTGGTCTTGCCGGTCTGGATCAGCGTGAGCATCTCGAACAGCTCGTCGAAAGTGCCGAAGCCACCGGGGAAAGCCACGAGCGCCTTGGCGAGGTAGAGGAACCAATACTTGCGGACGAAGAAGTAGTGGAACTCAAGGTCGAGCTCGGGCGTGATGTAGGGGTTGTGTTCCTGCTCAAAGGGGAGGGCGATGCCCAGGCCGACGGAGCGGCCGCCGGCTTGATGCGCCCCTTGGTTGGCCGCTTCCATGATGCCAGGTCCGCCGCCGGAGCAGACGAGGAAGCGTTGCCACTCGGGCAGCGACATGGACCACTTGGTCATCTCGTAGGCAAGTTCGCGGCAAGCCTCGTAGTAGACGGAGGAGCGGAGGTTGATTTCGGCGACCCGCAATCGCAGGGCGCATTCGGCCCCGGTGCACTCGCCCGACTGGGGGAGCGCCTTGGCTTCGGCCAGCTCCCGCTGGGCACGCTCGGGGGTCATCGTGCGGGCCGAACCGAACATCACGACGGTGTTCCGGACCCCGTATTTCTTGAAGCGCAGGTGGGGCTCCATCAGCTCGGCCATGACCCGGATGGTCCGGGCCTGAGGGCTGAGCATGAAATCCGGGTTCAAGTAGGCCCTCGGCGGGACGGGCCGTAGCTTGCCGGGTACAGAGGACATTTAGGCATCTTTCCCGTCTTGGGCTGTCTGCCAAGCCGGGAAGCGTGAGGCTTGACACCCCCCGAGGGGTGCCCTTGGCTGTGGCCTTCAAATGTCATGCAGCCCACCTACCGCCCTTCCAAAATCTCCCGCGCCCGTAAGTGCGGCTTCCGCGCCCGCTCTAAGACTGCCGGTGGCCGCAAGGTTCTCGCCAAGCGTCGCAGCATCGGTCGTAAGCGCCTCGGCGCCTCGTAAGACCCATGCGTCTCCCGCGGGAGCGCCGGATTCGTGCCTCGGCCGATTTCGCCCGCATCCGCAATACTGGCTCGCGGCTTGACTGCGGGCCTTTTCTTTTGAATTTCAAGCGGACCGAGGGCGGTGGCCCCACCCGGTTCGCCGTCATCGCGGCCAAGAAGTCGCTGCGCTTGGCCGTCGATCGCAACCGGGCCAAGCGTCTGGCCCGGGAACTTTTCCGGACCGACCCGGCGCCGTTTCCTCCCGGTTGGGAAGTCGTGTTGGTCATTCGCTCGGGCCTCTTGCGTCGGCGCCTTGCCGACCTGCGTAAGGTCTTCATCGAGGCGGCGGCGCGAATCCAGGCTAAGGCTGCCGGCCCGGTCGCATGAGCGAAGCGCGTCCGTCTTGGGCCGCCCGCCCGGCCCTGTGGTTGGTGCGCGGCTACCAGCGTTGGCTTTCCCGTCCCTTGCACGCAATTGCGCCGGGCTCGGGTTGTCGGTTTGCTCCGACCTGCTCGGCTTATGCGGCGACCAGCCTGGCCCGCTTCGGACTGTTCCGCGGCACTTGGCTCGCGACGAAACGCCTCTGCCGTTGCCACCCCTGGGGCGGCTCGGGTGTCGATGAGGTGCCGGAGAGGTAACCAGCCCGAGGCCATAACCGGCGTGAATATCCTCGCCCAGGTGGGTGCGGTTTAAGCATATTACCTGAGTGAAAGCCTTGTTCTCGCGCACCGTCGGCTCTCGGCAGGGAGGCACCGTGCTCCTCGCCCTCACCTATGTGCTCCTTGGCAGTCTGCTCCGCCTCGGTTTCCTGGTGGCCAGCGCCGGCGGGGTCTCTTGGGGCCTCGCGACCTTCGGCGCCTTGTTCGTCGGCTTCGCCTTCGATGTTGTGATGGCTTGGTTCCTCACCCTTCCGCTCGGCCTGCTGGCGACCATCTGGCCGACGCGTTTCTGGCGCTTCCCTCTCGTGGTCGCCTGGACCTTCGGGGCTTTCCTCTTCAGCTTCTGGAAGATCTCCGAAATCTTGTTCTGGGAGGAGTTCGGCGTCCGCTTCAACTTCATCGCGGTGGACTACCTCGTGTACACGACCGAAGTCGTGAAGAACATCAAGGAGTCCTACAACCTGCCTTTGATCGCCGCGGCCGTCGCCCTCCTGGCTTTCGGCGCCTACATGCTCTGGCGCCGCCTTGGGCTGACCGCGGCCTGGCATGCGGGGGCCGCCACCGATACCTCGCCCCGCTGGCGTACCCTCGTCGGGCTGCTCGCTCCGTTCATCTTATTGCTGGGGGTCGCTTACGCGACTGGACGGCATGACCTCAAGGTCGCCTCGCCGATCCACAGCTCTTTCGGCGAGCGCCTCACGGCCGGGCTCCGGCACATGGGCGACCCCCAGCCGAGCTGGGCCAATAGCTACGACACCGAGATCGCCAAGAACGGCGAGTACGCCTTTCTCGCCGCGTTCTGGGCCAATCAATTGGACTGGAAGCGGTTCTATCCCTCCCGGGATGGCGTGGTGTCGGAATTAGCAGCCCGCTTGAGCCAGCAAGGGGCTCCGCTCGACCCGAGCAAGCCCAGCGATATCCTCCGCAAGGTCGCCGGGACGCCCGGTGCCCGCAAACTGAACGTCATCCAGATCACGGTGGAAAGCCTGAGCGCCAAGTTCCTGGGCTGCTACGGGGTCAACGACGAGGAGGATCGCACCGACTACGGTAAATTCGGACTGACCCCGAACCTTGACCGCATTTCCCAGGAGTCCTTGTGGTTCACCCATTGCTACGCGGGGGGCACCCGTACGGTCCGCGGGATGGAGGCGCTCACCCTGTCGATTCCACCCATCCCGGGGCAGTCGGTCCTGCGCCGGAAGGGTTGCGAGAACCTTTCGACCTTGGGGTCGGCCTTGGCCGCCCAGGGGTATGACACAGCCTTCATCTACGGGGGCGACGGGTTCTTCGATAACATGAGTTATTTCTTCGGGGCCAACGGGTATCGCATCGTCGACCAGCCCGCGGCGCTCAAGGCAGGTCGGTCGGTTAGTTTTGGCAATGCCTGGGGAGCCTGCGACGAGGATGCCTTTAACTGGTCGATGGCGGAGGCGGATGAGGCGCATGCGGCCGGCAAGCCGTTCCACCACTTCATCATGACGACTTCGAACCACCGGCCTTACACCTGGCCGGCGGGGAAAATCCGGCCGGAACTGCGCGATCGCCCGGGTGGGGTCGCCTACACGGATTATGCCATCGGGGCCTTCCTTCGCCAGGCCGCCGCCAAGCCGTGGTTCAAGGATACCGTCTTCGTCATCGTCGCCGACCATTGCGCCTCGGTCGCCGGCAAGCGTGAACTCGAGATCAAGAAGTACGAGATCCCGCTCTTCATCTGGGCACCCGGTTTATTGCCGGCGCGCAAGGTTGATGCCATGATGAGCCAGATCGACCTAGTGCCGACCCTGCTGGGTCTGCTGAAGCTGCCTTATGCGGGACGCTTCGTCGGGGCCGATGTCCTCGCCCCCGGGTATCGTCCGCGGGCCTTCATCAGCAACTACCAGAAAGTCGCGGTCCTGCGTCCCGACGGGTTGCTGACCGTGTTGAAGCCGGTCCGGCAGGTCGCTCAGTTCCGGGCCGACCTCGCGACGGGTACTTTGGCACCCTTGACTTCACTGGATGCGGACGCCGCGGCGGAGGCGATTCAGTACTACCAAGGCACGGATGAACTCTTCAATCGAGGTGGACTCGCCAACCCTGCGCGCTGACCGCCCGTCGGTCCTCCTGCCCGCCTTGGCCCTCGCGGGCGTGCTCGGTTTCTTTGGCTTGCATGGCACCGGTGGCGAGTGGCTCGACTTTCAGGTCCAGGCTTGGTTCTGGGACGGTCGCGACTGGCTCATCGCGAAGGACGCCGGCTGGTTTCATCAACTGGCCTACACTGGTCCGAAGGTCGCCATCTACGCCTTCGCCCTTTGGCTCCTCTGGGTCATGGCGGTGCCCGCGCAAGCGCCCGCGGGGATGGGGCGTCGCCGGGCGGCCTACGTCTTCCTTTGCTTGGCGGTGATTCCGTTGGTCTGTACGCAACTGCGCAGCGTGACGCACATGGCCACGCCGCGGGACCTTCAGGTCTATGGGGCGGTCGCACCGAATGCCTGGCCGCACCTCCTGCTTTTTGACGTCAAGCCGTTGGGTTACCCCAGCCACGCGTTTCCCGCCGGCCACGCGAGCGGTGGTTTCGCCCTCTTAGCCCTGGCCTTCGCCTGGGATACCCCGGGCTCCCGCCGGCGGGGTCTGCTCATCGGCTTGGCTTATGGCGGCGCCATGGGGCTCTACCAGCTCGCCCGCGGTGAGCACTTCCTCTCGCACACGCTGGCCACGGCCGCGGTCGCCTGGTTAATCGCGGCCGCCTTGGCCCGCGTCGTCCGCCCGTCGGCGATCAGTTCGCCCAGTTGACGAGGTTGTCCGAGCGCCGGGGCGCCGGGTCGGCATCGTCGAAGTAGGTCGCTGGAATAATCCCCGACTTGACCATCGGGCTGGTACCGCTCGGGTCGAAGTACTCAAGGAACTCGGGTTGACCGCCCTCGACCTTAGGCGCGACGAAATTGGCGCCGCAGCTCACGAGCACGAAATTGGAGGACATCCACGCGGCGTAGTTGCCCGTGAAGCCGCCGGTGGTCAGGTTCTGGATGGAGACGTTGATGGACCCGAGGATGCGATAGCGGTATTCGTAGGGGTTACCCCACGGGTCGCGCAAGTCGAGGGTGGCGTTGATGTTGGCGAGGTCGGCGGGCTTCGCATCGGTGGGCGTGCCCGAGGCGACGTTGGCGTAGACGGTGATGTCGTCCAAGGTGATGAAGGGCTTCATCTTCCGGCTGGTACCATTGGGCAAGATGTTGGAGTTATACGGCCACAGCTCCACCGCGAAGCCCCCCGTGGTGAGCTTGTGGTTGTAGAGCACCCGTCGGCCGCTGAGCTGGTCGAACAGGTCCGTGCGGTAGCTCGTCTGGTTGGCGGCATTGCTGGCGGAGGTCGTCTGGTTGGCGCAAGGGAAGTCGCCGTAGACTTTCTTGAAGTTCTCGCAGGCGATGACGATGCGCTGGATCTCGCCGCGGCCGCGGGCCTTCATGCGGGTGTTGGTCACACCTTTGTAGATGCCGAGGGTGGCGGTCGCGAGGATCATGATGATCGCGATGACCATCAGGAGTTCGATCAAGGTGAAGCCGGCGCGGCGGCGGGGGAGGGGACGCATGGCGGGGAAGGTCAGATGTGGCGCGAGTCGTTCTCGTCCTTCTGCACGTAGCCCGAATCCTGCCGCTGGTGGTTCACGGCGTTCTTCTTCAGGTAGGCTTGGTAGACGTCCTCGGAGGACATGCCGAGCACCTGGGCGATGGAGATGAGGAAGTGGAAGAGGTCGATCACCTCGACCCGGGCGTTCTGCTCGTCGAACTTCTGGTACTTGGCCCACCACTTCCAGGGGACGGAGTCGGTCAGCTCGGCCATCTCCTGCTGCATGGCGCGGAGGTAATTGAGCGTCCATTTGATCTTTTCTTCCTCGGTCATGCCCTTGGTTTCGACGCCGATGCGCTGGTTGAGCCCTTCCTGCATCCGGAAGATTTCCTCGAGTTTGTCGGCCATGCGTCCATCAAACGACCCGCGGGGGCCGGGGCAACCCAGGAAGCAGACCCGGGTTTCGGTCGGCGGGCGAACTTCCCGCTTCCCTCCCGGGGCGGAGGCCCCTTGATGGAGGCATGGCCGTCGTTTCCGGTAGCAGCGGACTCCGCAAACCCGAGGTCCTGGCGCCCGCCGGGGAGTGGGATTGCGTCAAGGCCGCCGTCGAGAACGGGGCGGACGCTGTCTTCTTCGGGGTCGGGCGCTTCAATGCCCGGGTCCGCGCCAAGAATTTCGAGGAGGCCGACTTGCCCGAACTCATGGCCTACCTGCACGGCCGGGGGGTCAAGGGGTACGTCACCTTCAACACGTTGATCTTCCCCGAGGAACTGGCCGAAGCCGCGCGCACCCTGCGCGCGATCATCGCCGCCGGGGTCGACGCCGCCATCGTGCAGGATGCCGGTATCTGCCGGCTGATCCGCCGGATTTCCCCGGACTTCCCCATCCACGCCTCGACCCAGATGACCGTGACGAGCGCGGCCGGCGTCGATTTCGCCCGCTCGCTCGGTGCTTCGCTGGCGGTGCTCGGCCGCGAGGTCTCGTTGCCCGAGATGCGCACCCTGCAGACGGAGCAAGGGGCGCAAGGGGCTCCGCTTGACCTTGAGGTCTTCGTGCACGGCGCGTTGTGCGTGGCCTATTCGGGGCAATGCCTGACGAGCGAGTCGTTGGGTGGTCGCTCGGCGAATCGCGGCGAATGCGCCCAAGCCTGCCGCCTCCCTTACGAACTCGTGGTCGATGGCACGGTGAAGCCGCTGGGCGATAAGGCGTACCTGCTTTCGCCCCAGGACCTCGCGGGCATCGAGGTGGTCCCTGATCTCATTCGCGCCGGGGTGCGCTCGCTCAAGATCGAAGGTCGCTTGAAGTCGCCTGAATACGTGGCCGCGATCACCAAGGCTTACCGGCGGGCCGTGGATGCGGCTTGGGACGCCTTGGCCCGCGGGGGCGATGCCGACCGCGCCGCGGCGCAGGTCCGTCAGGAGGAGGATTACCCGATGCAGATGACCTTCTCGCGCGGCCTTTACTCCGGCTGGCTCCGCGGGGTCGATAACCAGAAGTTAGTGCACGCCCGTTTCGGCAAGAAGCGCGGGGCTTTTCTTGGAACGGTCGTCGATGTGGCCCACCCGGGCGTCACGCTGCGCCTAGAGGGTCCGCTCAAGCCTGGCGATGGCGTGGTGTTCGACCAAGGCAAGCCGGCCGAGCGCGAGGAGGGCGGTTTCGTCCATGGGATCGAGCCCGCCCGCGGCGGCCTCACCTATGTTCGCTTTGATCGCGCGGGCGCGATCGACTGGAGCCGTGTCCAGCCTGGGGCCTTGCTCTGGAAGACCAAGGATCAGGAACTTGATAAGGTTCTGCACGCGTCCTGGGATCGCGAGAAGCCCAACTACCGCCGGCCGCTTTCCGCCCGGGTCATCGGCCGTCCCGGCCAACCGTTGCGGGTGGAGTTCAATGATGGCGAAGGGCATGTGGTCTCCGGCGAGACGGGCATGCCGTGCGCCGTCGCCGAGAAACGGCCGATGGACGCGGTTTCCCTGAACGACCAACTGGGCCGCCTCGGGGACACGGGCTACGCGCTGGATGGGTTGGAGGCGGACCTCGAAGGGGCGTTGATCGTGCCGGTGAGCGAGTTGAACCGACTTCGCCGCGACTTATGCGACCGCCTGACGGCCCTGCGCCGCGAGCCTCCGCGCTGGACCTTGCTGCCCTATGCCCCGGCGGCGACGGCGGTCACGGCGACGGCGGCGGAGCCGGCCGCGGAGTCTCAGATTGTCGTGGTCATTCGCGAGCCGGAGCAGTTGGAGCCGGCCCTTGCTTGGGGTGCCCGCGTGATCTACGCCGAGTTCGAGGACCCTAAGAAGTTCCGCGCCGCGGTGGCGCGCGTCCGCGCCTATGAGCAGGAAGCCGGCCGGAAGGTCGAGTTCTGGGCGATGGGTCCGCGCGTGCACAAGCAGGGCGAGGGCCGGATCACCGAGATCGTCCTCTCCTGCGAGGCCGACGGCTACCTGGCGCGCAACCACGATGACCTGCGCGCCTTCGCGGGGAAGCGTCGCCGCGGGGATTTCTCGCTCAATGTGGCCAATGGCCTGGCCGCCGAGTGGCTCATGGAGCAGCACGGGCTCGAGGGGCTCACCGCCTCGTACGACCTCGACGCTAGCCAGCTCGCCGCGTTGCTCCGCTCGGCCCCGCCCGCTTGGTTCGAGGTCACGATTCACCAGCACATGCCGATGTTCCATATGGAGCATTGCGTCTTCTGCGCCTTCCTCTCCCCGGGCAAGGATTACCGCGACTGCGGGCGGCCCTGCGAGAAGCACCGCGTCAAACTGCGCGACCGCGTGGGCGCGGAGCATATCCTCAAGGCCGACGCGGGGTGCCGCAATACCCTCTACAACGCGCGGGCGCAGACGGGTGCCGAGTATGTCACCGACCTGCTGAAGCTGGGCGTCCGCCGTTTCCGCGTCGAGTTCGTCGACGAGGATGCGGAGACCGTCACGCGCACGCTGCAGAAGTACCAGGATCTCCTCGAAGGTCGCCTGGCCGGCGTCGATCTCTGGAACGACCTCAAGGTCCTCAACCAGCTCGGCGTCACCCGCGGGACCCTGCGGGTGCGGGTCTGAGCCGGTTCACTCGAGGTTCTTCAGGCGGGGGAGCAGGCTGGTCACGCGCCGCGAGTCCGCGGCGTTGCGGACCGCCATCGCGTAGGCCGTCGGGTCGCCGACGAGGATCACCTGCTTCCGGCCGCGGGTGACCGCGGTGTAGATCAGGTTCCGGGCGAGCATGATGCTGTGCTGGCGAAGGAGCGGCAGCACCACCGCGGGGAATTCCGAGCCCTGGGACTTGTGGATGCTCACCGCGTAGGCCAAGTGCAGGTCGGACTGCTCGCCGCGCTCGAGCTCGATGCGGGCACCGTCGAAATCGATGAGCAGCGTGCCTTCCTCGTTCAGGCCGAGCACCACCCCGAAGTCGCCGTTGAAGACGAGCTTGTCGTAGTTGTTACGCGTCTGGATCACCTTGTCTCCCGGTTGGATGCGCCCCGGTTTGGCGTCCTTGCCGCGCAGGCGGGCCTGGAGCGCCTGATTGTAGGCTTGGATGCCACCGGTACCTTTGTGCATCGGGGCCAGCACTTGGATATCGCGTAAGGGGTCCAATCGTAATGCCCGCGGCAGGATCTCGCAGCAGAGCTTGGTGACCATCGCCACGCAGGCCTCGGGGTCCTCGACCTTCACGAAATGGATGTCTTGGGTGAAATCCAGGTGGGCCGGGTCCTCGACCGGTTCTGGCGGGGCCGTTTCGGCGTGCAGGATGCCGTGCGCCACGGTGACGATGCCCGAGCGCGCCCCTTGGCGGAAGACGGTGTCCAGTCGCGTCACCGCCGCGGTGCCTGATTCGATGAGGTCGCCGAGCACGTTGCCGGCGCCGACCGAGGGTAACTGGTTGACGTCGCCGACGAGCAGCAAGTGGGCGGTCGAGGGAATCGCGCGGAGCAGCGCCGCCGCTAGCTTCGTGTCCAGCATGCTGGATTCATCGACGATGACATAGTCGGCGTGCAAAGGGTCATCGGCGTTGGCGGTGAAGCCGCCCACGGCCGGGTCGAACTTGAGCAGGCGATGGATGGTCGACGCGGGTAGGCGGGTCGCCTCGGTCATGCGTTTGGCGGCGCGGCCGGTCGGGGCGCCGAGCGCCACCCGCGCCCGTTTCGCGGTGAGGATGTCGCAGAGCGCCCGCAGGATCGTCGTCTTGCCGGTCCCCGGCCCACCCGTGAGCACGGCGACCTTGTTGAGCAGGGCCATCTTCACTCCCGCTGACTGGGCCTCGGAGAAGGCGAACCCGGCCCGCCCTTGGGCCCATTCCACGGCCTTGTCGGCTTGGATGGTGGGGAGCCCGCTGGGTCCGGCCAGCAAACGCCGGATCGAAGCCGCGATGGATTTTTCGGCGTTCTCTTGCGGCCGTAACTGCATGAGGCGCACGCCTTTCACGTCGAGGAACCCGACCGCTTGTTCGTCGAGCAGGCGGCGCAGGCGGTCCTGCACCACGGCGCGGTCCACCTCGAGCAGCGCGGTGGCCTGTTCGAGCAACCCTTCGTCGGGGAAGGCGCTATGCCCTTCGCCTTCGAGTTCTTCGAGGGTGTGGAGGAGGCCGGCGTCGACGCGCTGTGGTCCGGCGGTCGGCAACCCGAGGTTGCGCGCGATCTTGTCCGCCGTCTTGAAGCCCACGCCTTCGACCTCGCGGCAGACGCGGTACGGCTCGGTGGTGACGACTTTCTTGGCGTCCTGCCCGTAGGCCTTGACGATGCGCAGGCAGAGCGCGTTGGTCACGCCGTAGGTCTGGAGGAAGACCATGACCTCGCGGAGCGCCTTCTGCTCCTCCCAGGCGGCCTTGATCGACTTCGCCCGGCCGGGGCCGATGCCTTCGACCTCGCGCAGGCGACCCGACTGGTTGGAGATGATGTCGAGCGTGCGCACGCCGAACGTCGCGACGATCTTGTCGGCGTAGGTCTTGCCGATGCCCTTGATGAGTCCGGAGCCGAGGTACTTGCGGATACCGTGGACGGAGGAGGGGAGGCGCGACTGGAAGGTTTTCACGCGCAGTTGCGGGCCGTGCGCCGGGTGGTGCTCCCAGGTGCCCGTCGCATCGACCGTCTCGCCGCATTGCAGTCCCGTCATGTTGCCGAGGATGATCACCTTGTCGCCGGCCTCGGGCGCCAGCTCGGCGATCGTGAAGTGCGTCTCCTCGTCGAGCCAGAGGATGCGCTCGACCACGCCCGAGAGGGTGACCTCGGGTCCACGTGACGGTTCCCGCGGCGGCGACATGCCTTCAGCCAATCATGCCCGCGTCCGGGAGCGAAATCAAAATCACGTCAGGCCGAAGGCTTCCTGGCCAAGCTCGGCGAGACCGGCATGGACCGTGTCGGGGGCATGCGGGGCCAATTCCTCAGCGGTATGGCTCCCGGTCGTGACGCAGTGGATGGCCGCCAGCCGCCCGTTGCGCGCCGTGGCGATGTCGAAAGGCGAGTCGCCGACCATCACCGTCCGGGCCGCGTCGGCGCGCATCGACCCCAGGACGTAATGGGTGAACTCCGGCTGAGGCTTGCGCCACGGGTGGGCGTTGGTCCCGTAGATGCCGTCGAAGAGGTCGTCCAGGCCGAGGTGTTCCATGATCTTCTTAGAGTTGGCGTCGTCCTTGTTGGTGTAGACGGCGGTGCGGACGCCCTGGGCCCGGAGCGTCTCCAGAAGTTCCCGGCAGCCTGGGTAGACCCGGAGGCCGTGGAACATGACCGAAGGAAAGTGCTCGCGGAAGAGCCGGGTCGCCGTGGGCGCGTTGGCTTCGCCCGCCAGTTTGACCACGGTGACGTTGACCGACCCCCCGACCGCGCACCGAATCTGTTCCAGGGTGACGCTCGGCAGCCCCATCATCGACATCACATCATCGTAACAGCGATGGATGGCTTCGAAATTATCGACTAAGGTGCCATCTAGGTCGAAAAGGACGGTCTGCGGGAGGGGGCGGGCCATGGGAAAGCCCTAATCAGGCGGTATCGGGGGTGGTTTCCAAGTTTGGATTTGCAGGAAAGGTGCAGTCTCCTAGGTTGCGGCTTCTTCCCATGAGCTTCTCGCTGGATATCACCAAGCCCCTCGGCCGCCTCGGCCTGGCTCTCAATCTCATCGTCCTGACGGTCCTCTTCTACCTGATCTCGGCGGTCTCCTTTAAATACATGACGGTTACGCTGCCGCATCAGGGTGCCGCCCACCACTCGGCTGAAATCGCGGAACAGACCGCGGAGAAGGCCTTCGAGAAGGCGAAAAAGGCCGCCAAGGGTAAGGCTTTTGACGAGAAGGCCGCCCACGAGCAGGCCAAGGTCGCTGGCGAAGCCGAGGTCAAGAAGCGGGCCGAGGAAACCCACGGGCATGCCGTCTCCGGCTGGGCTCCGTTCGCCATTTTTCTCCTCATCCTTTCCACGGTTTTCTTCGCCGGCTTCCTTTCCGTCGCGGTCCAGCGGCGAGCCAATGATGCCGGCCTGCTCGGTTTCTGGATTTGCACCAACCATCTCGGGGCCTGGCTCTTCGCCGGCTTCGTGGCATTCTACCCTTTCCTGGCCGCTAACGACCTGCGCAACGCTTGGACCCCGGCCTTCATCGCCGGACTGGTTCTCCTCTTGCCGGTGCTAGTTTTGGGCGGCGGCAAGGCTGAGTCCGCCGATAGCCACGACCATCACTGAGCCGTCGCTCCGGGTCGGCCAACGGTCCCAAAGTCGTAGACCGTGTGGCTGATGGACCCGCGCTCGAGTACCGCAAGGTCGGTCTGGCCCTCGGACGAATAGTTTTCCCCGTCGTTCCAGCGAAACCGGTAGCCCAGCTGGGTCGGTTGGAAGAGAGAGCCGTGTCGGACGAGGGCGGGGTGGCTCCGTTCCATCGGCGTCGTCGCCGTCACGGTCGAGGGGTAGTTGAGGCTATGGACATGTAGGCCGGTGACTGGTTGACCGACCAAGCCGAGGGCGAAGCGGGCGGCGTGGCGGCAGGCGGCATCCAGGTGGGGGCGAATCTCGTCAGGGCAGGTCGCGGAGGTTCGGTGGACCCGTTCGAAGACCGCTTGCTCCAAGTCCAGTGAGCAGGCGACGGCCGGCAGCCCCCAAGCCGCGCCTTCGGTGGCCCCGGCCAAGGTGCCCGAGCTCAGGCAAAGGGGCATCGTCGCGTTTAAGCCGATATTCAGGCCAGAAATCACCACATCGGGCATGGCTGGGAGGAGGTGGCCGAGGGCGATGTTCACGCAGTCCGAGGGGGTACCGTCGATGCTCCAGGCCTGATCGCCGATGCCCGGGAAGGCCGCCAAGGTCACCTCGTGGTGCCGGCTGAAGGCCCGCCCGATCCAGCTGCGTTCGCCCGAGGGCGCGGCCACCAGCATCCGGAAGCCCACGTCCTTGCAGGCCTGGGCCAAGGCCTGCAGGAATGCCGTGTTGATGCCATCATCGTTGGTGAGCAGGGCCGTGGGCTTCATGCCCGCCCAGCGTGAGGGCTCCCCGGCCTCGGGCAACGCGGAAGGTTAGGCCTGCAGTTCGCCCAAGCCGGTTTGTAACTCGCGGATCAGGTCGCGCAGTTCGGCCGCCGCCTCATAATCTTCATCCGCCACCGCTACCTGCAGGTCGGTCTGGGCCTTGGTTAGGCGGGCGCGGCGAGCGGTGGGGCTGGAATGAGGGCCCCGCCCTTGATGATCCACCCCGGGCTGGAGGCGCGCGATGGTCGCCAAGGCTTCGGGGCCGTGGGCTTCGTAGCAGGTCGGGCACCCCAGGCGATGGAGTCGTTCGAAGTCGGCCCAGCGAAAGCCGCAGGTCGGGCAGCGGCTACGGCCGAGCGGGTTGGGTACGGCCAGTTGGACCCCGAGGGCCCAGGAGGGGAGGACGCCGTCTCCCGCGGGTTGCTGGACGACCGGGCACCCTTGGCAGCAGGCGAAGTGCGTGGCCGTGCCGCCCGCCACGAGCGAGATATAGAGGGAGCACTGCTGGGTGCACCCTTGGCAGGCGGGCGGGCGAGGAACCATCACCGCACACCCTAGCGACTTCGCGGCTAGGCCGCAAGCGCTTCGCGAACCTTTTCGGTTGAAGCCGTGCCTTGGGCGGATTGCCTTGAGGTGCGATGATTTCTCCCGTCCTGATGATGGTTTTAGCCGAGACCGAGAAGGGGGTCGTCTGGTATTTCAAGCAGATGGACACCGCGGGGCTCGCCGTCGCCGGGGTGCTCGTCGTCTGTTCCCTGCTGGGTTGGGCCGCGATGATCCAGAAGTGGTCCGATGTCCAGGAACTGCGTCGCCGTAACCACGCCTTTGAGCGTCGGCTGCGCGACGAAACCTCCGTGGTCGCCTTGAATTTCCCGCGCACGACCAATCTCGGTCCTTACGAGTTCCTGGTGGCCGAGGCCGTTTCCGCCGTCCAGCGGCACAAGGGCCGGCTGATCCGACCCTCTGACGTGACGCTCTGCATGGGGCACGTCGAGAACGCGGTCCAACGCGGCGTCTCGCGCACGATGGTCAAGTACGAGGACAAGATGGTCTTGCTGAGTTCGCTCGTTTCCGGCGGCCCGTTCCTCGGCCTGCTCGGTACGGTCTGGGGGGTCATGGTCACCTTCGGCGCGCTGACCGAAAAGGCCAGCATCGCCCAGCTCGCCCCGGGCGTGTGCGGCGCGCTCGTCACCACGACGCTGGGCCTGTTGGTCGCGATCCCCGCCACCTTCGGCTACAATTACCTGCTGACGCAGGTGAAGATCATGTCGACCGAACTCGATAACTTCGCCAGCTCGCTGGCCGACCGCGTCGAACTCGAGCTCGAGGGCGAAGCCCGCCGTAATTTCGAGCAGCAGCAGGAGCGCGAGCAATTGCGCCGGGCCGCCGCCGCCGCGAGCGCCCTCCCGCCCGTGGTGACCCCCGTGGCGCCACTCCCGCCCGAGACGCCGCCCAGCCTGCCCGGTTGGGAAGACGCCCGCTGAACGCGCATGGCCCGCTCTTTTTCCAAGCCCGGTCGGTTGCACGTGATGAACGAGTTGAACGTCACGCCGATGCTCGACCTCTGTTTCTGCTTGTTGATCATCTTCATGATCTCCACGCCGGTGCTGGAGCAGACCACCGCCATCAACCTGCCCAAGGCCGAGAAGGGGGCGGGCAAGTCGATCGACACAAAGGTGGTCTACCGCATCGTCTCGCTCTCCGCCAAGGGGGAGCTCGCCATCGGCAGCCGCGTCGTCACGCAGGCGCAGCTGGAGGCTGAGTTCACCTCCATCGCGGCGCTCCCCGAGGCCGAGCAGCCGATCGTGCGTATCCGCGGTGACGGGGCTCAGGTCTACCAGAAGATCATCGACATCCTTTCCACGGCCAAGGCCAAGGGGCTGACCAAGGTCGGCCTCGATACCGAGACCCGCTGAGATGGCCGGCGAAGGCAAAGGGTTCATCGGGTCGGTCGCGGTCCACGCGGGGATCATCGCCGTGCTGATCGGGGCGTCTTGGTTCGCCTCGCGTCACACGGGCGAAAGCCTCGAGGCGTATGACCCCCTCATCGTGATCTTGGATGGTATCCCGGGCAAGAAGCCCGGCCAGATCGGCAAGACCCATGGCGTCGCCCAAGGCGATGAACGGGGCGTCGCCGGCGGCGTGCCGCGGATCCACATCAAAAAACTCGACCTTGAGAAGCTCGAACAGGACCGGCAAAAGGCCGCCGAACAGACCAGCCAGGCGACGACCTCGCCCACCAAGTCCGACAGCCGCGTGACGAGTAAGGCCGCCCCCGGTGGCAGCGGGAAAATCTCGCTCGACTCGTTCAATAAGAGCAACCCGGGCCGCAGCGGCGGTGGTCCGGCCGGCAAGGCGGGCAGCATCGGCGGCGTGAAGGTCGCCCTCGGACGCAATTATGGCGTCGGTGACAACGGCGGGGACGGTGGCTCGGCCTCCGAGCGACAGCTTTACGCCGGGGAAGTGAAGGCCCGCTTCCAATCGGCTTGGACCGATCTGCTCGCCGCCGAAGGGGCTTCGCTGGAATCGGCGGGCAGTTGCGGGGTCTCCGTGCGGATCGATGCCTTGGGCGGAGTCTCTTTCTCCGGCTGGTTGGACGCCCCGCGGGACAGCCGTTTCGCCCAGTTGGTCAAGCAGGCCGTCTCGCGCATCGGCAACTGCGGCAAACCCCCGGGGGGTAAAGGCTTCGTGATCGATTTCCCGAAGGTCGGGGTCTCGGACGGTTGAGCGGGATCAGTCGCGCACCTCGAGCACCATCTGCACTTCGACGGAGACGCCGAAGGGTAGCCCGTTGACCGACACCGCGGCACGCGCGTGTTTGCCAGCGTCGCCGAAGACGGCGAGGAGGAACTCCGAGGCGCCGTTGAGCACCTTGGGGCTATCGCTGAAGCCGTCGATACCGTTGACGAACCCATGCACCATCACGACCCGGACGACCTTGTCGAGAGAGCCGAGGGCTACTTTCGCGTTGGCCAGGGCGTTGAGCGCGCAGAGGCGGGCGGCGTCGGCGGCCTGGGTCAGGTCCACCTCGCGACCGACCTTGCCGAGGGAGGCGGGCTTACCGTCTTTCATCGGCAGGGTGCCGGCGAGGTAGAGCAAGTTGCCCGTGCGCACGGCCGGGACATAGGCGCCGGCGGCGGGCGGGGGGGTCGGCAGGGTGAGGCCGAGGGCGGAGAGGCGGGCTTCTGGGGAGGGCATGGGAGTCAGAGCCAATACTTGGGCCAGGGGGTCGCGCGGCGCAAGTTATGATAGACGAGGGCGACGAGCACGAGAATCACGGCGCCGGTCAGGGAGGGAAAGAGCAGGAACAGCCAGCCGGGCTTGAGCGCGAAGACCAGCAGGGGGTTGGAGACCGCGGGCGGGTGCACCGTGCGGGTGGCCTTCATCAGCGCGATGGCCGTCCCGACCGCGAGGGCGTCATGCCACCAGGCACCGGCGCCGAAATGAAGGAGGACCAGTCCGGTCAGCGTCCCGAGCAGGTGGCCGAGCACCACGTTACGCGGCTGGCTGAACGGCGAGTCCGGGTAGGCGAAGACGATCAAGGAGCTGGCCGCGAAGGAGCCCAGCAGCAGCAGGACCTCGAGTTCGCGGAGAGCATTGACAGGCCGCCCACGATCGCGGCGGCCGCCAAGGCGGTGGCGAAGATTGCCGACCAAGGGGAACGGGGCGGGGGCGACTCGCCCGCGCCCCGCATCTTTCGGAGTAATTCCACGGTGCCGGGCTTACTTGCCCTGCAGCTTCTTCAGGCCGTCGATCAGCTCGATCGCCAGCTCGCGGCTGCGGCCTTTGATTTCGCGGGCCAGCGTGCCGTCGGACGAGCCGACCGCCTTCTTGGTCTGCGCATAGGTTACGGCGAGCACCGCTTCGCTGTTGCGCTTGATGGTGGCGTTGTCGCGGATCGTCAGGTTGATGACCGCCTCGTAGCGGCCGAGGCCGCGCTCGAATTTGACTTCAATGGTGAGGAGCGGGGTCGCGAGCTCGGAGTTGCCGCCGACGAATTCCTTGGGGACGATGTTGCTACGGCGCATCTCCAGTTCGATGGCGTCGCGGATCTCGCTCCGGAGGTCCGCGTCCTCCGGGCGCGTCTCCGAGGTCACGACGTCGATGAAGAAGTAGGAGATACCGCGGAGCTTGGCGAAGGTGCGGTCTTCGGGGAGTTTGCCTGGCTTGGTCTCTTCCTGGGCGCGGAGGGCCGGGAAAGCGAGAAGGCAGGCCAGGGCGAGGAGAACGGGGCGCATAGGGAGATCACCGATGGTGAGGGTTCGGCCGCGGGCTTCAATCTCCTTTCGCGGGGCGGAGGCGTACGGCGTTGAGCGGGTGCTGGTCGATGAGGGTCGGGTACCAGCCCTGCACCTCGGGGCGGATCAGGAACTTGTTCTTGTTGAAGGCGACGGGGATAATCGGTGCACCCACGACCAGGCGTTGCTCCGCTTGCTGGAAGTAGTCGTGGCGTTTCGCCGGGTCGGGCTCGCGGGCCGCGGCGCCGATCAGACGGTCGTATTCCGGGTCGCTCCAGTTGCATTGGTTGAGCTCGTTGCCTGTGATGAACATCTCGAGGAACGTGTTGGGGTCGTTGTAGTCGGCGATCCAGGCGGAGCGAGCTAACTGGTATTCCCCCTTGTGCAGCGTACTGAGGTAGACCTTCCATTCCTGGTTCTTGAGCTCGACCTTGATGCCCAGCTCGCGGTCCCAGGTCTCTTGGTAGACTTCGGCCGCCTTCTGCGACCCTTCGGATGTATTGTAGAGGTATTCGAGTTTGGGCAGGCCCTTGCCGTCCGGGTAGCCGGCGGCGGCGAGCAGGCGACGGGCCTCCGCGCGGTCCTCTTGCCAGCGGGCGCGCGCCACGAACCCGCCGGTGCCGGGCGGGGTCAGGTTGAGGGCGGGCGTCTCCCCGGCGCGCAGCACCTTTTCGACGATCTGCTGGCGGTCGATGACCATGCCGAGCGCGCGCCGGACGCGCGGGTCGGCCAGCGCCTTGCGGACGTCCTCGTTGCCTTTCACCTCGCAGTTCACCCGGATGAAGGAGGTCGAGAGGTAGGGATCCAGCCGTAGTTCCGGGGCGCCGGTTTCGCGCAACTTGACGACCTTTGGCGGGGGCACGGATCCGGTGATGTGTAGCTCGCCGCCGCGAAAGGCGCGCTCCTCTGCGTAAAGCTCGGTGATGGCGCGGAACTCGACCGCGTTCAGGCCCACGTTGCCGGCGTCCCAGTAGCCAGGGTTGCGTCGCACGACGATGCGGCGCGCCACTTCCCAGGTCTCGAGCGTGAAGGCGCCGTTGCCGACGAGCGCCCCGGGGCGGGTCCAGGGGGTGTTGAGCGTGTCGATTTTGCCAAACTTCAGGATGGTGGGCGGATGCACCGGCAACCAGCTGTGATGGCAGATCAAACCGAGGAAGTAGGAGACGGGGTTGTCGAGTTCGATGATGAGCGTGCGGTCATCGGGTGCGCGGAAGCCGACTTGCGCGAAGTCCTTGAGCTTGCCTTCGTTGAAATCCTTGGCGCCGCGGACGCAGTGCAGCATCGAGGCATACTCCGCCCCGAAGGTAGGCAACAGCATGCGCTGATAACTGAAAAGGAAATCGCGCGCGGTGACCGGGTCGCCATTGGACCAGCGGGCGTCGGGGCGGAGCTTGAATGTCCACGTCCGGCCGTCGGCGGAGTTCGTCCAACTCTCCGCGGCCCCCGGAATCGGGCTCAGGTCGTCGGCCTTGTAGTTCACGAGGCCCTCGAAGAGGGAGTAGACGATCCGCGACTCGAGCAGCCCTGTCACCTCCTGGGGGTCGAGGCCGGAGGGTTCGGCGGCATTGTTGATGATGAGGTAGCCTTCCTTGGCCTTGCGGGCCGCCGTGTCCTCCTTGGGCCCGCAGCCCGTTAGGGCCAGTAGCAGGCAGAGCAGGGCGGACGCGAGACTTCGCAGGGGACGGTGCATGGGGCGAGATTAGGCGGGACGGGTGGCGGAGGGCAAGCGATCCGTCGGGCTTCCCGGCCGTCTGTCGTCTTTACTCATCGTCGCCGTGGGCTAGAAACGACGCATGCCCCGACTCACGCGCCGCGACCTCGCCGTCGCCTCCCTCACGCTGGCCACCGCCTTCGCCCTGTTGGGGGCGACGACCTTCACGCCGGTCAAGCCCAAGCTCGAAATCACGCCATCCAAGAACCCCGCCCTCAGCTCGGCCGCCTTCGATTGGGAGAAGTTGACGGTCAAATCGACCAAGGTCGGGGCCGTCCGTAAGGTCTGCCAAGGGCCGACGGCCACCTTGGATGAACTGGAGATTCACATCACCACCTTGAACAAAGGCGAGGCCGCCCACGCCGCGCATGCGCATGCGGACGAGGAGCTGCTCATCGTCAAGGAGGGTACGGTCGAGGCCCTGGTCAACGCCGAGTGGGTCAAACTCGGGCCGGGCTCGGTCATCTTCCAGGCTTCGTGCATCGATCACGCAATCCGGAACGCCGGCGAAACGCCCGCCACCTACCACGTGATCAAGTGGAACTCGCCCGGCATGCTCAAGCAGCTCGCCGAGGCCAAGGCCGCCGCGGCGGCGAAGTAGGGGCCGGCCAACAAAAAGGGCGACCCTTGAGGGCCGCCCTTTTTCGGGGGAACGGGGGACGCCTTAGATGGCGGCCGGACCGCGCTCGCCCGTACGGATGCGGATGACGTCGGTCAGGCCGAGGACGAAGATCTTACCATCGCCGATCTTGCCGGTGTGGGCGGCCTTGGAGATGGTGGCGACGGCTTTCTCGACCTGCTCGTCGGCGACGGCGGCCTCGATCTTCACCTTAGGCAGGAAGTCGACGGTGTATTCGGAGCCACGGTAGATTTCCGTGTGGCCCTTCTGGCGGCCGAAGCCCTTGACTTCAGTGACGGTCATACCCTCGATACCGATTTCGGCGAGGGCGTCCTTCACTTCCTCAAGTTTGAAGGGTTTGATGATGGCGACGACGAGCTTCATGGTGGTGGTGATATGGTTGGGTTAGGCGTTCGGTTGAGCAAGTCCACTTATGCACCCCCCGTGCCAAGTCACTTGAGGGGGGGTGGAAGTTTACGATTGTCTAGTTTTGAGCAAGGCCTCGCTCACGGCGGCCATTTTTTCAGCAGATTTGAGTCCGGGGGCGAGTTCAATGCCGCTATTCAAGTCCAGGAAGCGCGCTCCCGTCTGGTAGGCATCGCTGACGTTGGCGGGACCCAGCCCCCCAGCGAGGATCCAAACCTGACTTGGGTGGCTTGTCTGCAGGCTTTGGAAGCGTTTCCAGTCCCCCGTCTTCCCGGTGCCGCCGAAGGCTTGGCGGGAGTGGGCATCATGGAGGAAGGTTTTGCTAAAATTGAGCAGTTCCGCGGGAAAGGGGGCGCCATCGGCGAGTTTGGGGGCCAACCAAAGCCGGTCCGGCCCGGCTATCGCGGCGATTCTCGGGAGGTCGCAAGTCGCGACCTGCGGGTCGAAGTGCGCCTGCACAATCGCAAACCCCTCGGCGAACAGGCCACGCACTTCATCCGCCGTCGGGTTGACCATCACGGCCACGCGCGCGGCGGCCGGAATCTCGCGGAGCAAGCTCGGTCGACGTTCCGCGGCCACGTGGCGAGGTGACCCCGGCCAGACGTTGACGCCCAGGAAGTCGGCCCCGCTGGCAAGCATCACGGCAGCATCGGCGGCGCGGGTGATCCCGCAGACCTTGATGGTGACCTCGCCAATCATCCGAGCGCGGCGATGATCGCGTCGCGGATTGCTTTGGCGGTCGGGGCGGTGGCGGTCGCGCCCAGGGGGATCCCGGTCCGGCGCACGGCGTCGGCCGTCGTCGGGCCGACGGCGATGACCTTCGGGTGGCGGGCGCCGACCTCGGGGCGCAGGGAAGCGGCCTGATGCATGAATGATTCCACCGCGGAGGGGCTGGCGAAGACGATGGCGTCGGCCCCCCGGCGTCGGAACTCGGCCGCCTCGGGCGCTTCGGCGATGGACTTCTGGTCGGTCGAGTAGACCTTGAGGATGTCGACGATCGCGCGGCCCTCGTCCATGAGGAGGCGAGGCAGGGCTGGGTCGGCGAGGTTGCCGGTGGCGACGACGAGTTTTTGGTTCTCCACGGTGAACTTCGTCATCAACTCCCGGCCCAGCGCGACGGCGTCGGGTTGGGCCGCCACCAGGTCCGCGTCGAGGTGGTAGGAACGGAGCGCCTTCTCGGTCGCCGGGCCCACGCAGGCGAAGCGCGCGCCGCCGATCGAGCGGATGTCGGAAAAGCGCATGAGGAAGCGGTCGAAGAAACCGCGCACGCCATTGGCGCTGGTGAAGATAATCCAGTCGTACTCGCCGATCGTGTCGAGGACATCGGCCAGGGTGTCCTCATCCGGCTCAAAGGAGATCTCGAGTAGGGGTAGCTCGATCACGGCGGCGCCGGCCTCGGCGAGGGTGGCCTTCCAGTCGGCGCTACGGCCCTCGGGACGGGTGAGGACGACCAAGCGGTCGCGCAGGGGAAGTTTGCTCATGGGCGGAGGCGGAGGTCGCGGAGAATGCGATCGGCGAGGGCATCGGCGGCCAGAAGGTCGGTGGCCGGGAAGTCGACGTCCCGGCGGCCGAAGTCATCGCGGAAGAGAACGATGCGGCCGGCGGCGTGGTGGCAGGCGAAGGCCGTGTGGCAACCTTCGCCGAGCTTCGCGAGGAAGAGGCGCTCGACCGTCACGGAAAACGTGGTGCGCGCGCAGCCTGCCGCGGCGAAGCGTGCGGACTCACCGGCTCGGCATTGGAGGGCGACGGCACCTTGGCCCGCGGCGGGTACCATGTGGGCCAGGTCGACGCGCTCGAAGGTGAGGCCGGCCCAGGCGGTGAGGCCGAGGCGATCGAGGCCCGAGGCTGCCAGGTAGGAGGCATCAGCGTCACCGTTGGCCAGTTTCTTCAGGCGGGTGTCGACGTTGCCGCGCAGTTCGGTCCACTGGGCCTCGGGAAAGGTCAGGCGACCTTGGGCACGGCGGCGCGGGCTGCCGGTCGCGATGAGCCGGGGCGTGGGTAGGTCGACCCGGCGGACGAGCACGTCGCGCGGGTCCTGGCGGGGCAGGCAGGCCGCGAGCTCCAGACCGCCCGTCATCTCCGTTGGCAAGTCCTTGGAGCTATGCACCGCGAGGTCAGCCTCGCCGCGCAGCAGCGCCTGTTCCAGTTCAGCGGTGAACAATCCTTTGCCTCCCTGTTTCTCTAGCGACCAGGCCGTCTGTCGATCGCCGGTGGTCGTCAGGATGCGCACCTCGGTGGTCACGCCGAGCGCGGCTTCCAGGCGCGCCGCCGCATCGCGGGTCTGCTGCAAGGCCAGCGGGCTGCCGCGGGTGACGAGGATGAGCGGCGCGGCCATGTCAGAAGCGGATGGCCCCGCTTTTCATGAGGTGGATAACGCCCCAAGCCGCGATGGTGGCGGCGTTGAGCGAGCCTAAGGCGACGGCGGCCAGACGGAAGCCATCCCAGGGCCGTCCGCGGGCGGCGAGCCAAGCGGTGAGCAACCCGCAGGCACAGCCTGGCAGGCCGAGCACGAGAGCGGCGAAGACCTTGAGGTCAAAGGGGTCGGCGACGTTCCCTAGGTAGACCTGGCTGCCGGGCACGGTCAGCCAGATTCCGGTGGCCAAGGTCAGGCAGGCGACGAGCAGGCCGAACCCTTGGAGGAGGCGGAAGGCTCGATCGGATGACTCGCGGGTGGCGGACACCCACCTAGCAAAACGCCACCCGGCCCGACTTCCAAGTTTCAACTTCCCGGCGAGGTGGATTTGTCCGGGGCCGGGGGACGTGTCGATGCTTCCCCGAAGCCCACGGAGGTCGGCTTGAAAGGGTGCTGGAGGAGTCCGCGTACCGTGTGTTCGACGGGCTCATGAATGCCGAAGTCCTGCGGCTTCCCGCCCTTGGGCATGTAATGCGTCCCGAAGAGGATGTCCCAGAGCGGGAGAAAACTGGCGAAGTTCTTGTCGATGGCCGCCAGGTCCTTCGAGTGGTGCCAGCGGTGATAGACCGGCGAGGCGATGACATGGCGGAACGGACCCCAATCCCAATCGACATCGGCATGGCCGAGCAACGCGAAGACCCCGAGCGCCGGGCCGGCGACGGCGGCGGCCACGGGGTCGAAGCCCAGCAGGATGAACGGGAAGACGAGCAGCGCGTTCGCGACGACGTCGTTCACCGGGTGCGCCCGCACGCTGCTCAACCAATCCAATTGCTCCGAACTATGGTGGACCGCGTGGAAGCGCCAGAGGCGTTTGCCGTGGAACCAGCGGTGGATCCAGTAGAGCAGGAAGTCGCCCAGCAGGAAGGCCAGGGCGAACTGCGGCCAGCGGGGCAGCTGTCCGATCGGGCCGAAGCCCCGGTACTGGTTGGCCTGCAGTTCCGCGAGCGGGATGATCCCGGTCGGCACCAGCACTAGGAAGCCCAGGATGCTGATGACGACGAAGTTGAGCGGGTTCGACAGCAGCGCGTTGGCGACGCCGCTGAAGAGGTCGGTCCAGACCTGCGGACGCCACCAAGGGCGCTCCTGCTTGTTGCCGAAGAGGTGCTCGATCATCCAGAACAGCGTCACCAGGAACGCCGCGGTGAAGAGGTAGGCGGCCATGGGGTTCAGGCTACCGGGGAATCCGCGAGCAGCGGAGGGGTCGAGGCGTCGAACTCGAGGAGCTCGCCCGGTTGGCAGCCCAGGGCTCGGCAGATGGCTTCGAGCGTGGAGAAGCGGATCGCCTTGGCCTTGCCGGTCTTGAGCACCGAGAGGTTCGCGAGGGTGAGGCCGACCGCTTCGGACAGCTCGGTCAGGGACATCTTGCGTCGCGCGAGCGCGACATCGAGGCGGATGACGATGGCCATGGAAGTCAGATGACCAAGGCTTGGTCGGACTGCAGGGCCAGCGCCTGCTGCAGGTTCCAGCCGAGGATGAGGATCAGGAGGCCGGCCAAGATGATGCCGGCGTTGAGACCGAGGCACCCGCAGACCAGGAGGGCGATCCCGATCCGCTTGAGCACGCGGGCGTTGGCGGCGGTGATCACCTGGCCCTCGGCGAAGGCGGCGAAGAGTTGCCGGAGCAACCACGTGAAGCCGAGAATCAGCGTCGCCAGCAGGCCGGTCACCGCGACGAAGCCGCCGCGTTTCTCGGGGTGGTCGACGAGTTCCTGGTACTTGTTGGCCTCCTGCTGGGCGCTCGCGACGTGGATGAGTTCCTCCGGCTGCTCGATGAGCAGCGCGAGCAGCTTTGCAGGGGCCTGCCGGAACCCCGCCACCTGGGCGCCGTGCTTACTGTCCAGGTTGAGTTTCACCAGGGCTTCCGGATGGGTGGCGGCGGTGGCCAAGAGCAGGAGGGCCAGCAGCGTGCCGCCAATCAGGAAGGTGCTGCAGAGGAAGCGGCCGATCTTGCCGGCGCGGCGGATGCGGCGGTCGAGGTCGGTAGGGGTGGGTGGGTTGGTCATGGCGGCAGTGGTAAAAGATTAATAAGTCATTTTAATCAACTATTATTTATTGATAATCAATAACTTATTTCCCTTAAGTGGATTTGGGGCGCCTAGGCACAAAAAGCCGAGGGATTCCTCGGCTGCTTCGGTTCCGGGCGGGCTGGTCAGTGGCCGCCGAGCCCCTCGTGTTCCTTGATGTACTCCTGCTTGAGGCCCAGGGCTTCGGGCGCGTGAAGGACGAGCATCTTCATCCGGATGTCCGGCGGGATGCTGGCCGCGGTGGCCTTCGAGACGATGAACATCAGCCCGATGGAGAGCGCCACGGCCCAGATGGCGGGCTGTTCGCAGAGGATGCGGGCGAGCGGGTGCGCGACCCAGTAATCCGCGATGGCCTTGGCCAGCGGGTGGTCGGCCCAGTAGGCCGCGAGTTCCGCCGCGTCGGCGAGCTTCTTCGCCTTGGCGACGGCGACATCGGAGATCGAGGTCAGGGAGATGGAGGCCAGCGCGCTGAGCCCGCCGACAAGCATGCCCGTGGCCGCGCCGCGCATGGTCATGCCGCGCCACCAGACGCTCATGAAGAGGAGCGGGAAGTAGCTGGCCGCCGCGATGGCGAAGGCCTGGCCGACCATGAAGTTGATTTCCAGCGCTTCGACCTGCGACCCTAGGCCGACGGCGACGAGGCCAACGATGAGGGCCGACCATTTAAAGGCCTTCAGGCGCTGTTCCGGCGAGGAGTCCGGGCGGAGCATGCGGCCGTAGATGTCGTGCGCGAGGGCGCTGGACATCGAGACGAGCAGGCCGGAGAAGGTCGACATGAACGCGGCGAAGGCGCCGGCGCAGGTGATTCCCGAGAGGATGGAGCCGAGAAGCGCGTGGTCGCGTCCGGCGAGCAGCGTCGGTAACTCGAGGACGACCTTATCCGTGCCCTTGGCACCGACGGCGTCGTAGAGTTCGGGGGTGAGCGAGCGGCCGATCACGCCGTAGACGGGCGGGAAGACGTAGAAGACGCCGATGAGGATCATGACCCACATCGTCGTGCGCTTGGCGGCGACGCCGTCGGGGTTGGTGTAGAAGCGGACGAGGATGTGCGGCAGGCCGGCGGTGCCGCAGACGAGCGCGATGATGAGCGAGTAGGTGTAGAGGAGGGAATACGGCTTCTTGACGGACTCCAGCGAGGCCTTGGCCTCGGGCGTGGTCGCCGCCGCGATGGAGGCGTCGACGGCCTTCGTGGTCAGTTTACCGAACGGGGCGATCCAGGCCTCGTCCTTCGGGGCCTTGGCCGGCAAGGCCTTGCGCTCGATGCCCGGCAGGACGGTCGCCGCGGCTTCCTGCGCGGTCTTGTTGCCGGCGAGGTGCTGCTGGTAGTGGCCGACGACCGCGGCGAGGATGAAGATCGGGAGGGTGATGGCGAAGACCTTGAGCCAATACTGGAAGGCTTGGACGAGCGTGATGCCCTTCATGCCGCCGAGCGAGACGTTGAGCGTGATTACGGCGCCGACGACCACGACGCCGGCCCAGTAGGGCAGGCCCGGGAAGATGTAGGCGAGCGTCGTGCCCGCGCCCTTCATCTGCGGCATGGTGTAGAAGAATCCGATGAAGAGCACGAAGCAGACCGCGATCTTGCGGAACACCGGCGAATCATAACGGCCTTCGGCGAAGTCCGGGATGGTGTACGCGCCGAAGCGGCGGAGCGGGCCGGCGATGAAGAGCAGGAGGAACAGGTAGCCGCAGGCGTAGCAGACCGGGTACCAGAGGGCGTCGTAACCCGTGGCCATGACCATGCCGGCGACCCCCATGAAGGAAGCGGCGGAAAGGTATTCCCCCGAGATGGCGGAAGCGTTCCAGCCGACGGAGACCGAGCGGCCCGCGACGAAGAAGTCGCCGGCACTCTTGGACTTGCCCGCGGTCCAGAAGCCCATGCCGACGGTCACGACGACGGTGATAAGCGAAAAGAAGGCAATCCAGGGGTCGACCTGCTTGGGGGCCGTCTCGGCGGCGAGAAAGGCGAGGAGGGAGCTCATGTTACTTGCTCTGGCCGTCCTGAGCGGCCTTGGCTTCGGCGTTCTCGAGCGCGATCGAGCGCTGGATGAAGACGAAGGAGATGATCCACACGAAGGGGAAGAAAAGCACGCCGAGGATCAACCAAGTCAGCGTGAAGCCGAAGACCCGTTGCGCCATGAACTCCGGCTGGAAGTAGTTCATTAGCGGGAGGGCGACGAGCGCGACGGCGAAGCAGAGGGCGCAGGCGATGGATAGCTTGAGCTGGTCGCGCATAAGCCGGGTCAGAAAGGCATCCGAATGCGCATCAACCGGGGAGGGGGGGGGCTCTCTCATGGGGGTGTGCCCAGCCAAGGGATTGGGTTTGGAAAAGCAACCGTTTGGGCGGGCGACCTTGATTTTGCGATGGCGGTGGGGTTACTTTTCGGCATCATGCCCCCTATGAAGAAAACGACCGTCTTCCTCGTTCTTGTGCTCGGTATCGGTGTCGCCCTGCTCGGGGCCCGTTTTTTCAGAGCCCCGCCCGTCGCGGTGCCCGCCCCGGTGCCCGTGGTCAAGGAGTCGGTCGCCCCGGCACCCGTCCTGAAGGTCAAGTCGGTGCGGCCCGCCGTCACCGAGGCGCCGAAGCCGACCAGCGACGAGGAGGCTGTGCGCCAAGAGTACAAGGCGAAGGCCAAGGCATTCGGTGAGGAGACCAAGAAAATGGTCGAGGAACTTGCCGGTGGCGATCAGGCCAAGTTGCAGCGCGCCATGATGGCAGGGATGATGAAGCCTGAAGGCCAGGCGATCATGAAGGAGATGCGCGACCTAGGCGCCGCCTTCAAGACCGCCACCCCGGAGGAGCGCGAGGCCCTCGGGCAACAGGCCGTCGCCTTGCGTGAGCGAGCCATGACTGCCCTGCGTTCGGAACTGGCAGCCCTGGATGTCCCCGCGGCCGCCCCGGCGGCGCCTGCGACCACCGGTGAGACCGCCCCCTTGGCTCCGGCCGCTGCTCCCGCCCCGGTCATCATCATGTAAGGTCGCCGTTCGGCTCGCCGACCATACCAACGAAGAAGGGCCAGCTTGCGCTGGCCCTTTGGCTTGGCGGTATGACCGACGCTTACTTCGTCGTGTACTCGGCCTGTGCGCCCTTGATGTTGCGCTTCTGGACCCAGGGCATGAGGGAGCGGAGACGCTGGCCGGTCTTTTCAATCGGGTGGTTCTCGCCCTGCTTGAGGAGCTTGTGGTAGTTCTTGAGGCCGCCCTTGTATTCCTTGACCCACTGGGCGGTAAACTTGCCGGACTGGATTTCCTTGAGGATCTCGCGCATCGCCTTGCGGGACGAGCTGTTGATCACGCGAGGGCCGCGGGTGATGTCCCCGTACTTGGCGGTCTCGGAGATTGAGAAGCGCATGCCGGAGATGCCCGCCTCGACCATGAGGTCGACGATGAGCTTCAGTTCGTGCAAGCACTCGAAGTAGGCCATCTCGGGCTGGTAGCCGGCTTCGACGAGGGTTTCATAGCCCACCTTGACGAGTTCGGAGGCACCGCCGCAGAGCACGGCCTGTTCGCCGAAGAGGTCGGTCTCGGCTTCTTCCTTGAAGGAGGTCTTGATGACGCCGGCACGGGTCGAGCCGATGCCCTTGGCCCAAGCGAGGGCGGTCTTGGTGGCCTTGCCGGAGATGTCCTGCTGGATGGCGATGAGGGCGGGGACGCCCTTGCCTTCGACGTACTGGGCGCGGACGACGTGGCCGGGGCCCTTGGGGGCGACCATGGCGATGTCGACGTTCTTGAGGGGCTTGATCAGCTTGTAGTGGATCGAGAGGCCGTGGATGAAGAGGACGGTCTTACCACCCTTGCCGAGATTCGGAGCGATGTCCTTCTCCCAGACGGAAGCCTGCTTCATGTCGGGGATGCCCACGAGCATGACGTCGGCGCGGCGGACGGCCTCGGCGGTCTCATAGACCTTGAAGCCCTTCTTCTTGGCGGCGGCGGCGGACTTCGACCCCTTGTAGAGGCCGACGATCACGTTGAGGCCACTGTCGCGTAGGTTCATCGCGTGGGAGTGACCCTGGGAACCGAAGCCGAGAACGGCGAGGGTCTTGTACTTAAGCACGCCGAGATCGGCGTCCTTGTCGGTGTAGACTTTGGCAGGCATGGTATGGATGGAAAAGGGGAGGTTGGTTCAGCGAGTGGGGGCCTTCTTGCGGCCGCGGGACAGGGCGACGTTGCCGGTGCGGGCGGTTTCGAGGATGCCGTAGGGCTCGATCAGGTCGAGGAAGGCGCGGATTTTGTTCTCGTTGCCGGTGAACTCGATGACGAGGGAGTCGTGGGCGACATCGACGACTTTGGCGCGGAAGAGCGCGGCGACCTCGATGATCTCGGAGCGGGTCTTCTTGTCGCTCTTCACCTTGCAAAGGATCAGCTCGCGGGCGACATGGTCGACTTCCTCGCGGGAGAAGTCGTGCACGGTGATCACGTTGATTAGTTTGTCCAGGGCCTTGACGCAGCGGTCGAGGGCGGCGTCGTCGGCGACGACGGTGGCGGTGATGCGGGAGAAGGCCGGGTCGTGGGTCGGGCCGACGTTCAGGGTCTCGATGTTGAAGCCTCGGCCAGAGAGCATCCCCGCGACGCGAGCCAGGACGCCGAACTTGTTTTCGACAAGGGCGGAGAGGGTGTGCTTCTTCTTGATGGGCGTTGACGGGGTGGACATGGTGGTGAGGGTGGACGGAGAGGGACTCGAACCCACGACTTCCTCGGTGTAAACGAGGTGCTCTAACCAACTGAGCTATCCGTCCAAAGGAGGTTGGGTATAGGGAAGCACCGTGCCTTTTGTCCACTATGAAAACCTGCCCACGGGCTTGCTAGCGAGGCCTTTGGACCGCAAGGTGTGCTGTCATGGACCCTGCCCGCCGCCACCGTATCCGCGAAGCCCTGCTCGCCCTGACCCTGCCGGGGGTCGGAAAAGAGGCCGTTTTGGAGTCCATTCGCTTGCTGGATGCGGAGGTCGTGACGGCGGATGCCGGGCTTCCTGGTGACCTGGATCATTACCTGCGCCGCCGTTCCTACGAGAAGGCGCTCGTCTTCCTCGATGGCGGTACACCCGGTGCGGGCACCTGTGGGCGCGGCCCATGAGCGGTAACCCTTTCGATAAGCTCGACGGCCAAGGCCTGCCGCCCGGGCCGCCGCCTAAACCTGCGCCGGTCAAGGCGAAGCCCAAACTCGGCAAGATTATCCTGCAGTACGAGCGAGCGGGGCGCGGCGGCAAGGAGGTCACGATTCTCAAGGGGCTTTGGTTGGAGTCCCAGGAAATGCGAATGCGCGACGCTTTGCTGCGCGAGATGAAGCGGTCGCTCGGCACGGGCGGGGTCCTCGAGGGCCGGGAGATCGTCTTGCAGGGCGACCGTCGGGAGACGGCCAAGGCTTGGTTGCTGAAAGAAGGCTTCACGACCAACCTCTGAGGTCGGCTCGCCAGAACCCACTCGACCCGCCCCGTTCGCGCGTTAGCGTCCTTTCGTGTCCGTCCTCCTGCCTGACTTGATCCGCCTTGATGGCGAGCTAACCCCACTGCGCCGGGTGGTGGAACTCCTCCGCGCGGCCGGCGGTCGCCCCTGCTTCGTCGGAGGCTGTGTCCGCGACGCCCTCATGGGAGTACCTGTGACGGATTTCGATGTCGAGGTTTACGGACTCGGGACGAGCGCGATCGAGTCGGCGTTGCGCCGTGAGTTCGGGCTCGTGACCGTCGGCGCGGCTTTCGGCGTGACCAAACTCAAGGACCTCCCGGTGGACGTCTCGGTGCCGCGCCGCGAGAACCGGACGGGCGCCAAGCACGCGGATTTCGACGTGCAGGCCGACCCGACGATGACGCCGAAGGACGCGGCGGAACGGCGCGATTTCACGCTCAACGCGATTTTGTGGGATCCCGTCACGGGCGAACTGATCGACCCGTGGGGCGGGGTGGCCGACCTGGAGGCGAAGGTGCTCCGGCACGTCTCCGCCAAGTTCGCCGAGGACCCCTTGCGGGTGTTGCGGGCGATGCAGTTCGCCGCTCGCTTCGAGTTCACGGTCGCCCCGGAGACCGTGGCCTTGTGCGCGACGTTGTCGCAGGCCGACCTTCCGCCGGAACGGCTGATGGAGGAGTGGACCAAACTGCTCCTGCGTGGCCGGAAGCCCTCGCTTGGGCTGCGCTTTCTCCGCGACTGCGGGTGGACGAAGTTCTACCCGGAATTGCATGCGATGATCGACGTGCCCCAGGATCCGGAATGGCATCCGGAAGGGTGCGCTTGGACGCATACCTGCCATTGCCTCGACGCTTTCGCCCAAGGGCGCGTCGGCGTCCGGGAGGAGGACCTCGTCTTGGGCCTCGCCGTGCTGCTGCATGACATCGGCAAGGCCACCACGACGAAGAAGGAGCCGCACGACGACCGCTGGCATGCCTATGGTCATGAGGAGGAAAGCCATCGGCTCGCCCCGGCCTTCCTCGCCCGGATCACGCGCGAGGTGAAATTAATCGAGGCGGTCTTGCCGTTGGTCCGCTGGCACGCGCAGCCTTATGAACTCTACAAGGCCAAGGCCGGCGATACCGCGGTCCGCCGCCTCGCCAATAAGGTGCTCCGGCTCGACCGGCTCGTCCGGGTCGACGACGCCGACCGCAAGGGGCGGCCGCCGCTCTGGCCAGGCGAGCGTTCCCCGCAGGGTATCTGGTTGGCGGAACGCGCGGCCGCGCTCCACCTCAAGGATTCCGCCCCGAAGCGGGTCGTGCTTGGCCGACACCTCATCGCGATGGGGCACAAGCCCGCGGGCTGGTTCTCCCCGATTCTCGAGGAGGCCTTCGAAGCCCAGCTGGACGGGCATTTCTCCGATGAGGCGGGCGGGTTGGTCTGGCTCACGGAACGCATGACCAAGGGCGTTGTCTGATTACCCATGGCAAACCGCACCGATGGCCTCGCCGCCCTACTCACCGCCACCCCGGATTGGCCCGCCGTGTTGGCGCAGGTCGCTCGTGCTTTCGATTGCGGGACAGGCACGATCCACCGCACCGATTCGGAGACCGGGCTGCTTCGCCTGATCGCCCACCAAGGCATCCCGCCGCACGTGCTGCCGATGTTATTGCCAAAGATCGATGCCATTCCCTTTGGCAAGGGCATCGCGGGCTGCGCCGCAGAGCGCAAGGAGGCGGTCCAACTTTGCAATTTACAGGAAGCCCTCGGCGGTGTCGCCAAGCCCGATGCCCGGAAAACAAATGTGCAGGGCGCTCTTGCCGTCCCGATCCTCGGGGCCGACGGCCGGGTGCTCGGCGTGCTGGGCGTGGGCAAACACTCGCCGTATGATTTCACGGATTCTGAGATCGCCGATCTCAAGGCGTGCGCGGCGTTGGTGGCGACGAGGTTTTAAGCAGGGCTAGGGTTTAACCCTAGTCTTTATTAAGTAATCAACTCTAGGTCTCGAGATTCGACTTCGCGGGGCTTGGCTGGCTGAGTTTCGGCATGCTTTACCTCGATCGTCTGCTCCGTCTTCTTTCCTCGGCTCTTCGTCATTGTCTCGTGCTGCTCCTCGCCGCCTCGTCGGCTATCGCCCTGGTTCCTCGCGACGAGATTCGGGTACTCGAGGTAGCCGGGACCGTGCTGCAGGTCGACGGGCGCGGCCTCAGCGAGGGCGCCGCTAACGGTGGCCGGATTAAGCGTGGATCGCGCGTGAAGGTCGGAGCGGGGGGACGTCTGGTGCTCGCGCTCTCCAATGGCGCCCGCGTCCTCGTCGAAGGCGAAGCCAGTTTCCAGTTTGCGACTTTCCTGGATAGCGAGTCGCGCGGTTCTGTGGTCGAACTGAAGACCCAGTCGGGGCAGTTCACCGTGACGCTTCCCCGTCAGGGACCTGGCGATGTGTTCCTGGTGCGTACGGATCAAGGCGAACAATACCTGAAGTCGCGGGGCCTTTACCAGTGGAGCACGTCCCCGGCCACGGATGCGCTCCGGCTGACCTGTCTGGCCGGGGAGACCCTGTTCACGCCCCGGGAGGGCTCGGCCGGTCCCGTTCGTCTGAAAACCGGCGAACAGGTCAGCTTGGCCCAGTCCGGTCCGGCCTCCGCTACCTCGATTGAGCCGATGAATACCAGCGCACGGCGGGCGATTGTCGAGCGCCTCGCCTTCGATCGCGAGTTTAAGGTGTACCCCTTGGAACCAGTGCCGTTGGCTGGGGTGGACAGCCCGCGTGCTGGCGGTGGTGACTCCCCCCGCTTGAGCGCCGTGCTGGCTGCGATTGAGGATGTCGTGGAACGCCAGACCCAGAGCAACCCCTCACCTACGGGTGGCTGAGCGCCGACCCGGTCGGGGATCCCTTTACCCGAAGTAGTCCGGCAGGGGCTCCCTCGTAGATGAGATGGCCGCCCTTGGCTCCGCCTTCCGGGCCGAGTTCCATGACCCAGTCCGCGGCCATGATCAGGTCGGGGTGGTGTTCAATCACGATCAAGGTAGCGCCGGCATCACGCAGTCGTCCGAGCAGGGCGAGTAGTTTGGCGATGTCATCCCAGTGTAGGCCGGTGGTGGGTTCATCCAAGACGTAGAGTCGGCCAGTGTGGTCGCGTCGGGCGAGTTCGGCGGCGAGTTTCAGGCGTTGGGCTTCGCCTCCGGAGAGCGTGTTCGCCGGTTGGCCGAGTTTGAGGTAGCCGAGGCCGACCTCCTCCAGCGTCCGGAGCTTATCGGAAAGGCGAGGTTGGGCGCGGAAAAACTCCGCCGCATCTTTCACCGTGAGGTCCAGCGCTTCGGCGATGCTCAGGCCTTTGAATCTCACCTCTAAGGTCTCGCGGTTGAAGCGTCGGCCGGCGCAGCTTGGGCACTCCACGAAGGTTTCGCCGAGGAATTGCATGTCGAGGGCGACGGAGCCTTCGCCAGCGCATGTCTCGCAACGGCCCCCGCGGACGTTGAAGCTGAATCGTCCGGCCCCGTAGCCGCGCGCCTTCGCCAGGGGGAGGGAAGCCCAGAGGTCTCGCAGGAGGTCCATGATCCCGGTGAAGGTCGCTGGATTTGAGCGCGGGGTCCGCCCGATCGGTTCTTGGTCCACCGCCGTGAATGCCTGGATTTGGTCCAGCCCTTCGATGCCGGTATGCCGGCCCGGGACAACCTTCGCCCCGTTGATCTTGCGGGCCGCCGTGGCGGAGAGGATGTCGATGGCGAGCGAGCTCTTGCCCGAGCCCGAGACCCCGCAGACCACCGTCAAGTTGCCCAACGGGAAGCGGGCGTCGACCTGCTTGAGGTTGTTCTCGGAAGCCCCTCGGACCATCAGGAACTTCTTCCCGACTGGTTTTGGGGTGAGGCAGGAACGGAGGTCGGCCCGTCCGGAGAGGTAGGCCCCCGTGCGCGAAGTCGCGTGCGCCGCGCATCCTTTCGGGGTCCCTTCGAAGACCACGTGCCCGCCGTCGACCCCGGCGCCTGGGCCCATCTCGATGAGGTGGTCGGCCGCTAGCATCATGTCGCGGTCGTGTTCGACGACCACGACGGTGTTGCCGAGGTCGCGCAGGCCGTGGATTGAGCGGATCAGCCGTTGGTGGTCGGCTGGGTGCAACCCGATGCTTGGTTCATCCAGCACGTAGGTCACGCCGACGAGTCCGAGTCCGAGTTGGGTGGCCAGTCGGACGCGCTGGGCCTCGCCACCGGAGAGTGTCGCGCACTCGCGCTCCAAGGTCAGGTAATTCAGGCCGGCGTCGTGGAGGAAGGCGAGGCGTTGCTCCAGCCCGCGTCGGGCCTCCTCAATCGGTTGGACGCGCGGGGACTGGGCGAGTCGCTGAGCGAAGGCCAGCGCCTCGGGGATGCTCAAACGCAGGAAGTCGGCGAGGTTTAGGCCCTCGAGCCGGAGCGATAGCGCCGCGGGCGAGAGTCGCTGCCCTTGGCACGACGCGCAGACCGAGCCCGATTGGTAATGTAAAAGGCGTTGGCGGAGGGATTCACCGGTCGTGGTGCGGTAGGCTTGTTCCAGTTCCGGGAACATCCCCGCCCAGGTCATCTCGATGGGTTTCCGGCCCTTGGGCGGAGGCAGCTGGAAGGTCCGGCTCGCGTCGCCATGCAGGAGGAGCTTGCGGGTGGCCTCGGGTAATTGACGCCACGGCGTCCGCAGGTCGAACGGTACCTGCTCGGCGAGCGCGCGGAGCACGGCGTTGCGCCGGATCAGCACCTTGCGTGTGCCTAGTTTCCAAGGCTTCACCACCCCGTCCTGCAACGACAGCGTCTCATCCTGAATCGCGAGTCCCTCCTGGAAGCGCATTTGGCGGCCGAGTCCGCCGCAGTCCGGACAGGCACCGTCGGGGTGATTGTGCGAAAGGGCCTTCGGCTGGATCGGCTCGTAAGTCTGGCCGCAATGCTCGCAGGCCAGGTGTAAGGAGAGGACATATTCCATCCAATGGCCGCGCCCATCGTCGGCTAGCACCAAGGCCCGGTGCCGGCCCTCCTTGAAGGCCAGTTCTAGCGAGTCAGCCAGCCGGCTCCGTTGATCCTCGCCGCTCACGATCCGGTCCACGACCACGTCGAGTTGCTTGGACTCGCGGCCCGTCAGCAGCCCCGTCGCCTCCTCTAAGGTCGCCACCTTGCCGTCTACCCGAACGCGCGAAAAGCCCCGGCGGCCGAGGTCGGCCACGGTCTCGAGCAGAGCCGATGGCTTGTCTTTGGCGACGGGGGCGGCGACCATCAGGCGGGTGCCCGCGGGAATCTTCGCCAGGGCCAGCAGGTTGTCATCGAGCGAGCGTTGCCGGACGGGGTGGCCGTCCTTGAGGCAAGTGCGATCCCCGGCCACGATCCAAAGCGGCCGGGCATGGTCGGCGATCTCGGTCAGGGTCGCCACCGTCGATCGGGGGTTGGTATTGCCGCCGGTCCGTTGGGCGATGGCGATGACCGGGGATAGGCCGCGGATGAAGTCGACGTCAGGGTGGGACACGGCGTCCATCATGCCGCGTGCCTTGGCCGAGAGAGATTCAAGGTACTGACGGGAGCCCTCCGCATGCAGGGTGTCGAAGGCTAGGGATGACTTGCCCGACCCGCTCACGCCGGTGATGACGGTGAGCTGGTTGCGGGGGAGGAGCAGCTCGACCGACTTAAGGTTGTGCGTCCGGGCACCTTTGATGTGGATGGGCGAGGCCAGGGTGGAAACCTAGCGGGCTCCCGCCACGGGGAGAAGTCGAATGTGGCCAAGCGCTTCGGCCGTTAATAACTTGTCCGGATTGCGCTTCTCGCCTGGGTTCGAAAAGGTCATCTTGTCGGGATGCTACGCGTGTTTTTTCTCCTCCTCATTGGGTCCGGTTTGCCGCTGCGGGCCGACCAGGAGGAGCCGCACATCCTGATTCTTGGTGACAGCATCGCCTACAACTGCGGTTGGACGGTCTACGTGGAGTCCTGAATCAGGGCACAGCCCGGTCTGGCCCGGGTCACGATCGTCAATGCGGCGCTCCCCGGCGAGACCGCCAGCGGTCTCTCCGAGCCTGGTCATGCCGGTGGTGCTTTCCTGCGGCCCGATGTGCATAAGCGGCTGGAGCGCGCCCTCGCCTTGTTCAAACCGACCTTGGTGTTGCTCTGCTACGGGATGAACGACGGGCTTTACCTTCCGTCCGACCCCGAACGCACGCGTGCCTTTCGCGAAGGGCAGTTGCGGCTGCATGCCGCCGGCGTGAAGGCGGGGGCCAAGGTGGTGCACGTCACGCCTCCGCTTTTTGGTCCAGACATGAAGGTGCCGCCGTTTTACGACGGCGTCCTGGAGACCTACGCCCAGTGGCTCGTGACGCAGCGCCCAGCGGGTTGGTTGGTCGTGGATGTTCGCCCGTCGCTGCGCGAGGCCGTCGCGGCGGCCAAGCGAGTTGACCCGCAGTTCGTCTATGCGAAGGACAACCTTCAGCCCGGTTCGGAAGGGCACCTCTTCATCGCCCAAGCGGTCTGGGCGCAGTTGGCGCCGATGATGCGCTGGAAGTCCGACGCCTCCATTGGCGATCGCGCGAAGTGGAGGTTGCTCCAGCAAAGCGCCATCGTCCTGAGGGATGCTTGGGTGATGAAGATTGGGCACAAACGGCCCGGGGTTGCGGCGGGTATGGCCTTACCGCTGGCTTTTGCCCGTTCCGCCGCCCTTTTGAAGGAGTATTTCAAGTCATAAGGCCCCGCGGGAGGGGGGGAGGGAGGGGGGGCTATTGCGTAAGTAACACGCTCCCGCCACGGAACTGTAACAATCGTCAGGCATGATGGTCTGGCATCCTTCTTATGAACCACACCCTCCAATCCCTCGCCTTGCTCGTCTTCACCGCGGGCATCGCTTCCGCCCAGCAGGCCGCCGCCCCGGTCACCGTTGACGCCAAGTTGCCTGATTACGCCGTCGCTTCCGGTGTTTCCGGTAACCTCAACTCGGTCGGCTCCGACACGCTCAACAACCTGATGACTTTCTGGGCCGAGGGCTTCAAGGCCAAGTACCCCAACGTCAACACCCAGGTCGAAGGTAAGGGTTCGGGCACCGCTCCTCCCGCCCTGACCTCTGGCGCCGCCCAGGTCGGTCCGATGAGCCGTGAGATGAAGTCCTCCGAGTCCGCCAGCTTTGCCGGTAAGTTCGGTTACAAGCCCACCAAGATCCCCGTGGCGATCGATGCACTCGCCGTCTTTGTTCACAAGGACAACGACCTTAAGGGACTCTCCCTCTCCCAGGTCGACGGAATCTTCTCCTCGACCCGCAAGCGTGGCGGTCAGGACATCGCCACCTGGGGGCAGGTCGGTGCGTCCGGCGCCCTCGCCGGCAAGACCATCTCCGCCTTCGGCCGTAATTCCGCCTCCGGAACCTACGGCTTCTTCAAGGACAACGCCTTGAAGAACGGTGACTACAAGAGCAGCGTGAAGGAACAGCCTGGTTCCTCTTCCGTGGTCCAGGGCGTCGCCGCCGACCTCGGTGCCGTCGGTTACTCCGGCATCGGTTACAAGACTTCCGGCGTCCGCGCGGTGCCGCTGACCATCAAGGACGGCGATGCCTTCATCGAGCCCAGCTACGAAAATTGCCTCAATGGCACCTACCCTCTGGCCCGTTACCTGTATGTCTACGTGAACAAGGCCCCGGGCAAGGACATGGACAAGCTCACCAGCGAGTTCATCACCTTCGTCCTCTCCAAGCAGGGCCAGGAGGTCACGATCAAGGACGGCTACTACCCGCTCCCGGCGGACGTCGCTGCCGAAGGCCGTACCGCGCTCAAGTACTACAGCGCCGAATAACTCTGGTCTCGATACCGCCGCCTTCGCCGCCACGCCCTCCGGGGTCGGTCAATCAAGTGCGAAGGCGGCGGTCTCGGGTCCACCGGGGGGGTCCCGCCTTCCCTTTTTAAGCTGAGCCGACACCGAGCCGACACCCAATGGACAAGATTGACAACCAATCGTCACCTGCCGACGCCGCCCGTTTTGACGTTCGGCCGATGACCTTGGCGGTCGATCGTTGGATGGGGCGGCTGATCCGCTTCGGTGGCATCGGGGTGGTCTTGGCGGTCTTTGGCATGCTGGCCTTCCTGATCTTCCAGATCTTCCCGTTGTTCGCCGGGGCCAAGGTCCAGTCCGTGGAGCCGCTGCTTTTCCCTGCGGGCGCGGTCGCTTTTGGCGAAGATGAGTATGGTGAGGTGCCTTTCGTCTGTCTGGCCGACGGTACCTTGCACTTCCAGGATTCCCGCACTGGCGCCAAGGTGCTCCAGTGGTCGCCGAACGTGGCCCCCCGCCGGGTCACCGCGGTCCGGTCTTACCCGCGCGATGGTCTGGTCCTGCTCGGGCTCTCGGATGGCGCGGTTCAAGAGGTTCGCGTGTCGTATCGTTTGGCCTACGATGCCTCCGGTACCCGTCGTTCCGAGCCCGTGGTCAACGCGGCGGAGCCGTTGACGGTCGGGGACGGCGGTGCGCCTTGCCGCGATGTCTGGGCGGCGAAGAATAGCGGTGGGCGACTTTTTGTGGTCCGTCAGTCCCTCGCTGGCCGCGAGCACCTGACCGGGTTGCTCCTCGCTGAGCGCAAGGGCCTCGGGGGCAAGGTGCGCGTGACCCCTGGTCAGCCTTTTCCGATTGCCGCTGATACGGTCGACTTCGAGCAGGTGTTGGTGCCGACCACGGCCGACTCCTTGTTGCTGATACGCCGCGACGGCGAGGTCCGGACTTATAACGAGGCTGGCGAGGGCTTCGCTTTCCTGCAATCGTTTCGTCCTTTCGCGGGGGCTGCTGACCCGCGGGTAACTTCGGCGGGTCTGATTTTCGGTAATGTTTCCCTGGTCGTCACGGGGGCCGAGGGTCAGCAGCACGTCTGGTCGCTTTACCCTCAGTTGCAGCCGGACGGAATGAGCTTGCGCCGATGGGGCCGTATCCATGAAGGCTCCGTCTTGCCCGGGGTGGGGCAGGGGGTCTACGCCGCCGAAGGCAATAAGTGCTACCTTGCCTTGGCGGGGGGGAAGTTGCGTCTGCATAACATGACGACGGGGTCGCTGCGCTGGGAAGGCGAGGCGGGCGCGCAGGGTTTCCGGCAGGTCGCTTTTGGTCGCAACTATGACCGCCTCGCGGCCTTGGATGACCAGGGCCGTCTCCTCCGCTGGAAGATCGAAGACCACCACCCGGAATCCTCGTGGGCGACCTACTTCGGGAAAATCTGGTACGAGGGTGCATCCGGCCCCGCCTACGAGTGGCAGTCCAGCGCCGGTTCCGATGAGTTTGAGGCGAAGTATTCGCTCGTCCCTTTGTTCTACGGTACGGTCAAGGGGACCTTCTACGCCTTGCTCTTTGCGCTCCCGATCGCCTTAACCGCCGCGGTCTACGTTTCCCAGTTCCTTCGCCCTCAATTCCGCCAAGTGGTCAAGCCGGGGATGGAGATCATGGCCTCGCTGCCCTCCGTTGTCCTCGGGTTCCTCGCCGGGCTCTGGCTCGCCCCGTTGGTCGACCCGTGCCTGATCTCCCTGTTATGCGCCTTGGCCGCGCTGGCCCCGGCCGCGATCTTCGCCGGTTATGCTTGGTCTAAACTGCCGCAACGGGTGCGTCGACAGGTGGCGCCCGGCATGGAGTTCCTTTGGCTGGTACCCTTTGTCGCTGGGTGTGCTTGGCTTGCCTGGCAGGCCGGTCCTTTCGTCGAGGCCGCTTGTTTCACCGTGAAGGATGTCGGCACGGGCCTGCCGATTGCCGACTTCCGCGAGTGGTGGCGCCAGACGACCGGCCTGAGCTACGACTCCCGCAACTCGCTCGTGGTCGGCTTCGTCATGGGGTTCGCCGTGATCCCGATCGTCTTCACCATCGCCGAGGACGCCCTGTCGAACGTGCCGACTTCCCTCGTGTCGGGTTCCCTCGCGCTCGGCGCCAGCCGCTGGCAGACGGTCTGGAGCGTGGTCATCCCGACGGCCATCTCCGGGATCGTCTCCGCCGTCATGATCGGGTTCGGCCGTGCCATCGGCGAGACGATGATCGTCGTGATGGCCACGGGTAACACCGCGGTGATGGAGGCCAATCCCTTCAGCGGCATGCGGACGCTCTCCGCCAACATCGCGGTCGAGCTACCCGAAGCCGCCATCGGCCATACCCATTACCGCGCGCTCTTCCTCGGGGCCTGTTGCCTTTTCCTCCTCACCTTCGTGATCAACACCCTTGCGGAGGTCCTCCGCCAGCGCCTCCGCGAGCGCTACAAAGTCGTCTAAGCCATGGCCCTTCCCGATCAAGACAGCGCCACCCCGCGCGGCGAACCCTGGGTCTGGTTTTCCAGCCTCGGGTTGATTGTCGGCCTGGTGATGGTGCTCGGCCTGTTGGGGCTCGTGCTCATGAACGGTCTTTCGGTGTTCTGGGCGCCCCCGGTCCCCGTCGTCCGGCTCGATGATGGTACGAGCCTCATCGGCCAATTGGCCCAGCGGCGGATCCGCCCGGGATCCCCGGCCTCCGCCCCTCGCTATGAACGGCAGTACCAGGTGGGTCTGCGCGAACTCAACGGGCATTCCTATGTCTGGGTCGACGAGTCGCGGGTGCGCGCGGAGGAATTTCCCGCCGACATCCTTGGGCTGGAACGCATGGAGAACGGGCCGGCTTTTGTCCGTCCCGTGCGTTTGACCCGAGCCGATGGCCGCGTGGTCGAGGCCGCCGATCCGGCTTTTGCCGAGGCGCTGGCCGCCGAGGTCGCCGCCGGCGCCGGGGTGCGGGAGCGGTTGACGGAGATCAATCGCGGCCGCATCGGCGAGGTCAACGCGGCGATGGAACAGACCCGGGTCGACTTGCGCCGCGCCGAGGACCAGAAGACTCCCACCGAAGCCATTCGCCGCGCGATGACCGCGCTGGAAGCCCGTTACGCCACCCTGGGGTCCGAGGCGAATCAGATCAAGGCGACGGGTGAGACCTCCAAGCTCCTGGCCCGCGAGGCCGGCGGGCGCGAGGTGGTCGTCCCGATGGCGCAAGTGGTGCGCGAGTGGTTCCCTAACCGGCTCGGCTTCGCCGATCGGCTGGGGCTTTTCTTCCGCCGCCTGGGCGAGTTCATCTTCGGTGAGCCGCGCGAGGCCAATACCGAAGGGGGGCTGATGCCCGCCATCTTCGGCACCCTCGTGATGACGGTGTTCATGAGTTTGCTGGTGACCCCGTTCGGCGTGATTGCGGCCATCTACCTCCGGGAATACGCCCAGCAAGGGTCGCTCCTGCGGATTGTTCGTATCAGCGTGAACAACCTCGCCGGCGTCCCGTCCATCGTCTTCGGCGTCTTCGGCCTAGGCTTCTTCGTCTACGTCCTCGGCGGCTCGATCGACCAGCTTTTCTTCTCCGATCAGCTCAAGTATAACAATAACACGCCGGTGTTCGGCACGGGTGGCCTGCTCTGGTGCTCCCTCACGTTGGCCTTGATGACCCTGCCCGTCGTGATCGTCGCCACCGAGGAGGCATTGGCCGCCGTGCCGCGTGGCATGCGCGAGGCTTCCCTCGCGACCGGCGCCTCGAAGTGGCAGACCATCCGCGAGATTCTCCTCCCGGCCTCGGCCCCGGGGATCCTGACCGGCGTGATCCTGGCCATGGCCCGTGGCGCCGGTGAGGTCGCCCCGCTCATGCTCGTCGGCGTGGTCAAGCTTGCCCCGACCTTGCCGCTGGATGGGACCGCCCCCTTCCTGCACCTGGACCGAAAGTTCATGCACCTCGGCTTCCATGTCTACGACCTCGGCTTCCAGTCGCCCGACTCCGATGCCGCTCGCCCCATGGTCTTCGCCACGACGTTGCTCCTCATCGTCCTGGTCGTCTGCCTCAACCTCGGCGCCATCACCATCCGCAACCGCCTGCGGGCCCGCTACAAGACCGCCTCCTTCTGATTTCCGCGATGATCACCATGAATCCGCCCACCCCCTCCCGCATCCAAGTCCGCCCCGGCAACCCCAACGAGGGTCGCCAGGACTACATCAGCATCCGCGATTTCGGTTTCTGGTACGGGGACAAGAAGGCCCTCGACGCCATCTCGGTGGCGATCCCGGAGCGGCAGGTCGTGGCCTTCATCGGCCCTTCCGGTTGCGGTAAATCGACCCTCTTGCGTAACCTCAATCGCATGAACGACCTGATCGATGGGATTCGGCATGAAGGCGAAATCACAATCAACGGTCGTTCGATCTACGATCCTGGCCTTGAAGTCATCTCGCTCCGCCGCCGCGTGGGCATGGTCTTTCAGAAGTCCAACCCGTTCCCCAAGTCGATCTTCGAGAATGTCGTCTACGCCCTCCGGGTCGTCGGCGTCAAGGATCGCGCCCTGCTCGAGGAGGCCTGCGAGACCTCCCTGCGCAAGGCCGCCCTCTGGGATGAGGTGAAGGATCGCCTCGAGGATAGCGCCCTGGGCCTGTCCGGGGGCCAGATGCAGCGCCTCTGCATCGCCCGCGCCATCGCCAATCGCCCGGAAATCCTGCTGATGGACGAGCCTTGTTCGGCCCTCGACCCGATCGCGACCGGCAAGATCGAGGAGCTCATCCATGAGCTCAAGGCCCAGTTCACCATCGTCATCGTGACCCACTCCATGCAGCAGGCCGCCCGCGTCTCGGACCGCACCGCGTTCTTCTACCTTGGCAAGTTGATCGAGTACGACAAGACCGAGAAGGTCTTCATGAACCCTTCGCAGGCACAGACCGAGGCCTACATCTCGGGCCGTTTCGGCTGATTTTAAAACCCACATGACCATGCAACGTTTCTTCCACGACGAACTCCGCCAACTCCGGGACGACCTCATCCTGATGGGGGAGCGTTCCCTGGACATGACCCGACTCGTGCTCCGCGCCGTCGAGGCCCGCGACGACGCCCTCGCGCTCCAGGTCCGCGGTATGGATGACCGCGTCGACGAGCTCGAGAAGCGCGTCGACCGCGAGATCATGCGCTACCTGACCCTCTTCGGCCCGATGGGCAGTGATGTGCGGCTCCTCCTTGCCGCCCGCGATATCGGCCATGACCTCGAGCGTATCGCCGACGAAGCCTCGGTCATCGCCAAGCGGTCCCTCGTCATCTCGGAGCGCGGCCCGCTCAAGGACCTCCTCCATGTGCCCGAGGAGGGCATCATCGCCTGCGAGGTGCTCCGGTTGGCCCTGGACAGCTTCATCGAGGGCGACCTCGCTAAGGCCCGTTTGGTGCTCGAACGCGACGCCGAGATCGATGCCCTGAACCGTCGGAACTACGAGCAACTCTTCGGCAAGTCCGGCGACGCCGCCAAGGTGTCGGCCTCCCACGTGGAGCTGATCTTCATCTCCAAGGCCCTCGAGCGCATCGGCGACCATTCGAAGAACATCGCCGAGCAGGTGATCTTCCTGCTTTCCGGCGAGGACGTCCGCCACGCCCGCTGACCTGTCCGCAGGAAAGTCTCCCTTGTCGGGGGGCTTTCCTGTGGTATGATGCGGGGATGGAAGTCTCACGTCGTCTCGGTGTCCTGGTCCTCGAATGGGCGTCCCTAGCCCTGGGGGTGTTCCTGGCCGGCCACTTCCATTTCCTCACCTATGCCGACCCGGTCACCTTGGCGGTCGTGGCGGTCGTGCTCGGGCTTTTCAATTCCTTCCTGCGTCCGTTCCTGCTGGCAATCTTCATGATTGTCTCGATTCCGATCCTCATCATCACGCTTGGCCTCGGCGCCTATCTGGTGCTCTTCGCCACCAACGGGGCCATCCTCGCCTTGACGGCCAGCCTCGTGAAGGACCTGCACCTGAACAATTGGGTCATGGCGACCCTGACGATCTCCATCACTTCATGGATGATTTCCTCCGCGGTCGGCATCGACCAGCTCAAGCCGCTACGCCGGGCCAACGAAGCCAAGGCCAACGCCCAGAAGGCCAAGGAAGACGCCATCGACATCTGAGGCGAGCGGGGCGGTCGTTTAAGGTGGCGGGAGGCAGCTCCGGGTGGCTGGTGGCAGGTACGCAAGCAGGGTAGGGTGAGATATTCGTTACGCCTGCCACCCGCCACCAGAGGCCGCCAACTGCCACCCGTATCTTTTGGATTCTCTGGCCCTCTGGTCCTCGTGCCCTCCGGCCCTTTCACTCAGTCTTGCCAATCCGCCGGGAGTCCTTTGCGTGGGGACTCCACGCCATGTCGAATCCCGCTCTCTCCTCCTGGGCCCGCAACGTCGCCCCGTCCCCGACCCTCGCCGTCGATGCCAAGGCCAAGGCCCTCGCCGCCGCCGGCAAGGATGTCGTCGGTTTCGGCGTCGGTGAGCCCGACTTCGACACCCCGCAGTTCGTCAAGGACGCCTGCGCCAAGGCCCTCGCCGAAGGGAAGACCAAGTACGCCCCGACGCCCGGCATCCCCGCCCTCCGCAAGGCCATCGCCGAAGACTACACCCGCCGCGGTTTCACCGGTATCGCCGACCCCAACGTCGTCGTCTCCCCGGGCGGCAAGATGTCCTGCTACCTCGCCATCCTCGCCACGATCAGCGCCGGCGACGAAGTGATCATCCCGGCTCCCTATTGGGTGAGCTACCCTGAGATGGTGAAGCTCGCCGGCGGCAAGCCCGTCGTCGTCAACGCGGAGGACTCCGCCGGCTTCAAGATCACCCCGGCCCAGCTGTCCGCCGCGCTCACCCCGAAGACGCGCATGGTCATCATCAACAGCCCGTCCAACCCGACCGGCGCCGTCTACACCCGCGCCGAGCTCGAAGCCCTCGTGGCCATCTGCGTGAAGGCCAACGTCTGGATTATGTCCGACGAGATCTATGAGAACCTCGTCTATGACGGCCAGACCACCTGCAGCCCGGCGACCTTCTCGCCTGAGGCCGCCCGCCTGACCATCACCGTCTCCGGCTACGCCAAGAGCTACTCCATGACCGGCTGGCGCCTCGGCACCCTCGTCGCCTCCGACAAGCCCCTCGCGGCCGCCGTGGCCGACCTCCAGAGCCAGATCTCGTCCAACGCCACGACCTTCGCGCAGTTCGGCGCCCTCGCGGTGCACCAGCACCCTGACAAGGCCAAGGCCTCCCTCGCCGAGATGGGCGCCGTCTTTGACAAGCGGCGCCTCAACCTGCTCGCCGGCCTCAACGCCATCCCCGGGCTGACCTGCTATCGCTCGCAGGGCGCCTTCTACCTCTTCCCGAACATCAAGTCGTTCGGCCTGACCTCCGCCCAGTTCGCCGACCGCCTGCTGGAAGAAGAACTCATGGCCGTCGTCCCGGGTTCGGCTTTCGGTTCCGAAGGCTACATCCGCCTCAGCTACGCGACCTCCGACCAGGTGATCGCCCAGGGTCTGGAGCGTCTCACCCGGTTCTGCGCCAAGCTGAAGAAGTAATTTCAGACAGGGGGCACACCCCTGAACGAAAGGACGGCACCCAGTGCCGTCCTTTTTTATGCCTCGTCCGCCGAATGGTGGACGCATGGGTAGGGGCGGGGCTACGCCACGCCCGGGCACGTCGTAACCGTGCCCCTACCTCCGGCCGCCATGCGGCGGCTGAAGCTCACGCCGCCTGCAACGGCTTGATGCTCGCCTTTACCTTGGGGCCGATGGTGTTGACGGCCTCCCTGAGGTCGTAGGCGAGCTGGGCGCGCAGCCAGTAGCCGGGCTCGAGACCGAGGTAGGTGCAAAGGTGCAGGTCGGTCTTGGCGGTGATGCCCCGGCGCTCCTTGAGGATCTCGTTGACGCGCTGGTGGGGCAAGTGCGCACCCTTGGCCAGCCGATAGGCCGTGATGCCCAGCGGTGTCAGGAAGTCCTCGCGGAGCAGTTCGCCCGGGTGGACGTTGAGGTGCTTCTTCTTTTTCATGATCACGTCGTGACGATGATAAGTCTGCCAAGGCGGGGCGAGGAAGTCATGCATGGATAGCATGCATAGTTCGCTCTATTTTACCCTATTCACCGAAAGGTGCGGTAATTGTGAGGGATGCGACAGTATCGTGACCTGGCTGGATGGATATCACTAAGGCAGCACGCGGTGCCGTCCCTGCCTCACTTCAGGCCGGCTCGACGAGCACGCACGCCATCCCCGCGGCGTCGGCGGCTTCCTTGCCGCGCGGGCTGTCCTCGAGGACGACGCAGTCGGCCGGGTCCACGCCGATGCGCGCGGCGGCCGCGAGGAAGAGGTCCGGGTGCGGCTTGGAGCGAGCGGCGTCCTCGGCCGTGATGATGGCGTCGAAGAGGTGCGTGATGTCGAGCCGGTCGAGGGTCGTGCGCACATGCGCCTTGCGTCCGGCCGAGGCGACGGCGGTCCTGTGGCCGAGGCCCCGGACGTGGTGCACGATGTTGACGACCTCGGGGCGGGCGGTGACGTCCTTCGCGAGGTGTTCCTCGAGGAAGGCATGGCCGTCCGCGAGTAGCCGGTCGACGTCGAGGTCGAAGCCGTAGTCGGCCTTCAGGCGTTTGCAGGTATCCGCCGCGGACATGCCGCCCATCGAGCAGAAGAGCGGCCAGGGGAAGTCGAACGGCCGGCCCAGCTGGAGGCTGATGATGTGCGTCCAGCTGCGGTGGTGGATCCACATCGTCGCGGCGAGGGTGCCGTCGCAGTCGAAGATCCAGCCGCGGCGCGACAGCAGCGCGGGGTCGAACGGGTGCATCCGCGCCATGGCGATCAGCGCATGCCCGGGAAACCGCCACCGGGGAAGCCGCCGCGGCCGCCGCCCATCTGGCCCATGCGGCGCATGAGTTCCTTGCCCTTGCCGCCCTTCATCATGCGCATCATCTCGCGCATCTGGGAAAACTGCTTGATCAGCGCGTTGACGTCGCTGACCTGGGTGCCGGAGCCCTTGGCGATGCGGAGGCGGCGGGAGCCGTTGAGGATGTCGGGGTTGCGTCGCTCCTTGCGGGTCATCGAGAGCACGATGGCTTCGGTCTTGGCGAGATGCTTCTCCTCCTTGGCGCCGACCTGCACGTTGCCCATGCCCGGCATCATCTTCATGATGTCCCCGAGCGGGCCCATCTTCTTCATCTGCTGCATCTGCGCGAGGAAGTCCTCGAGGTCGAAGTCCGCCTTGCGCATCTTCTCGGCTAGGCGCTCGGCCTCCTTCTGGTCGACGACCTCCTGGGCCTTCTCGACGAGGGAGACGACGTCGCCCATGCCCAGGATGCGCTGGGTCATGCGGTCCGGGTGGAAGGTGTCGAAGTCGCCGGACTTCTCGCCCGTGCCCATGTAGCGGATCGGCACGCCGGTGACGGCCTTCATCGACAGGGCTGCGCCCCCGCGGGCATCGCCGTCGAGCTTGGTCAGGATGATGCCGGTCAGCGGGGTCGATTCGTGGAACTTGCTGGCCACGTCGACGGCCTGCTGGCCGAGGGCGGCGTCGGCGACGAGGAAGACCTCGTGCGGCTGGAACGCGTCGCGTACGCGGCGGACTTCCTCCATCAGGTCGCCGTCGATCTGCAGGCGGCCGGCGGTGTCGACGATGACGAGGTCCGCGGCGGCGGCCTCGGCGTCCTTCACCAGGCGACCCACCATCGCGGCGACGTCGGTCGCGGCGCGGTCGGCGCGGAAGTCGAAGCCCTCGTTCCTCGCGAGCGTCTCGAGCTGGTCGATGGCCGCGGGGCGGCGCAGGTCGGCCGCGACGAGGGAGGGTTTGCGGAGGCCTTCCTTCTTCACGAGGTGCTTGGCGAGCTTGGCGGCGCTGGTGGTCTTGCCGGAGCCTTGGAGGCCGACGAGCAGGACGCGCAGGGGGCGGCGCGGGTCGATCGGGCGTTCCCCTTCGCCGAGGAGCTTGGTGAGCTCGTCGGAGACGACCTTGACGGCCATCTGGCCGGGGTTGACGGAGTCGACGACGGCCGTGCCGAGGCAGGCGGCCTTCACGCGCTCAGTGAAGTCCTTGGCGACCTTGAAATTGACGTCCGCGGACATCAGGGCCGAGCGCACCTCGACGAGGGCGGGGGCGATGTTGTCCTCGGTCAGCTTGGATAGCCCGCGGAGGTCGCGAAGGGCCTTGGTGAGTTTCTCGGTGAGGTTGGCGAACACGGGAAGGTAAGGAGAACGAAGGCGGGCCGGAAAGGCAAGAGGGACAGGGGAGGGCGGGGTCGGCCGGATCCCGGAACCAAGCCCCCGCCCAGGTTTCCCGTGGCGACGGTCTTGCCATGTGCCCGGCCAGCGCTAGTTTGCCCCGACCCCACCCCCATGCGCCTTGCCCGCTTCCTCCCACTGGTCTGCGCCCTGGCGGCTTTGGCCGCCGAACCCCTAGTCCTGCCGCTTTGGAAAGGCGATGCCCCTGAGGGCGATGGGAAGTTCTCCTCCGCGGCCAAGGCGCGGCTCACCGTGCACCTGGCCGAAAAGCCGAACGGCGCCGCGGTCGTCATCTGCCCGGGTGGTGGTTACGGTGGCCTGGTGGTCGGCGGTGAAGGCCACGGGATCGCGAAGTGGCTCAATCAAAGCGGTATCACCGGACTCGTCCTCGAGTACCGCCTGCCCGCCGGCCGGCCGTTCGTCCCGTTGCTCGACGCCCAGGAGGCCATCAAGACCGCCCGCGCCCGCGCCGCCGAGTGGAAGATCGACGTCAAGAGGGTGGGCATCATCGGCTTCTCCGCGGGGGGGCACCTCGCCGCGACCGCCGCGACCCATTTCACGACTGAGACCCGCCCGGATTTCGCGATCCTTGTCTACCCCGTCGTGACGATGAGCACGGGCACCCATGGCGGCTCGAAGAGGAACCTGCTCGGGCCGAACCCGACCGAGGAGCTGGCCAACCTCTTCTCGAACGAGAAGCAGGTGACCAAGGACACGCCGCCGACGTACCTGGCCCACGCTTTGGACGACAAACCCGTCCCGATCGAGAACAGCCGCCTCTTCCACCAAGCCTGCCAGGCCAAGGGGGTACCCTCAAAGCTGCTGGAGCTGCCGAATGGCGGCCACGGCTTGAATGGTTACAAAGGCCCCTCCTGGGACGCCTGGCAGAAGCAGTCCCTGGAATGGCTCCGGGAACTCAAAATCATTCCCTGAGGACGCAACCGGACCGACCCTCTGCTGACTAACTTTCAAACCGATGCGATTCCCTCTTCTGTTCGGTGCCTGTTGTGCCTCCTTGCTGTCGGCCCGGGCCGCTGATGCCCCCAAGGCCGCCACGCCCCCGCCGGAGCCGACTTACCTGACCCCCGAGACCGCCGGCCCGGATTTCCTGCTCCAAGGCGAGTACGGCGGCGACAAGCTTGGGGCCGACGTCATCGCGCTCGGTAAGGACACCTTCCGCCTGGTGCTGCACAAGGGCGGCCTGCCCGGTGCCGGTTGGGATGGTTCCGCCAAGACCGAGGTCGAAGGTAAGCGCAACGGCGAGGGCGTGAGCTTTGCCGGCTCGATCAAGGCCGAGCTTAAGGACGGGGTCATCTCGGGCCAGAACGCCGCAGGCGAAGGGTTCGTCCTCAAGCGCATCGTCCGCCATAGCCCCACCGAGGGCGCCCCGCCGCCGCCCGGTGCGGTGATCCTTTTCGATGGCAGCAACGCCGATGCCTGGAAAGGCGGGCATCTGGACGAGCGCAAGCTGCTCGCCGCGGGCACGTCTTCCAAGCAGTCCTTCCAGGACTGCGCGCTGCACCTCGAGTTCCTCCTGCCGTTCAAGCCCCTCGGCCGCGGCCAGGGCCGCGCCAACAGCGGCGTCTACGTCCAGAACCGCTACGAGGTCCAGGTGCTCGACAGTTTCGGTCTCGCCGGCTTGGACAACGAGTGCGGTGGGGTCTACAAAAACAGCGCCCCGAAGGTGAACCTGTGCTTCCCGCCCCTCCAGTGGCAGACCTATGACATGGAGTTCACGGCGGCGAAATTCGACGCGGCCGGCAAGAAGACCGCCAACGCCGTCCTGACCGTGAAGCACAACGGCGTCGTCGTGCAGGATCGCCTCGAGCTCAAGGGCGCGACCCCCGGCGGCGGCTTCAAGACCGAGGTCCCCGCGCCCGGCCCCTTCCAGCTCCAGGGCCACGGCAATCCGGTCTTCTACCGCAACATCTGGGTGGTCGAGCGTAAGTAAGGCCGGCCCCGTCGGACGACAAAAAAGCCCCGCGACGCGGGGCTTTGGCTTGGGCGGTCGGGCCGGTGCTTACTTGGCGTCGAGGTCCGTGACCGTGAGGTTCTTGATCCAGCAGGGGTCGCCGTGCTCGGTGATCATCAGCTTGCCCTTGCCCGGAGCGAAGCCGACTTTCTTGGCGAACTTGCTCTTGGCGAGCGCGGCCTTCCAGGCGTCGGACTTGGTATCGACCGCGGCGCAAGGCTTGCCGTTGAGGAAGTGCTCGATTTTGCCGTCCTTCACGACGACGCGGCTATGGTTCCATTCGCCGATCGGCTTGAGGACCTTGTCCGCGGCGGAGTCGATCAGGTCGTAGACGCTGCCGGAATTATGCGAGCCGCCACGCTTGCCGTCGGGGTGCTTGGCGTCGTCGATCATCTGGTACTCGATGCCCAGCCACTCGCCTTTGCCCTTGGCGTCCTTGATGTTGGCGACCCAGTACTTGATTCCGTTGTTGCCGGCGTCGGCGAGCTTCCAGTCCCACTCGAGCTCGAAGTTCGCGTACTCCTTCTTGGAGATGAGGAAGCCGGTGCCCTTGCCGGGGGTGAGACGGATGACGCCGCCGTCCTCGGTGGTCCAGCCCGCGCCGGGCTTGCCGCCGTTGGCGTCGGTGAAATCTTCAAGGGCGAGCTTCTCGGGGGCGGCCGCGAGGAGGCTGGCGCTGGCCAGGAGGGAGAGCAGGAGGGCTTTCATGGGGAGGGGCTTACCTTGGGCCAAAGCCCGCCCCGCTTAAAGCCCGTTTTCCTCCTTCCGGGTCTCGCCTCAGCGCAGCTTGGCGAAACGCACGTCGGTGGTCGCCCCGACATGCAACGGCACCACCAGGAAGGCCATGCCGGTCGCGCTCGCGGTTTGCCGGGCCTTGCCCTGGCCGTCGAGATCCAGGCCGAGGGAGACCCCTTCCGCCGTGGTGCCGACCATGGGTTCGCCGGACCGCAGGCCAGCGACCCCCAGGCGCGGGTGGAGCCAGAGCCGCCCGTTCTCCCAGCGGAAATCCCGCCCCAAGGCATATTCCCCGACCTTGCGTACCCCGCCTTGACCTTGGGCGGTCACCCGCAGGGTTCGCGCACCGAGGATCTCCACCCCGATGGTCTCAATCTGTTCGTGCGGCAAGTTGGCATCTTCCGGCCAGAGCAACCGGCTCAGTAACATCGGGGCGGACGCCGCATTCGGAGCCTCCCCGCGGTTGCGGTAGACGCCGACGAGGGGCGCCAGCGAGGGCAACGGCGCGAAGTCGTCGCGGGTCGCGCTCGTCTCCACGCAGCCGGCCAGGCCGAGGACGAGGAGGAGCAGGGTCAGCGGCTGCCAAGGACGGTCGGGCGGAGTCATCCGCTTGTTTTATTACTCATAAGAAGGCCCCGGCAACCGGAAGCCTCTAGGCTGTTCCACCTAGGTGTGGCTACTCAGCGTCCGAGCTTCACCCTTTTGCCGTCGTAGCACAAGCGGACCGTCGGGAAGGTGCGGCGGAGCTTCTCCGTGTAGGTCTCGTAGTCGATCTGGTAGGTCATGTGCGTGATCAGGGCCCGCTTCGCGCGCAGGGCCACCGCCGCCGCGCAGGCCTCGTCGATCGACAGGTGGGTCGGGTGGTAGTTCGGGCGCAGGCCGTCGATCACGGCGAGGTCCACGCCGGCCCCGAGCGCCAGAGCTTCCGGGGTGACTTCCTTGCAGTCGGTGTAGTAGGCGAAGCGCGCGCCGGTGGAGGGCTCCTCGAAGACCAGGCCCAGCGTGGATTCGTTGCCGTGCGGGAGGATGGTCGACCGGACGATGCCGCCGCCGGGCAGGACCAGCTCGCTCGGCATGAGGTCGACGTCGAGGACGACGTAGCCCGAGGCGGCGGGCGCGCCGATGGCGTAGGGGAAGATGGCCTCGATCCGGCGCTTGCCGATGGGCGTCGTGAACACGGGGATGGCCGTGCCGCCTTGGTTGGTGCAGAACTGCCGAAGGTCGTCCATCCCGAGGATGTGGTCCGCGTGCCCGTGCGTGAGGATGAAGGTGCCGACGTCGCGGATGTCGTTGTGCAGGCACTGCAGCCGGAACTCTGGGGCGGCGTCCACCTGCACGTGGTGACCTTCGATCACGACGTGGACGCTGGTGCGCGTCCGCCAGTTGCGGCGGTTGCGCAGGTCGAGCCCGGGGTTTTCATGGGCGACCAAGGGGACCCCTTGGGACGTGCCGCAGCCCATGATGATGATTTCCATGCTCCGAAGACAGCGGAAGAACGTTCGAAAGGCAAAGGCAGACGACGCTTTGGGCCGCCCGCCGACAAAAAACCCCGGGGTCGCCGGGGTCGGGGGAGAGAAGCGCGGCGGCTTACTTCTTGGCGCCGTAGCCGGCGGCCGGCTTGCCTTCGGCGTCGAGCTTGTCGACCGACCAGAGGACGGCGCGGGCGACGAGGTCGAGATAGCGTTCGTCTTCCACGGTCTTGTTGTTATGGCCGATCGTGGTCGAGAAGATGCGGGTCTTCTTGGGGCCGTACTCGTTGGTCCAGGCGACGATGTTGGTGGTCTCCTTGGCCGGAATGACCTTGCCCGCCTTATCCTTCTTCTCGGGGGAGGTCTGCGTGCCGGTGGCGAGACCCTTGCCGGTCAGGACCTGGACGTTGTTGTAGAGCTCTTCGTTGACCGTGGTCCAATCGGCCATGCCCTTGGTGATCGGGCTATCTTTGTCGGTGAACTTGATCGCGATCGGCATCTGGGCGCCGTGGCCGGTGGACTGGAGACCGAGCATCTCGTACCAATGCGAGTTGTCGTCGCCGGCCTTCACGGGCTGCTGGTACTTGCCCCAGCGGTAGCTGTGCATGGCGCAGTGCAGGTTGACGGCGGGGACGCCTTCGCGGTGGGCCTTGAGGATGTTCTCGACGTAGGCGGCATCGGTGATGTCGGCGGCGCACTCGTCATGGACGACCACGTCGAAGTCCTTGTGCCAGTCGGCCTTCTTGTAGATGTCGAACAGCGGCTTGGTGCTCTTGGTCGCGTCGTAGACGACGGTGACGGTGGCGTTGAGGCGGGCTTCGATACCCTTCTTGAGGATGTCCTTCTGGTTGGCGTAGTCGTGGCAGCAACCGCCGGCGACGACGAGCACGCGGAGCGGCTTGACGTCTTCGGCGAAGAGCGGGGAGGCCAGGCTGGCTAGGAGCGCCAGGGCGAGGGTGGGGCTGAGTTTCATGGGGGTGTCTGGGATAAAGGGCGGGGGAAAGGGGGTGGGCAAATCAAACTTACTTCCTGGCCTTGGAATCGGCGTTGGCGGCTGCCTTGGCGGCGGCCAGGGCGGCCTGGGAGTCGGCGTTGGCGGCCTTCGCCAGGTCGGCCGGGATGGGTTGCCCTTCGACGAAGGCGTAGAGGGCTTCCTTTTGCGTCTCGGTCAGCGCTTTCTCCGCCTTGGGTGGCATGACGTCGCCGGCCGTGCGGTCTAGGAAGACGCGGGCGAGCAGCATGCTGCTGTCGGGCTTGCCGATCGCGAAGGTCGGGTTCTTGCCGCCCTTGAGCGTGGCTTCGAGCGTGTCGAGCCGCAGCTTACCCTTCTCCTTCTTCGGGCCGTGGCACGATACGCAGTGGACGTCGAACAGCGGTTGGATCACCTGGGCGTAGTCGGCCTTCTGCGCCGGGGTGAGGGGCGCGGCGGATACGGCCTTCTTCAGCGTGAGGGGCGCGGCCGTAAGCACGCCGACGGAGAGCAGCAGGGACGTGGGCATCGCGGGGCGTTGGGAGGTGTTCGTCGGGCCGGCCCGGGCGCCGGCTCGGAACGGAGCCGACCGGTCAGCCGGTTCAGCCGAGCGGAATCGGCGGGTGGTCCGTCGCGGCCTTGGGTTCGGCCGCCTTAACGGCTTCGGCGTTCGGTTTGAAAAGGTCGCCATGGACCTTGGCCCCGCCGATATGGGCAGCGATCGTCATGACGGCTACCGCGGCGAGCTGCGCGATTACGCGGACGCGCCAGCTCTGGAAGATCAGGAGCCAGGCACCGGCGGCCACGAAGGAGGCCGCGATGCCGAGCCAGAGATGCTGGTCGAGACCGGTGTAGTCGCCTCCGTTGAAGCGGGCCTCGAGCAGGCCGAACAGGCAGGTGGCCCAGATGCTGACGGCCCCGAGCAGGCTGAGCCGGCGGATGAGCAGGCTCGCCTCGGTGTGGCGGTCCCAGATCTCGAAGAACGGCACAATCATCAAGATCGCGATCGGGAAGTGCAGGAGGATGAAGTGCTGGTGGCCGGCGATGGAGAGCAGGGCCGGGCCCCGGTCTTCGCCGTCGTGGGGCCAGAACCACGCGAGCGCGACGAGCAGGAGGTTGGGCGCGAGCGCGAGCCACAGGCGGGCGTACTTGGTCAAGGGGTGATGCGTGGTCATGGGGCGGGGTGATGTTCTGGTTTTGGTCGGCGCGGTCAAACCCAAGCGTGAGGCGCGACTTTATGAGACAACGCGGCGCCGGAATGGTTCGGGCACAAAAAAGCCCGCGGGGTGAGCCGCGGGCTTTCGGTGACCTCGGTGATGAGGCTTACTTGTTGGACTCGATGAAGGCCTTGACCTTCTCGAGCTGTTCCTTGGTCAGCGGGTGACGCTCCTTGGCCTTTTTCGGGGGCATGGCGAGGTCGTCTTCCGGGCTGGAGATGCCGAGTTCAGCGGACTTGTAGAGAGCACTTTTGGAGGCGTCGCCCCAGGTGATGCCGGCGCCGTTTTCCTTGCCGCCCTTGACGACGGTGGCGAAGGAGGTGGCGTCGAAGCCGCCCTTCGGCTTCTTGGCCTTGTCCTTGCCGTGGCAGCCGATGCAGCTCTTTTCGAGGATCGGGGCGATGTCGGCCTTGAAGGCCTTCTCGCGGTCGGCGTCGGAGGCGGCGAAGGCCGAGGTGGCAGAAACGAGGGTGAGGAGGGCGAGGATGCGCATAGGATTATGTTGGCTCGTTAATAAATAACCCCCGAAAGAAAGGAAAGTTTAACTTTTCAGGGGCTGGCGGGGACCGCCCAGGGGAGGCAGAGGACCCGGAGCCGTTCCGGGATTATGGCTTCGACCCGGGTCCCGGTATCCTCGGCCTTGGCGGAGAGGACCGTGGCTCCGCTATGAATCTTGCCTAGGAGGGGGTATTGGTCGTGGGGGATGAGGAGGGTCATCCGGTGGTCCCGGTCGGCCGCGCACCGCTCCAGCATCTCCAGCAGGGCAGGGATACCCTCCCCGGTGTGGGTGCTGATCAGGAACGAATCCGGGTGGGCCGCGAGGGTCTCCGCCCGCTCCACTTCATCCTCCAGTAGGTCGGCCTTGTTCAGGACGGTGATGACCGGTCGCTCGCCGGCACCGATTTCCTTCAAGACCTGCAAGGTCGTCTCGGCGTGCTTCATCCGTTCCGGCGAGGAAAGGTCGACCACGTGGAGGAGGAAGTCGGCCTGAATCGCCTCCTCGAGGGTCGCCTTGAACGCCTCCACGAGTCGGTGGGGTAGGCGGCGGACGAAGCCCACGGTGTCCGTCAGCAATAAGGCCCGCCCCGAAGGTAACTCCAGCCGGCGGGTCGTCGGGTCCAAGGTCGCGAAGAGTTGGTTGGCCGCGAAGACGTCGGCCCCCGTGAGGCGGTTGAGCAGCGAAGATTTGCCGGCGTTGGTGTACCCGACGATTGAAAGGGTGGGTAGCGGGACGCGCTGGCGTTGCTTGCGTTGCGTGGCGCGCTGGGCCACGACGGACGCCAGCTCGCGGCGGACCTTGGCGATTTTATCGCGAATCTTGCGTTGATCCATTTCCATCTGGGTCTCGCCCGCGTCGCGTTGCATGGCGCCACCGCCCCGTTGACGGTCGAGGTGGGACCAGAGGCGCTTGAGTCGCGGCAGCATCTGCTCGAGCTGCGCCAGCTCGACCTGTAGCACGGCTTCGCGCGTCTTCGCGCGGGAGACAAAGATATCGAGGATGATTTCTTGGCGGTCGATGGCCTTGAGGCCGTTGGAGTCCTTCTCCCAGTTACGCTGCTGGGCGGGTGTCAGTTCGTCGTCGAAGATGATCAGTCCGCATTCCTTGGCGTGGGCGAGGGCGGCGATCTCCTCCATCTTGCCCGAGCCGACAAGGTGGCGCGGGCTCTCCTCGCGGAGTTTGGCGATGAGGGAGCCACGGATCTCCACGCCCAGGTTGCCGACGAGCTCATGGAGCTCGTCGAGGAGTGACTGCGCCTCTTGGGCGGTCTCCCCTTGGCGTTGCAACCCGATCAAGATGGCCCGGTTGGCGCGGGCGAGGACCTCGGGGTCGTAGGGGTCGAAAGGCTTCGGCGCGGAGTCGGACACGTGGGACGGGACGGAGGGTCAAGCCTGCAGGGGTCCCGCCGGTCGGCAAAGCGAAACTTCCTTCACTTCAGCCAAAGCAACGGTTGGGTAATTGCCCGATTGCGGCGCACTTCCGGGTCCGTCGGGTCGCCGTCGAGGCGGCGCCAGAGGTCGACCGAAGCCGGGCGATCCAAAGCGACGCCCGCGAAGAGCAGAAAGACCGGCCGGGCGGGCCAACCTTCCCAGGCTTGGACATCCGGGGGGCGCGTCCATCGGGATTTGTCCTGCACGTAAGGCGTCATGAACTCGGCACCCTTGGCTAGGCCGCGACCATCTGGGAGGGTGTAGTGCCAGTAGTTGGTGCCACCGTCGGTGGAGAGCACCCAGCCCAAGGTCGACAGGTTGTCCAATTGAAAGAGCGAGTAGGCGTAGGGCTTGGTTCGGGCGAGCTCGAGCGGGAAGCCGCCGTCCAGCGCCATCTGCATACCGATGAATTTTTGCGTGAAGCGGGCCTGGCATTCCCGGAGCGCGGCGGGGTCGCCGGTGAACTCGGCGAAGACCGCGACTTGGAGCCAGAAGGCGACGGCATGGTTGTTTTTCTCATTGGCCTCCTCCTTGCCGTTGTCGCTGGCCAGCATCCAGTCCTTGTAATCGCTGAACCATCGGCGCAGCCCGGCCGCGCGTTCCACGGTGAGCGCCCGCGAGCCGCGCAGGGCGGCGATGGCCTTGGGGATTTCGATTAAGTGGAGCGTGTCGATGATGCCGATGCCGCGGCCAGGGTTGCGACCGGGGATGGCCTGGGCGAACTTGAGGTGCGGGTTCATCCGCGTCGACGGGTCGAGCAGGAAGGTGTCGAGGAACCGGACCGCGTGGGCCGCATACTTCTCCTCGTGCGTCAACCGGTAGGCGGCGGCGAGCGCAGCCACCTGGTCGCGGAAGGTGTTGAGGGCGTTACGGTGCGCACCGAAGTTCTCCGGGTTGGTCTGGCCGTCGCGCCGGAGGTAAGGCAGCCCGTTGGGTTTCGTGGGATCTGGCCACCAGTAGTCCCCGTTGGAATAGAAGTCGTTCCGGCCCCCTTCGCTGAGCTTGGCGGGGAACGACGTGATCGTCAGGGGGGTGGCGTTGAGGGCACGTTCCGCCGCCGCGAGGATCCGGGGTCGCTCGTGGGTCGCGATCGCCGAGTCCGCCGGGGCTGCGGTCGGTGCGGAGCACCCGAGCAGCGTCCAGGCAAGCAGGCAGGCCGAGAGCAGGCGGGGCATCGGTCAGCGGTCGAATTGGACCCAGTCGATGTTCATCAAGCCGCCACCCTTCTTCGGGTTGGTCAGCACGAGGTAGACGTCATGGCGTCCGGTCGAGGGACCTAGTGGAGCCTTGTTCTCGACGAGTTTATTCCAGTCGCCGGTGTAGGTGATGTCGACGGTCGCGAGCAGCGGGCCGGTCGGGGAATCCAGTCGGACTTCCACCTGGCTGCCTTTGGCCCCGCCAGTGGAGGCCAGGATGGTGATGCCCTTGCTGTTCGCGAGGTTGAGGCCGGTGAATTTCAGCGTCGCACCATGGTTGGTCGACCCGACGACTTTCCCGGCCTTCTTCCCGCCGTCGACCTCCGCGGACTCGGCCTCCAGTCGCCGATGCCGCAGGGTGACCGTTCCTTTACCCGACAGCGAGCCCGCGGGGCCGGCCCCGAGGTCGGTGTAGGTGGCTTCTAGGAGCAACGTGCCGGGCTTGCCGTCCTTCGGCGCGGTTACCTGCCCGTCGAGGCCGCGTGAGAGCGTCGGCCCGCCCTTGCCCTTCTCGAGGGCGAGGAGCCAGCGTAGCATGATGGCGACCTCATCCTCGGTGTGCTGCGGGTGGGCGAGCATCGGGATCTGCCCCCAGACGCCGCTACCGCCGAGGCGGACTTTCTGGTTGAGGAGTTCAGGCGCATCGGGCTGCTTGCGGTACTTGTCCGCGATCGCGAGGAAGGCTGGTCCGACCAGCGGGGTTTCCATGGCGTGGCAGTTGAGGCAATCGCTCTGGCGCATCAAGGAGAGGCCCGGGTCCACCGCGGCGGCCTTGCCGTCCGCGGCGAGGAAGGTGGAGGTCACTAAGGTGCGGGCGCCGAACTCGACGGGCTTGGCCTCCGAGGCACCATCCTCGGCGTCCTGCACCGCGACCTTGTAGTCGACTTTACCGCCGGGCGTGAAGAAGTCGCCATCCAGCGGGGTGACGAAGCGTACGGCCGGGGCGTGGTTGCCGATGACGATGGGGACGCCGCGGGTGACGCTGGCGCCTTGGTCGTCCTTCACGGTGAGTTCGATCGTGAAGTTGCCGGGGGTGGCGATTTCCACGGCTAGTTCCTCGCCTTCGCCCAGCTGCTTATCGCCAGGTTGTAGCTTCCAAGCGAAGCTGAGTTTGCCGCCGTCGGGGTCGCGCGAGCCCTTGGCGGAGAGGGTGGTCTTCAGCGGGGCCGGGCCGGCCGAAGCCGAGAGGGCGAGCTTGGCCACGGGTGGCAAATTGCCGCGGAGGTAGGAAATCTTGTAGAGCGCCGAGTCCCGGTTGGCACCCCAGGTTTCGCCGTAGTCCAGGAGGTAGAGGCAACCATCAGGGCCGAAGGTCGCGTCGACTGGGCGCCGGAGGACGGTCGCGCCATTGTCGACCAAAGCCTTCTGCTTCTTCAGCTGGTCCTCGGTGTTGGCGGCGACGAAGGCCGTCGGCGCGAACGATTCGATCCCGGCGAGGTCGGAGTGGGCGTCGAGGCGGGCCCACTTGATGAACGGGCGTTGCCAATCCCAGAATAACAGCGAGCGGTCGAAGTGCTTCGGGAAGCCATTGGTCCGTTCAAAGGATTCTTGCCAGTAGAAGACCGGGCCGGCACAGGCGGTGCGGCCGCCTTCGCCGAGCTCGGGCCACTTCTCCGAGACCGCGTAAGGCCAGTAGAGGAAAGCCGGGACGGCGGGCGGCAGTTCGACGAGCCCCGTGTTGTTACGGCTCTTGTTGAGCGGCGCTTTCGGGTCGAAGAGCGGACCGACCTTCTTGGTCTCGTAATCGTATTCCGCGTAAGGGGAATTGTTGCCCACGAACAGCGGGTACCCGAAGTTGCCGGCCTGCTTGGCCTGGTTGATCTCGTCGTAGCCCCGCGAGCCGCGGGGCCCGTCGTTACGAGCGTCGGGACCCACCTCGCCCCAGTAGATGAAGCCGGTCTTCGGGTCGATGCTGAGGCGCCAGGGGTTGCGCGTGCCCATGGCGAAGATTTCGGCGCGGGTCTTCGGGGTGCCCGGCTTGAAGAGGTTGCCCGGAGGAATCGAGTAGGTGGCGTCGTCGTGGACGCGGATGCGGTTCACCTTGCCCACGAGGGTGTTCGTGTTGGCCGAGGTGCGTTGGCCGTCGAAGGCCTCCTTGCCGACCCGTTGGTCAAGCGGGCCAAAGCCCTGGCTGTCGCCGAAGGGGCTGGTGTTGTCGCCGGTCGAGAAAAACAAGCACCCATCAGGGCCGAACTTGAGGGTGGCGCCATGGTGGCAACATTGCAGGCGCTGTTCCTCGTACTTCAGGATGACTTTCTCGCTGCCCGCCACCAGTTTGTCGCCTTTCACTTCGAAGCGGGAGAGGTTCTGGCCATCGAAGCCGAGGGGGGAGTAGATGAAGTAGATCCAGCCGTTCTGCGCGAACTTCGGGTCGAGCGCGAAGGCGAGGAAGCCGTTTTCCTGCTGCTTGAAGGATTCGATCTCGGCGACGAGCGTCACGCGCTTGGTCTTGGGGTCGTAGATCTTCAGCGCCCCGGTGTACTCGTTGAACCAGATGCGTCCATCGGGCCCGAGCTCGAGGTGCATCGGTTGCGGCAGGCCTTCGAGCAGCTTCTCCACCTTGAAGCGGGCGTCCTCCGGCGGAGCCTCGGCCGCTCGGCTAGTGGGCGCGAGGGCCAGCACGGCGGCACCGAGGAGGGAAAGAAAGCGGGAGGGGGAGGGAGCCATGGAGAGGTGACCTTGGAGTGGGGAGGGGGTTCCCGCAGGGTTAGGAAAAAACGGGGGAGGGCAAGGGTGCGTGAGGCGTTTGGATGCAGGGGGCAGGGGAGTAGGTATTAGGTAGTGGGTTTTAGGGACGGGGTGTAAGGGAGAAGCCGCCCGGGAGGGCAGGCAGGCGACTGGGCATGGGCTCACGAGGGGTTGGTGAATCGCCCAACCCCCAACCCCTAATCCCTTTTCGGTCAGATCAGCCCCAACTGCATCTTCCCGTCTTCGGAGATCATGGTCTGGGTCCACGGCGGGTCCCAGACGATGTCGACGCGGGCTTGGTTGACGCCTGGTACCGCCAGCACCCGATTGCGGGCGTCCTCGGCGATTACCGGCCCCATGCCGCAACCCGGCGCGGTCAGGGTCATGGCGACGACGACGCTATGTCGGTCGGCGGAGCCTTCGAGCGGATCAACCTTAAGCGAATACACCAGACCAAGGTCGACGATGTTCACCGGAATCTCAGGGTCGAAGACCTTCTTGAGGCTATCCCAGACGGCTTCGTCGGACGGCTTGCCGGTGTGGCCGGGGTGTTCGGCGGTGCCCACCGAGCCGTAGGCGTCGGTCTTGCCCTCGTTCTCGGTCGCGTCCGTGGGCGCGCTTTCGCTCAAGGCGTCGGCGTCGACTCCCTTGATGCGGAACATGCCGCTATCGCACACGACGGTGAAGTTGCCGCCAAGTCGGTGGGTGATGGTGACCTTGGTGCCGGCGGGTAGCACGGCGGGCTCGCCGGCGGGGATTACGGTGGCCGCGACGTCGCGCGTCAGGTTACGGTCGTGCGGGCTGGGCGCGTGGCGGTGGCCGGTGGTGTCGTCGCTCATGATCAGGCGTGGTGGAATTTGCCGCGGAGCATGCCGCGGACGGACTCGGTCGCCTCGGCGTGGCCGACCTTGGCGAGGACTTCCTCGAGGAAGCCTTGGGCCAGGAGTTCTTGGGCGACGGCCAGCGGGATGCCGCGGGTGCGCAGGTAGAAGAGCTCCTCGGGCGAGACCTGCCCGGTCGTCGCGCCGTGCGAGCACTTGACGTCGTTGGCCTCGATCTCGAGACCCGGCAGGGAGTCGGCCTCGGCCTCCGGCGAGAGCAGAAGGTTGCGATTTGTCTGGTAGGCGTCGGTGCGCTGCGCGTCGGGATCGACCTTGATGAGGCCGGAGAAGATCGTGCGGGCTTTGCCGAGCAGGGCGTTCTTGAAGAGGAGGTCGGACTTCGCCTGACCGGCGGCGTGGACCTGCAGGGTGCGTTGGTCGAACTCCTGGTCGCCGGAGGCGACGCTGATGCCGTAGAGGCGGACATCCGCCCCCGGGCCGTCGATGCGCACCGTGTTCTCGAGGCGGGCCCGGCGGGCGCCGACCGCGGCGTTGACCGAACTGATGAGCGCGTCGCGGCCGCCGCAGGTGTTGTCGACCTGGAAGGATTGGGTCGCGGAGCCCCAGGCTTGCACGGCTAGCCGATGGACCTGGGCCCCGGTGCCGGCGTGGATGTCCGCGGCCGAGATCGCGAGCGCCCGTTGGTCGGGGCGGGCCGCGAGGTGGAAGTCATGGACGTCGGCCTTGGCCCGCTCGCCCGCGATGATTAGGGCGTGAGGGAAGACCGCGACGCCTTCGGTGAGCGTCCAGGTGACGGCGACGAAGGGTTGTTTCACCTCGACGCCCTTGGGGACATGGAGGACGTAGCCGGCCCGCAGCCAAGCCCGGTGCAGCGCGCCGAACTTATCGCCTCCGAGGAGGATCGGGTGCTTGAGCAGGTGCTCCTGCAGGAGGGCGGGGTGGGTGCGGATGGCATCCTCGAGTGAGGCGAAGACCACGCCTTGGGCGATGAGCTCGGGGGCGAGCGTCGGCTTCAGCACACAATGCCCATCGACGTGCACGATGAGTCCGGCCGCGTCCGAGATGAGGCGGGAGCGGGCGATGAGGTCCGCGGCCTGCGGGGCGGTGGGGGCTGGCGCCGGGGCATACCCCTCGAGCGATAGCGAGCGCGTGTCGGAGAAACGCCACTTCTCGTCGTCGCGGCGGGGCAACGGGAGGGATTGGAAGGTGTGCCAGCCCTGCTGACGCAGGATGGCGAACCAATCCTGCGCCCGGAACTGGGCGGTCTCGGCGGACTGCCTCGCGGCGTCGAGGATGCCGGCGGGGGCGGGGGCGACGACGTTCATCCGACGGACCCTTCCATCTGCAACTCGATCAGGCGCTTGAGCTCGACGGAGTATTCCATGGGGAACTCCTTGACCAGGTCGTTGACGAAGCCGTTCACGGCGAGGGACATCGCTTCGCCTTCCGACAGGCCGCGCTGCATCATGTAGAAGATCTGTTCGGCCGAGACCTTCGAGACGCTCGCTTCGTGCTGGACGGAGTTCTTGCGGCCGCGGACGGAGATCGCCGGATAGGTGTCGGTGCGGCTGTGCTCGTTGATGAGCAGCGCGTCGCACTCGGTATTATTACGGCAGTTCGAGAGGGTCTTCGGGATGTGGACCAGGCCACGGTAGGTCGAACGGCCTTGGCCGACGGAGATGGACTTCGCGATGATGTTCGAGGTCGTGTCATCGGCCGCGTGGATCATTTTGGCGCCGGTGTCCTGGTGCTGGCCATCGTTGGCCAGTGCGATGGAGAGCACCTCGCCGCGGGCGCGCTTGCCGCGCAGGACCACGCCGGGGTACTTCATCGTCAGGCGGGAACCGATGTTGCAATCGATCCAGCGGACTTCGGCGTCCTCTTCGGCCACGCCGCGCTTCGTCACGAGATTGAAGACGTTGGCGGACCAGTTCTGGACGGTGATGTACTGAATCTTCGCGCCCTTGAGGGCGACGAGCTCGACGACCGCGGAGTGCAGGGTGGCGGTCTCGAACTTGGGGGCAGTGCAGCCCTCCATGTAGGTCACTTCGGCGCCTTCGTCGGCGATGATGAGCGTGCGCTCGAACTGGCCGAAGTTCTCGGCGTTGATGCGGAAGTAGGCCTGCAGAGGCTGGGCGACCTTCACCCCCTTTGGGATGTAGATGAACGAGCCGCCGGAGAAGACCGCGGAATTGAGGGCGGAGAACTTGTTATCGCCGATCGGGATGACCTTGCCAAACCACTTGCGGAAGATCTCCGGATGGTCGCGGAGGCCTTCGGTCGGGCCGCAGAAGATGACGCCGAGTTTTTCGAGTTCCTCCTTCATGCGGGAGTAGACGGCCTCGGAGTCGAACTGGGCCTCCACGCCGGCGAGGAACTTACGTTCCGACTCCGGGATGCCGAGGCGTTCGAAGGTCTTCTTCACGTCGTCGGGGACTTCTTCCCACGTGCGGACGGGCTTCTGGCCCTTGGAGAGGTAGTAGCGGATGTCCTCAAACTTGATGTTCTCGAGGTCGGCCGTGGCCCAATGCGTCGGCATCGGCATGTCCTGGAAGATCTTTAGGGACTTCTGGCGGAACTCGCGGATCCATTCCTCCTCGCCCTTGACCTTGGCGATATAGTCCACGGTCGCGGCGCTGAGGCCCACTCCGGCGTCGAAGGTATAGTTTTCCGCGTATTTGAAGTCGCCCTTGGAGCGATCGACTTCGATTGCTTCGCGCTGCGCCTGGGATTCGTCGATTTCGGCCATCTGGTTTAGGCGGAGGCGAGTTCGGTTTTCACCCAATCATAGCCCTTGGCTTCGAGTTCGAGGGCGAGCTCCTTGGGGCCGCTGTGTACGATGCGGCCGTCCCACATGATGTGGACGCGGTCCGGGACGATGTAGTCGAGCAGGCGTTGGTAGTGGGTGATCACGCAGAAGCCGGTGGCCGGGCCGCGCATGGCGTTCACGCCCTCGGAGACGATGCGGAGTGCGTCGATGTCGAGGCCGGAGTCGGTCTCGTCGAGCACGGCATACTTCGGTTTAAGCATCATCAGCTGGAGGATCTCACAGCGCTTCTTCTCGCCGCCGGAGAAGCCTTCGTTGACGAAGCGGGAGGTGAACTTCCGGTCCATCTTGAGGGCGTCCATCTTTGCGTAGAGCTCGGTGTAGTAGGCCTTGGCGTCGAAGGGCGCACCTTTGACCTGGCGGGCGACGATGGCGGCGCGGATGAAATTGGCGATGGTCACGCCGGGGATTTCGCTCGGGTATTGGAACGCGAGGAACAGGCCGGCGCGCGCGATGGCGTCGGGCTCCTTTCCGAGCAGTTCCTCGCCGTCGAGCAAGGCCGAGCCGGAGTGCACGGTGTAGTCGGGATGGCCGGCGAGGACCTTGGCGAGCGTGCTCTTGCCGGTGCCGTTGGGCCCCATGATGGCATGCACCTCTCCCTTCGGGATGGTGAGGCAGAAGTCCTTGAGGATCGGGCGGTCGCCAATCGCGGCGTTCAGGTTATGGATGGCAAGTTGGTCGGGCATGGGCGCAGGTCAGAGGGTGGGGTGGGCATCGCCGGCGAGGGCGCGGCCATGGAAGCTCACTTCGATCGCCTCCGGGTCGAAGCCAGGCGGGAGGATCGAGCGAAGGCTTTGGATGACCTCGGGCGGCAATTCGATGTCGTGCACGCGGCCGGTGGCGGCGTCACGGAAGTGGGCATGGGGGGCGAGGTTGGGGCAGTACCGGGTGGACTCCCGTTCGTGGTTCACCTGGCGGATCAGCCCGCAGCCCACGAAGGTCTGCAAGCAGTTGTAGACCGTGGCGAGGCTCAGGCCGGGCATCGTCTCCCGGGCGCGGTGGAACACTTCATCGACGGTGGGGTGGTCGCGTTTGGCGAGCAGGACGGAAAAGACGACCTCGCGCTGCGGCGTTACTTTCTGGCCGCTCTTGGCTAACGATTCCTGGAGGTTTTCCCGGTCATGTTCGGAGATGTTTTGAATCATTCTAAATGGAGAAAGAGTTGGAATGAGACCGAGTTGCAAGAACGAACCTTGGAAAGGTGCCAAATAACGCTTCCAATGGGGCTTTGGGCTGCGCGATACCGAAGTCAGCAAACATTTAAGCCCCTGATATGTATTTATTTATGAAACATCAATGAACGGCTTTCGCCGCAAGATTCCCCTGGTTACCGCCCCTTTGTCTTCTGGGCCGCCGTGCTTGCCACCAGCACCGTCGGCACGACCTTGGCCGACCGATCGATCGCACGCAGGGCTTAGGCTATGGCCTCGGCTCCGCGTTGCTGCGGTGTTTATTGGCGGTAGTCTTCATCGCTTGGTGCGCCTCGGGCGAGTCTCTTTCGGTCGACACCGTGCAGACTCGCCTAACCGAGGGCTATTATTGGGCGGCGATCGTCATCTCCAACACCTTGGGCACCGCGCTCGGGGATTACCTGTCCAAGGAGTCGGCCAAGGGTGGTCTGGGGTTCGAGGTCATCGCGGGTACGTTGGTCATGGGCGGGGCCTTGTTGCTGCTCCTCCTGCTCTGGCGCTTCACCGCGCTCTCCCGCGTCGCGCTCTTCTGGTTCGCCTTCATCCTGACGCGCCCATTCGGGGCGAACCTCGGGGACTTTCTCGCCGAGGAGATGCACTTCGGGACGACGCTCGTCTCGATCATCCTGGGCGCCGTCCTGCTGGGGCTCGTCCTCCGCGAGCACCGCAAGCAACTGCCGATCGCGGGCCAAGCCTGAGCCTCACGATGCGCTGGCTTGGCCTTTGGCTGTCGGGTTGCTTCTCGCTTTGGGCCGCGCCGGTCGCGGACGTGCTGCCCATCGAGAAGGTCTGGGCCGGCCACCCCGTGGCTTTCGCCCTGTTGACGGCCCCACATTACCAGTATGCGGCCTACTTCGACGCCGACCGCCGGATGACCGTGGCGCAGCGCCGACTGGATCAGGCGGGGTGGGTCTTTTGCAAACTACCCACCTCGGTGGCATGGGATTCGCACAACGCGGTGACGCTGGCCTTGGATGGCGCGGGGCAGCTGCATGTCGCTGGTAACATGCACGTGGCGCCGCTATGCTACTTCCGCACGACCAAGGCCGGGGATATCGCCAGCCTCACCGCGGCCCCGATGACCGGGGAGCGCGAGCAGCGGATGACCTACCCGGTTTTTCTGAAAGATCGGCAGGGTCGGCTCCTGTATCGTTACCGCGACGGGAGCAGTGGCCGCGGCGACGACCTCTACAACGTCTACGACGAGGCGACGCAGCGGTGGCGGCGGCTTTTGGCCGGGCCGTTGCTGGACGGGCAAGGCCGGATGAACGCGTATTGTACGGCGCCCTTGCTCGGGCCTGACGGCATATTCCACTTGGCTTGGGTCTGGCGGGATTCGCCCGACTGCGCGACGAACCATGACCTGAGCTACGCGCGTACGGCCGATTTCCTTCATTGGTTCGATGCGGCCGACCGCGAGTTGACCCTGCCGATTACCGTCCGCTCTGGGGCGGTCGTCGACCCGGTCCCACCCAGGGGCGGGATCATCAACTCCAACCTGCAGGTTGGCTTCGACACGCGCGCCCGCGTGATTTTGACCTACCATAAGTATGACGCGCAGGGCGACCTGCAGATCTTCGCCGCGCGTCGCGATTTCGACGGGTGGGCGATCATTCGCGTCAGCGATTGGAAGGGGTATCGCTGGGAGTTTGCCGGCGGCGGCACCATCGTCTCCGAGGTTTCCCTCGGGGCGGTCGAACCCATCGGCGATGGTAAACTCACGCTCTCCTACCGATACCCGCAGGGAGCGGGGACCTGGGTCCTGGATGAGCAGACGTTGCAGCCGATTCCCGGGGCCCGCGCCCCAGTGCGGCCCGCGCCGCGTTTTCCCGCCTCGGCCCGGCTCGGGACGTCGACCTTCCCGGGGATGCGGGTGCACGAGGCCGGCGATGGCGGCAGCGCGGACGATGGCTTCGCTTACAAATTGGTCTGGGAGACTTTGGAGGCCAACCGCGACCGTCGGCGGCCAGAGCCCTGGCCGGCGCCGGCGATGCTCCGCCTCGTGCGCGGGGAGATCCCGCGGTAGCGCGGCTTAGTTCATCCCCGGCTCCGCCGTGCGGTCACCGTGCTCGTCAAGCACGCGGCGCGCGTCCAGCCGGGCTAGTTCCTCCGCCACCGCGTGCAGGCGGCGTTCCGGGGAGAGGCATTCGAGCAAGGTGCGCCGCACGACCGTCGCCTCCACCAGGTGTCCCGCGGCGGCGTCGGCCAAGGCGCCGGGTTGGTTCGTCAACCCGCGGAGGCGTTCGAGCAACGGCTGGGCTTCGGCGCCGAGTCCGGCGACGATCCGCTCGGAGAGGGCCAGGATGCGCGCGACTTCCCGCATGGTCACCGCCGCAGGTGGAAGCTCCTCGTCGACCACGGGAGCGATCTCGAGTCGAGGGTAGGGCGTGCGGCGTTGGACCTTGATGACGCGGGCGCGTCGCAGGCCCTCCAGGACGAGGTGCGAGGTGCCGTCGGGGAGCTCGACGTGGCCGACGATGCGACCCACGCAGGTGAAGGGGCAGGGCGGTTCCGCGTTGTCGGGCGCGAGGCTTTCCTCGTCGAGTTGCGAGACCGCGAACAGCCGGTTCCCCGCCAGGGCATCTTGGAGCATCTTCCGGTAGCGTGGCTCAAAGATCCGCAAAGGCAGGAGCTGCTGCGGGAGGAGGACGCAGTCGCCGAGGGTCATGACCGGGATGACGATTGTGGGCACCATGGGTTCAGCATGGCCAGGTCGGTCGCCGTCGCAAGCGGGGGCGACGCTTTTACCGCTTACTTCGCCTTCGCCGGGACGACCGGGAAGATCGGGCTGGCGTAGTCCGCGAGGTCCTGCGGCTTCGCCGCGCCGGCGCGCTTCAGGGTGCCAAGCCAAGTCGGGTTGTAGGGGCCGACGAGGTCGATCTTCAGGTCCGGCTTGATCGCGGCCTCGAGGCCGGTGGTCCAGAAGCAGGCGTTGACGAGCAGGCGGCGGAAGCCGTCATTCGCGAGGTCGCCCGAGGCGCCGTACGTCGAGGCGAAGACGCGGCCTTCCTTGCCCGAGGTGGACTTGTAGGTGCGCACCCAAGCCCCGGGCATCGGCTTCTTGGTGGCGTCGGTCGGGGAGTCGGGCTTCATGCCGGTGAGCGGCTGCGCCATCGCGAGGATCGTGCTACCCTCGATCGGGCTGGCGTTGTACGCGCCGATCTCGGCCCAGACATCCTTCACGCCGCGCAGCACGGGGTGTTCCGCTTGCGCCGGCACCAGGTCGAGGCGGGTGCTCGACTTGTGGTTGGGACCATAGTGGCCGACCCAGGTCTCGCCCAGGATCTGCCGGCCGAAGCCGCCCTTGAAGTCGTCGCCTTTGTAGTCGAAGGAATATTTATAGAGCGGGCTTTCCTTGGCGTAGCGGAAGCCGTGGGTCGCCGTGCGCAACCCGATGACCGCGCCGCCGCGGTTGAGGTAATCGAGGATGGGCTGCATCTGCTCGACCGGGATGGCTTGGAAGCGCGTGAAGATGACGAGGAGGTTGGCATCCTTCAGGGCCTCGGTGCCCGGGATGTTGCTCGGGCTGCCGAGCGCGATGTTACCGGTCTTCGGTTCGATGCCGAACAACACCGTGCAGCTGAAGCCTTGGTGCTTGGCGAGGATGCGCGCCAGCTGCGGCAAGGCCTCCTCGGACTTGTACTCATGGTCGTTGGCGATGAGGACGACCTTCTTGCCCTTGCCCGGGCCCTCGGTGCCGACGTAGGTGAGGGGGGCGTCGGCCGCGCGGGCCGTGAGGGCGAGCAGGGAAAGGCAGAGCAGGGCGAGGGGGCGCATGGGGGCATTAAGGAGGGGAAGGGGGGCGGGGACGAGGAAAGAGTGCGGAATATGGGGTAGCGTGCGGGATCGAGTACAGAGGGCTGTATCGAGGGCTGAATCGAAAGGAGAATACAAAGGAGGGCGGGGAGGGTGGGCGATATCTCCGGCCTTCATGTAACCATCGAAGCTGGCGCCGACCCAGCACTCGATTCAGCACTCTGTACTCCGCACTCCGGACTCCGCGGTACTCCCCACCCTCACTGCCACTGATCAAGAAATAACTTCTTCGGGTCCGGGCGGTCGGACTCCGCGAAGTAGACCGCCATGCGCAAGGAGGGTAGGAAATGCGCGGGGAGCTTCTCCTTGTTCCGCGCCCCGATCTCCGTGAGGAGCGAATCGGGCGAACGGCCGGCGAGTTGGTCCACGCGGTAGTAGCCGGCGTCGAGCAGTTCGCGGGCGACGTCGACCGGGAAGCGCGTGATGCGCATGAACGGACTGCACACGGCCTCCCGCCGTCGTTCGGCCGCGCGCTGTCGTTCCGCTTCGTCCACGGTCAGAGTCGGGCGAGGATCGCCGCACCCATGGCCTTCGTGCCCACGGATTTACCGCCGCCGGCGATGTCGGCGGTGCGGATGCCTTCCGCGATGGTCTGCTCGACCGCGCGCTCGATGGCCTTGGCTTCGGCTTCCAATCCGAAGGAATGGCGGAGCATCAGGGCGGCGGAAAGAATCTGCGCGCAGGGGTTTGCCTTGTCCTGACCGGCGATGTCCGGGGCGGTACCGCCGGAGGGCTCGTAGAGGCCGTAGCCAAGGCCGTGGCGGTTGCGGTTCGCGCCGAGGGAGGCGGAGGCCATCATGCCCAGGGAGCCGCAGATCACGGCCATCTCGTCGGAGAGGATGTCGCCGAACATGTTCTCGGTCAGGAGTACATCGAACTGCGCGGGCTTGAGGACGAGCTGCATCGCGGCGTTATCGATGTACATCACCGTGAGGGTGATGTCCGGGGCGGTCGCCTTGAGGCGCTCGGCGACGACCTTGCGCCAGAGGACGGAGGTCTGGAGGACGTTGGCCTTGTCGACGAGGGTGATGTGCTTGCGGCGGGCGCGCGCGGTGGCGATGGCGACGTCGGTGATGCGCTCGATCTCCGACTTGCGGTAGACCATGGTATCGATGGCCTCGATGTCCCCGTCGGCAAGTTCGGTGGTGGATTTTGGTCCGAAGTAAAGGCCGCCGGTCAGCTCACGGATGCAGACCATGTCCACGCCGTTCGGGATGCGATCCGGGCGAATGGGCGAGGTGTCGATCAGGTTCTTCAGGAGCAGGCCGGGGCGGACGTTGGCGTAGAGCGTGAAATGCTTGCGCAGGGGCAGGAGCGAGGCGCGCTCAGGCTGTTCGGCCGGAGGCAGTTTCTCCCACTTCGGGCCGCCGACGGAACCGAAGAGGATGGCGTCCGCGGCGCGGCAGGCCTCGAGGGTCGAGTCCGGCAGGGCCTTGCCGTGGTTGTCGATGCCGGCTCCGCCCACGTCATGGGTGGAGTGCTCGAGGGTGTGGCCTGACTTCTTCAGGACGGCCTCAAGGACGGGCAGGGCGGCGGCCATCACTTCGGGGCCGATGTAATCGCCAGGCAGGACAGCAATCTTCAGGTGCATAGGAGAAAGGGTGGGGAGTAAAGGCGAACGGCGGCGCGGAGGGCAAGGAGAAGCGAGGGGTGTGACCGCTTAAATGGCGCTTTTTTCCCGTAGATTTCGACGCGAAGGGTTGCCCTGCCTCGGCCCCGCACTTTTGAATGTCCGTCCCTCTCCTGACCCAGCATGTCCACCCCTCCTCTCGTCATCGGTAAATTCTCCCTCGGCATGGGCGACCGCTTCGCCCACGAAGCCGAAGCCCAACTCGCCGCCTGCCTCGCGGCCAAGCAGCTCGGCGTCGAGATCGTCCCGGTCTGGAACAAGTCCAACCGCGAGCATAACATCATCGGCTCCGAGCCAACCAGCACCCGCGCCGCGGCCGATGCCGCCGTGAAGACCCTCGGCTGGACCGCCCCCTACTTCCTCGATGCCGACCACATCGGCCTGAAGACCGTCGAGCGCTTTGTCGGCGTCTCCGACTTCTTCACCATCGACGTGGCCGACTTCATCGCCCAGCCCGCCGACCCCGCCGCGGTGCAGGCCTTCGTCGACCGCCACCCCGAGCTTGTCGGCACGCTCACCCTCGCCGGCATCGACCGTCCGTTCACGACCGCGCGCGCCGATGTCGAGCGCACGGCCGCCAAGTTCCTCCTGGCCGTCCAGGAAGCCGGCAAGGTCTACCGCCACATCGTCGCCGTCAAGGGCGTCGGCCTTTTCGTCCCCGAAATCTCGATGGACGAGACCGATAGCCCGCAGACCCCGCCCGAGCTCCTCATCATCCTCGCAGCCATTGCCGACGAAGGCGTGCCGATCCAGACCATCGCTCCGAAGTTCACCGGCCGTTTCAACAAGGGCGTCGACTACGTCGGCGACCTCGCGCAGTTCGAACGCGAGTTCAACGACGACCTCTGCGTCATCGCGCACGCCGTCAAGCAGTATGGCCTCCCGGCCAACCTGAAGCTCTCCGTGCACAGTGGCAGCGACAAGTTCTCCATCTACCCGGCCATCCGCCGGGCCCTCGCCAAGCACGGCGCCGGTGTCCACGTGAAGACCGCGGGCACCACCTGGCTGGAAGAAGTCATCGGTCTCGCCGAAGCCGGCGGTGCCGGGCTCGCGCTCGCCAAGGAAATCTACGGCGAAGCCTTGTCCCACATGGACGAGCTCTGCCAGCCCTACGCGACCGTCATCGATATCGACCGCTCCAAGCTCCCCGCCGCCGTCGTCGTGAACGCCTGGACCGCCGAGCAGTTCGTCGGCGCCCTGCGCCACGACCAGCAGAACCCGCTCTATAACGCCAACATCCGCCAGTTGATCCACGTCGGCTTCAAGGTCGCCGCCAAGATGGGGCCGCGCTACCTCGAACAGCTCAAGGCCTGCCGCGAGTCCTGCGCCCGCAACGTCACCGGCAATCTCCTGGACCGCCACATCAAGCCGCTCTTCCTGTAAGCCGAAGCCCGTTCGGCGAAAGCCAGGCGTGGGGCGACCCGCGCCGGCTTTGTTTTACGGGCGTCCGCGCCAACGGTGCCAGGCTGCGGCCAGGCCGAGGCACAGGCCGAGGGCGGCGAACTGGTAGACCGGCAGGAAGAGGAGCGTCAGGGCTTCCAGCGCGTCGGGTTTGACGAGTCGGAAGGCGAGCTGGGCGTAGTACCAACAACTGGCCAGCGCGAGCAGCTCGAAGATCAGGCAGCCGACCAGCATCGGCGTGGCGCGTAACTTGGCGGCGGCCGCTCCGACGGCGAGGAAGGGGGTCAGGGGGAGGATGACGAGGAAGGCCTGGAAGAGCAGGGTGATCAGGTCGAGGTTGTGCGGGCCGTCGAGGCTTTGGCTTAGGTACTTGAGCATCAGCCCGAGGGCGGTGAGGCCGCCGAGCCCGGCGCCGAAGACGGCGAGTCGACCGAGAAGGCTCAGTGCGCTCTTCGACACAAGGGGTGGCGGCATGGGGTCGGACACGTCGGTTATCTTGGCCGCAGGGTGGCCAGGTCGCCAATGAAATCAGTCCCAACTGCCCATTAAAGAGGGTAGGCTCGACCTTGTGGCAACTTTTCGCCCTGCTTGGGGGTATCCTTCTGCACACCATGCGTTACCTGCTTCTCCTCCTTGTCGCCGCCCTCGGTGCCGCCGAGCGCCCCAACATCCTGTTGATCGTCGGTGACGACATGGGCTATGCGGATGTCGGCTTCCATGGGTGCAAGGATATCCCCACGCCGCATCTCGATGCGCTCGCGACCGCCGGCGTGCGCTGCACGAACGGTTACGTCACCGGCCCGTATTGCTCGCCGACCCGGGCTGGCTTGCTCACTGGCCGTCAGCAGAACCGCTTCGGTCATGAGTATAACCCTGGCGGGGTCAATGGGCTGCCCTTGACCGAAGGTATCTTACCCGAACGCCTGGCTAAAGCGGGTTACGCTACCGGCATGGTCGGCAAGTGGCACCTCGGTTCCCTGCCGACGCAGACCCCGCCGAGCCGCGGTTTCGCGGAGTTCTTCGGCTTCCTCGGCGGCGCGCACAGCTACTTCAATGCCAGCGGCATCGTGCGGGGCAACCAGCCCGTGAAGGAGATGGACTACACGACCGATGCCTTTGGTCGCGAGGCCGCGGCCTTCGTGCGTGCGCATGCGGATAAGCCCTGGTTTCTTTACCTCGCGTTTAACGCTGTCCACACGCCCATGGATGCGACCGACGCGCGCTTGGCCAAGTTCGCCGGTATCCCGGACAAGAAGCGCCGCACCTACGCCGCGATGATGTCGGCGTTGGATGATAATGTCGGCCGAGTCCGCCAGGCCCTCCAGGACAGCGGTCAGGCGGGACGAACGCTGGTCTTCTTCATCAGTGACAATGGCGGCCCCACGATGAATGGCACCACCACCAACGGCTCCGTGAACCTGCCTTTGCGCGGTTCCAAGCGGACGACCCTGGAAGGCGGGGTTCGCGTGCCTTTCCTAGTCGCTTGGCCCGATCGGATCAAGCCGGCGGTCTATGATCTCCCGGTGGTGCAACTCGACCTGCACGCCACCGCGCTCGCCGCGGCCGGGGTGGCGCCGCTGGCCGAGTGGAAACTGGAAGGCGTGGACTTGCTGCCTTATTTCGCGGGGACCGCCAAGGCTGCGCCGCATGAAGCGCTTTATTGGCGTTTCGGCGAGCAGATGGCCATCCGCCAAGGCGACTGGAAACTCGTCCGCTACGACGGCAATGCCGATACCAACACCGGTAAGCGGCAGCCGGTCTCGGCCGCCAGACTTTACGACCTCTCCAAGGACATTCATGAGGACAAGGATCTGGCCGCCGAGCAGCCGGAGAAGGTGAAGCAGCTGCAGACGCGGTGGGACGAGTGGAATCGCGGTAACGTGAAGCCGCTCTGGGGGGCCGACTTCTCTGACAACGATGGCCCGGAACCAGGTGCGGCCAAGAAGAAGAAGGCCGCGAAGTAAGCGGCGGCGGGCTTTTAGCGTTTGGTCGTCGCCGTGCCCAGCTCGGGCCCGCGGTCCGCGGGCATCGCACGGTGCCAGGCGAGGAGGGCTTGCGTGAGCCGCTGGACGACGGCGGGTTCGCGGTCGACGAGGTTCATGGTCTCGCCGGGGTCGCGCTTGAGGTCGTAGAGGTGGGGTTTGGTCCCGTCGTACTCGCAAAGCAGTTTCCAGTCGCCCGTGCGGATGGCGAGGTCGGGCGCCGGGTCCGGTAACGCCGGCGGCCAGGTCTTACGATCCGGCGGCCGGCTCCAGCACAGCGGCGCGGAGTGCGAGGCTTCGGACTTGCCGAGGAGGGTCGCCGAAAGGTCCTCCCCGTCGAGCTTGGTGCCTTCGGGTGGTTGGGCGCCGGCGAGCGCGGCGAGTGAAGGGGCGAGGTCAATCCCAGCGAAGACCGATGTATCATTGCGGCGGCCGACCCGATCCTTGGGCATCAGGCCTGGGGCCCAGACGATGAGCGGTGAACGGATGCCGCCCTCGAAGAGCTGGGTCTTGTTTCCGCGGAAGGGGCCAGCTTGGCCGGCGCCCGGCTCAGGACCGTTGTCCGAGCAGACGACGACGATGGTGTTGTCGCGGAGGGCGACGTCGGTCCGGATACGGTCGAGGATGCGGCCGAGTTGCCGGTCCATCGCCTCGAGCACGGAGAGGTAAAGTCGATGTTTCCCCGGGCTCCATTTCTCCAGCGGAGGGAAGTAGGGGCTGTGCACGTCATCGGGCCAAAGGTTGATGAAGAACGGCTTTCGTTGGGCGGTGGCCTCGTCGATGAAGCGGAGGGCGGCGTCGGCGTAGCCCGTGGTGATTTTCGCCCGATCCAGCCAGGTCACGGGTCCGCCGAGGCGTTCGGCATCGGCCCAGATTTTCTTGAACTCCGGGACGTCCGGCGTGCGGGTCAGCGGTAAAAGCTTCGGGCCCATGCCCTCGAAATTCGTGAGCGAGGTATCGAAGCCATACCGGGTGATGGCGGGCGCGTCGGCGACGTCGCGTTGCCCGCCGAGGTGCCATTTGCCGAAATGCCCGGTCGCGAAGCCCGCGGCCTGCAGGGTGCGCCCGAGGGAGGGGGCCTGCGGGTCCAGCCATTGCGCCAGCCCGCGGCGGGAGTTGTCGGCTCGGTGGCTCAGGTAGGAAGTGATCCGCCAACGCTGCGGGTACTGGCCGGTGAGCAAGGCGCAGCGCGACGGCGAGCAGATCGGCGAGTTCACGTAGAACTGGTCGAACGCCAGCCCTTCCGCCGCGAGTCGGTCGATGTGCGGGGTCTTGGCCTCGGTGTTCCCGAAGCAGGAGAAGTCGCCCCAGCCTAGGTCATCGACGAGCACGAACAGGATGTTCGGGCGGCGAGGCTCGTCCGCGCGGAGGCCGGCCGCCAAGAGGAGCGCGGCGAGGAGCAGGCCGAGTCGGCGGGTCATTTGGTGGCCGCGTTCCCCGGGGGCACCGCGTCCTTGAGCAGCTCGGTGAGACGGACCCGCATCGCCTTCACGCGTTCCGGTTGGGCGGCGGCGAGGTTCCGCGTCTCGCCCGGATCCTCGGTCAGGTGGTAGAGCACGACCGGCTCGTATTTGGCGGCGGCTTTGGCGTTCTTGCCCTTGGTCTTCGGCGCGTCCGCCTCGTCGGCTTCCGCGGCACCCCCGTTCACCAGCAACTTCCATTCTCCCATGCGCACGGCGGCCCGCGCGGGCCCTTGCGTCGAGACGCAGAGGATCGCGTCGTGGGGCGAGGCCGCCTTCGCCGTCAGCATCGGCCAGACGTCGAGCCCGTCGATCGGCAGTTTCTGCTCGAGCGAACCGCCGCCTTGCTTGATCAGGGTGGGGTACCAGTCGACCATGTGCATCGGCTCGCGCAGGCGCTGGCCGGCGGGGATGCGTCCGGGCCAGCAGGCGAAGGCCGCAGAGCGGACGCCGCCCTCGAAGATCGTCCCCTTGTGGTCGCGCAAGGGGGTGTTGTCGCCCGGAGGCGGGCCGCCGTTGTCGCTGGAAAAGACGATCAAGGTATTCTCGAGCCGCCCGGCTTGGCGCAGGGCGTCTTCGATTCTGCCGACGGCCTCGTCGATCGCCGCGAGCATCCCGGCGAGCTTCTGGCGATTGCCTTTCAGGTCCGGGTAGGGCTTCAGGTAGGTCTCGGGTACCTGGAAAGGTCCGTGGACGCCATTGAACGGCACATAGAGGAACAGCGGCTTGTCCTTGGGTTGGCGGGCGATGACGCGGCAGGCTTCGTCGCGGAGGAGGTGCGTGGTGTAGCCTTCCTCCTTCACCTTCTGTCCGTCGCGATACCAGTCGAGTTCCCCGCCGCGCTGGTGGCTGAAGTAATCGAGCATCCCGAAGTAGTGTCCGTAGTGATGCTCGAAGCCGCGCGCCCGCGGCAGGTAGGCCGGCTGGAATTCGCCCAGGTGCCATTTGCCGACGATCTCGGTGGCATAGCCGGCTTGCTTGAGGGCGTCGGCGAGCGTGCGCTCGGCGAGCGGCAGGCCCCAGGCCGCGTGCGGGCTGACGATGGAGTAGACCCCCGTGCGCGTCGGGTAGCGGCCGGTGAGCAAGGTCGAGCGGGTCGGGGAGCAGACCGGTTGGACGTAATGGTGCTCGAGGATCGCGCCGGCCTTGGCCAGGCGGTCGATGTTCGGGGTCTTGAGCTGCTGGCCGCCGTTGAAACCGCAGTCGGCGTAGCCCAGGTCGTCGATCAGCAGGAAGACGATGTCGGGTTTGGCGGCGGCGCAGAGCGACCAAGGCAGAAGCAGGGCAGCGAGCAGGAGACGGGGGTTCATGGGGGGTAGGACTCTTATGTCCACGCCCGGACTCCCTGGCACGAAAAATAGCGGACCCTGCGGTGATACGTACCAGGGTTAACCCCGCGCCGCGAAATCGCGGGCGTAAGCCTCCGCGAAATAGGTCAGGATCACGTCGGCCCCGGCCCGGCGGATGGCCAGTAGCGTCTCGTCGCGCGTGGCGCGCAGGTCGAGCCAGCCTTTCTCGGCGGCGGCGTGCAGCTGGGCGTACTCACCCGAGACCTGGTAGGCGGCGATCGGCAGCGCGGTGGCTTCGCGCAGGTCGCGGATGATGTCGAGGTAGGCGCCGGCCGGCTTCACCATGATGAGGTCCGCGCCTTCCTGCACGTCGAGCAGGCCCTCGCGGAGCGCCTCGTTCCGATTGGCGGGATTCATCTGGTAGCTGGCCTTGGAAATCGGGGCGGACCCTGCGGGGCGGGTGCTGCCTACCGCGTCGCGGAAGGGGCCGTAGAAGGCCGAGGCGTATTTCGCGGAGTAGGCGAGGATCCCGGTGGAGGTGCGGCCGGCGAGGTCGAGCCCGCGGCGGATGGCGGCCACGCGGCCATCCATCATGTCGGAGGGCGCCACGAAGTCGGCCCCGGCCTGCGCGGTCAGCAAGGCCATCTTCACGAGCGACTCCACCGTCGCATCGTTATCCACGTCCTGCCCGTCGTCGGTCAGGATGCCGTCGTGGCCATGCGTGGTGTAAGGGTCGAGGGCGATGTCGGCGAAGATCACGGTGCCGGGGGACTTGGCCTTGACCTCGCGGATGGCGCGGAGGGCGAGGTTCGCCGGGTTGAGTGCCTCGGCGCCTTCGGCGGTCTTGCGGCGCGGGTCGATCTTCGGGAAGAGGGCGACCCCATGGATACCGAGGAGTTTCAGCTCCGCGCACTTGGCGGCGAGCTCCGCGAGCGGGATGCGGTTGATGCCCGGGAGGGAGGCGATCGGCTCCGCGGCCTCGGCCTCGGTCACGAAGATCGGCTGGATGAGGTGGCGAGGCTCGACGGTGGTCTCCGTCAGCATCGCCCGGATCCCGGCGGAAGCACGCAGGCGGCGGAGGCGGAGGGCGGGAGAGGGGTCGGCCGACATAGGAAGGGCGAGTGAAACCAAGGACGAGGGTAGGGCAACGGCGAAGCCAGCCAGACCGCCCCCGCCGGGTCAAGTGGTGTGACACTTTGTCCGTCCGCCCCTTCTGGCACAGGTTGGCCCCGGTCCCGGTCTGTCAAATCCTTAATAAAACAGGCGTTATTCCTTGGCACAGCCCCTGCCACAAGGAGTTCAAACCAACCTACTTCTACTATGAGCAAAATCATCGGCATCGACCTCGGCACCACCAACTCCTGCATGGCCGTCCTGGAAGCGGGCGAATCCATCGTCATCGCCAACTCCGAAGGGGCGCGCACCACGCCCTCCATCGTGGCGTTCACCAAGAACGGCGACACCCTCGTCGGTCAGGCCGCCAAGCGCCAGGCCGTGACCAACCCCAAGAACACTGTGTTCTCGGCCAAGCGCCTCATCGGCCGCAAGTACTCCGAGGTGAAGTCCATCGCGGCGAAGCTGCCTTACAAGGTCGTCGAAGGTAAGAACGGCGATGCCGCCATCGAGTGCGAGGTCGACGGCAAGCCGCGCGTCTTCGCCCCGGAGGAGATCGCCGCCAAGGTCCTCGCCAAACTCAAGGCCGATGCCGAGGCCTACCTGGGGGAGAAGGTCACGCAGGCCGTGATCACCGTCCCCGCTTACTTCAATGACGCGCAGCGCCAAGCCACCAAGGATGCCGGCACCATCGCCGGCCTCGAGGTGCTCCGCATCGTCAATGAGCCCACCGCGGCCTCGCTCGCCTACGGCCTCGACAAGAAGGGCGACGAGAAGATCGCGGTCTACGACCTCGGGGGCGGTACGTTCGACGTGTCCGTGCTCGAGATCGGCGGCGGCGTCTTCGAAGTTCGCGCCACCAACGGCGACACCGAGCTGGGCGGCGACAACTGGGACGAGCGACTGATCCAGTGGCTCGTCGACGGCTTCCGCGTGGAGCAGGGCATCGACCTCTCGAAGGACCCGATGGCTCGCCAACGCCTGAAGGAGGAGGCCGAGAAGGCCAAGATCGCCCTGTCGTCCTCCAACTCGGTCGACATCAACCTCCCGTTCATCACCGCCGACGCCTCCGGCCCCAAGCACCTCAACGTCACGCTCACCCGCGCCCAGATGGAGAAGGTCTGCGACGACCTCTCCGAGCGGACTCGCCGCCCGTTCGAGTCCTGCCTCAAGGACGCCGGCCTCAAGATGAGCCAGGTCGATGAGCTCGTGCTCGTCGGCGGTATGACCCGCATGCCCAAAATCATCGAGATCGCCCGCGGTCTCGCCGGCAAGGAGCCCCACAAGGGCGTCAACCCGGATGAAGTCGTCGCCATCGGCGCGGCCATCCAGGCCGGCGTGCTCAAGGGCGACGTCAAGGATGTGCTCCTGCTCGACGTCACCCCGCTGACGCTCTCGATCGAGACCATGGGGGGCGTGGCCACGTCCATGATCGACCGCAATACCACGATCCCAACCAAGAAGTCGCAGGTCTTCTCGACCGCCGCCGACAACCAGCCGGCCGTCGACATCGTCATCGTCCAAGGCGAGCGCCCGATGGTGAAGGACAACAAGCACCTCGGGACCTTCAAGTTGGACGGGATCATGCCTGCCCCGCGCGGCACCCCGCAGGTCGAGGTCACGTTCGATATCGACGCCAACGGCATCCTGCATGTCTCCGCTACCGACAAGGGGACGGGCAAGGAGCAGAAGATCTCCATCACCGGCTCCTCCGGCCTGTCCAAGGAGGAGGTCGAGAAACTCCGCAAGGAAGCCGAGCTGCACGCGGCTGATGACAAGGTGGCCCGCGAACTCGTCGAGACCCGCAACCAGCTCGACGCCGTGATCTTCCAGGCCGAGAAGCAGCTCAAGGACAACGGCGACAAGTTCCCTGGCGACACCAAGGCCCGTACCGAGGCCGCCATCAAGGAAGGGCAGGACTTGCTCAAGAAGGAAGGGGCGACCGCGGCCGAGTTCGAGAAGGGGCGCGAAGCCATCTTTGCTCCGCTGAGCGAGGCCGCCCAAGCGATCTACGCTGACGCCGCCAAGCAGGCCGAGGCTAACCCGACCGCTGGGGCCAACGCTGCCGGCGCGGACGACGGCAAGAAGAAGTCCAAGGACGGCAAGGTCGTCGATGGCGACTTCGAGGTCGTCGACGAAGGGAAGAAGTAAGCGCCGGACCCGGGTGAGGTGAAGCGAACCCAGCCGGGGTCGGGGCCGAGCGGTCCCGACCCCTTGTATTTTAGATAGAAATCCGTCCGGGTTAAGGCAACCTTCCTTGGTCCACCCTGTCCACCCATCCATGAATAAGTCTGCCCTCGCCCTCATCCTGCTGTTCGTCATCGGCTGTGTGGTCGTCGTCTCTGGCCTCGTCACTGGGCGGACCGCGGCGCCGGTCGCCGCCCCGGTCGCACCGCCCGTCGCGGCGGCTCCCGAGCCGGTGGCTCGGCCGGTGAAGCGCGAGAAGTCGGTCACGGTCGCCGCCGCCCCGACGAAGCAGGAGCCGGCCGCCGCGGCGGTGATGGAGACGCGTTTCGCCGATTTTCGCGAGGAAGGCCGCCGGCTCCGCCAGCTGCTCAGTGAGTCTGATCCCAAGGCGGGGCAAGCTTTCCAGAACGCCGCCCAAAGTCCGGATTACCGGGCCTTGACCGATCGTCGTCACGAACTGGAGCGCTCCTGGGCGGGGGCCTCCGAGGCCGATAAAGCCACCATCCTGGCCGAGATGAACGCGATCCGCGAGCGCACCACCGGGATGGTCATGATGGAACTCTCGAAGTTGAACGCCGCCCCGGCCGCCCCGGCCTCCACGTTGCTGAAGACCGAGCCGGGCCGCTTGACCCTCGGGACGGATATTCAGACCGGGCAGCCTGCCGCGCCGCCCGCTCCCCCGGTCGTCATCATGTAAGGACCGGGCGTGCCGCCCGCCCCAGTCAACCCTTGCCCAGCGGGGCTCCGTCCATACGCAAGAGGGCGTGAATTCCTCGGAGCAACTCTTCCAGCGTGCCCTCGCGATGATCCCGGGCGGCGTCAATTCCCCGGTCCGCGCCTTCCGCTCGGTCGGCGGTACGCCCTTCTTCACGAAATCGGCGAACGGTGCCCGCCTGACCACCGCCGATGGCCAAGAGCTGATCGATTTCGTCCTCACCTGGGGGCCGGCCATCCACGGCCATAACGACCCGGATATCCGAGCCGCCATCCGCGAGGCCCTCGACCGTGGCACCAGCTTCGGCACGCCGAACCCCCTGGAGGTCGAGATGGCCGAACTCCTCCTCGCCTGCGTCCCCGCCGTCAAGAAGGTCCGCATGACCAATAGCGGCACCGAGGCCACGATGTCCGCCATCCGGCTGGCTCGCGGCTTCACGGGTCGCCCCAAGATCATCAAGTTCGCCGGCTGCTACCACGGCCATGTCGACTCGCTCCTGGTCAAGGCCGGCTCCGGCGCGCTCACGCAGGGCAATCCTGACTCCGCCGGCGTCACCCCGGGCACCGCGGCCGATACGCTTGTCGCGGAATACAACAACCTTCCGGCGCTCGCCGCGCTCTTCGAGGCCAACGCCGGTCAGGTCGCCGGCCTAATCGTTGAGCCCTTCCCGGCCAACGTCGGCCTCATCCTGCCCGACGACGGTTTCCTCGCCGGCCTCCGCGACCTGTGCACGAAGCATGGCGCGGTCCTCATCTTCGACGAGGTGATGACCGGCTTTCGTCTCTCCCTCGCGGGTACCCAAGGTCTGCATGACGTCGTCCCCGACCTCGTCTGCATGGGCAAGATCATCGGCGGCGGCCTCCCGGTCGGTGCGTTCGGCGGCAAGGCCGAGATTATGGACAAGCTCGCCCCGCTCGGCCCAGTCTACCAGGCGGGCACGCTCTCCGGTAACCCCCTCGCCATGGCCGCCGGCCTGGCCGCCGTCCGTAAACTCAAGGACCAGAATCCCTATGCTCGGCTCGACGTCTTGGGCCGCCGCGTCCGCGACACGTTGCTCGCCGCGGCCCAGGCCAAGGGGCTCCCGCTGCAGGTTCCGCAGGTCGGCTCGATGTTCTCGATGTTCTTCAACGCCCAGAAGGTTCGTAACTACGACCAGGCCATCGCCTCCAACGGCGACCTGTACCGCAAGGTCTTCCGCACCGCACTCGACCAGGGCGTGTACCTGGCGCCTTCGCCTTACGAGACCGCGTTCCTCTCCACCGCCCACGAAGGCAGGGACATCGACCGGGCTTGCGAAGTCCTCGCCGCCGCCGTGCGCGCCCTCTGATCATGAAGCTCGCGTTCATCGGGGCGGGACGGATGGCCGGGGCCATGGTGCGCGGCTTGCTGCGTTCCGGGGCCTGCCAGCCCGCCGACATCGCCGTCATCGGCGGAGCCAGCGCGTCCGCCGCGAAACTCTCCGCCGAGACGGGCGTCCGTCTCGCGACCTCGGCGGCCGATTTGCTGCTGGGCGCCGACGCCGTCGTGGTCGCCTGCAAGCCGCAGGTCTTCCTCAAACTCGACCCTTCCTTCGGTCCGCCCGCCGCCGGTAAACTGGTGCTCTCCGTTCTGGCCGGCACGCGGTTGGCGAAACTTGGCGCGTTCTTCCCGGGCGCGCGCGCGCTCGCCCGCGCGATGCCCAACACCCCAGGCGCGGTGGGGCAGGGTATCACCGCCCTCTGCTCCGCACAGGCGCTTTCGCCGGTCGATACCGCGACCGTGCAGGCGATTCTCTCCGGTCTGGGCTCCGTCGTCGATGTGCCCGAGACGATGTTCGACGCCGTCACGGCCGTTTCCGGCAGCGGTCCGGGCTTCTTCTTCGAATACGTGGCTGCCTACGAGCAGGCCGCGGTCGGTCTCGGCTTCACGCCGGAGCAGGCCCGGTCGCTCGTCCGCCAGACTTTCAGCGGTTCGCTCGCCTTGCTCGCGGCCACCGGGGAGACGCCGGACAACCTGCGCGACCAGGTCACCTCGCCCGGCGGCACGACCCGCGCCGGGCTCGATGCCCTCGAAGCCGGGAAATTCCGCGACGTCGTCGCCGCCGCCCTCATCGCCGCCCGCAAGCGTGGCGAGGAACTGGGGAAGGCTTAGACAATAGCAAGGGCTTGGGCCGGGGGCTCCCGGGTTGGCTTGTCACTAGTCCGCGGAACTCGAATGCGTCGCGCTATCCGAGGAACTGAGTTCGGCGAGTGCTTTCATGGTTGCGGTGTCTGGGGCGCTCGCGCCACCGGGGAGGGCCAGCGAGGCCAGGCCATAGCCGAGGCCCTTGAGTTCGTTGGTCCAGAGGATCTTGCCGGTGGCGAGCTCCAGGCAGCTGACGGCGCCGCGCGCATGCGCAAAGACCAGCTGGTCGTCGGCCAGAAGGGTCACGAAGTCGCCCACCCAAGAGCTGCTCAGCTTGGTCTTCCAGAGGACCTCGCCGGTGTCCTTGTGCAGGGCCACGACGTGATTCTTTGTCGCGAGGAGCAGGAGGTCGGCGGGGTTCATGGGGGAAAGGTCACCAGGCCTGCTCGACGGCGATCGGGCCTTCGAGCGGCAGGCGCACGAAGGAGCGCCCGGCGAAGCTAGGTTCACCGTTGAAGCCGTTCAGCGGACGATGCTTCTCGCACGTGCCGAGTAGGCGGAGGTTGGTCTTGGACGTGATCGAGAGGTCGAACTGCAGGAAGCCCCAGGCATCATAACGCTGCCCCTTCCAGGCCGGGCAGTACGCTTCCACGACGACCTTGCCGTCGATGATTTGGTAGCGCCCCGCGTACCACTTGCCGAGCTCGAGCTTGAGCAGGACGGTGTTCATGAGCGCCGCAGCGGGGGTCTCGACGACGCCGCCGGCGTAGCTGGCGTTGGTCAGCACGCGGCCGTCGGGCAGGAAAAGGAAGGCGAGGCGTTTTTCGGCGGGCGCGTTGCCCAGGGACGGGCGGGCCTGCGAGATGTAGAGCCGTGGCTCGGTCGCGGGTTTCTCCCCCGGCTTCGGGGCCTCGATCGACCAGAGGCCCGCGGGCGGCAGGTTCGGGCCGGCCTCGGCGGTGGGGGCCGGGGCGGAGCCGCAGCCGACCAGGAGGGCGGCGGCGAGGGCGGTCAGGACAAGACGCATGTAGGTCCGACGATGCGGGGCGGTCGCCTTTTGACTAGTCTTATCAGCGGTTCCAGGGCGCGCGGGCCAGGAGCAGCCCCAGACCGCACCAGTCGGTGACGCCGGCGAAGACGAGGCCGGCTCCGATGAAGCCGCTTAAGCCGTAGAAGCCCGGGTGGACGAAGGTGCCCAGCACCACGCCGGCCAGTACCAAAGTGCCCGCGGCGATGCGGACCTGCCGTTCGATTGAGATCACGCCGTCCGCGGTCCGCTCCAGGGGGAGCCCGGCCTGGGCGCAGGCGGCGACGCCGCCGGCGACCACAAGCAGGGCGAGTCCTTGGTCGCCGAGCCGTTCCGCCGCGACCGCGGCACGCTTGCCGGCGGCGCAGAGGAGCACCACGCGACGAGCCGCCTCCGGGCCGCGCAGCGTGCCGACTTTGGCGGCGGTGACGGCTTCCAGGGGAAGGTTGATCGCGCCGCGGACATGACCGCCGCGGAATTCGCCGGGCGAACGAACATCCAGCAAGAGCGCTCCGGCCTCGCGTTCGGAAGGCACCTGGTTGGCGGCGATGGTCTCGATGAACATCAGCCCAGCCGGTTCGCCGCGCTGACGAGGGCCTTGAGGCCGGCGAGCTCGATGTTCGCGTCGACGCCGCAGCCCCAGACGGTCCGGCCATCCCTGGCCTGCAACGAGACATAGGCGGCCGCGGCGGATTCCGAGCCGGCCGTCAGCGCGTGCGAACGGTAGTCCTTGAGGGAGAAGTTCGCCCAGCCCCGCGTCTCGAGGGCGTGCACGAGGGCGCTGATCGGCCCGTTGCCCTCGCCGGTGAGGGTGACGGTCTCGCCGTCGTGGCGGAGCTTAGCCTCGCAGGTAAAGGACTGGGGGCCATTCTGCTTGGAGGTGAAGGCCGCCAACTCGAGCGGGGCGGCGAGGTTCACGAAGTTCGCCCGGAAGCACTCGTGAATCTCCCGCGGGGAAAGCTCCTTGCCCAGCTGGTCGGCGTGCTTGCCGATGAGGTTGCCGACTTCCGGGTGCATCAGCTTCGGGAGGTCGAAGCCGAACTCACGGTCGAGCACGTAGGCGACGCCACCCTTGCCGCTCTGTGAGTTGATGCGGATGATGGCCTCGTAGGAGCGGCCGATGTCCTTCGGGTCGATGGTTAGGTAGGGTACGTCCCAGAGGGCGTCGTGGCCGATCTTCGCGCGGCGGTCCATGCCCTTCTTGATGGCGTCCTGGTGCGAGCCGGAGAAGGCCGTGAAGACGAGGTCGCCGCCGTAAGGGTGGCGGTCGTGGACGCTCATGCGCGTCACGCGCTCGTAGACCTCGCGGATGCGTCCGAGGTTGCGGAAGTCGAGGTGGGGGTCGATGCCGTGCGAGAACAGGTTCAGGGCCACCGTCACGATGTCGAGGTTGCCGGTGCGCTCGCCGTTGCCGAAGAGCGTGCCTTCGACGCGGTCCGCCCCGGCCATCAAGCCGAGCTCGGTGGCGGCGACGCCCGTGCCGCGGTCGTTGTGCGTGTGCAGGGAGACCACCGCCATCGCGCGGTTGCTGAGGTGGCGGCAGAACCACTCGATCTGGTCGGCGTGCGTGTTCGGCGTGCCGGCTTCGACGGTCAGGGGGAGGTTCAGGATGATCTGGCGCTGGCCCGAGGCGCCCCAGGCCTGGGCGACCGCTTCGCAGACCTCGAGGGCGTAGTCGGGCTCGGTGAGCACGAACGTCTCGGGGCTGAATTCCAGCTGCCATTGCGTTTCCGGCCGGGCGTCGGTGAGCTCGCGGATGAGCTTGGCGCCGTTCACGGCCATCTCGAGGACTTGGGCCTTCGACAAGCCGAAGACGATCTCGCGCTGGGCCGGGTTGGTCGGCGTGTAGAGGTGGACGATCGCGCGCCGGGCGCCCTTGAGGGAGTCAAGCGTGCGGCGGATGAGGTGCTCGCGGGCCTGCACCAGCACCTGAATGGCGACGTCCGCGGGGATGAGCCGTTGCTCGATCAGCTCGCGGGTGAAGTTGAACTCGGTGTCGGAGGCGGAGGGGAAGCCGATCTCGATCTCCTTGAAGCCGATGCGACAGAGCTCCTGGAAGAGTTCGTGCTTCTCCGCCACGTTCATGGGGATGGCCAGGGCCTGGTTGCCATCGCGCAGGTCGACGGAGCACCAGCGAGGGGCTTGCTCGATGCGGGCGTCCGGCCAGCGGCGATCGGGCAGGCGGACGGTCTCGAACGGTCGGTATTTCTTCCAGGGCGATTCCATGCGGGTCGAAGGGAGAGGGTGGGAAAGGGAGGGTGGGCTGGCGAGCGTGGTTTGACCCCTTGAAAGCAAAAAGCCCGCCCGGGAGTCCGGGCGGGCTTTTCGCAAACGAGCGAGACCCGGACTTAGGCGTCGGGCTTGGTCTTCGGAAGCTTGGTCACGCGCTTCAGGTCCTTGACCGTGCCGCGCTTCTTGAGCAATTCCACGCGTTCAAAACGCTTGAGGACGTTGCGCTTGGCGCCGGAGGAGGAGGCGCTGGCTTTGAAACTGTTGTGCTGGGTCATGGCCGTAAGGTGGGTGAGGTTTTGAGCAAAGGGGTGCGGACTCCGGGGGCAAGGGGAAAAAGACGGGAAAACCCTCTTTTATCCCATTCTTGCCACGACCGCAGGGGCGAGGCCTTAGGCCATGATGCCCTTGACCGGCTTCCCGTGCACGTCGGTGAGGCGGAATTGACGCCCTTGGTAGCGGAAGGTGAGCGCTTCGTGGTTGATCCCGCAGAGGTGGAGCAAGGTCGCCTGCATGTCATGGATATGTACCGAATCCTTCGCGACGTTCCAGCCGAAGTCATCGGTCTCGCCATAGACATGACCTTTTTTGACGCCCCCGCCGGCGAGCCACCAGCTGTAAGCCCGGCCGAAGTGATCGCGCCCCTTGTACCCTTGGCCCTGTTGGTTTTGGCCGAAGGGTGTCCGGCCGAATTCCCCACCCCAGATGACCAGGGTGTCGTCGAGCAACCCGCGTTGCTTCAGGTCTTTGACCAGTGCGGCGCTCGGTTGATCCGTGTCGCGGCACTGGTTCTCCAGCTGCGTGAACAGGTTATTGTGCTGGTCCCAGCCTGCGTGCATCAGCTGGGTGAAGCGTACCCCGCGTTCGGCGAGGCGTCGGGCAATCAGGCAGTTGTTGGCGAAGGTGCCCGGCGTCAGCACGTCTGGTCCGTACATCTCCAGGACGGCCTTCGGCTCGTTGCGGAAGTCCAGCAAGTCCGGTACCGAAGACTGCATCCGGAACGCCATCTCGTACTGCGAGATGCGCGTGTCGATCTCCGGGTCGCCGGCGATCGCGAAATGCTCGCGGTTGAGGGCTTGCAAGTCGTCCAGCATCGTGCGGCGCCCCACCGGGTTCACGCCCGCCGGGTTGCTCACGTAGGGGACGGGCTCGCCGACGCCGCGGAAGCGGACGCCCTGATGTTTGCCCGGGAGGAAGCCGTTGCTCCAGTAGTGCTCAAAGAACAGCTGACCGCAGGTCTTGGTCTTGTCGGAGGACGTCATGACCACATAGGACGGCAGGTCCTCGTTCATCGTACCGAGGCCGTAAGATAGCCACGCCCCGACCGCGGGCCGCCCGGGGATCTGCGAGCCGGTCATGAAGAAGGTGACGCCGGGGGCGTGGTTCACCGCCTCCGTGTTCATGGAGCGGACCACGCAGATCTCGTCCGCGATCGAGCCGATGTGCGGGATAAGGGTGGAGAGTTCCCGGCCGCACTGACCGTGGCGGGCGAACGGCTTGATCGCCGGCACGGCGGGCCACTTGGCGTAGCCGCTCGACATCGAGGATAGTCGGGTGTCGCCGCGGATGCTGGGGGGAATATCTTTGCCGGCTTCTTTCGCCAGGGTCGGTTTGTGGTCGAAGAGGTCGACGTGCGAGGGGCCGCCGCCTTGCCAGAGGCAAATCACGCGCTTGGCCTTAGGGGCGAAGTGCGGGAGGCCGGGCAGCGTCCCGATCGCGTCCGGCTTGGCCGCGAACAGGTCCTTGCTCAGGAGGGAGGAGAGGGCCACGGTGCCGATGCCTTGGACGCCGGCGCTGAGGAAACTGCGGCGCGTCAACTGACGTCGCCATTCGGAAGGGGAGAGGTTGGGGGTCATGTCGGTCAGTCGCGGGTGAGCGCGGCGTCGAGGTTGAAGAGGGCCAGGCAGGCCGCGGTCAGGGCGGCGTGCTCGGTGGCGGGGATGGCGGGGTCGCGCCGGCTTTCCCCGTGGGTCAGCAGGGCCTCGGCCGCCTTGGCATCCGCGGCGTAGAGCCGACGTTGGTGCGCGAGCAGGTCGGCCAGCAGGGCGGGCTCTCGTCCAGTCGGCGCCCGGCCGAGCACCAAGCGGTAGGCTTGGGCCAGGCGGGCGGCATCATCGCCGGCCGGCCAGACGCGTTGGGCGAGCGTGCGGGAGGCCTCGACCCAAGTCGGGTCGTTGAGTGTCGTCAACGCATGCAGCGGCGAGGAGGTCGTGGAAAGGCGGACGCGGCAGGTCTGGCGCGCGGAGGTGTCGAACATGTTCACCGGCGCGATGGTACGGCGCCAGAAAGTGTAGAGCGATCGGCGGTACAAGTCCGCGCCCTTGGAGGTCGGGTAGGTGAAGTCGCGCTCCTTCGTGATGGCGAGGCTCTCCCAGGGGGAGGGCGGCATGTAGGGGTAGACGGGCGCCCCGCCTTGTTTATCCACGAGCAGACCGCTGGCACCGAGGGCGAGGTCGCGGAGGAGGAGGGACGGTAAGCGGAGCCGCGGGGCGCGCCCGAGTAACTTATTCTCCGGGTCCTTCTGGAGTTGGGTCGCGCTCACCTGGCTGGACTGACGGTAGGTGCGGCTGGTCACGATGAGGCGTTGTAATGACTTGGTCTTCCAGCCGGATTCCCGGAACTCCACCGCAAGCCAGTCGAGGAGCTCGCGGTGGCTGGGTTGCTCGCTCTGCACCCCGAGATCCTCGGAGGTGCGGACGATGCCCTTGCCGAAGAAGAGCTGCCATTGGCGGTTCACCTGCACGCGGGCGGTCAAGGGGTGCTGGGGCTGGAAGAGCCACTGGGCGAGACCGAGCCGGTTGCGGGGCGCCTCCTTCGGCATCGGCGGCAGGAAGCCAGGCGTGTCGAAGGTCACCTTGTCCTTCTTCGAGAGGTAGGCCCCTCGGTCGAGGAGGTTCGTCTCGCGGGCCTTGTCGTCGGACATCACCATCACCCGGGGCCAGTTGTCGCTGCTCTTGAACTTATCCATCGCGGCCTTGGCGGCATCGAGCGCGACCAGCGCCGGCAATTTCTTCCGGTCGTCCGGGAAGACGTTCTTGTTGTAGTGGGCGCGGAGGGCTTTCTCCTCGGCGGCGGTCCGCTTCCTTGCCGGCGTCAGCGCGGCTTCGAGCTCCGCGGGCACCTTGCCGCGGTCCTTGGCGGGTTTGGCCAACCAGGCGGCGTAGGTCTGGTTTTGCAACTCCGGGAACGCTTGGTTCCGGGTGTTGAAGTCGGCCTCCAGTTTGGCGAACTGGGCGGCTTGCTCGACGGTGGGGAATTCCAGCAGCGGCTGGTCCAGCCGAAAGCGGGACGGGCCGCCGCCGGGGACGCCGCGTTCCGGCGCATGGTTAAAGGCATCCATCCAACGGTAATAATCCTGCTGGGTCACGGGGTCGTACTTATGGTCGTGGCATTGGGCGCACGCCATCGTCAGGCCCAGCCAAGTCGTCGCGGTCGCATCCACGCGATCGAAGAGGCTGACGTAGCGTTGTTCTTCGGCGATGTTACCGCCTTCGCCGTTCAGGATGTGGTTCCGGTTGAAGGCCGTCGCGAGGCGTTGCTCGGGCGTCGCGTTCGGCAGGAGGTCGCCGGCCAGCATCTCCGTGCTCAGCTGATCGAAGGGTTTGTCCGCGTTGAGCTGGCGCACCAGCCAGTCGCGCCAGACCCACTGGAACGTGTCGCCATCCTGCTGGAACCCGTTGCTATCCGCGTAGCGGGAGGCGTCCAGCCACGGGAGTACCATCCGCTCGCCGTATCGGGGCGAGGCCAGCAAGCGGTCGACCTGCTTCTCGTAGGCGTCGGGTGAGCGGTCCGCGAGGAAGGCATCGGTCTCCTCGGGGGTGGGGGGGAGCCCCGTCAGGTCGAGGGTCACGCGACGCAGCAAGGTCGCCTTGGGGGCTTCCGGCGAGAGGCTGAGCCCGACGGTGTTCAGCTTGGCGGCCACGAAGGCGTCGACGGGGTGCCGTTCGCCGTGGGCGGGGAGGGGCGGGCGGGTCGGGGCGATGAAAGTCCAGTGCTCCTGGTAGTTTGCGCCTTCGGCAATCCAGCGTTTCAGCAGGTCCTTCTGCGCCGCTGTCACGGTGCGGTGCGACTCGGGAGGTGGCATGACTTCCTCGGGGTCGCGGGAGGATAGCCGATTGATGAGCTCGCTCTCCTCTGGCTTGCCGGGGAGGAAGGCTTTCTTGGCCAAGGCCTCGGCGCGGATGTCCAGCCGGAGCTTAGCCTTGCGCTTGTTGGCGTCGGGCCCGTGGCAATAGAAGCAGTTCTCGGAGAGGATTGGGCGGATCTCCTCATTGTATTGCAATGGCGTGGTCTCGGCGGCGGTGAGGTGGGCGGCTGCGGTCAGCAGGATGCCGAGGGTGGCGAGGCGAAGCGGAACCATGGGTTAGTGGGGGCCGGATGAGCCAAGGCTCACACCGTCAAGGACTGGGACATTACGGGAGGGGTTGGGTTTCATACAGGTTCTTGGCCCGGCGTTTTCAACCCCAGACTGCCGGGGGCGCTCTTTGCGAGGTTTGAGGTTGCTGGCAACGGTGGCGCGGTTGTCATTCCTGCAGGTGCGCATCCTCGATCGCTATATTCTCCGCGAATGGGCCAAGGTCTTCGGGCTCTGTCTCCTGGGGTTTGGTGGCCTGATCCTGATTTCGCACTGCTACAACTGGATCCCCGATTTTCAGCGCTGGGGCTCGTCCTTGGGGGTCATCGCCGAGTTTCTCGCCATGCTTATGGTGGGTAGCATCCCGATGCTGATGCCCATTTCGCTGCTCATCTCGGTCATCTTCACCCTCGGGGCGATGAACCGAAACCAGGAGTTGGCGGCGATTCGGGCCGCCGGTGTGGGCATGTGGCGGATCGCCGCGCCTCTCTGGGCCGCCGGCACCGGGTGCGCCTTGCTGTTGATGCTGCTCAACGCCTTCTGGATTCCTGATGCCTTGGAGCGTCAGCGGCAGATCATCGAAGTCGCCCAGTTCGATGCCATCCGCGCCCAAGGCAAGGCGCCCTTGCCTTCGGGAGAGACCGGGCTGGTCTCGTTCGAGAACACCAAGACGCACCGGCTTTGGTTGATCAGCCGGATGGGGTTCACGACGGGCCAAGCCTACGAGGTTGATGTCCATGTGTTTGACGACCTAGCGCGGGAGACGCGCTGCATCTCGGCCCGGTTCGCGGAGTTTAAGCAGGTCGCTGGTCAATGGCGCTGGACTTTCCGGCAGGGGCGCGACCTGCGCTTCGACCCCAAGTCCGGGTCTTTGTTGGCTCAGCCGCCCTTCACCGAGCTGACCCCGGGGTTCGATGAGGATCCGGAAGTGATGCTTTTCGCCACGCGCGATCCCGACATGCTGTCCTTGCGTGAGGTGGGGCGTTTCGTGGAATCGGCCGGCCAGAACCCGACGGGGCACAACGCCGCCTACGTCATGCGCTACCATGCGATTCTTTCCGCCCCGGCCATTTGCTTCGTGGTCATCGCGGTGGCCATCCCGTTCGCCGTCGTCGGTGGCCGCGTGAGCCCCATGGTGGGTGTCGCCAAGACCTTCGGGCTATTCCTGGCCTTCTACTTTCTCACCGCCTTCTGTTCCGCCTTCGGCGATAACGGGGCCATCCCTCCCGTGGTCGCCGCTTGGTTGCCCACGGTCTTGACCGCCTGCTGGGCGATCCCGAAGTTGAGGTCCGTCAATTGACATGCTCCGCGCCATCCGTATCCGCCCTGGTCGCCCTGCTCGCGTCTTGCGAGGTCACCCTTGGGCTTTCCTTGGGGAAGTCGATTTCGCCGGCGAGCCGCCGCAAAATGGCGATTGCGTCGAGTTGACCGACCTCAAGGGCCGTTGCCTCGGGGCCGGGCTGTGGAATGGGAAATCCCAGATCGCCTGGCGCCGCTATTCCCGCCGCCCCCTTTCGTTGGATGGCCCGCTGCTGGAGGAACTCATCACCTTCGCGGTCAATCGCCGCGCCGGTAAGCCCGTCGGTCGGCTCATCTGGTCCGAGGCCGATGGCCTACCGGGGCTGGTCGTCGATCGCTACCATGAACTTCTGTCCGTCCAGGCCCTGACCTTGGGCATGGATCAGCGCCTCCTCGTGGTCACCGACGTTTTGCAGCGGTTGCTGCGCCCGCGGGAGATCGTCCTGCGTAATGATGCCCCCTCGCGTAAGCTCGAGGGTATGGAGACCTCGATAAGCACCGTCTCCGGGAAGCCTTTGGCGCCGGCGTGGATGGAGGTCGGCGGCGTGCAGGTGCTCGTCGACCTGACCGGCGGGCAGAAGACCGGCATGTACCTCGACCAGCTCGATCAGCATGCCCGCGTGGCCCAACTGGCGAAGGGTCGGCGCGTGCTGGATGCCTTTTGTAATCAAGGCGGCTTCGGCTTGGCCTGCGCCAAGGCGGGCGCGACCAGCGTGCTCGGCCTTGATCAGTCCGAAGACGCCATCTCCGCCGCGCGCTCGGCCGCCGCGCGCAATGGGCTCAAGGCCGGCTTCGAGGTGGCCAATGTCTTCGACTGGTTCACGGAACACCGCGAGGCGACCTTCGACCTGATCGTCCTCGACCCGCCGCCCTTCGCCCGCAACAAGGATTCGATCGACGGCGCCTTGCGAGGGTACAAGGAGCTGAACCTCCGGGCGCTGCGGATGCTTGGTCCCGGGGGTATCCTCGCCACCTACTCCTGTTCGCACCGGGTTTCCGAAGAGATGTACCTCGAGGTCATCGAGGCCGCCGCGGCGGACGCTCGGCGCGAGGCGGTGGTCATGGAGCGTACCTCCCAGCCGGCGGACCACCCCGTCCTCCTCAACTTCCCGGAAAGCCGCTACCTCAAGGGCTTCCTGATCGAGATTCGGGCTTAACTCCCCGCGTCTTCGCCCTTTTCCTTCGCCCATGATCGTCTCCCTCCGCGGCAAGCTCATCGAAGCCGGCGTCCTGCGCGTTGTCATCGAGTCCGCCGGCGTGGGCTACGAGGTCAACGTGCCCGTCACCACGGCGGAACGCCTGCCCAAGCTCGGCGCCGAGGTCTTCCTGCTCATCCACCATGTCTTCCGCGAGGACGGTCAGGCCCTCTACGGCTTCGCCGTGGCCGAGGAACGCGAGTTCTTCAAGTTGCTCGTGGAGAAGGTCTCGGGCGTCGGCCCGAAGATGGCGCTGAACATCCTCAGCCGCCTCTCGCTGCCGATCCTGCGGGACGCGATCCTCCGCGGCGACGTGGCCCTGCTTTCGCAATGCCCCGGCGTCGGCAAGAAGACCGCCGAACGCCTCGTCATGGAACTGAAGGACAAGGTTGGCCTCGAAGGCTCCGCGCCGAGCGTGGCGACCCTCGCGCCCGCCGCGGCCCTCGCGCCGACGCCGGCCTCCGATGCCCTGGCCGCGCTCGTGGCCCTCGGTTTCAAGCCCGCCGACGCCGACAAGGGCGTGCGCACCGCCGTCGCCAAGCTCGGTCCCGGCGCCACCGCCGATCAGTTGGTGAAGGCGGCGCTGGGGCGGTGAGGCGGAGCAGGTGGTAGCGGTTGGCGGTTGGTTTGAACACAAAAGCAGAGCCGGCTTGGCAAATCGCGACGCAGCCCTTTCCGCACCCTGTCTTTGGCCGGCGGGCAACTGGTTCAGCCAGGCAACTTGAGTTACCGGGACTGATGCCGGAAAATCCGGCCGCGACCTGTCATCCGCGAGGTTTCACCCATCCGCTAACCGCCAACCGCTGTCACCTTACGCTGCCTCTTGCTTCAGCCCTCGCCGACGTACCACAAGAACAACATCAGGAGCCCGAAGAACGACAGGAACAGCTGGAGAAGGAGACTTCCGATGATGCAGAGCCAAAACGGGACAGGTTTTGAGCGGAAGTTAACGACGGAGAAGCGGATGTTTAGTGCCAGCAATGCGCACTGTGCGATGATCAGGCAAATGGCAGACAACCCAGGACGCTCTCTTATCGGCATGAGTGTCCAGAAAATGAATGGAGCCGCCGCATTGAGCGTGCCCCATTCGGCGAGCAGCCGATACCAACGGGAAGGCTCGGCTGCCGCGGGCGTCGCGGATGCGGAGGCCGGGTGGCCGCCCGAAGGTTGGCTAGACATGAACCAAACTTTGCCCCCCGTTTTGGCCTAGCAATCCCCGGTTTTAAAACCGTGTTCGACGCCATAGCGAGGGGTACGGGACAAGGGGAGTCGCGAAGAGGCCCGGAGGCCCAGAGGCTCATTGACCAGAACAGAGCCAACGCGAGTTGATCCGTTGATCGGTTGGCCCGTTGGCCAGAGGGGATAATCGAGTGCATGTCTCGCTCCAGGTGGCGGGTGGCGGGAACAGCATTTTCAGGTCCCGGGTCTCGGCCGTCGGGTATCTCGTTCAGGTATTCAGGTCCAGGTGTAGGTCCCGGGGCTGATCCCCGAACCCCTGACTTAAGCCGAGACCTCATACCCGAAATGTCTCTCCCATTCGCTAACCGCTGACCGCCTCTACCTTTCGCTCACTTCAGCCCCAACACGTCTTCCATGCCGTACAGGCCGGCGGGCCGGCTGCGGAGCCAGCGGGCGGCGCGGACGGCCCCCCGCGCGAAGATCTCGCGGTTCGAGGCCTTGTGCGTGAGTTCGAGGCGTTCGCCTTCGGCGGCGAAGAGCACGGTGTGGTCGCCCACGACGTCGCCGCCGCGGATGGCGTGCACGCCGATCTCGTTCAGCGGGCGTTCGCCGATGAGCCCGTCGCGACCGTGTTGGAGCGCGGCCTTGGTCAGTTGGCGTTCTTCGAGGAGAATCTTGAGGAGCGTCTCGGCGGTGCCGGAGGGCGCGTCCTTCTTGAGGCGGTGGTGCATCTCGAGCACCTCGACGTCCCAGCGGCCCGCGTCGGCGAGCGAGCGAGCGGCCTGGCGGACGAGCGCGTTGAGGAGCGTGACGCCGACGGAGTAGTTGCCGGCCCAGACGACCGGGAGGCCCTTGATGGCGGCGGTGATGGCGGCCTTCTCTTCAGCGGTGTGGCCGGTGGTGCCGATCACGAGGGGCTTCCGGTGCTGCGCGCAGAGCTGCGCGACGCCAAGGGTCGCGGAGTGGTAGGAGAAATCGATGACCACGTCGGCGGCGCCGAGGTGCGCGGCGAGGTCATCGCCTTGATCGACGCCGGCGGCGATCAAGGCCTTCTCATCGGCGGCGACGTTGGCGATGGCGAGGCCCATGCGGCCCTTGGCGCCGTTAAGGAGAATGCGGGTGGGCGAGCTCATCGGAGGGAGGCGAGGGTGGCGTCGGCGACCCGCTCGACGAGCAGGCGGTTGGCTTCGGACATCTCGCAGAGGGGCAGGCGGACTTCGTCGGAACCGATGATACCCGCCCGCATCATGCAATGCTTCACCGGTACCGGGTTCGGTTCGACGAACAGGGTCTTGAAGATGTCGGCCAACTGGTCGTGCAGGACCTTGGCTTCGGCGAACTGCTGCGTGCGCGCGAGCAGGGCGAGCTTAGCCACCGGGCCGGGGATGAGGTTCGACGCCACGGAGATGATGCCTTGGCCGCCCACTTCGGCGAAGGGTAGGGTCAATGAGTCGTCGCCGCTCAGGACGATGAATTCCGGGTCGGCTTCGCGCACGAGGCGCGCCGCTTTGTCGACCTGACCGCCGGCTTCCTTGATGCCGATGATATTCGGGTACTTCTTTCGCAGGCGCAGGGTGGTCTCGACGGTGATCTCGATGCCGCAGCGGCCTGGGATGGAGTAGAGGATGATCGGTTTCGCCGTCGATTCAGCCAGGAGCGCGAAGTGACGGAATAGACCTTCTTGGCTGGGCTTGTTGTAATACGGGGCGACGAGCAGGAAGGCGTCGGCGCCGGCTTCGTCGGCGCGCTTGGTGAGGTCGAGGGCTTCGGTCGTGGCGTTGGAGCCCGTGCCAGCTATGACGGGCACGCGACCGGCGGCGAATTCGACCGTCCGGCGGATGACCTCGATGTGCTCGTCATAGTCGAGGGTGGGGGACTCGCCGGTGGTGCCGACGGCGACCAGACCGTCGATGCCGTTCTGAATCTGAAATTCGACCAGCTTCCGTAGGTCATCCCAGGCCACCGCCCCGTTGAGGAACGGGGTGACCAAAGCCGTGTGGGCTCCCACGAAAGCGCGGGGGCCGAAGGGACGGCGAGAGGAGGTGGAACCGGTCAGGGACATTGGGCGGGAAAGGGACCCCCGAACCAACCGCCCCTGACCGAAAGAGACAAACCCAAAAACCCTGCCGAACCGCTTGAACCCCGCTTAAGTGGCCGGACCGACGAGGATTCGGTTGTTGTAGGTGTCCGTCACGGTGAGACGGCCGTCCGGCCCGAGGCGGGCACCGTGTGGGCGATTGAGCTGCGTGCCGGCCCAATCCGCTCCGACCGTCGCGCCTTTTTTGCCGTTGCCGACGATGGTGCGGATGGTCTGTTTGACGGGGTCAAAGAGGCGGAGGCAGTGGTTCTCGGTGTCGAGGATGAGCACGTTGCCCTTCGCGTCCATCGTCACGTATTTTGGGCCGTTCATGCGGGCCTCGGCGGCGGGGCCGTCGGTGGCCGGGCCCGGTTTGAGGGCCTTGTTCACGACGAGGGTGACCTTGCCGTCCTTGACCGCCCCGAGTGCGTGGCTGTTGCGGAGCAGGACGTAGGTCGTGCCGTCCGGGGCCATACAGGCCGCGCGGGCGTCGCCCATCGGCGTCTGGAGCGCGTCGTCGCCGTCCTTCGGGAACCCCTTCTGGCCGTTGCCGGCAATCGTGGTGATCGTTTTCGTCGCGAGGTCGATGCGGCGGACGCGTTGGTTGACCAGATCGGCGACAATCATGAACTTCCCCGATGGGTCGATGACGGCGCACATCGGGATGTTGAACTGCGCCCGGTCGGCGGGGCCGCCGTCCCCGGCGAAGCCGGCCTTACCCGTGCCGGCGAAGCCCGTCGTGGCGTGCGTCTTCGGGTCGAGGCGGATGATGCGGTGCTGAAAGCTATCGGCCGCGTAGATCGACCCGTCCGGGCCGACGGCGATGTCGTGCATGCCGTCGTAGACGGCCGGCGAAAGGTCGAGGCGTTTGGCCGGCGCGGGCGGCTGCTGTCCCTTGGGGGCGCTATCCCAGCGCACACCGGAGATGTAATCGATTCGGCCGTCGTGCAGCTTGAAGATGCGGTTGGTCGGCTGGAACTCGACGCCGTAAGCGTCGCCTTTCGCGTCGAAGGCGAGGCTGAAGGGTTCGTGCAGGTCTGCGGAGCCCGGGCCCTTGAAGACCTCGATGGCGCCGAGCGGTGCGCAGGCCAAGGCCAGGAGGCAAGGGAGCAGGCGGGACATGGCCGCTGGTTTAACTCCTCGGGAGGCCGCTTTCAAGCCCGGGCCCGAGCCAGATTGGGTTCGACCGTCCCCGACAGGGTTGCACGATGGGGTCGTCCCCATGGCCGCCGTCCCTTCCATCATCGAAGACCTCTTCGCCCTCGCCGTGGAGCACGGCGCGAGCGACATCCATCTCAAGGCCGGCCGGCCGGCCCTCTTCCGCGTCAACGATCGGTTGGTCGCGACCGAGATGCCTCCGCTGGCCGCGAGCGACCTGACCGACTTCATCCTCGCCACGGTTCCGGAGCGCTTTCGCCCGCGTTGGTTTGCCGACAATCAGGTCGACTACGCCTTGGACCGTTCAGCGGTCGGCCAGGGGCGTTACCGCGCGAACGCTTACGTGCAGCGCGGCCAGCCAGCGGTGGCCCTGAGGTTGGTGAAGTCGCAACCGCCTGATTTTGCCGGGCTCAACCTCGATGCTCCCTTACTCGGTGGCTTGTTGGCGTCCCCCCAGGGGCTGATTTTGGTCTGTGGCCCTACGGGTTCCGGCAAGAGTTCCACCCTTGCCGCGATGCTGCGCCACCTCAACGAGCATGCCGCCCTGCACATCGTCACGCTGGAGGATCCGGTGGAGTATGTGTTCGCTGACCTGAAATCCTCTTTCAGCCAGCGTGAAGTGGGCATCGATGTCGCCGATTTCCCTGCCGGGTTACGGGCGGCCTTGCGGCAGGACCCCGATGTCATCCTGGTGGGCGAGATGCGTGACCGCGCCACCTTCGAGACCGCCCAGCAGGCCTCCGAGACGGGTCATTTGGTGCTCTCCACCTTGCACGCCGGCTCCGCCCAGCAAGCCATCCAGCGGCTGTTCGAGTTCTACCCGCCCGAACAACTTAGCCTTGCCAAGCGTTCGATTGCGGCGGCCTTGCGGGCGGTGGTGGTCCAGACCTTGGTCCCGCGTGCCGATGGGACGGGCGTGCTGCCGGCCTGTGAGGTCTTGGTAATCGATCCGCTCGCCCGCCGCATGCTGGGCGACGGGCAGTTCGAACGGGTGCCCGAACTTGTTGAGGCTGGCACCGCCCAAGGTTCGCGTTCCTTGAACAAGGACCTGACGCGCCTGATTCGCGCGGGGCTCGTCACCAAGGAGGTCGGCTTGCAGGTCTCGCCGAACCCGAAGGGCCTCGAGATGAATCTTGCCGGCATCAGTTTCGCCGCCTCGCGCATAGTCTCGTGAGCGCCCCGCTGACCCTGGCTGTCCGCGAACTCAGCGGGACGGGCGCCCCGCTGGTCGTGTTGCACGGCCTCCTGGGATCCTCGCGTAATTGGCAGTCCGCGGGCGTGGCCTTGGCCGAGCGCGGGTATCGCGTTTTCGCTCCCGACCTGCGGAATCATGGCGCCTCCCCATGGGGCGAGGCGTGTGGCTATCCGGCGCTGGCCAGCGACGTGGTGGCCTGTCTGGAGCGGCTCGCCCTTGGTCCCGTCCACCTCGTCGGGCATAGCATGGGCGGTAAAGCCGCCATGCGCCTCGCCGTCGACCGCCCCGACCTAGTCTCCCGGTTGACGATCGTGGACATCGCCCCGCGCGTCTACGGCGACCTCGTGCGCGTGGAGTTTGCCGCGATGAACGCGCTTGACCTCACCGCGGTGACCTCGCGCAAGGATGCGGAGGCCCGGCTCGCCGCCCAGGTGTCGGAGTGGGGGATGCGGCAGTTCATCCTGACGAACCTCGGGCAGGATGCCGAGGGGCGTTGGCGTTGGACGGTCAATCGGGCCGCCTTGACCGCGGCCCTTCCGGGGATTCTCGGGAATCCCTTGGTGCCTGGCGAAGTCTTCGCCGGACCGACGCGCTTCATCCGCGGAGGGAAGTCGGGCTATGTGCGCGAGGAGGATCTGCCGGAGATCCGCGCCCACTTCCCGCAGGCGGACCTCGTGACCTTGGCGGAGAGCGGGCATAACCCGCACTTCGATGCGCGGGCCGGGTTCGTCGACGCGGTGACGGGCTAAGGCTTCCGCTTCCGATCCAGCCATTCGCCGATGCGGTTCAGCCTGAGGGCGAACCAGACGAGCAGCATCGCGGCCACCGTCGCAATCGCGGGGATGACGAAGTCGCTGATGCCCGGGCTGAGCCACCAAGGCAGCTCACGCCGGGGTTCGGGGGCGCTGAGCTGGATCAGGGGCGACTCATCGCCGCCGATGAGCATGACCCAGCGGGGCTCACCCTGGGGCTGGCGTTCGTCGACGAGCCAGAGAATCACGGTATGCGGGTTCTGCTCGGGCGTACGCAAGGTGAACTTGGCCGGAGGGTCGTCCCAGCGCCAAGTCGCCTGTAGGAGCGTGTAGCGGCGGGTCAGTTCCTCGGTCGTGTGGCCGAGCGGCGCCGCCGGATCGAGCCGGTCCGTCTGGCTGAATGTCGGCGTGGGCGCGAGGTCGGCCCAGGGGCGGGTCTCCTTGCCGTCGTTCAGGAGTAGCAGCCCCTTTGCCTCGCGGGCGAGGGCCGCCCGATCCTTGATGAGGAAGTTCGCCTCGGCGTCGGCCGTGACCCGCAAGGTGATCCCGCCTTCGCGACCGATCGTGAGTTTCGCCAGCAGCCACTCGCCGTTATGGGCGGACACGAACAGGGGGAGCAACACGGCTCCCCCTAGTAGGCAGGCCTGGTGCAGCCCGCCGATCACTTGGCGTCCCAGCGCAGCACGCGGCCGAACTGGTTCCACTCGGTCTCGAGGATGTTGCCCTTGCCGTCGAAGGTGATGCCGTGGGGCGAGGTCACGATGCCGGTGCGCCAAGCGTCGGGCTTGACGCCCGGGGTGTTGGTCTGGCCCTTGGTGTCGTTGGCGCCGAGCTCGGCGACCATCTTGCCTTCCTTGTTCCAGACGGAGACGCGGCCCGCAATCTCGGCGACGCACATCAGGTCGCCGTGGAACGAGGCCGAGGACGGATTGCGGAGACCCTTGTCGGCGATCATCAGCGGGTTCGTGCCGTCGAGGTTGAGGTGGAACATGCGGTTGTTGCCGCGGTCGAGGCAGAGCAGGCGGGCCGGGGCGTAGCGGTTGTCGACGAAGACCTTGTGGGTGTTGGCGAAGGCCTTGCCGTCGACCTTCTGGGTCGGGCCACCGAAGACCTGCTTGAACTTGCCCGTCTTATCGAACTGGAAAATCCAGCTCTTGCCGTAGCCGTCGACGATGTAGATGTCGCCGTTCGCGGCCACGTCGCAGTTGGTGAGCTTCAGGGCATTCGCGTCGACGCCATTCTTGACCTTGGTCTTGCCTTGGGCGGCGGGGAAGTCGTCCGCCTTGATTTCCATCACGATGGTGCCGTCGAGCGTGCACTTGATGAGGCGCTGTTCGTTGAGGACGGCGGCAAAGAGGAACTCACCTTCGTCGGTCTTGCGGATGACGAAACCGTGCAGGGAGGCGGGCAACTTGAGCGCCTTGACGAACTTCCCGGTCTGGTCGTAGACCTGGATGCCGGCGTCCTTTTCCTGCACGCTGACGTAGATGAGCCCGGCGGAGTCGACGGCGATCTCGCCGTGGCCGTTCCCGATGGTCTTGCGACCTTCGGCGGGCTTGATGAAGTCCGGGAGAAGTTCGTACTTCTTTTCCGCCGCGAAGGCGAGGGAACCGACGACAAGGAGGGCGAGGGTGGGGAGGAGCGGACGCATAGGGGTGAGGCAGATAAAGGGCCGCGGGCGGGGGCTGGCAATTTGAAACACGGGCAAGGCTTGCAACTTGCCCGTGTTTCGGGTGGTTTTCGGAACCCCCATGCGCTCCCTCCGCTTCCTCTCCCTCCTCGCCGTTGCCTTGGCCGCGACCCTCCGTGCCGCCGACGCCCCGGCCGCCGAGCCGGTGCCTAAGGCCGATTTCGTGTCCGCCTTCAATGGCAAGGACCTCACCGGCTGGAAGGACGCCAAGGAGAATAAATTCTGGAAGGTCGTCGATGGCGTCCTCGTCGGTGAGAATGATGAGAAGCTGAAGGGCAACATGCTCTACACCGAGAAGGCCTATGGTGATGTCATCATTTCCCTTGATTGCCGCTTCAGTGGTGAAATCGACAGCGGCATCATGGTGCGCCGTGATAAGACCGGGAAGAAGGACATGCAGATGCAGATCGGTGTCTCGCGTAGCCTGAAGAAGGACATGACCTGTACCTACTACGTCGGTAAGTACCCCGAAGCTGGTTTTGCTCCGAAGGTCGAGAAACTTTGGAAGAAGGACGACTGGAACCAGATCGTCTTCCGCGCCAAGGGCGACACCTACACCGTTTGGCTCAATGGCGAGCAGGTCTCCCAGCTCACCGATCCCGCCTACCCGACGCCTTACTCGGTCGGACTGCAGATCCACGGGGGGCTGAAGATGAAGGTCGAGTACCGGAACATCACGATCGCCGAATTGAAGTAAGCCCGTCACCCGATGGTGACGCCGCCCGGCGGAATCCCGGGGTCCCGCCGGCTTTGTCTCTGGGGTTTCGGCTGGCGAGCGGAAGGGTTCAGGGTAGGAAAGAGCCATGGCTCTCCCCGATCTTGGTGGCCCTTCGCGCCGTGACTTCCTCCTCCGCACCGGCGCCCTCTCGCTGGGCTTCGTCCCGTTCCTCGCTCGCGCCGCGGACGCGCCCAAGCCGGAGGACGAGAACGCGCCGCGGAACCCTTACGCGGACGCGGTCTTCGTCGACGGCGAGCCCCCGCTGCCCGCGGAGGGCGCGTTCACCTTCGCGGTGCTGCCGGACACCCAGTTCTACGCGCAGAAGCATCCGGACACCTTCCTGGCCCAGACCCGCTGGATTGTCGAGCAACGCGACCGCCGCCGGATCGCGGGCGTGTTGCATCTCGGCGACATCACCAATAGCAACACGGTGCCCCAGTGGGAGAATGCCCGCAAGGCGCTGCAGGTGCTGGTCGCGGCGAAGATGCCGATGTGCCTCGTCCCGGGCAACCACGACTACGGCCCGGGGGGCGGTTGCGCCGATCGCACGACGATGATGTCGCGGTTCCTGCCGGTGGCCGAGCTTTCCCAGGCCCCGCATTGGAAGGGGAATTACGACAAGGAGCCGGACCGCTCCGAGAACAGCTGGCATTTCCTCGAGGCCATGGGGCGCCGCTTTCTCGTCCTCTGCCTCGAGTTCGGCCCGCGCGACGACGTGCTCCGCTGGGCCAACGAGGTCGTCGCCGCCCACGCCGACCGCGAGGTCATCCTGGTCACGCACGCGCACATCTACCACGATGACACCCGCTACGACCAGGCGCGCTTCGGCAAGAAGCAGAACCATAACCCGCACACCTATTTCGCCAAGGCGAAGCCTGATATCAACGATGGCGAGGAGGTCTGGGCCAAGCTGATCTCGCGACACGAGAACTTCATCCTGACGTTGAACGGCCACGTCACGGCGGACGGGTTAGGCCGGTTCGTCTCCGCCACCCCGAAGGGCCATCCGGTGCCCCAGCTGCTCGTTAATTTCCAGATGAAGCCCAACGGCGGCGACGGCTGGCTGCGTCTGATCGAAATGCGCAAGGACGGCACGATGCGGACGTTCGATCACTCCCCGACGCGGAAGCAGACCAACGCGTCGCCGCAGAACCAATTCGCGATTCCTTGGGCCTGAGGCCCAAGGGTTATTGCGGTGCCGGCTCCGGCGCGAGGAAGCGGAGTAGGGCTTGGCTGAGCCGTTCTTGCTCGGTCAGACGCAGCTTTTCTTCCTGACTGGTGCGGGTGCGTTGTTGCGCTCGCCAGAGCTGGTGCGCTTGCTCGTCGGAAATCCATTCGCCGAGCCGGAAGGGGAGCGGAAGCCGGCTTTCGGCAGGTTTGGCGCTCGCACCGGGGCGGAGGGTCGGGCTAGGCGATCCAGCGCGGGCTGGGGCACCCGCCATGCCGGGATGCGGGTTCAGTGAGACAGGAAGCTCTTGGCCGTTCGCCGGGCCGGCTTCCGGCGAACTCGGCGCGAGGGGGCTCGTCGTTCCACGGTTCGGGCGTCCCGTCCCGTTGGACGCGGGCAGCGCGAGCGAGCCGGTCGCTTTTGCAGGGGTGGGTGACGCCGAGAGCAAGCCATCCCGTGCGATCGGTAGTGGCGGGCTTTCGTCAGGCCGGCTGGCCGGCGACCTTGGGGCCGGGAGGGGCAAGGTATCCGTGCCGCGGACGCTCGCCGTCGCGCCGGGCACGTCGAGACCTGGGAGGCTCGAGCCAGTCGGCGGGCGACGGGTCGTGTCCTCCGGGCCAAGGAGGCGGGACGGGCTTGCCTCGTACTCGCGGGAGGGGGCGGCGTCGAGGTCGGGCAGGTGGCGTGCGTTCGGTCCAGCGGACCTCGGCGTGTCCTGGTCGAAGCCGGGTAGTTTCAATGAGGCCGAGGTGCTGCGTCGGGCGGTGGACACGGCTGGGGCCGGGAGCGGGACTTTGCCGGATGCGTTCGTCGAACGGGGCCTCGTCGTCAGTTCGATCTCTAGTGCAGGACCAGTCTTGCCGGGCGGCCTCGGCGCGTTCGGGATGTCGACGTCGATGCCGCGGGTATCGCGGCGCGTCCGGGGTCCTTCCGGAAGGGTGGGGAGACTTACCGCGGTGCCGGGTTCCCGCTCATTAGGGCCACAGGTTTCCGGTAACCCGATGGCCGACTTCGGGTTGGTCGCGCGGGCGCCGCCGGCGGGCGTTTGCACCGTCAACGATGGCGGGGGCGCCGTGGGGCTGGTGCCGACTTCAGGTTGAGTCGCAGGTGGTGGGCGGGCCGCAGGTTTCGGCGGCAGGGCTTGCGGGACGGAGTCGGCCCGCGGCGGCGGGGTCTTGGCGTGGTCGCCGCCGGGGCCACTGCCGTGGCCGCCGCGACGGGAGGAGAAGTTATACCAAGAGGAACTCTCCTCGCTCCCCGTCTCGGTGTGGCAACCGACCAGGGCGACGATACCCGCGGCCACGAGCCACAGGTTTCTGGTGCCACGTCGGTCCATCGGCGGTGCTTACTGCGTCAGGATCTGCATCGCCGTGACCAAGGGCGGGCCCGCTTTCGGGTCGAAGCGCGCGGAGATCGTGAACTTGGCATCGCGGCCGGTCGGCACCGTTTTCTCGACCCGCACCAGCTGCGCACCGGGCCGCTTGTCGTCGCCGAGGGCGCCGCGCATCCGTTCGATCAGCGAATCGTAGTCGAGCGTGTCGGCGCAACGGTTCATCAGTTTCCAGCCGAGGTCGGGCACGGCCGGGGCCTCGAGCTTCGCCATCAGCTTCACCGGGTCGCGCGTGGCACCGTCGGCGAAACGGTCGAACTGGTAGAGGTAACTCGCCCCGATCGAAAGCGAATCGTTACCGGCGGCCTGCAGCGCGAGCAGCAACTCGAACTCCATCGCCGGGCGCATTTGCTCGTAGCGGCTGCGCGTCGCCGGGTTCATGGGCAGCCGGCGGAAGAAGCGGTTGGCGTCGAGCCAGAGGGTCAGGGCGCCTGGCTGGTCGCTCGCGTAGTGCGGGAGTTTCTCCGGAAGTTCGCCCGCCTTGCGCAACCGTGCCTCGGGGCGCGTCAGGCAGAGGCGGATCTCCTTTTCCACGCAGGGAGCGGCGGGGTCGCCTTCGAACTCAACCAAGATGACCGCGGTCCGGTTCGTCAGACCAAAGGTAAAAAAACCGCCTTCCGGGTCCATGTAACGGCCCTCCCCATGCTTGATCATCGAGCGGCTGCGAGTGAGGTTCGAGGCGCTCTTGCCGGTCTCGCCCCGGAGGGAATTGTTGAGCTGGTCCGCGATCCGCGAGAGGGCCGCCTCGGCCACCGTCGGGTCGACGACGCGGATGACGAGGCCGCAGAGCATCACCGGGCGGGAGCCATCGCCCGCATCCTTGGCGTCCGCCGGGAATTTCGCGAAGGCGTAGATATCGGAATGCGCGTCGAGGCCGTTCTTCACCAGCTCGGCCACGGCGGTGGACATACCCTTGCCGCCGGTGCGTTCCAGCCACTCGGGGAAGGCTTTGTTGCCTTTCTGGCGGAGTTCATCCGGGCGAAAGGCCATCACCGCGAAACTGTCGCCAGGGATGACGTTCGCCGAGCCGAAGTTCCCGCGGGCGGCTTGTTCGGTGCGCTCGGACGACCACAGCCAGAGGAAGAGGCCGAGTAGGACGCTACCCAGAATCGCCGCGACGACGATTTCGAGCGGCGACCACTGGCCGCGTCGCCGGGGGGCGGGGGCCGGGGCGGGCGCAGGCAGCGCGGCGGGAGCGGGGTTGGCGGTCTCCGCCCCGGCGCCGGCGAGTGCCGCCGTTGGTTGCCCCCGACCGCGGGTCAGCGCCATGTTGAAGGCGACGACGAGCGTCACGGCGAGCGGGTCGAACACCGCGACAAGCGCCAACATCAGCCACTTCACGACGTCGGTGGCCTCGGCGTCGAAGGCCCGGGCGACGAAGCGGTAGGACCCGATGTCGGTGGCGGCGATCTGGTCGCGCAATTTGTGGATCTGCTCGGTGCGCTCGCGGTTGACCTTGTAGAGGGCCTCCACTTCGGCCTCGGTCAGGCCGGCCTTCGTCTGGCCCTGCTCCTGGAGACTGGCGAGTTGTTTCTCCAAGGCGGCGAGGCTCTCCTCGCCGGTCTTGCGCAGGCTTTTTTCCTCGTCGTCGAGGCGGGCGAGCTCGCCTTTGAATTGGTCGCGGAGCAGGCCGGTCTCCCTGGCGGCGTCGGTGTTCACGCGCGCCTGTTCCGCCCGGAGCCGCTCGACGCGGGCGGAGCCGTCGGCCCGTAACCGGGTGATGGCGCCGGAGGCTTCGACGACCTTGGCGAGGATGGCCTCGCGTTCCGGCTTCTGCTGCTCGCGGAGCTCCTGGCCTTTCTTCACGTTGTCTTGCTCGAAGATCAGGTAGGTGCTGGTGGTGCCTTGCGCCGTGTAGGCGGCGACGGCCTGGTCGAGCACCTTCAAGCGGTCGTTGAGGCCGGCGATGGCGGCTTCTTCGGCGGCGAGGCCCTTGGCGACGGCGCTCTCTTCGGCGGCGATGCTCTTGGCCAGCGTGGCGCTGAGGTCGGCGCCGCGTTGGGCGGGCGCGGCGGTGTCCTGGGCGCGCCGGGTGTCGAGCGCCTTGCGCTGCTCCTGCAGGCGGGCCAGCGACTGGGCGAGGGTCTCGCCGGCCTGGGTGATGCGGCCTTGCAGCTTGGCGATGTCCTCGCGGCTGGCGGTGTTGACGCGGACCGTCTTGCCGCGGGCGTCGTCGATTTGGCGCTGGCTCTCGGCGATGGTCTTCTCGATGGCGGCGATCTCGGTCTCGTTGCGCGTGATCGTGGTGGCGGTTTTTTCGTAGGCGCGGGCGAGGTAGCCGTAGTTGCCGAGCGAGGTGATGGCGATGAGGACCAAGACCGCCAAGGTCAGGTAGAAACGCAGGACCCCGGTGATCAGGTGCCAGTAGCGATAGAGGAAGGAGGCGGCGACGAGTTTACCCACCTCGAGGGAGGCGGCCATGACCATGACCGGCCCTTCGGAGCCGGTGAAGAGCTGGCCGAGGCCCAGGACCGAGAAATAAGCCGAACAGCCCGCGATATAGAGGGCCGAGGTGAGGAGGACGACCCGGAAGCCCCAGGTCAGCGCCTTGGGTTCCTCGCTCGGTTTTTCGTCAGGGGAGGGGGTGGTCATGAAGGCGGGGTGTATCAAGGGGTTCTACGGGGGGGGTTCGGGGTTGTCAAAAGGTAGATTGGGGCGGGAACCGCCCGCCGGGGGCGGCGGTCCCTCTTACCGGGTACGACAGGCATAATTTTGTTATTTTAAGGCAACCCGGACCAGATACACCTGTCTCATCCCCAAATCCCACCCCGTCGTCATGAAAATGCATCGCAATTGTCAAGGAGACCACCCCGACATCCGTACCACCTGGCGTCGACGGGAGTTTCTCCAGGTCGGGATGTTCGGCACCCTGGGTTTGACGCTGCCCGGGATGTTGCGGCTCCGGGCGAACGAGTTGCCGAAGGTCGAAGCCTTTGACGCCCTCGCCGACGCCGTCATCCATATCTACCTGCCGGGCGGCATGGCCCAGCATGAGTCGTGGGACCCCAAGCCTTTCGCAGCGCCCGAATACCGCGGTCCCTTCACCCCGATCAAGACGACGATCCCCGGGGAATACGTCGGCGAGAAGTTCGTGAACATCGCCAAGATCATGAACAAGCTCACAATCGTCCGCTCCATGACGCACGGTGAGGCGGCGCATGAGCGTGGCACGCACAACATGTTCACGGGCTATCGCCCGAGCCCGGCCATCAAGTTCCCCAGCTTCGGTTCGGTGATCTCGCACGAGCAAGGCTCGCGCAACAACCTGCCTCCTTACGTGGTGGTGCCCAGTCAGAGCATCCCGGAACAGGGCACGGGCTACATGAGCAGTGCCTTCGGTCCCTTCGCCCTCGGCAGTGACCCGGCGGACAAGGCCTTCACGGTGCGCGACCTGCTTTCCCCGAAGGATATCGCCCCGGCCCGCTTCGACCGCCGGCGCGGCTTGCTCGCCTCCGTCGACGAGCACTTCCGCGCGACCGAGAAGTCCGACGCCATTGGCTCCATGGATAGCTTCCAGCAGGCCGCCTACGGGCTCGTGAGCAGCGCCAAGGCCCGCCAGGCCTTCGACCTCTCACGGGAGTCCGAGAAGTTGCGCGACGAGTACGGCCGCAACACCGCGGGGCAGCGCTTCCTGCTCGCCCGCCGGCTCGTCGAGTCCGGCGTCCGCATGGTATCGGTGACCTTTGGCGGCTGGGATCACCACTCGAACATCAAGGGCGGCTTCGAGGGCCAGGCCTCGCAGTTCGACCAGGCTTTTGCCCGCCTCATCACCGACCTGGCCGACCGCGGTATGCTCAAGCGCACGCTGGTGCTGGTCAGTTCCGAGTTCGGCCGCACGCCCAAGCTCAATGGTACCAACGGCCGCGACCATTGGCCGCGCGTCTTCTCCGTTGCCATGGCCGGTGGCGGCGTGAAGGAAGGTTACGTCCATGGTGCCTCCGACGCGCTCGGTGGTGAGCCCGATCGCGACGCGGTCGGCCCGGAGGATCTGGCCAAGACGATGTACCGGCTGCTGGGTATCAATGCCGACAAGCGCATCGTCTCCGACGGCGGGCGGCCAATCGATATCGTCAACGGCGGTAGGATCATGGCCGACTGGTTGGCCTGACCTGCCTGCCCGCGCGTCATGCCCGTCCGACTTCTCGCGCTGCTCCTGCTGACCGTCGCGGTCGCGCGGGCAGCCTACCCTGATTTTAGCGGCACGAAGCCGCACGGCGGCCAGCGTGGGGCCGAGGTCAAGTTGACCTTGACCGGTGCCCGCTTGGCGGACTTCGAGGACCTGCTGTTCTACACCCCGGGCTTTCAGGTGAAGGGCGTGCAAAGCGTCGCCTCCGGTAAGGTCGAGCTCACGCTCGCCATCGGCCCGGAGGTCCCGCTGGGCAACCATCTGGTCCGGCTGCGCACCAAGTCCGGCGTTTCCCATGCCCGTCAGTTCTTCGTCAGTCCCTACCCGAACGTGGAGGAGAAGGAGCCGAACGATGACCTCGCCCGCGCTCAGCCGGGGGCCCTTGACCAGACCATCGAGGGCGTGGTGCAGTCCGAGGATGTCGATTATTTCAAGGTGACGATGAAGAAGGGGCAGCGCCTGAGCGTCGAAGTCGACGGGTTGCGCCTCGGTTACGGCATCTTCGATCCCTACCTCGCGATCGTGGATAAGGATCGTTTCGAGAAGGTTTTCTCGGATGACACCATCCTGCACCGGCAGGATGGCTTCTGCTCCTTCGTCGCGGAGTATGATGGTGACTACTATGTCATGGTCCGGGAGTCCTCCTACCGGGGGAGCGGCAATTCCTTCTACCGCCTGCACATCGGTAGCTTCCTCCGCCCGGACGCGATCTACCCGGCGGGCGGCAAGGTCGGAGAGACGCTGACCGTCAACTTCGTCTCGGCGCGGGAGTCCTTCGCCGAGACGGTCACCCTGCCGGGCGAGCCGAAGGCCGACTTCCAGCTCTTCGCCCGCACGCAGGCTTCCGCCCCTTCGGGCAATGTCTTCCGGCTCTCCACCATCGATAACTTCCTTGAGGTCGAGCCCAATGACGAGCGCGAGTCCGCCAACGTGGTGCCGCCGGCCGAGGCCTACGCGCTCAACGGCGTCATCGGCAAGCCGGGCGATGTCGATTACTTCAAGCTTTCCCTCAAGAAGGGGCAGGTGCTCGAGGGGCAGTGCCTCGCCCAGGCGTTGGGTTCCCCCCTTGACCCGACCGTGCGCATCGCGACGCCGACCGGTGGCGACCTCATCTCCAATGACGATGGCGGCGGCATGCGTCGCCTGGATTCCAAGTTCAAGGTGACCGTGCCCGCCGACGGGGTCTACACCGTGCGGGTGCGCGATCACCTCGAGCGCGGCGGGGCCAATTTCGTCTACCGCGTCGAGCTCACCGCCGCGCAGCCGAGCCTGACCTTCGCTTCCCCGGATTACACCGTCAACGACACGAACTACCGTCAGTTCATCGCGGTGCCCCGCGGTGGGCGCATGGCCTTGCTCGAGAACTTCACCCGGTCGGGCGTCTCCGGGGATTACCGTTTCGACGCCCCGGGCCTGCCGGCGGGCGTGAAGTTGCTCGTGGACACCGCGCCGAAGGACTTGCCGAATGTCCCGCTTGTCTTCGAGGCCGCGGCCGACGCCCCGCTCGGCCAAGCGATCGTACCGCTGCGGCTCCTGCCGACCGACCCGAAGCAGGCCGTCGTGGGGCGCTTGCGTCAGGTCTATGATATCGTCCGGAACGGCAACGTGATCTATTACCAAGGGATCGAATACCGCCTGCCGGTGGTGGTCGTCGAAGCGGCGCCTTATAGCCTGGAGATTGAGACGCCGAAGGTGCCCGTCGTGCAAAACGGGGTGCTCGGTTTGACGGTCGTGGCCAAGCGTAAGGAGGGCTTCAAGGGCGCGATTCGCGTCTTCATGGTCTGGACGCCTCCGGGAATCACCTCGCTGGGCGAGCAGTCCATCGCCGAGGGCGCCGATCGTTGCGAGTTCGAACTCAACGCGAGTGCCGGGGTGACGCCGGCCGACTGGAATTTCGTCGTCATGGGCGAGGCCGATGCGGGCGGTGGTCGCATCTACAACGCCTCGCCTTTCGCCAAGGTCACGACTGCGCCGGCGTTCGTCGCCGCGAATCCGATTCCCTTGGCCGCCATCGAGCAAGGCAAGGCCGCCAGCCTCGTGACCAATTTTGAAGTCACCCGCCCGTTCGAGGGCGAGGCCGTCGCTCGCCTGGTCGGCGTTCCCGACACGATCGTGATCGACCCGATCAAGGTGACCAAGGACACGAAGGAGCTGCGCTTCACGGTGAAGACCACCGCCGAGTCGGCCCTAGGGAAGAAGGATAACCTCTTCGTGCAGGTCGACGTCCCGGTCGGTGGCGCCACCACGACCCACCGGGTCGCCTTGGGTTCGTCCCTACGCGTCGACGCCCCTCGCAAAGGCGCCGCCCCGGCCGCTCCCGCCGCTCCCGCCGCCCCAGCGGTGGCCGGCAAGCCCGTCGCCGCCGCCCCGGCCGCTTTGTCTCGGCTCGAACAACTCCGCCAAAAGCCCGACGCCCCCAAGAACTGAACCCATGTCCTGCCGTCTGCTGCCGTTCCTCCTTCTGGCCCTCGCCCCGCTACGCGCCCTCGAACCCGTGTCGTTCGAGCAGGTTCGCCCGGTGCTGGAGACGCGCTGCCTCGAGTGCCATAATCCCGACAAGGTGAAGGGGAAACTGCTGATGAGCACCCAGGCGGGCTTCCTTAAAGGTGGCGCCAATGGTCCAATCATCGAGCCGGGTCAGCCTGATCGGAGTGAACTCGTGAAACGGGTCCATTTGCCGAAGGATCATGAGGACTTGATGCCCCCGAAAGGTGGCCCCCTCCCGCCCGCCGAGCTGGCCCTTCTGCGGGGCTGGGTCGCCGCCGGCGCCCCCTGGCCCGCGGGCGCGACCCTCGCCCCGCGCGCTAAAGATGCCGTGGATCCCAAGGCCGACCTCGCGCTTAAGCTGCCGTCGCTCGAGAAACTGGAGATTTTCCCTCCGGTCGTGACGATCGAGTCCAAGCGCGATTTTCACCGGATCGTGGTCTTCGCGACCTTCAAGGATGCGACCACCCGGGACGTCACCGCCTTTGCGGCTATCAAGGTGGCGGACCCTAAGGTGGCCGAACTCAACGGCTATACCCTGCAGGCCGTCGCCGATGCGGGTCACACCGAGGTCACCGCCACCTTGGGCGGCTTGAGCGCCAAGCTTCCGGTCACTGTCAAGGATGGCGCCAAGGACCGGCCGGTCTCCTTCCGGCTCGATGTGATGCCGGTCTTCCTGCGCGGGGGTTGCAACCAAGGGGGGTGTCATGGCGCCGCCCGCGGCAAGGATGGCTTCCGGCTTTCCCTCTTCGGCATGGATCCCAACGGCGACTATGTGCGCCTCACGCGCGAGATGGTCGGGCGCCGCATCAACCTGGCCATCCCGGAGGAAAGCACCCTGGTGGAGAAGGCCGTCGGCACGGTGCCTCACTCCGGCAACAAACTCTACGAGCCGGACTCCGCTTATAACCGGAATATCTTGGAATGGATCGCCCACGGGGCCAAGGACGACGCGCCGGATGTCGCCCAGGTCACCGGCATCGAAGTCTACCCGAAGGAGATCGTGCTCGAAGGGCCGGAGGCGACCCAGCAGATCTCCGTGCGGGCCACTTACTCCGACGGCACCGACCGCGACGTCACCGACCTCGCGCTGTTCATGTCCAACAACGACCCGGTCGCCAAGGTCGGGAAGGATGGCAATGTCCGCTCCGGCGACCGCGGCGCCGCGTTCATCCTCGCCCGCTTCAATGTCTTCAGCGTCACCGCCCAGGTGCTCGTCATCCCCAAGGGCCTCGTCTACGCCCGGCCAGCGGCGCCCGAGTTCAATTACGTCGACCGCGCCGTGAACGAGCGCCTGCATAAGCTCCGGATCCTGCCCTCCGAGGTCTGCACCGACGAGGAGTATGTCCGCCGCGTCACCATCGATGTGGTCGGGCTCTACCCGACCCCCACCGAGGTTCGCGCCTTCCTCGGCGACGCCCGCCCTGACAAGCGGGCCCAGCTGGTCGAGGCCCTGCTCCAGCGCAAGGAATTCACCGAGCTTTGGGTGATGAAGTGGGCCGAGCTCCTCCAGATCCGCTCCGGTATCAACGCCGGCAATAACGCCCCCCCGTTTTACAAGAACGCCCTGCTTTATTACAATTGGCTGGCCGACCGCATCGGCGCCAACGTGCCGATCGACCGGATCGTGGTCGACCTGCTCTCCGCCAGCGGGGGGACCGTTTCGAACCCCCCGGTCAATTACTACCAGACCGAGCTCGATAAGTTGAAGCTCAGCGAAAACGTGGCGCAGGTCTTCATGGGCATGCGCATCCAATGCGCCCAGTGCCATAACCACCCGTTCGACCGCTGGACGATGAGCGATTACTACGGGTTCAACGCCTTCTTCGCCCAGGTCGGCCGCAAGAACACAGACGACCCCCAAGAGGTCATCGTCTACAACAGCAAGAGCGGCGAGTCGCAGCACTTCCTCACCAAGGCGAACATGAAGCCGAAGTTCCTGGGCGGCGAGGAGCCGGACCTCAAGCCGGGCGACGATCGTCGCCGGGTCATGGCCGACTGGCTGGCCTCGCCCCGCAATCCCTACTTCGCCCGCAATATCGCCAACCTGATCTGGGCGCACTTCCTCGGCGTCGGCGTGGTCGACCCCGTGGACGACGTCCGGGTGTCCAACCCGCCCTCGAACCCCGAGCTCCTGGATGAACTGGCCAAACACCTCACGGACTACAAATACGACATCCGCCGCCTCGTGCGCGACATCACCGCGTCGGCCGCCTACCAGCGCAGCACCAAGGTCAACGCGAGCAATGCCGGCGATAAACTGAACTTCGCGCACGGCTCCGTCCGGCGCGTGCGCGCCGAGGTCCTCCTCGACGCCATCTCCCAGATCACCGAGACCCCGAATAAGTTCCAAGGCCTGCCCGTCGGGGCCCGGGCCGTCCAGATCGCCGACGGCGCCGTCAGTAATTATTTCCTCTCGACCTTCGGCCGCGCCAAGCGCGAATCCGTGGCCTCCTCCGAGGTCAAGACCGACCCGAATCTCTCCCAGGCCCTGCACTTGATGAACGGTGACGCCATCAACGATCGCATCCGCCGCGGCAAGGTGGTCGACCGGCTGATCGCCGACGGTCGCAAGGACCCGGAAATCACCGCCGAGCTTTTCCTGCGGGTCTTCGGGCGGGCCCCGCGCCCCGAGGAGGTCGCCGCGGTGACGCGTTCGGTGGCGAGCGACCCCGCGAATCGCCAGGCCGTCTTCGAGGACCTGTTCTGGGCGTTGATGAACTCCAAGGAGTTCTACTTCAATCACTGAGCCCCTCCGCCTGCGCATGCCCTTCGCCGTCCCCGTTCCGCGTCGCTGGTTGAGCCGTCGACTGCTTGTGCTCGCCGCCACCGCGTTGGCGGCGGTCGCGACCGCCCAGGAGGTCGAGAAGCTGACTTACGACGACCACGTCCGCCCCGTCCTCGAGAACAAGTGCTTCTCCTGCCATAACCCTGACAAGAAGAAGGGCGGGTTGGACCTCACCAGTTACGCCGCGTTGCTCAGCGGCGGCGGTGGCGGCGCGGTGGTCGATCCCGGGAATCCCGCCAGCAGCCGCCTCTGGACCTGCAGTTCCAAGAAGGAGGAGCCGTTCATGCCCCCGGAAGGAGCGCCGCTCGAGGCGAAGGACCTGACCCTGCTTTCAAAGTGGATCGCGGGGGGTGTCCTGCAGGCCAAGGGCAGCGTCGCTCGTAAGTCCGGCCGACCGAAGGTCGACCTCGCCTTCAACGCCTCGGCGGGAAAGCCCACGGGGCTGGTCGCCCGACCGGAGAACGTCTTGCTCGAGCCGGTGGTCGTGACCCCGCGCACCACCGCGATCACCGCTCTGGCGGCAAGCCCCTGGACTTCCTTGCTGGCGGTGGCCTCGCCGAAACAGGTGCTGCTGTACGACACCGACACCAAGGAGCTGGCCGGCATCTTCCCGTACCCGGAAGGCTACGCGCGCTCCCTGAAGTTCAGCGCCAATGGTTCGTTGCTGATTCTCGGTGGCGGCCGGGGCGGTAAGTTCGGCCATGCGGTCGTCTGGGATGTCCGCACCGGTCGGCGTATCACGGAAGTGGGCAAGGAGTTCGATCAGGTGATGTCGGCCGACATCACCCCCGACCATCGCAAGATTGTCCTAGGCACGAACACCAAGAAGGTGAAGTGTTACGACACCGCCTCCGGCGAACTGCTCTACACCCTCGCCAAGCATACCGATTGGGTCACCGGCGCAGACTTCAGTCCCGACGGCGTCCTGCTGGCGACCTCCGACCGCAATGGCAACGTGATGGTCTGGGAGGCTGAGAGCGGCGGCGAATTCTACAACCTCGGGCAGCACAAGGGTTCCGTGACCGACCTGGCGTGGCGGGCGGATTCCAATGTGCTCGCGAGCTCTGGGGCGGACGGGACGATTTCGGTCTGGGAAATGAAGACGGGCAAGCGGGTCGCCACTTGGGCGGCCCATGGTAATGCCGTTCAGTCGGTGAGTTTCACCCCGGACGGCCGGCTGCTTTCCTGTGGGAACGACGGCACGACCGCCCTCTGGACCATCGAGGGCAAGCGCCTTCCGCACGTGCAGGGCATCAAGCAAGGTGACGTCGTTTCCAAGGTGGTGGCCTTGGCGGACGGCAAGGTGTTCGTCTCCGGCAATTGGCTCGGTGAGGTGCGCTTCTTCGACGTCGAATCCGGCCGGGACCTCACCCAAGTGCCGAGCAACCCGCCCAAAATCGAACAACGCATCGCCGCCGCCGAGAAACGTTTGGCGGACCTGCTGGCCTTGCAGTCCTCGCCGCAAGGCGCCGCCCCCACCGTCGAGCAGCGTCAGGCGCGCGAGGACGCCCTCGCCGCCCAGCTCCGACTGGCCCCTTTGCAGGCGAAGATCGCCGCCGGCACCAAGGAGCGCGACGCGCTCCGGGTCGCGCGCGAGAAGGTCACGGAGACCGTCGCCCGGGCGGAGCTTTCCAAGAAGATGTCGGCCATCCGCGAGCAGCTCGCCCCAATCGTGGCCGCGGCGGAAAAAGATCGCGCCTACCTCCGGACCAACGCGTTTGACCCGGCTTGGTTGTCCGCGGAACTCGCGGAACTCGGCACCTGGGCCGCGGAGTCCGAGAAGACCATCGATTACTGGGTGAAGCAGCAGGAGAAGGCCAAGGGCGCCGAACTTGAGGTCGCGCGCAAGTCCCTGGTCGCGCAGCGGCAGGCGTTGGGAGCGGTCCAAGCAGAAACGGCGAAGACCAAGGCCCGCCTCGACTTGATCGCCGGTCAGGAACGGCTCGCCGCCCAGTTGCGGACGGCGGGGTCCGAGATCGTGGCCCTTCGTGAGCGCCTGGTCGCCCTGAAAGCCGCCCAGTTCAACGTGTCGGTGCTGACGGAACGCGATAAACTCTCGAAGCTCGAGTCGGACATCGCCGATGCGCTCGCCGCGCGGGATGAGAATGAGAAGGCGAAGGCTAGCGCCGCCGCTCGCCTGGCCCCGGCCCGCCTTGAGGCAGATCAGCTGGCTTCCCGCATCCCCGACCTTGAGACCCGGGCGACGCAACGGCAGCAGGAGTTGGCCGCGCTGGATCGCGCCTTGACCCCTTTGCGGCTCGCGGAGGCCTTGGCCGCGGCGAAGCTGGAAAGTCAGTCGCGACTGGTTTCCGAGGCGGAGGCGAATCTCACCGAGTACCTTAAGCGGCGCGATACCGAGGTGGCGGCCGCCAAGGCGGCCATCGAGGACTATGGCCGGGCGATCGGTCCGAATCGCCTGAAATTAATCGATTTGACGGCGCAAGTGGAGGCCTCCGTGAAGCAGCTGAAACAGTTGCAGGCGGCGCAGACCCAGGCTTCCGCCGATTTATCCACCGCCACGACATCGATCGCCACCGCGCAGCGCGCCGCCCAAGAGGCCGCCCGCTCGCTCG
>BJHS01000008.1:0-85000 GCA_014193315.1 Verrucomicrobiota bacterium
AATACGGCCTCCTGAAGCACTTCAAGCTGAACCTCGAGACCAACCACGCCACGCTCGCCGGTCACACGATGGAGCATGAGATGGAAGTCGCGATGGGCTCGCAGGCCCTCGGCTCGGTCGACGCCAACCGCGGCGACACGCTCCTCGGCTGGGATACCGACCAGTTCCCGACTGACCTCTACCTCACGACCAACATCATGCTGCGCATCCTCAAGATGGGCGGCTTCACCAAGGGGGGCCTCAACTTCGACGCCAAACGTCGCCGCGAATCCCACGAGCCCGTCGACCTCTTCCACGCCCACATCGGCGGCATGGACGCCTTCGCCCGCGGCCTCAAGATCGCCCACGCCATCATCAAGGACGGCAAGATGGACCAGTTCGTCGCGAAGCGTTACGCTTCGTGGGACAGCGGCATGGGCAAGCAGGTCGAGTCCGGCAAGGTGACCCTCGCCCAGCTCGACGCCTACGCTCAGGGCATCAAGGCGCCGACGCTCGCGTCCGGCCGCCAGGAGATGCTCGAGAACCTGATCAACGAGTACCTCCGCTGAGGCCATGGCGATCGTCCTGGGTCTGGACCTGTCTACGCAGAGCGCGACGGCGCTGGTGCTGGACACGGTGAAAGGCACGACGGTCGCCCGCGCCCGCGCGGCCTTCGGCGCCGACTTCCCTGACCGCGGGCATCCGGAAGGATTTATCCGCGGGGGCCAGGGTGGGGAAGTGCACGCCGACCCGCTTGTCTGGCTCGACGGCCTCGAGCTGGCGCTCGACCGCCTCGCCCAGTTGACCGACCTATCGAAGGTCGACGCGGTCTCCGTCTCCGGCCAGCAGCACGGCAGCGTCTATCTCGCCGCCGGTTACGAAGCCGCGCTCGCGGACGGTCATCGCACCACCTCTCTCTCCGCGAAGATCTCGCCGGCCCTCTCTCGCCGCTCTTCGCCAATCTGGATGGATTCGTCCACCTCCGCCGAATGCGCTGAGATCGCCGCCGTCCTCGGCGGTGACCAGGCGGTCTGCGACCTCACCGGCTCCGTCGCCACGATGCGCTTCACCGGTCCGCAGATTCGTCGCTTCGCCAAGCTCGAGCCCGCCGCCTGGGCCAAGACCAAGCGCGTGCACCTCGTCTCTTCTTTCTTTGCTTCGGTGCTCGCGGGTAAGGATGCCGCGATTGATACCGGTGATGGCGCGGGCATGAACCTGATGGATATCCGCAAGGGCGACTGGGCTCCGACCGCGCTCGCCGCGACCGCGCCGGATCTCGCCGCCAAACTTCCACCCGTCCGCCCCGGTTCGACCGTGGCCGGCGGCATCTCCGCTTACTTCGTCGCTCGCCACGGCTTCTCTCCGAAGTGTCAGGTGGTCATCGGCACGGGCGACAACCCTTCCAGCCTCGTCGGCATGGGTGCCTCGAAGCCCGGCAAGGTCGTCATCAGCCTAGGCACGAGCGACACGCTCTTCGCCGCGATCGAAGGCATCCGCACCGACTCCGCCGGACTTGGTCACGCTTTTGGCAATCCGATGGGTGGGAGCATGAGCCTTGTTTGCGTCCGCAACGGCTCGCTCGCCCGTGAAGCCATCCGTCGCGAATGCGGTCATGCCGATTGGCCGGCTTTCTCGGCCGCGGTCGACGCTGCTCCCGCCGCGATTTCCGCCGTGCTCCCGATGGAGGAGCCCGAGATCACCCCGCGCCGTCCCGCCGGTCGCGTCGCCCTCGGCGCCCCCGCGACCCAGGCTTCGCTTCCGCGCGCCGCCGTCGAAGGTCAGGCGCTGAGCCTCCGTTATCACAGCCGCTGGGTCGGCACCCCGACCACGCAACTTCTCCTGACGGGGGGAGCCTCCGAGAACCCATCCGTGGCCAAGATTTTCGCCGATGTCTTCGGCGCTCCGGTGCTTCGTCTGGCTGTTTCCGACTCCGCCGCCCTGGGTGCCGCCTTGCGTGCCGCCGAGGGGGCTTGTGGGGCCAAGATGGCCGACCTGGAGCCCATTTTCTGCGCCCCGGCCCCGGGTATCGTCCAGCCCAACCCAGCCCTCCGGGCGGCCTACGACAGGCTGGAGGCCGAACTGGGCCAATCCCTGTCGCGAAAGGCATAAATTGGGGTCTGTGAGCATTGCCCACTTGAACAAAGCGGGGTGATTGGCTGACATAGGGGACTCACCCCTCCTCACCATGTCACCGCGCCCTGTCACCCTTTTCACCGGCCAGTGGGCCGACCTCAAGATTGCCGACCTCCTGCCCAAGGTCAAAGCCATGGGGTACGAAGGCGTCGAGCTCGCCTGCTGGGGCGACCACTTCGATGTCGTCCGCGCCGTCAACGAGAAGGGCTACGTCGAGTCCGTCTGGGCACTGCTGAAGCAGCACGACCTCGGCTGCTGGGCGATTTCCGCCCACCTCGTCGGCCAGGCCACCTGCGACCACATCGACGAACGCCACCAGTGCATCCTGCCGGCCCACGTCTGGGGTGATGGTAATCCGGAAGGCGTCCGCCAGCGTGCTTGCGCCGAGATGGCCCTGACCGCCCAGGCCGCTCGCAAGTTCTTCGACGCCGGCAAGCCGTACATGGCCAATAAGCCCAAGGGTTCCGGCAAGACCGTGGTCAACGGCTTCACGGGCTCCTCCATCTGGCACGCGATCTACGCCTTCCCGCCAACCAACCAGGCCTACCTCCAGAAGGGGTACGACGATTTCGCCAAGCGCTGGCAGCCCATCCTCGAGGTCTTCGAGAAGAACGACGTCTACTTCGGCCTCGAAGTGCACCCGACCGAGATCGCCTTCGACATCGCTTCAGCCCAGCGCGCGCTCGACGCCGTCGGTCACCACAAGCGCTTCGGCTTCAACTACGACCCTAGCCACCTCGGCTATCAGGGCGTCGATTACGTGAAGTTCATCCGCACCTTCGGCCAGCAGATCCACCACGCCCACATGAAGGACGTCTGGTGGGGGCACGGCGACGGCACCGTCGGCGTGTTCGGCGGCCATACCGATTTCTGCGACGCCCGCCGCGCGTGGGATTTCCGCTCCGTCGGCCGCGGTGACATCAAGTTCGAGGACGTCATCGTCGCCCTCAACGACGTCGGCTACGCCGGCCCGCTCTCCGTCGAGTGGGAAGACGGCCGCATGGATCGCTTCTTCGGTGCCGCCGAATCGGCTGCCTACGTCAAGAAGCTCTCCTTCCCGACCAACCAGGTCGCCTTCGACGCGGCCTTCGACAAATCCGCCCAGGGCAAGTAATCTCCCCTTTCCCGTAACAATATTATGGCAACCAAAGTAGGCGTCATCGGGGCAGGTGGCATGCTCCAGTACCACGCCGCTGGCTTCAAACAGGCACACGCGGAAATCGTCGCCGTCGCGGACTCGGCGCCAGGCGCCGCCAAGAAGGCCGCCGACAAGTGGGGTATTCCTTACCATTACGAATCCGTCGAGACCATGCTCGCGGAGCGCAAGGAAATCCAAGCCGTCAGCGTCATCGTTCCGAACAAGTTCCACGCGGCGCTCGCCATCCAGTGCCTCAACGCCGGTAAGCATGTGTTCTGCGAGAAGCCCCCGGCGCTCAGCGCCCCGGAAGTCCTGGAGATCATCGCGGCCTCCAAGCTGGCCGCAAAGAAGGTCATGTTCAATTTCAACAACCGGGCCCGGCCCGAATCGCAGGCGATGATCAAGTACGTCGAACAGGGTCTGGTCGGTAAGGTCAACTCCGCCCAGGCGAAGTGGATCCGCCGCACCGGCATCCCGGGCTTCGGCGGCTGGTTCACCACCAAGGAGCTCTCCGGCGGCGGCCCGCTCATCGACTTGCTGCACATGGTCGACCTCGCGATGTACTTCATGGGCTACCCTGAGCCGGCCCACGTGCTCGGCCAGACCTTCGATGATTTCATCGAGGATAAGTCCTTCAAGGGTCCTTGGGGTATCCCCGATCGCGTGGGTGGCGTCACCGACGTCGAGAACGCCGCGCACGGCTTCGTGACCTTCAAGACCGGCCAGGTGCTGACCCTGCAGGTCTCCTGGGCCGAGATGATCAAGCGCGAGGAGGTCTCCGTGGTCTTCCAAGGCACCAAGGCGGGCGGCAAGGTCGAGCGCCTCTTCGGCATCGACGGCCTCGACAACACCGCGATCGATACCTGCGAGCTCTACGTGCAGGAAAACGGCAACAGCGTGAACCGCTCCATCGTCACGCCCGCGTGCGAGGACATGGGCCGCATCGCCTCGGCGGCGAACTTCATCGAGTCCATCGAAGGCCGCGCGAAGCCCCTGAATACCCCTGAGCAGGCCTACCGCCTGATGCAGGTCATCGACGCCATCTACGCTTCCGCGAAATCCGGCAAGCCGGTCTCCCTCTGATTCCCCCTCCCATGGCATCCCTCAATCGCAAACTCCGCATGGGCATGGTCGGCGGCGGACGCGGCGCTTTCATCGGCGGCGTCCACCGCATGGCTGCGGCCCTCGATGGTAAGATCGAGCTCGTCGCCGGCGCGTTCTCCTCGGACCCCGAGAAATCCCGCCTCTCGGGGCAAGATTTCCACCTCGACCCCGCCCGCGTTTACGCCTCGTACGCCGAGATGGCGAAGGCCGAGGCCAAGCGCCCGCTCGGCGACCGCATCGACTTCGTCTCGATCGTCGCGCGCAACGACCTGCACTACCCCGTGGCCAAGGCCTTCCTTGAAGCCGGCATCCACGTGATCTGCGAAAAGCCGCTCGCGTTCTCGCTCGCCGAGGCGAAGAAGCTCCGGGCGGTCGTCAAGAAGAGCGGTCTGGTTTTCGCCCTGTTGCACAACTACACCGGCTACCCGATGGTCAAGGAAGCCCGTGACTTCGTGGCCGCCGGCAAGCTCGGCAAGATCAACAAGGTCCTCGTCGAATACCCGCAGGGTTACGCCATCGGCGCCCTGCAGTCCGGCAAGATCCAGAAGATCGCCAATTGGCGCATGGACCCGAACTGCTCCGGCGTCTCGAACTGCGTCGGTGACATCGGTACGCACGCCGAGAACCTCGTCCAGTACGTCACCGGTCTCGCGATCAAGGAGATCGCCGCCGACCTCAGCACCTACATCCCCGGCCGCCTGCTCGACGACGACGCCAACATGCTCGTCCGCTACCAAGGCGGGGCCAAGGGCGTTCTGCACGCCTCGCAGATCTCCACCGGCGATGAGAACAACCTCAACCTCCGCGTCTACGGCACCTTGGCTTCCCTCGAGTGGCACCAGGAGCACCCGAATGAGCTGATCGTGAAGTATCTCGATCAGCCCCGCCAGGTGCACCGCCGGGGTAACTCCTACAACGGCGCCGCCTGTAAGAAGTACACCCGCACGCCGTTCGGTCACCCGGAAGCGTTCATCGAAGCCTTCGCGAACATCTATCGCGCCGCCGCGGAAGCCATCACCGACCGTCTCGAAGGCCGCAAGGCCCCGAAGGGCGGCTATGACTTCCCGTCGATCGACGACGGCGTCACCGGCATGGCCTTCATCGAAGCCGCGGTGAAGTCCTCGCAGGGCAACGCCCGCTGGACCAAGCTCGCCGACTAATTCGTCCGCCCAACGGTCACCAAGGCCCCGGTTTCCGGGGCCTTTTTATTTATTCAGCCAGCAGATCGATGCGTTGAGCGCGCCGGCGAAGGTTACCCACGCGAGGTGTGGTAGCTGCAGCTGGGCGGCGAGGCGATCTTGGGTACGCAACTGACGGAACCAGAGCGTCAGGAGGGCGAAGTAGAGGATCAGGTCCACCAGCGCGAGGCCGGGGAGGTGGAGTCCGAAGAAGAGGAGTGACCAGAGCGCGTTGGCGATGAGCATGCCGAAAAAGGTGAGTTTGGTGACCGTGCGCAGGGGACTACGAGAGTCCCAGACCAGCCACATCGAGTAGGCCATCAGCAGGTACAGGGTGGTCCACACCGGCCCGAAGACGGCGTTGGGCGGGTTGAAGGACGGCTTGATCAGGCTGGGGTACCACTCGGTGACGCCCCGGGCGGTCGCCAGCGCGCCGAGCCCGCCGATCAGCAGTGTCAGGACGGCCAGCGCGAGGAACATCGCCAGGCTGCCATGGCTGTTTGGCCGCTCTTCCCCGGTCCGCTCGTTCGTTTCCATGGCCCATGCTGGGCCGGTCGGCCGGGCGGGGCAAGCCCCCGGGCGGAGTCCGCTTGCCATCCGCCGTTTCCCCCTCTTTTTCAAGGCCTCACCACCATGCCCGAGTCCTACATCCAGCAGCTCTTCGCCGAACGCATCGGCGGCGCCAATTACGGTAAGTCGACCGCCATCTATAAGTTCGAGAAGATCAAGCGCGCCAAGGCCGCCGCCAAGAAGGCCAAGCCCGACGTCGCCTTGATCGACCTTGGCGTGGGCGAACCCGACGAGATGGCGTTCCCGATGGTGGTGAAGGCCCTCCAGACCGAGGCCGCCAAGCCCGAGAACCGCGGCTACGCCGATAACGGCGGCGCCGACTTCAAGCAGGCCGCGGCCCGCTACCTGCAGAACCTCTTCGGCGTGACCGTCGACGCCGACACTGAGGTCCTCCACTCCATCGGCTCCAAGGCCGCGCTTTCGATCCTGCCGGCCTGCCTCATCAACCCCGGGGACTACGTCCTCATGACCGTCCCGGGCTACCCGGTCTTCGGCACCCACGCCAAGTACTACGGCGGCCTCGTCCACAACCTGAAGCTCACCGCCGAGAATAACTTCCTGCCGGACCTGAAGTCCATCCCCGCGGACATCCTAGCCAAGGCCAAGGTGCTCGTCCTCAACTACCCCAATAACCCGACCGGCGCCTGCGCCACCCGCCAGTTCTTCGAGGAAGTCGTCGCCTTCGCCAAGCAGCATAACCTCATCGTCATTCAGGACGCCGCCTACGGCTCGCTCCACTTCGGCGCCGAGCAGGTCTCGATCCTCCAGGTCCCGGGTGCCAAGGATGTCGCCCTCGAGCTGCACTCGCTCTCCAAGAGCCACAACATGACGGGCTGGCGCATCGGCTTCGTTGCCGGTAACGCGCTGCTTGTGCGCGCTTACGGCGACGTGAAGGACAATTCCGATTCGGGCCAGTTCCTCGGCATCCAGAAGGCTGGCGCCGCCGGCCTCGATGAGGTCTCCATCCCGAAGGCCATCGCCGCCAAGTACTCGCGCCGCATGGACAAGCTCGTCGGTGTGCTCGCCCAGCTCGGCTTCCAGGTGCGCAAGCCCGGCGCCGGCTTCTTCCTCTACATGCCCGCCCCGAAGTCGGCCAGCGGCCTGTCCGGCACCGTCTCCTTCGAGTCCGGCGAGGCCTTCTCGCAGTGGATGATCACCGAGCACCTCATCTCGACCGTGCCGTGGGATGACTGCGGCGCCTTTGTCCGCTTCTCCGTCACCTTCGTCTCGGACCAGGGTGAGGCCGGTGAAGCGGAGGTCATCGCCGAGGTCCAGCGCCGCCTGTCGGCTTGGAAATTCAGCTTCTAAGGGGTTTTTACGGCCACTTCCTTGTCGGATTGACAGGGCAGGGGGTCTTTGGTCACCTTCGAACCCTAGTCTATTTGGCCTGATAGCTCAGTTGGTAGAGCAGACGCCTGAAGAGCGTCGTGTCGTTGGTTCGATTCCGACTCAGGCCACCACTTCCCGCCAGCCCGGCCGTTGATTTGGTCGGGCTGGTTTTGGGGATGGAAGTGCCGTTCAGCGCTTGAAGATCAGGCGCCACATCGAGAATTCCTCACCATGGTCGAGGGGCGGCGGCGGGGTCTCGTCCTTGCCTTGGGCCATGAGCGTCAGGACTTTCTCCTCGGTGGACACCTTGTCGCCCTTGATCGATTTCTCCGACCACTTCGCCTGCATGACGCCGAAGGGCTGGGTGTCATCGCGCCAGACGATCCCGCGCAAGATGATGGTCTGCTTGGTCACGAAGGGCGGGTCGACGATGGTGAAGGACTCCATCTTGAGGCGTTGGCATCGCCGGGGGGTGCCGCCGACGGGAATCGTCTCCTCGGCGAGTTCGTCGGGGCTCAGAGTGTTCGTATTCTGGTAGCCCGCCTTGGAAGCGAGCGAGGCGACGTCCTCCGGGGTCATATGCCAAGGGCCTTTTTTCGGGTCGGTAAAAAGGATTTCAGCGGCGGACTCGAGCAATCGGTTGGCGCCCTCGCGCGAAAGGTCTTTGGGTAGAAGAAAGCGTAGGGCCCCCTTCTCGCGGGAACCCAGCCAGGTGACCGGTTCCACGGTGAGCCAGATTGCCGGCTTCTCGCGGAGCATTCCGCCGTCGCGCACGGAAAGTCGAATCGTCGAATGAGTGGTAGGTTCCCCGGGCTTGGTGCGTGCGATGTCGTAGGTCGCCCATTGCCCTGCGGCCGGTAATTTCTCGGCGAAGATGCTCCACTGCGCCCGGGCGCAGTCGACCGAAGCGAGGAGGGCGAGAAGGGCGAGCAAGGGCCGCATGGAGTCATTTTCGGCGTCTTTTAGGGCTTTTGGCGAGTCCAGACCCGCCGGCCCCGCCTTTCCCTTTGACTCCGACCCCGCCCCGCTTTGAAGTCGGGTCTTCGCGATGAAGCCCACGGCCCAGTTCACGACCTCCCCCCGCTCCGCGGTCGGTCGCGCCCGGATTCCTGCGATTATTACCACCCTCGGGCGCTGAGCCCGCTGGACGGATCGCCCGATGGGCGCTCCCCGTTCCGCGGCTCCAAGCCCCGGGACTCCTCCCGCTACCCACCTTCCCTCACCACCATGGCACGAAAAATCGAAATCTACGACACCACCCTCCGCGACGGCTCGCAGGGACTGGGGATTCATTTCTCGGTCGCCGACAAGCTCCGCGTCGCCCAGGAACTGGAGCGCTTTGGGGTGACCTACATCGAGGGCGGCTGGCCGGGCTCCAACCCGCGCGACATCGAGTTCTTCCATGAGGCCCGCAAGTTGAAGTTCAAGCACGCGAAGCTCGCCGCCTTCGGCTCGACGCGCAAGAAAGGCGTCCGCGCCTCCGAGGATGCCCAGGTCAAGGGTCTGCTTGAGGTCGAGACCCCGGTCGTGACTATCTACGGTAAGACCTCCGCCCTGCATGTGCGCGAAGTGCTCCGTTGTTCGCCCGAGGAAAACCTCGCGATGATCGCCGACACCGTCGCCTTCCTCAAGTCCCACGGTCGCGAGGTCGTCTACGATGGCGAGCACGCCATCGACGGTTGGAAGGAAGACCCGGCCTACGCCGCGGCTTGTTTCCGCGCCGCCGCCGGGGCGGGCGCCTCCCGCATCGTCCTGTGCGACACCAACGGTGGCTCGCTGCCGGATGAGGTCGCCGCCGCCACCCGCCACGCCGTCGCCGCCGTGAAGGCCGCCATCGGTATCCACACCCACGACGACGCGGGCCTCGCCTTGGCCAACGCCTTGGCCTCCCTCGAGGCCGGCGCCGTGCACGTGCAGGGTACCATGAACGGCATCGGCGAGCGCACCGGTAATTGCGACCTCACTGCGATCATCCCGGTCGCGCAGATCAAGCGCGGCTGGAGCTGCGTGCCCGCCGCCTCGCTCAAGCGCCTCACGGCCCTTTCCCGTTTCATCGATGGCGTGACGAATCAAGCCCCCGACCCCCGCCGGCCCTGGGTCGGCGCCGCCGCGTTCGCCCACAAGGGCGGCACGCACGTCGACGCCATCCGCAAGTTTTCCGCCGCCTATGAGCACGTCGACCCCTCGGCGGTCGGTAACGCCCGCGACGTCCTGGTCAGCGATCAGTCCGGTCGCAGCAACCTTCTGCTCAAAGCCGCCGAGCTCGGCATCGAGCTCGACAAGGACGCGCCTTCCACGCGCGTGGCGCTCGAGGAACTCAAGAAGCTCGAGCACCAGGGCTGGAGTTTCGAGGACGCCGACGCCTCCCTGGCGCTGCTGCTCCGTCGCCACCTCGGCAAGGCTTCCGTCGTGCCGTTCGAGGTCGTGAAATACCATATCTCCGTGCAGGGCGGGCTCACCGACGCCTCCTGCGAGGCCACGGTGCGCGTGCGGATCGCCGGCAAAGAGTCCCTCACCGTGGCGGAAGGCGAAGGCCCCGTCCACGCGCTGGATCAAGCCTTGCGCGAAGCCCTTGTGAAGGCCTTCCCAAAGTTGAAGAAGGTGCGCCTCGCCGACTACAAGGTCCGCGTGCTTGCCGGTCAGGACGGCACCTCCGCGCAGACCCGCGTGGTCGTGCGCTCCAGCGACGGCGTGCGCTCCTGGGGGACGGTCGGCGTCAGCGCCAACCTCGTCGAAGCCTCGTTGCGGGCCATCGTCGACGGCTACGCCCACGCGCTGGCTTGAACCAACGGCTGATAGGTTGACTGCCCGCGGGGGGCGGGGTTGGATGAAGTCCACCCCGCCCCCATGCGTTGCCTGCTCCTGTTCGCCGCCGTCGCGGTCTCCGCTGCGGACCTGTCTAAACTCCGTATCCACGAGCTCGCCGAGGCCGGGCAGTCCGCGGCCCTCGCCGACCTGCCCCGACTGCGGGCGGCGCAGAAGGACAAGGTGTTCACGACGGAGATGCCGAACCCGGTGTTCCGTTTGAGCGACCTCGCTTTCCTCGCGCCCGACCGGAAGGAGAAACTCGATCTCTACCTGCCCCACGGGCCCGCGCGGAAGGATCGCCCGGCGGTGGTCTTCATCCACGGGGGCGGCTTCACCGGCGGCGACAAGGCCGAGTACCGTTCCGCCAGCGTCAGCGCCGACCTCGCCCGCGAAGGGTTTGTCGTCGTCAGCTGCAATTATGTCCTAGGTCCCAAGACCCAGGAAGGTGTCTGGCCGCAGAACATCGCCGATTGCCGTGAGGCCGTCCGCTGGGTGCGCGGGCACGCGCAGGAACTCGGGGTCGACCCGGAACGCATCGCCGTCGCTGGCGGGTCAGCCGGCGGCTACCTCGCGCTCATGGTCGGCCTCTCCGATGACAAGACCGGTCCAGGGGGCGACCCGCTGGCCAAAGTCTCGGCCAAGGTCGCCGGTATCATCGACCTCTACGGGGTCGTGAACTTCTCCAAGCACGGGAAGGGCGATGTCCCGGGGGCGTCCGCCGCCGAACAGGCCGCCTACCTGCCGGAGAACCAAGGCGACCCCCAGGACCCGCCGGTGCTCATCCTGCACGGCACCGCCGACACGACCGTGGATATCCAACAGTCGAAGGACCTGGTCGCGGCGCTGACCAAGGCGAAGGTTGTGCATGAGTTCATCGTCATCGAGAGCGCCCCGCACACGTTCGACCTGCACCCCAAGGGCTCGGGTTGGATGCTCGTGTCGCTGCGCTGGACCGCCAGCGGCCAAGCGGCCCGCGACGAGATCAGGAGCGACCGCGCGGACGTGCTGGCCCCGACCCTGGCTTTCCTGAAGCGGACGATCGGGAAGTGATCAGGCGCCCGGCCGGCCGGTGTCCTCTGCGCCCGGCTTGAGCCGCGCGAAGACCGTCGAGCCGCGTAGATCCACGTCGAAGCGACCGGTGTCCTCGAGCATGCGGTAGAACTTCGCGTAGCGCGGGGCGTTGGCCTCGAGGCCGGGATGCTCCTGGATGAGGAACTTCTTGATGAACTCGACCTTCATCCATTCGCCTTCCGGCGCGAGGCCGGTGGCCACGTCCACGAGCGCATCGATGATGTCCTGGCGCTGTTGGAGCTGGCTGCGGCGTTGGTCGGCCTCGGCCTTGCCTTGCGCTTGTTGGGCGGCGGAAAGGTTCGGGTTGTCGCGGTAATCCTGGCCGTTACCTTCGGCGCTGGCGCCTCGCGGTTCGCGGGCGGGGCGGCGCTCGCGCGGCTCGCGGGTAGTGCGCGGCTCGCGCACCGGGGCGGCCGGGCGAGCCGGGCGGACTTCGCCGAAGCGCAAGTCCGGCAGCATCTTGTCAAACTGGTCGAGCCAGGCCAGCGCTTTGGCCTTCGTCTTGGGCGTCAACTCGCGGATGGCCTGGGCCAGCAGGGCAAGCGCGGCCTTGGGGTCGGACTTCGCGCGCTCCTCGGTTTCCATGCGTTCGCGGAGTTCGGAGAGGTTGAGGTAGTGGTGCGCCGTGGAGCGCAACGCTTTGTGGGTGCGCTCACCCATGACCACGATACGGACGCCGAGACGCTTGGCGTCCTCGACCACCGGAGTGAAGTCGCTATCGTTGGTGACGAAGATCAGGGTCGTCGGCGGGTTGGCGCCAGCCATCAGTTTCACGGCATCAATGGTGAGGCGCATGTCCGCCGCGTTCTTGCCGGGGGTGTAGCTGCGTTGGTCGACCAGTTCAAGTTCCGGCCATTCCTGCGCCGCCGCGCGCCAGCCCCTCAACCGGCCGTGGAAATCCCCATAGGCCCGGGCGGCGGAGATGGGGGTCTCCCCGATGAAGCGCCGGAGCGTCGGTAGGTGCTGGTGGGAGACGTTGTCCGCGTCGATGAGGACGCCGATCCGCTCGCCCTGCTGGCCCTTGGCGGCCTCGGGGGTGGAGGTCGAGGCGGCGTCCGCCTGACGACGGGCCGGGCGGGATTTCGCGCGCCCGCCGGACTTGGGGGAGCGACCGCGCGGGGCGGCGGGTTTCTTGGAGGAGGAGCGGGCCACGGGAGGAAGGAAAGGGGCACCTATCCCTGTCGGGAAGGCATCGGTACTTCAATGCGAATCGCCCCCGCGGGGTCACTTGCCGTGCGTATTCGCCGGCTCGGCGCGCGCGGGCGGTTCCGCGGCGTGGGGCGCGGCCCCGTCGGCGTGGGCGCCGTGTGGGACCCACGCCCAGATCGCGAGTAGCAAGCCGGCGAACGAAGCCCCGGCCGAGGCCCAGAAGAGCGCCCGGACCTTGGTCAGGGCGCAGATGGAAGCCAAGGCGATGCCGATCTGGATCAGCGTGATCGCCTGGGCCAGCACGTGGTGCGGGTGCATGAGCTCGGCGCTCTGGCGGAGCAGCGGGCCGACCTTGGCATCGAAACCATCGGCCTGTTTCTCGATGCTCTCGGCGACCACCTTGATGTCCGCCTTCTCCGACTTGTAACGGGCGATTTCCCCCGCGTACTTGGCTTTGAGCGCTTCATCTTGAGTCAAGGCTTGGGCGAGTTCCGATAGATTCTGTTTGGTGCTCTTCGATTGGTAGAAGGACCACTGGTTGGCCGCCTGGGTGCGCAACTGGATGGCTTCGTTCTTGGCCAAGAGGGCGTCGTTCTTCAGATCGGCCGCCGCCGTCTGCTGGGAGGAGCCTAGGTAACTGAACACCGCGCCGAACGTCGCAAGGATGGCGGTCATGATCGAGACGCGGACGGCGAGGTTATCGCCGTGGGCGGCTTGATGCTCGAGTTCATGCTGGTCCGGGCCGTGGACATGGAAGCCGTCGTGTGACATGCTGGCATTGGGGAAGCCTTGATCCGCGGAGTCAATCCGCCGAAAAACCCCTATTATATTCTTGGAACTTCCCATTAACTGTGCTGTCAAAAAAATGTGAAACTCAAACTTGCCTTCATTTTAGCCCTCAAGCTTGCGTTGCTGCTTCCGGCTAGCGTCAGTGCCGCCCATGAGGAGCCCGTCTGGCGAGCCCGGTCAGGCCCTTGGGGGAATCTGGAGGTCCGGACCGTCTACCTCGAGGCCCCGGATAGCCTTTTGGCCGCCATCGCCAAGCCGAACTCCGTCACCCGCTGGGTCTTCGAGCAGACCACCGAGGCGGCGGTTCGCGACCTTATCCTGCGCTGCGGTGTGCCCGCGGCCACGGTGACCAAACTCCTGGATCCTAGTCGCCGCATCGTTTCCGGTAATGTCCTCAGCTTTTATCCCACCATCGAGGATCTGGTCGCGCTCCCGTCCGCCGCCCGCGCCGCCTTGTACCTAGAGCTCGCAAAGTCTCCGGCTAACGAATACCAGCGTGACCCCGTCTACATCCTCGGCGGTGATCTTGAGGATTGGCTGATGGACGACGGCCTTAGCGAGAGTCAGAAGGAACTTTTCCGCAAGCTGGTCTGGAAGCGAGGCGACGTGCTCGTCTTTAGCGACATCCAGGCCTTGCTCACGCTGGCCAAGAACTCCGACGAAGTGCGCTCGACCTTCCGGGCCGTCACCCGGGTGCGCAGCTTGATCGTGGAACTGCATTTACCCCTGAAGACCGACCGACGGGAGTTCCTTGAGTATTGGTCGGCGGGCCAGACGGACGCACCGAGCCTGACTTTCCTCCATGCAATCACCCAACGGCGCGCCCCGCAGAGCGTCGACATCACCCACTTCCTCCCGTCCTTGATGCGCCAGCGGGCCTACACCTTTCCGGAGTTGGAACTAGGGCTGAAAGGCCGCTTCCCTGACTGCCATTGGACGTCGTTGAATTTCTTCAATACAACGCCGAAGGATTTCTACCTGGACACGCGTCTCGCCGCCGCCCAGCTCGTCGAGAACTACGTCACGGTCGAAGCCCCGTACCACTTCGGCGACGTCCTGTGCTTCCTGGATGACGGCGAAGGGCTGCACACCTGCGTCTATATCGCCGACGATATCGTGCTGACGAAGAACGGCGACAGTATCCTAGCCCCCTGGGCCTTGATGCAGATCAAGGACGTGGAGTCGGTCTACCAACGTTCGCCGGCGACGCGCATCCAGGGCTACCGCCTGAAGCGCTGAACCGCTCGCTGTCCCCGGCGGGAATCGAACCCACATCCTCGGTTTAGGAAACCAATGTTCTATCCGTTGAACTACGGGAACGCGGGGGTTATTTAGCCCGACGTTCCCCCGCCGGGCAAGCCTGCTTCGGCGGGCTGGCTTGACTCCCTGCGGATTCGGCTAACTTCTGCGGCGTGAACACCTTGTTTCTGGCGGTTGAGGCCCCCTTGGTCATTCCTGGCTGGGCTTGGGGCGCGTTCCTGCTTTTCGTCGGGGGCATGCTCGCCCTCGACCTCGGGGTGTTTTCCCGCCAGGACGAGGCCCCTACCTTCAAGAAGGCCGTGGCATGGTGCGTGGTCTGGGTCGGCTTGGCCGTTTGCTTCGGGTTTCTCCTCTCTGCCTGGCGGACGGCCGAGGGCGCCGAGCTCTTCGCCGCCGGGTACGTGCTCGAGCTCGCCCTCTCGGTCGACAACCTCTTCATCTTCATCTTGGTCTTCGCCCACTTCGGCATCGCCGAGCACCTGCAGCACCGCGTGCTCTTCTGGGGCATCATCGGTGCCGTCGCGATGCGGGCGATCTTCATCATCGCGGGCGTCGCCGCGGTCGATCGCTTCGCCATCCTGTTGCCGTTATTCGGCGCCTTTCTGGTTTTCACCGGACTTAAGCTCGCGTTGGCGAAGGACGAGGCCGAGGGCAAGGGGGTGGGGGAGAATCTCGTCGTCCGGCTCGCCCGCCGCTTCCTCCCCGTGACCAATCGCTTTCATGGCAAGGCCTTCTGGGCGAGGGAGGACGGCCGCGGCGTCTTCACGCCTTTGTTCATCGTCCTGCTCGTCGTCGAGGCCACCGACCTGCTCTTCGCCGTTGATTCCATCCCGGCGGTGCTCGGCATCCTGCCTCTCGACATGCCGGTGGAAGAGAAGCGGTTCATCGCCTTCACCTCGAATATCTTCGCCATCATGGGGCTCCGCTCGATGTACTTCGCGATCTCCGGCTTCATGCACCTTTTCCGTTTCCTCAAGCCGGCCCTCGCCTTCATCCTCGTGTTCATCGGCCTGAAGATGATCCTCCCCTGGGTCGCGACGCTGGGGCAGGCCACGGGCCAGGCCGCCGCGTGGGTGCCTGCCTTCCTCGTGCACGAGGGCAAGGTACACATCCCCACCTCGGCCTCGTTGGCCATCATCGGCGTGATCCTGACCTCGGCGGTCGCCCTCTCGGTCGCCCTGCCGAAGCGGAAATAAGCCCCCTTTTGGTGTTTCCTCCGGCGACGGGCTTCGCCACGCTGGGGCGGTGAAGAGCGGCCGCTACAAGTTATACCTGACGCACCTCAAGGGTAGCCGTCGGTTGTTGTTCATGGCCATCGTCTTCGGCTTGCTTTACGGCTCCGCCCAATCCGTCGGTCTGCCGGTCTTGATCGGAAAGATCCTGCCGATCATCTTCGGCACCGCGACTGAGCGGGCCGCCCCGGTCTTCACTTTTCCGCATTGGCTGGGCGGGCGGGAGTGGTTCCTGCCCAAGGGCTTCGAACTCACCTTCGCGGTGGGCTTCCTGCCGGCCGTGTTCATCCTCCGCGGCGTTAGCCAGTTTTTCGCGAGCTACTTCGTGAACCTGGCGGGACTGCGCGTCATCGACTCGGTCCGGACCGCGGTCTTCGCCAAGTTGCAGCGCATGCACCTGGGTTTCTTCGCCCGGATGCCCACGGGTGACCTCATGCAACGCCTGACGGGCGATGTGCAGGCGGTGCGCATTGTCCTCGTCGATATCTCGACCGATGCGATCATCCAGCCCTTCACGTTGATCGGCGCGCTCGGCTTCGTGGTCTTCAAGTGCCTGAGTGTTCCGGGCGGGGTCAACTTCCTCTTCTGTCTTCTCGTGGTGCCCGTGTCCGTCTTCCTGGCCCGCGCCATCGGCCAAGCCCTGCAGAAGCGGGCGCTCAACGCCCTGAGCTCCGCCTCCGACCTCAACAGCATCGTGGTGGAGAACCTGCAGTCGCCGCGGGAAATCCGCGCCTACGGGTTGCAGGAACGGGAGGAGCGCCGCTTCGCCCAGGCTAGCCTGGAAGGGCTCCGCCTCCAGGCCAAGCTCGCCCGCTACGACAAGTCGCTCTCCCCGTTGCTCGAGATCATCGCCGCCTGCGGCATCGCCTTGGCCGTCTGGATCGGCGCCGCGGTCGGGATGCAGTACACCGACCTGCTGATGATCATCACCGCGATCTACGTCGCCTACGAACCCGTCAAGAAACTGGGCCGGATGAGCAACCTGTTGGCAATCGCCGAAGGCGGCTTGACCCGCTTGGAGGACGTGCTGTTGGCGCCCATCGAGGTAGCCGACGCCGCGGATGCGCGTCCGCTGGGTCGGGTGCGGGGTGCGCTCGCCTTCGACCGCCTGACCTTCACCTACGGGGAGGAGCCGGTGCTGCGCGACCTCACGATCGCCATCCCCGCCGGCCAGTCGGTCGCCCTCGTCGGTCCGAGCGGCGCCGGCAAGAGCACCTTCGTCAACCTCGTCCCCCGTTTCTTCGACCCACAGCAAGGCTCCATCGCCGTGGACGGTCAGAATCTCCGTGGTGTCCGGCAGTTCGACCTGCGCGCGAACATCTCGCTGGTTTCCCAGGAGCCGGTGCTCTTCAATGACAGCATCCTTGAGAACATCCGGCTCGGGCGCGCCGGCGCCACCGAGGCCGAGGTCCGGGAGGCGGCCCGCCTCGCCGGCGCGCTCGACTTCATCGTGGCCATGCCCGAAGGCTTTACGACGCGGGTCGGCGAACGCGGTTCGCGGCTTTCCGGCGGTCAGCGACAGCGTATCTCGATCGCCCGTGCCTTCCTCAAGGACGCCCCGATCCTGATCTTGGACGAGGCCACCTCCGCCCTCGATACGGAGACCGAGCGGGGGATCCAAGCCTCGTTGCAGCTGCTCATGAAGGGGCGCACGACATTGATCGTGGCCCACCGTTTCAGCACTATCCGCTATGTCGATCGGGTGCTCGTCTTCGACCAAGGCCGCGTGGTGGCGGATGGTCCCCGCGAGGAGGTCTATCGCTCCAACGAGCTCTTCCGCCGGCTGTGGGACAACCAGTCGAAAGGGCTGGGCTGATGCGGCTGCTGGTCGTCAAGTTCGCCAAGCTCCGCGGGGCGCTCGCATCCACCGCCGCCTTCCGGGCTCTCCGCGAGCGTCATCCGGGCTTGGCCATCACCTATGTCACCAGCCCCGGCGCGGAGCCGGCCTTGGCGGGTTGCCCTCCCGTGGTCGAAGTGGTCGGTTGCGATCCTGCCGGGCTTACCTGGCCCTTGCTGGCACACCTTCGCCGTCAGCGCTTCGACGTCGCGCTCGCCTTGGGCGGGCATCCGGAGGCCCGCCGGCTCGTCGCCCTTAGTAAGGCCCGGCGACGGGTTTGCGCGGGCCGTGCCCCCTGGTGGTGGCGGCCCTTCTTCCATCAGGAGGTCTTCGGTCTCTCCGTCGACCCCCATGAAGCCGCGCGTGACCATGAGGTCTGCATGCAGGCGATGGGTTTTCACGTCGAAGCGCCGACGATGTGGTATTCCACGGCGCGCATGGAAGAGCACGGTTTGCTGGTTGAGCCAGGTCGCTTCGCGGTCATCCACCCCGGCTCCGCCCATCCCGGTCGACAGCTGGCGCTCGACAAGTGGGCCGCCGTCGCGCGTGCCTTGCTCGCCAGCCAAGCGGTCGACCGTATCGTCGTCTCGGCCGGTCCCGACGATGAGGAGCGCCTCCTCGCCGAGGCGCTCTGTGGCCTGGTCGGGCCGGCGGCTTCGTCGACCGGCGGGCGCTTGAACTTCGCGCAGGTGGCCCGCCTCACCAAGGATGCCCGGCTGTTCCTCGGGACGGATTCGGCGATCCTGCAGTTGGCCGCTTCGGTCGGCACCCCGGTCGTCGGCGTCTTCGGCCCTTCCGACTATGCGCGAGCCCGGCCGTGGGGCGTGCTGAATCGCGTCGTGCGCGTCGACACCACCGTCTTCGAAGGTGAAGACCCGTCCGATTACCGGCGGCGCATCGAGCGGGCCTTCGAATGCATCACCCCTGCTCAGATCGTCCGCGCCGCCGAGGAAGTGGTCCGCATCAGCGCCTGAAGATGACCACCTCCGCCCATTATGACGCCGTGATTATCGGGGCGGGTATGTCCGGCCTCGCCGCCGCCGTCCGGCTCGGGATGTTCGGGCAGAAGGTCCTCGTCGTGGAGCGGCACAACGCCACCGGCGGGCTGAATTCCTTCTACGCCCGGGGGCGGCGGAAGTACGACGTCGGCTTGCACGCCCTCACCAACTGGGTGCCTGAGGGCACCAAGGGCGCCCCCTTGATCAAGTTGATGCGGCAGCTCCGCATCCGCCGCGAGGAGCTCGACCTTTGTCCACAACTCGGTTCCCGGGTCGCGATGGCGGGCCGAAACCTACGGGTGAATAATTGCTTCGCCGACTTTGAGGCGGATGTCGCCCGGGAATTTCCCCGCAGCATCGACCGATTCCGCGCGCTGGACGCTTACCTGTCGGGGCTGGACGAAGCGGCCTTGGAGGCGCCGGGCGGCTCGGCTCGGGCGCTCTTGGATGAACGGCTCGGCGACCCGTTGTTGCGCGACATGCTTTTGCTGCCGGCGTGCTTCTACGGCAGCGCGGTGGAGGACGACATCGAAGTCTCCCAGTTCGCGGTCATGTGGCGCTCCTTGTTCAAGGAGGGCTTTGCGCGTCCGTTCATCGGCGTCCGCCAGGTCCTCCGTCTCCTGGTCGATCGTTGCCGCGAGCATGGCGTCGAGCGGCGCATGAAGTGCGGCGTGCGGCGGCTTGAAGTCCGGGGCGACCGGGTCGCCGCCATCGCCTTGGATGACGGCTCGGAGGTTACCGCCGACCGGGTCTACTCTTCGGCGGGGGCGGTCGAGACCTTGCGCCTGCGCTCCGATCAGGTGCCCCTCGTCGGCGCCGCCGAGGTCGGCCGCCTCGGGTACGCGGAGACCATCGCCACCTATGACCCCGTCGCCTTCGCCGGTTTCGGCTGGCGGGACACCATCGTCTTCTTCTGCGACGACGAGCGGTTCAGCTATCGTTCGCCGAAGGAGCTGGTCGACCCGCGCTCCGGCGTGATCTGCATCCCGAACAATTACCGATACGGGGAGGGCAGGGCGTTGGACGAAGGCTGGCTGCGCGTCACCGCCCTCGCGAACCACGATGCGTGGTGCGCGCTCCCGGAGGCCGAGTACCAGGCCCGCAAGCAGGACTGGTGCGGCCGCCTTAATCGCGTGGCCCGGGCGCATCTGCCGATGGTCGCCGACGCGGCCCATGACGCCGCCCTGACCTCGACCGACGTCTTCACGCCGCGGACCGTCCGTAAGTTCACCGGGCATCTCAACGGCGCCATCTATGGGGCCACGGTCAAACGGCGCGACGGGCGGACCGACCTCGCCAACCTCTTCCTCATCGGTACGGACCAAGGGTTCCTAGGAGTCACCGGCGCAATGTTGTCTGGCATTTCCATGGCCAACCTGCACGGTCTGAAGGCGTAACCCCGCCGTCATGAGCACCCCCGCATTCCCGGCTGAACCGCGCTCTCTCTGGAAGGACCTCCTGCATCCGGCCGTCATCGTCGGCGCCCTCGGCTACTTCGTCGATATCTACGACCTGACGCTCGTAATGGCCGTCAAGAAGGAGAGCCTCGCGGCGTTCCATGTCGTCGGTGACCCCGTGCCTTTGGCCGACCCGCTCAACTGGCAGATGTTTGGCATGTTGCTGGGCGGTCTCTTCTTTGGCGTCCTGGCCGACCGGATGGGGCGCTTGACCACGTTGTTTGGGTCAATCCTGCTCTACTCCCTCGCGAATATCGCGAACGGCTTCGCCACGAGTCTCGAATTTTATTCGGCGTGTCGCTTCGTGGCCGGCCTCGGTTTGGCCGGCGAGTTGGGAGGCTGCATCGCCCTCGTGTCGGAGGTGCTGCCGAAGGAACGGCGCGGTTACGGCACAGCCATGGTGGCCGCGGTCGGCGTGTTCGGGGCCGTCGTGGCCGGGGCCGTCGCCGAATACGTGACCTGGCAGACCAACTACTTCATCGGCGGGGCCCTGGGCCTCTGCCTGCTCTTCGCGCGCGTCAGCGTCAAGGAGTCCGGCATGTACCAGCACGCCAAGGAATCCGCGGGCGAAGGCGACGTGGACCGCGGCAATTTCTTCGCGCTCTTCACGGACGCCGGCCGTTTCCGGCGTTACCTTCGCTGCATCCTGATCGGCCTGCCGACCTGGTTCATGATCGGCATCCTCGTCTACAAGTCGGAGGCCGTCTTCGCCAAGACCAGCGGCGTGGAGGGCATCAAGGCGAACCGGGCCGTGGCGATGTTCTACCTCGGGCTTACTTTCGGCGACCTCGGGAGCGGTGCGCTGAGCCAGTGGCTCCGCTCCCGTCGCGTCGTCGTCGCCGCCTTCCTCGTCGTCAGCGCCGCCTGTGTGGGCGCTTACCTCTTTCTTACCGCCGGCTGGACCGCCTCCGCCTACTACACGCTGATCTTCGCCATGGGGCTGGGCATGGGCTACTGGGCGCTCTTTGTGACCATCGCCGCCGAGCAGTTCGGCACGAATCTCCGCGCGACCGTCGCGACCACCGTCCCCAATGTCGTCCGCGGGTCGCTTTTCGGGATGTCCTTTGTGTTCGCCGAGCTTGGCTTGTCTGGCTGGTCGCCGACGTCGGCGGCGTTGGCGATCGGCGTCAGCTGCTTCGGTGCGGCCTTCGTCGCCCTCTGGGGGATGGAGGAGACCTTCGGCAAGGACCTGGACTACCAGGAAAAGAAGTAGGCCTTACTTCGACGCTGGCGCGACCGGATCGGCGACGCAGCGGAACCCCGCGTGGTTGGTGGAGGTCAGCGTGTCGAGGCCTTGGCGGGCGGTCGCGCGGTAGCGGAAGCAGTAGCCCTCATCGCAGAGCCAGGAGCCGCCGCGGATGACGTGTTGGCCGTAGCCGGTACCTTCGGGGTCGTGGCCGATCACCGGTCCCGCCGGGTTGTCCTTGGGCGAGCGGCCATACCACTCGGGGCCGTACCAGTCATCGCACATCTCCCAGACGTTTCCGGCCATGTCGTAGAGGCCGTAGCCGTTGGCCGGGAAGGATTTCACCGGGGCGACGTATTTGAAGCCGTCCTCACCGGTGTCGGTCGCGGGGAACTTGCCTTGCCAATGGTTGCAGAGAATCTTGCCGGCGGGGCGTTCCACGTCGCCCCAGACATACTTCTTATCGGCCAGTCCGCCGCGCGCGGCGAATTCCCATTCCGCCTCGGTCGGTAGACGTTTGCCGGCCCACTTCGCATAGGCCTGGGCGTCCTTGTAGGTCAGGCAGAGCACGGGGTGCCTGGCCCGGTCCTTGATTTCCGAGCCAGGTCCCTCGGGGTGCCGCCAATTGGCGCCGACGGTGAAGCGCCACCAGGGCAGGTCGCCGGCGCCGCACTGCAAGGGGTTCACGCCCTGCGTGTGCTTGAAGACCAGCGAGCCGCCTTTGAGCAGTTCGGGGGAGGGGGCGTTCGGGAAGGTGCGCGGGTCGAGGTCCTTCTCCGCTTCGGTGACGTAGCCTGTGGCCTCGACGAAACGGGCGAACTGGGTGTTCGTGACTTCCGTCTCATCCATCCAGAAAGCGCCGACCTTCACCCGGTGGCCGGGGCGCTCTTCTTTGTGCATCTCATCGGACTTGTCGTCGCCCATGGTGAACTCGCCACCGGGAATCCAGACCATCCCGGCGGGGCGGGCCTTGTCGGCCGCCTCCGTGGGTGCCGCGGCGGTGAAGTTCCAGGCGAGGGCCGCCAAGGGGAGGGCAATCAGCCCCGCGGCGGTCCAGATGATCGCGCGGCGATGGCGTTCGTCGTCGGGGGGCAGTTTGGCCGGGGCTGGGTCGCGCATCCGGCCTTTATAGGAGGCCGTCCCAAGGGGTCTACCTTTTGTTGCGGAAAATGGTCCAACCAAGCCTATGGCCTCGCCCTCCCTGGCTTTTTCGCCTTCATCCGCCCTCGAACATGAGCACGACCCAAGAAGAAGTCCTCCAGATTTTTCGCGACTCCAAGGCCCTACTAACCGGCCATTTCGTCCTGCGCTCCGGCCTGCACAGCGGCCACTTTTTCCAGTGTGCGCAGGTCTGTCAGTACATGGAAAAGGTCACCCGCCTCATCGAACTCCTGAAGCCCAAGCTGGCGGCGTACCCATGCGACACCGTGCTCGCCCCCGCGATGGGCGGCCTCGTCGTCGGCCAGGAAGTCGCCCGCCAGCTCGGCGTCCGCTTCATCTTCGTGGAGAAGGAGAACGATAAACTAGTGCTCCGTCGTAACTTCACGTTCCGGCCCGGTGAACGCGTGCTGGTCGCCGAGGATGTCGTCACCCGCGGCGGTCGCGTCCAGGAGTGCTTGGATATCCTGCAAGCCCAGGGGGCGCAGGCGGTCGCCGTCGCGACGCTCGTCGACCGTTCGGGCGGCCAGACCAAATTCACCGTCCCCTTCGTCTCCCTCCTCGAGCTGACCTTCCCGACCTACCCAGCGGACCGTCTCCCCCCCGAGCTGGCGGCGCTGCCTGCGACCAAGCCTGGATCCTAAGCCCGTCGGTGGGGTGGGGCGGTTTTCATGGCTTTTCGGCTAACTTGGCTGCTTCGCATCGCCTTGTGCCTTGCACCCCCGCGGTCCCTTCCCTACTCCCAACCTTCCGCTTTCCATGGACCGTAAGAACCTCTTCCTCGCCCTCGCCTGTTTTGGCGGCGCCTTCGCCTTCTACATCTTCGGCACCCCTCGTGCGGCCGGGCCTGCTGCCACGTCAGCCCCGGCGACCGTCGCGGCGAAGGCCCCCGCCCCCTCGGCTGCAGCTGGCAAGCCCGGCGCGACCGGCGTCGCCCCGCCGACCGCCGCGCTCGCCCGCGAGAAGGCCGCGTTCGTCACCCTCGAGAACGAGTTCATCCGCGTCACCTTCACCACCCGCGGCGGCGCCATCGAGCGCGTCGAGATGCTCAAGGAGTTCGCCGACACCGAACGCAAGGCGAAGGTCATCTTCAACCAAGGCAATCCGGACGCCGCGCTGACGCTGGTCGTCGAGAATCGCGCCACCCGCGCATGGGAACAGGTCCTCGGAGAATTCAAGGTCGTCGCGAAGACCGACCAGAGTCTGACGCTGGCGGGGGCCCTCGCCGACGGCACCAAGGTCGAGCGGGTCTTCTCCCTTGGCGCGACGGGCGAGCCTTACTCCATCCGCTTCACGACCCGGATCATCCCGACCGTCGCCGGCGTCGCCGCCCCGGCTTTCGCGCAGACCCTGGGTAGTTGGCACCCCACGGTGGGCGACACGCACAATCAGTTCCTTTCCGTCCTTACCCACGATGGCGAGGACACCGAGCGCACGGGCATGGACTCGTTCAGTGATTCGGCCGGTTTTCTCGGGATGGGTGCCCGCCGCGCCAAACTGACGGAGGAACTGGCCTCCCCCGGCAAGCCCTACTTCTGGGTGGCCTCGGGCAACCAGTTCTTCGCCTCGATCATCCACCCCCTTGGCGATTCCCGCCTGGGTGCCGGCTCGCAGCTGACCATCCATCCGGTCGAGTTCGCCGAAGGCGTGCGGGGCCTCGATGGCACCGCCTCCTGGGGCACCGTGATCAAGCCCGACCTCTCGACCGAGCTGACCGGCGACTTCTTCGTCGGCCCCAAGGAATATGCCCGGGTCTCGGCCTTGCCGGACAACCAGGTGCACGTCCTGCAGTTCTCGAAGTTGCTCGGCTTCATCCCGTTCAGCCCCATCTGCAAACTGCTCCTCTTCCTACTGGGTTGCGTGCACTTCATCCTGGCTTGGAGCGGTGCGTGGTCCTGGGGTTGGGCGGTCGTCCTGCTCACGGTCCTGATCAAGCTCATCACCTGGCCCCTGACGGCGGCGCAGCAACGCCAGACCAAGAAGATGGCCAAGTTCGCCAAGCCAGTTCAGGAGATCAATGAAAAGCACAAGGATAACCCGGAGAAGAAGCAGAAGGAGTTGATGAAGCTTTACAAGGAGCACGGCATCAACCCGCTGGCCGGCTGCCTGCCCATCCTCATCCAGATGCCGATCCTCTTCGGCATGTACACGGCCTTCCAGACGACCGTCGAACTCCGCCTGCATTCGTTCCTCTGGGTGCAAGACCTCGCGGCCCCGGATACCCTCTTCGTCCTCGGTGGCGTGCCGTTCAACCTGCTGCCCATCCTGATGGGGATCACCATGTGGATCTCCATGAAGATGACGCCCAGCCCCTCGGCCGACAGTTCCCAGAAGACCATCATCGTCGTGATGACGCTGATGTTCCCCCTGATCTGCTACACCATGCCCGCCGCGTTGACCCTCTACATGACGGTGCAGAACCTATTGACCATTCTCCAGGCGGCCGTTACCAAGGACGAACCCGCGGTCGAGGTAATCCCGCCGAAGAAGGCCAAGGGCTGATTTTCCAACCCCCATCCTACCATGTCTGGTCATAGTAAGTGGCACACGACCAAGCGGCACAAGGCCGTCATCGACGCGAAGCGCGGCAAGATTTTCTCCGTGCTCGCCAAGGAAATCACCGTCGCGGCGCGCGCCGGTGGCGGCAGCCCCGAGTCCAACGCGCGCCTGCGTACCCTGATGGACAAGGCCCGGGCGGCGAACATGCCGACGGATAACATCAAGCGCGCGGTCCAGAAGGGCACCGGCGAGATCCCTGGCGTGATCTACGAGGAAATCGTCTACGAAGGCTACGCCCCCGGGGGCGTCGGTCTGATCGTCGAGGTCACGACCGATAACAAGAACCGCGCCGCCGCCGAGGTCCGGCAGGCGTTCAACGACGCCGGCGGCAACATGGCCCAGACGGGCGCGGTGTCCCATAGTTTCCAGAAGAAGGGGCAGATTCTGCTCGGGGCGGCCCAGGCGACCGAGGACCGGCTCATGGAGCTCGCCCTCGAGGCCGGCGCGGACGACATCCTCAACCACGGCGACCACTACGAGGTGCTCTGCGCGATCGCCGTCTACGACGTCGTCTCCAAGGCGTTGCAGGAGAAGGGCCTCAAGCCGGAGTCCAGCGAGCTCGCTTACGTGACGGCGATCCCCGTGCCGGTCGCCGACGCCGTCTTGGCCAAGCAGGTGCTAGAATTAATCGACGCCCTCGAGGCGTTGGACGACGTCAAGGCCGTGCACGGCAATCACGAGATCGACGAAAAGCTGCTAGGGGCCTGAGCGGTCCCTCTTTGCGCTTCACCCCGGGGCGCTTCCCGCGTAGGAAGAGGAGGTGTCCACCACGCTTCGCCCATCGGGCCGGGAACCTTCGGTCGTCCGGACGGCGGCGCGGGCCGTCATCCTCCGCGACCACGAGTTGCTGGTGGTGCGGATCCGCACCCAAGAGGGCGAGTTTTTGGTGCTGCCGGGCGGCGGGCAGGAGCATGGGGAAACTTTAACGGACACCGTTCGGCGCGAGGTCCGGGAAGAACTCGGTCTGGAGGTTGCCCCGCGCGGCCTGATCTATGTGCGCGAATACGTCGGCAAGAACCACGCGATGCACCGCATCCATGGGCACTTCCATCAGGTCGAGGCGGTCTTCCATTGTGAGTGCGGCGATTTCGCCCCTATCGGGCAAGGGCGGGGCAAGGATCGCCGGCAGGTCGGTTTCGAGTGGCTCCCGCTGGCCAAACTCGGCGATTCCCCTCTTTCCCCGCAGGGCTTGGGCGAGGTTATCGGCCAGTTCCGGCGGACCGGCTTGGCCACCTACCTCGGGGATGTTCATTGAAGGCTTGCCAGCCGACGATCGCCCCGCTTTGTTCACCGTCCCTTTTTCGGGGGTATAGCTCAGTTGGTTAGAGCGCCTGATTGACATTCAGGAGGTCGATGGTTCAAGTCCATCTACTCCCACCACTTCGAAACCCCGGCCTGGCGACCCCAGTCCGGGGTTTCTCGTTTTAACCCCCGTCTACCCCGGAAACGCACCTTTTTTCTCGCTCATCCCCGTCCCTTGAATCTACCCATAACCCCTTCCATTTCCATCATGAGCAGCACCCAAATCGTTGATATCAAGGCCCGCGAAATCCTGGACTCCCGCGGCAATCCCACCATCGAGGTCGATGTCGTCCTCGCCTCCGGCGTGATCGGCCGCGCCGCCGTCCCCTCCGGTGCCTCCACGGGTACGTATGAGGCCCATGAACTCCGCGACGCCGACGTCCCGGCTAAGCACTTCGCCAAGGGTATCGACCCGAAGAAGCGCTACCACGGCAAGGGCGTGCTGAAGGCCGTCGAGAATGTCAACGAGGCCATCGCCTCCCTGCTCGTCGGTCAGGATGCCCAGGACCAGGTCGGCCTCGACACCGCCATGATCGGCCTCGATGGCACCAAGAACAAGAGCAAGCTCGGCGCCAACGCCATCCTCGGCGTCTCGATGGCCGCCGCGCACGCTTCGGCCAAGGCTCTCGGCCAGCCCCTTTACCGCTACATCGGCGGTCCGAACGCCAAGGTCCTGCCGATCCCGCTCATGAACATCATGAACGGCGGCGCCCACTCGGACGCCCCGGTCGACATCCAGGAGTTCATGATCGTCCCGAAGGGCGCCAAGTCCTTCAGCGAAGCCCTCCGCATGGGCACCGAGATCTTCCATGCCCTGAAGAAGGTGCTGAAGGCCCAAGGTCTCTCCACCTCCGTCGGTGACGAAGGCGGGTTCGCCCCGAAGGTCGCCTCCAACGAGGCCGCCCTCGAAGCCATCGCCGCCGCCGTTAATGCCTCCGGCTATAAGCTCGGTAAGGAAGTCTTCCTCGCCCTCGACGTCGCCGCCTCCGAGTTCTTCGACGAGACGACCGGCAAGTACACCTTCCACAAGTCCGATAAGTCCCAGCGCAACTCCGATCAGATGATCAAGTTCTACCAGGACCTGCAGAAGCGCTACCCGATCGTCTCGATCGAAGACGGTTTCTCCGAGGCCGACTGGACCGGCTGGAAGAAGGCCACCGACGCCATGGGCGCGACCACCCAGCTCGTCGGCGACGACCTCTTCGTCACCAACACCGAGTTCCTCTCCCGGGGCATCAAGACCAAGACCGCCAACTCGATCCTCGTGAAGGTGAACCAGATCGGCTCCCTGACCGAGACCTTCGATGCCGTGTCCATGGCCCAGCGCGCCGGTTACTCCGCCATCATCTCGCACCGCTCGGGCGAGACCGAAGACGCCACCATCGCGGACATCGCCGTCGGCCTCAACGCCGGCCAGATCAAGACCGGCTCCCTCTGCCGCTCGGACCGCGTCGCCAAATACAACCAGCTCCTCCGCATCGAAGGCGAGCTTGGCTCCCGCGCAATCTACGCCGGCAATACCTGCTCCTGGGGCGAATAATCGCCGCCGCCGGCAAGACGAAGGGCCGCCCGGGTGGGCGGCCCTTTTTGTTGTCCATCGAGGTGGCGGTTACTTTGATTCGAGACCGACGCCATTGACCGCGATGATCTCGTACTTGGAGCCGGTCTTCGCGCCCTTGTCGACGAAGCGCATCGCGGCGAGCGGTTGCGTCGGCGTGTCGCCGTAACTCATGCCTTGGAAGAGGGGCCGACCGAAGGGATTCTTCGGGGTCTCGGGGACTCGGCCGATGCTCCCGCCGTCCTTTTTGACGATGAACTGCCGGAGCCCGCTCTCGAGGTCGGCGTGGGCGTCCCAGGTGATCTCGACGCCGGCGTCGGTCGCCTTCGTGGCGACGAGGAAAGGCGCGGGCGGCGGGGTCGAATCGCTCGTCGCGCCGGTCTTCACGTAGTCGGCCCAGGCCTTGGCGAAGGTGGCATCAGGAAGCCAGTTCGACGTGGTGAGGTCGCCTTTGAAGTCGGCGGCTAGCACGGCGATATCGCCTAGTAATGGCGACAGCCAGCCTTTCGCCTGGTCAATCTTGCGGAGCGTGTTCCCCGTGACCGGCAGACGTAACGCTAGGCACGCGTCGAAGAAGGCGACAGAAGCGTACCGCTGGTCGCCGCATTGGTGCGAGGTCAGGGGATCTGGTGCGAAGCCGATGGGCGCGCCTTTCGCCCGGTAGGCCTTGAACATCGCGAGGGTGCCAGTCCAGGCGCCATTGAAACGTTTGTCGCCATTCTCCTTCGTTCCGGGGTTGGCCATCATCGGGATTTCATACGCCGCGGGCGGCAGTTCGACGAACGGGACCTGCCCGACGAGCTTGGGGTCGTCGCTCTTCTGCCAAGCGCTGTAGGCGGTGCCGGAGCGAAACCAGATGGCGACAATCCGTTCGGGGTATTTCGCCTGCAGGATGCTCGCCCAGAAGCCGCCCCCGCTGTGGCCCCAGAGGCACCAGGGTGCGGTCGCCACCTCGGGATGCCCGCTTTGCAGGGCGAGGTCCGTGAGGGAGCGGAGGAAGGTCGTTTCCGAGCCGTTACGCGGGTCGCACCAGAGGCGGCAGTTCGCGGCCTCGGGCTGATGGATCACGGGGCCGAGCAACGCGCAGTCCCACTTGCGCGCCAGCGCTTGCCAGTGGAGGTCGTCGGCCGCCGTGACCGCGCCCTTGTTCGAACCTTCACCGCAACCGTGTTGATGGACGATGACGCCACGGATGGTCTTGACGCCTTCGGGAATCCAGAGGTTGTAGGTCGTGGCAAAGACGAACCCGCTCGGGAGCGATGAAATCGGGTAATCGACGCTGAATTTCTGGCCATCAGCGAAGAGGGCCCACGGGGCCAGAAGGAGGGCGAGGAGGGAGCGCATGGCCGCAGGTTGGCGGCAAAGTTCGGGTCGGGCAAGGGCTTGCCGTCTCGCGAGAGTTGGTCAGTTTGTTGGGGTGCCTCGTTTCCTCGCGTTCTGCCTGCTCGCCTTGACGGCTCGTGCCGCGGAGCCTTCGCCGCTGCGCACCTTCGTACTGGGCGATTGGGGTTGGGCCGATCCGGAGTTGGAGCGGCAATACCCGTTGGTCCGCCAGAACGCCGACCTGCAACGCGCGGTGGCCAAGGCCATGGCGGCCCGCGCCGCCCAGACCCCGATTGCCGCGGTGCTGACGACTGGCGATAACTTCTACCCCAATGGGGTGCAGTCGGCCACCGACTCGCGGTGGCGGACCTCGTTCGAGGACGTCTACGCCGCCCCTTCGCTCCAAGTGCCGTGGATCGCTGCCCTCGGCAACCATGACCACGACGTGACCGCCCAGGCGGAATTGGATTACGCGCCGCGCTCCCGCGGGCGATGGGTCATGCCGGCGAAGTATTACACGCACCGTTTCCCTGCCGCCGACGTCAGCGTCGTGGTGCTCGACGCGTGCTCCTTGAGCGGCTTGTGGAACCGCGAGTATTTCACGACGGCTGGGGAGGCCGCGACGGCCGCCCAATGGCGATGGATTGAGACGGAACTGGCCAAGCCGGCCCGCTGGAAGGTCGTCGTGGGCCACCTGCCGCTCAAAGACCACGGGTTCCACGGCAAGGAGCCGGAGTATGCGCAACGCCTCATCCCCTTACTCGAGCGGTATCGGGTGCAGCTCTACTTGAATGGCCATAACCACCACGCCGAGCTCGTCCAAGAGAAGGGCGTTACGTATGTGACCTGCGGCAACGGCTCCAATCTTTACCCGGTCCAGACGGAGAAGGCTTCCGCCTTCATCGGCATCTACCCCGGCTTCACGGAACTTGAGTTCGCGGCGGAGACGTTGCAGGTCCGTTTCGTGGATGCGGAGGGCAAGGTCCGCTTCGCCACCCAGGTCCCGCGGTGACAGCCCTGCGTTGACCTCGGGCCGGGCTTTCACACCATCCCGCCTGTGACCTCTTACCTCGCCCAGCGCCGTGACGAGCTCATCCGCACCTACCGGGATGGCCTGCTGCAGGATGTCATCCCCTTCTGGCTCAAGCACGGGATCGACCGGAAGCAGGGTGGCATCCGCACCGCCCTCGGCCGCCGCGGCGAGTTGCTCGATACGGATAAGTCCGTCTGGTTCCAAGGTCGGGCCGCTTGGACTTTCGCGAACCTCTACAACACCGTGGAGCCTCGGCCGGAGTGGCTCGAAGCCGCCTTGTCCTGCGCGGATTTCCTCCATGACCGTTGCGCGGATTTGACGGGTAAGCTGCACTTCACGGTCACCGCCGAAGGCGACCCGCTCCGCATGCGCCGCTATGTCTTCAGCGAATGCTTCGCGGCCATCGCTTACGGGGCGGTGCACCGCGCGACCGGCCAGGCGAAGTGGAAGGAGCGCGCCCTCGCGGCGTTCGATCTCTTCCTGAAATTTAACCGGGAGCCAGGCCACATCCCCCCGAAGACCTCGCCGGAGACCCGGCCGATGAAGGGGCTCTCCCCGCTGATGATGACGCTCGTCACCGCGCAGGACCTGCGCGAGGACCTGGGGGACGTGGTCGTCCGCGGGCAGACGCTCACCTGGTGGGCCGCGGAGGCGATCGCCGAGATCGGCCGCGATTTCGTGAAGCCGGACCTGCGCGCCGTGATGGAGGTCGTGGGGCCGTCCGGCGAGATCCACGACCATTTCGACGGGCGTCTGCTGAACCCAGGCCATTCGATCGAGGCGGCCTGGTTCATCCTGCGCGAGGCCCGGCGCCACGGCGACGAGGGCATGAAGCAGCTGGGCCTGCGCATGCTCGACTACATGTGGGAGCGCGGCTGGGACCGCGAGCACGGCGGGATTCTCTACTTCACGGACCTGCACGGGAAGCCGATCCAGGAGTACTGGCATTTCATGAAGTTCTGGTGGCCGCATAACGAGGCCATCATCGCCACGCTGCTCGCCCACTTGATGACCGGCGACGCGAAGTACGCCGAGATGCACCGCCAGGTGCACGACTGGGCCTACGCACATTTCCCGGACAAGGAGGGCGGCGAATGGTATGGTTACCTCGATCGCGAGGGTCGCCCGACCACCGAGCTCAAGGGTAACATGTGGAAAGGCCCGTTCCATATGCCACGGCAGAAGCTGCTTTGCTGGCAGATGCTGGAGGGCGCGCGATGAGCGGTCGCTCCTGTGAAGCCTGCGGTCGGGCCATCCCGGCCGAAATCTTTGTGCAGGGCGGGGAGAATGAGATCTTTTGCCCGTGGTGCGCCACCAGTCAGTCGGCCGCCGCGGCGCCGGCCACCGTGGCCGTCTCGGTCGAGGCCGGCCACCCGAAGGTGCGGCGTATCGTGGAGGGCGATGCCATCACCTATGCGACGCGGATGGGCTCCTGTTTCGGCTGGGCGTGGTTGATCTTCACGCTCTTCCACGGCAGCTTCATGTTCTACGGGATGGCGAAAGGCGTTGTGAAGGTGAACGGGCGGAACGCGAACCCAGAGTGGTGGTATTTTGCGCTGCTCGCGCTCTTCTACACCCCCTTCTTCCTCGTCGGCTTTGCCTTCACGGTCTCACGCTACACCGTGCGGCTGTCGCCGGGCCAGTTGCGCGTCCGCTGGCGCATCCTTCCCGGGTTAGGCTGGACTTGGGAACTGGCGACCGGGGCGGAGGTCGCCGTTCGGCAATCGTTCCGGGGCACGGCGGAGAATAGCCGACCGGTCAAGGCCATCGTCGTGTCCTCGCAGGGTCAGGAGATTGATTTTGGCAGTTTGCTCGCGAAGGACATTAAGGCCTTCCTGGTCGCTGCGATCCAGGATTACTACGGCGAGCCGCCGGTGCCGGCCCGGGCGGATTTCCTCACTTGATCCGCAGCTCGAACGGTGTCGCAGGCAGGCAGGCGTCGTTCACCAGTGCGGCTTGGGCGTCCATGGCCCAGGCGTAGCGCAGGACGACCGGCACTTGCGAAGGCGCCGCCGGATCCGCGCGGAAATCGATAACCAAACTATCGCCGACGACCCGGGCTGGGCCGGCGGGCTGGAATTCACCATGATACGTGCCGCCGGCGCAGAGTACCTCGACCTGAGGGAGGACGCCCGGCTTGACTGCCAGCCCTTGGCCGAACCGGAACGCCACCGTGATCGTCTGGCCGTCGTAGGTGGCTTTGGTCGGCAAGGGGCCGGAGGGTCGGATCTCCGCGTGGCCGTACCAATGGAAGAGCGCCCAGCGCGCGAGGCGTTCGCCGACTTCGCGTTTCTCCTTCGGGTGCACGTCCTTCGGCGCCCCGAGGTCGAGGGTCACGGCCATCCCGTAGTGCGACGTCGTCTCCTCGAGGCGGCGTTGGACTTCCCGGAAACGGGGCCAGTGCAACCGGGCGGGTTCCGCGATGGACGGGAGCTGGCAAGTCAGGAAGGGCAGGGCAGGGTCGCGCCATTGTTCGCGCCAATCGGTGACCAGCAGTTTCATCAGCCCGGCGTACTCCACGACGTCCAGCGCGCGGATCGCGTTGCTTTCGCCTTGGTACCAGAGCACGCCCTTGATCGGCTGGTCGGTGATTCGCCCCGGCCCGCTGGCCCAGGCAAAGCCAGGTTTGTAGCCGTGGTTCAAGCCGAGGCTATCCTTGGGCGCTCGGGCCGCCGTGCCTACTTGCTGGCGGGCGCGCAGGCGGACGAAGCTGCCCTCGATGGCTTCGTTGCGCAGCCAGTCGCCGGCGACTTTCTGACCGAACTCCGGACTGCGGCGGAGGGTGTCCACCGAGATGAAACTTTCGATCGGGGCCCCGCCTACCGAGAAATTCACGAGGCCGATGGGGATGCCGGACTGCCGGGCGACTTGCCGGGCGAAATAGTAACCGACCGCCGAGGTGTCGCCGACGTTGTCCGGCGTGCAGCGACGCCAAGTCCCTTCGAAGAAACGTTCCGGGGTCATCTTCGCCACGGTCCCCGCGTCCAGTAGGGTCCCGCCATGGTATTGCCCGGCGAAGGTGTGGTTGCGCAGACGGACCAGCGGCAGGGTGGCCCGGGGTAGCTCCTCGGCGGCGTGCGCTTCCCGCCGGAGCGGGAACTCCATGTTGGACTGCCCGGCGGCGAGCCAGACATCCCCGATGAGGATATCCCCCAGCCGCTGGTCCTCCCGGCCGTCGCGCACTTCGAGTTCCAGTCCTTGCGTGGTGGCGGGTCTTGCCGGGAAGCGTGCGCTCCAGCGACCCTCGGAGTCGGCGTTGGCCCCCACGCCGACCTCCCCTAGCCGGACGAGGACGGCGGCGCCTGGACGGGCGGTACCGCGGATGAGGATGGGTTGGTCTCGCTGCAGTACCATCCCTTCGCCGAACCAAGGGTCAAACTCGGCCGCCACCCCGGCGAGCGCCAGGAGCGTGAGCGCGAGGATCGGGCGGGGCCGGTTCACTTCACGTCGAGTTCGGTGCCGTTGATCTTACGGAATAGCACGATCGAATTACTGGCGGGCTCGTAGAGCACGCCGATGTCCTTCCCGACCTTCGCCATGGAGCTGTAAGCGAAGGGGCCGGGGAAGAGCAGGGTCGACTCGGCCCAGGTCTTGCCGCCGTCCTCGGAGCGCCGCAGCGTGCCGTTGGCGCGGCCCTTGCCGACGGGATTGAGGAAGAAGATGCTCGGCTTGCCTCCGCTCGCGGCGGCGAGCAGGGAGCCTTGGCAGACCGGCTCGGGCAAGGCCGTGTCTTCGGTGGCTTTCGCCCACGTGGCACCACCGTCCTGCGACCAGGAAACCTTGCGTAACGCGGCCCCTGATCGCCAGCGACGCGAATTCAGGTAGAGCGAACCGTCGCCGTTCTCCGCGACCTGCACTTCGTTAAGTTGCATGCCTTCCTGGGGCACTTCAGCCCCACGTTGCCAAGTTTTGCCGGCGTCGTCGCTGAAGGCGACCCAGTTGACGAAATTCCGCTGCGCGTCCTGGGAGTTGAACGGCATCACCAGTCGGCCCGCATGCTTGCCTTTCGTGAGCTGGATTCCGATGCCCGGCCCGGAAGCGCAGGTCACGGCCTTCGCCGGCTTCAATTCCGTGCTCACATCGACGGGCCGGGACCACGTCGCGCCTTCATCGTCGGACGCCACGAACTTCAGGCGGTTGCCCTTGGGGTCCTGCGGGCCGGCGGGGAGACCGCCGAACTCCTTGCCGCCGGCCGGGAAGGTCTGGAAGAAGAGGAAGACCTTCCCGCTCTTGGCGTCCTGGACGAGGCACGGGTTGTTGCAGCTATCGTCGCGCTGCTCGTAAGCGATGGTCGGCCGGGACCACTTTTGGCCTTGGTCCGACGAGGTCGCGACCAGCAGGTCGTTGCCGGCTTGGTCGGTCGGCTTGTCGCGACCTTCCGCGACGGCGATGAGCGTACCCTTGGCCGTCATCAGCAACGCGGGGATGCGGACGGAAGCGTGGGGGATGTTCTTCTTCGCCTCGAAGACGGCCACGGCGGGCGTTGCCGAAAGTTGGGGCGCCGCGGCCAGGCCGACGGGCACAAGGAGGAGGCTGAGCGCGATTAGTCTTTCCATGAGAAATAGCCGATGGCTTCGAGTTCGCCGATCATCGCTTGGACGCCGGCGGCATCAGGATTGCCGTTGGGCAGGCGGGCGGGCCCCACCGGGACGCCGAGGTGCGTCATCAGGGCCTTGGCGCAGCCCATGTAGCCGCGTTGGGCGACGATGCGGATGACTTGCATCATGCGGTCCTGCTCGAGCTGGCAGGTCGCGAGGTCTCCCTGGGGGAAGGCGACCATCATGCGTTGCAGCGGGCCCGGGACGAAGTTGTAGGTGCTGCCGACCCCGCCTTGGGCGCCCATCGCCAGGGCGGCCAGGAAGTATTCATCGATGCCCCAGGGGAGGTCGAACTTGCCGCCGGCCAGGCGCTTGCCGAGCAGGTAGGTGCCGAGGTCAGGGTTGGAGTATTTCACTCCGGCCAGGTTCGGGATGCGCGGGGCGGCGAGCTTCAAAAAGTCATCGACCGGGAAGTTGATGCCCGTCAGCGGCGGGATGTCGTAGTAGTAGAACGGCAAGGCCGGCGCGGCGGCGGCCACTTGAGCGCAACAAGCGACAAGGTCCTCCACGTTGCGCGGCTTGAAGTAAGACGGCGCAATCATCGATATTGCGCTGGCTTGATTACGCTGGGCCTGGGCGGCGAGCGTCGCGGCGTCGGCGAGGCAGTTAGCACCGACATGAACAACAACCTTCATACCGCTGGACTTGGACACGGCGGCCCAGCGGTCACCGAGGGATAGGCGTTCGGTGATTTGCAGGGAAACGCTTTCACCGGTCGTACCGCCGATGAAGACGCGATCGATTTTCCGGGCGAGTAAGTGTTCGGCCTGTCGTTCGACCACCGTGAGGTTCAGTGCACCATCGGCGTGGAACGGCGTGTGGGTGGCGGGACAGAGCCCATGGAACTTAAAGGCGGACATAAGAAAGGGGTCAGGCGGGGTCGGCGTCGGTGGCGCGAATCTTAAGTACCAGCCAGGCCGAGAGACAAGCCACGGCGGCGAAACCGCCGAAGATCAGGTTGAGCGGCACCTGGTGGTCGCGGAGCCAACCGAAGCCGACGTCGGCCAAGCCGCCGCAGGAGATGCTCGCCAGGTTCATGAGACCGTAGCCGGTGGCGCGTTGGTCGGGGCGGGCGATCTGCGCCAGGATCGGCATATTATTGCTATCGAAGAGGCCCCAGCCCAGGCCGAAGAGCACGAGGAAGGCGATGGCCAGCGGGAGCGACCCCTGACCGATGACGATGCCGACGCCGAGCAACGCCGGGACGATCAGGCTCATGCCGAGGGCGCTGACTTGTTGCCGGCCCCGCGGCGAACGCCGCATCCAGCGGTCCGCCAGCCAGCCGCCGCCCAGCGCGCTGATGATGGCCGCGCCTTGCCACCAGACCACCGCGCTGACGCCGGCCATGCCTTGGGTGAGCCCGAGATCCTTCTGCAGGACACTGGGCATCCAGTCGCGGACGACCCAGCCGGCCAAGGCCGGCAAGGTGAAATAAAGCAGCAGCAGGCAGAAGTCGCGATTGCCCAAGAGGTCGCCGACCGCCGCGAAGGCCCGCGGGGCTTCGGCCGGCTGGGCGCGCGGGGTGTCCCGCAGGTACCACCAGAGCGGGCAGGCGTAGACCACCCCGAGCAGGCCCAGGCCGGTGAAGGCCCAGCGCCAGCCGAGCGCCGGGTCGTCCGCCACGTAGCCGCCGAGGCTCCCGAGCATGACCCCGAGGTAGATGCCGATCTGGTGCAGGCCCACCGCGCGCGAGCGCGTCGCGGTGCCGTGGTGGTCGGTGATCAGGGCCAGCGCGGCCGGGATGTAGAACGCCTCGCTCAGTCCCATGATGGCACGCGTCGCCAGCAGCTGGTCGTAACTCGTGGCGTGCGCCGTCGCCCACGTGTCGGCGGACCAGACGAAGAGGCTCAGCGCGATGACATGCCGGCGACCGAAGCGGTCCGCCACGTAGCCGGCGAAGGGGCTGGCCAGTGCGTAGGTCCATTTGAACCAAGCGAGGAGGTGTCCCCACTGGGCCTGCGTCTTCAGGTCGTCGACCGAACCCATGATCGACTTCTGCATCGTCGCCACCAGCTGTCGGTCGAGGTAGTTCAGCAACGCCACGGGTAGGAGTAGCGCCACCATGAGCCAGGCGGTGCGTCCGGCGGAAGGCGGCGGCGCGGGCGGGGTGAAGTTCATCGGAACTTGGCGGGGATGGTCCAGGTGCTGCAGGCCGGCGTGCGCACGCCCGGTCGGGTCTCGCCGCTGATGGTCACGAGGTCATCGCCTAAGCGGAGCAAGGGTGCCGTCGCCAGTGACGTCGGCCATTGCCCGACCACCTTGGGTTCGCGCGTTTCCAGGTCGATGTGCAGGATGTCGCGCGATTGGCCGGGGTGTTCGGCCAACGGTTTGCCATTATGGGAACTGTCATCGCCGCCGACGAAAAAGAGGCCGGTGCCGACCACGACGCCCGGCCCGGCCGGGGCCGCCAGCGGGGTCGCGAGTCCATGGAACTGGGCGCCTTGTTGGCGGCTGTTCGCGTGTTGTAGGTCGTTCAAGTACGCCCGGGCGGGTTTGCCGTCTTGGGCGAAGAGCCCGCAGCCCCCGCCCCAGATCAGGGTGGAGTCATCGCCGCCGAAGAGAGGCAGGATGCGGGCTTGCATCGGGTCGTCCTCGGAGACCCGCCAGCCCTCCGTGGGTTGCCCGAGACGAAGCATCGCTACCGAGCCGAGCGCCCCGGTGGCGTCGGCCGAACGGCTGCCGCCCAGCAAGGCGAGCGCGCCATTCACCGCGCCGAAACCTGCGTAGGCCCGGGGCTGCGGCAAGTCGGGGGCGAACTTCTGACAATGCCCGTCGGCCCCGACCCGCCAGACGGCGGCCAGGTGGCGTTCGCCGTTGGCCCCGCCGGCGATGATGAGTCCGCGTCGGTCGGGGGTCGCGCAGAAGGCCGCGTAGGCGGACGGCTCCGGGAGTTCACCCACTTTGCGCCAAGACCAGCGCCCCTCCGTCTGGCGGAGCAAGAAGATGTCTCGATAAAATACCTTGGTCCCGCCTTCCCAGGGTGGCTTGCCTGGGAAGTTCGCTCCGCCCGCGGCGAGGATCGTTTCCCGGTCGGCGTCGTCCAGAATCACCGCCGCCATCATCCCGGCGCGGCCTTGCGGGTCGGGGATATCCGGAAGGGTTTCAGCGGCCTGCGTGGTCGCGAGCCCGACAAGGAGAAGGGTACAGAGGCGGGTCAGGGTCATGGTCGCCGGGGTGATAATTACCTTGTCTCCCGACCGCCCTATCGCGAGCCCAACCTTATTCCTCGCGGAGCAACCAACCTTCGGTCGACCGGGTGCAGGGGCGGATTTCGCCGTTTACGACCGCAAAGCCGCTATTCCATTTGGCGCAACCCGTGGTCACGAGGCCCGAGGATCCCGCACCGAGCTCGGACCAGGCATCGGTCGCCGGGTCGTAGCCGATGATTTCCTTGGAGAAGCCCGGGTGCTTGATCGGCTCGACCTTGCCCGCGAGTTTGCCGTCATCGCCGCCGACCAGGAGGAACTTGCCGCCGAGTTGCGGGCAGGGACTGGGCGCCGCGGCGGTGGCGCGCGGCATCGGGGCGAGGCGTCGCCATTCCTTGCCGAGGGTGAACGCGTGACAGTCGGTCAGGTAGTCGCGCTCTGCTCCCTTCACGCCCGGGGAGAGCGAGACGCCTCCGAAAAGGTAGAAGGTGTCTTTGGTGCCTGCCGATTGCGCAAGCATGCGGCCGGAACCCGTGCAGAGCGGCAGCTCTTTCCAGCCGGCATTGAGGTTGGCGAGGTCGAGGGCGTAGGCGGTGGAGGAGGCGGCCGTCGCGTCGGGCCGTTCCGTACCGCCGGCGACGATGACCTTGCTGCCGACCAGCGCCCCCGTGGCGTAGGCGAGGGGGCGGGGTAGGAAGGGGAAGGGCCGGACCTTGAGTTCGCCTTCTTCCAGGGAAAGGACGTAGCAGTCCTGGTAATGGCGGTGAGAGTCGGCGCCACCGATGGTCAGCAGGCCTTGACGGATGGTCACGCCCACGCCGTAGCCGATCGGCCGCGGCAGTTTACCCACGACGCTCCATTTCTTGGAGCGGTTACCCGCGAGCGAGTAGACCTGGTCATGCCAGACCTTGGCACCACCTTCCCAGGCTGGCTTGTCGGGGAAGTTGGAGCCACCGGCGCAAAGGAGCGCTTCGCCCGAGACGCCGAGCAAGGATCCGCCGACGCCCGGGGCGTTCGGTGTTTCAGGAAGTCGGGTCCAGCGCATGGTTGTTTGCTAGCAGGAAGACAGACCCCGACGGGGTGTCCAGAGATTAGGCGAATTATGAGGAAAGGCCTTGTTTTTAGGCACGCCTGGCGACGCGCACACGGCCCGCGACTGGTCTGGCCTGGCCCGCGGCGGGTGACTTTTGTTTGACAGAGCGGCCTGGACCTTGCCTTGATTGGGGTCCTTTCGCACTGCCTGGTAGCTCAGCGGTAGAGCAGGTGACTGTTAATCACTTGGTCGTAGGTTCGATCCCTACCCAGGCAGCCAGAAAGGACTCTTTACCCCCGGAAAGACCCGGGAGGTAAGACGGTCGTAACCTTCTCCTTGACCATGGAAGGGGTTGCGGGAGGATGCTGACACCATGGGTCAACAGTACAACAAGGTCATCAAGCGTCGTCGTCGTCGCGCCTACCTCGAACGCCAGAAGGCGCGTGTCAAAGCCGCTCGCACCGCGGCCGGCAAGAAGAAGGCCAAGAAGTGAGCCGCGCGGTGAGCCAGGCCTCCTTCGGGGGCGCGCTCGCCGCTTTGGTGCTCACCGCTTGCGGCACCCCGTCGACGGGCATCGCCTACGTCAACGAGCGTTACCGCACCGAGGCGGACGTCGCCCGTGCCTCCGAGGCTTTCTACGCCAATGAACATCACGGCGATGATGTCGTCTTCCGCACGCAGGAGAAGTCGCGCGAAGGTTATTATTTCTATCTCCAACTGGTAGAGGCGCCGCCGGCGGATGGCCGACTCATCCTTGAGGTGGTGCGCACGGAGCATCTCGCCCCGGAGCGTTATGACTTTTCCCTCAAGCTATTGCCCAAGGGTTGGTTCGGGGAGTTGGTCCTCGGCTTGACTGGCAAGGATGGGGGTTCGCCGGATTGGCACCCGGTGGCTTGGCGGCTCTCCGTGACGGATGCCCAAGGCAAGGTCATCGCCACGAAGCAGAGTTTCCTCTGGGGGACTCGGCGCGACCTCGGGCCGCGTTGACCGCGATGGCCGCCGCCGGCTGGAGCGCATGGCAGCCGTTGCGCCTGACTCAGGATGTACCGGCGGCCACCTTGGCCGAGCAGCTCGACGGCGGGCAGGCTTTCCGCTGGCGCCAGGATGAAGCCGGAGTCTGGGCGGGCATCTTTGGCGCGACCGTCGCGGCGGTGCGGGTCGGTCCCGCTGGGCTCGAAGGCCGCGTGCGCGGTTCGTGGGTCGCCGGGTTCGCCGCCCTGCGCGCTTACCTTGATGCGGAAGGGGTGCAGGCCGGTTTGGCGGACGCGTTACCGTGGCGATCGGATACGGTGCTCGCCGGGGCGATGCAGTGCTACCCTGGGCTGCGGATCCTGCGGCAGCCGCCGCGCGATGCCCTCATCGGCTTCCTGTGCAGTTCCAATAAGCGGATCCTGCAGATCCGCGAGATGGTCGCCCGACTGGCGACCGAGCTTGGCGAGGGGTTGGGCGAGGGTCAGCACGCCTTGCCGGAGTGGGCCGCCTTGGCGGCCGCGTCCGACGCGACTTTGCAGCGTTGCGCGCTCGGCTACCGCGCCGCATTTCTGCGCGGCACGGCCGAACGCTTGTGCGCCCGCCCGCGGTGGGAGGCGGAGTTCGCCGCGTTGTCCACGCCGGCGCTTTTGACGGAGTTACGCGCCTTGCCGGGGGTCGGGCCCAAGGTCGCGGCTTGCGTCGCCTTGTTCGGTTTCGGCCGATGGGAAAGTTTTCCGGTCGATACCTGGGTCGTGCAGGCGCTTGGCGGAGCCTATGGCCTCGTAGGCTGGCCGCCGGACCGGCTGGAGGCTTTCGGCCGGATTCATTTTGGCGCCGCGGCTGGCCTGGCGCAGCAATTTCTTTTCTCGGCGGCGCGCGCCGGTCAGCTGGCCGTCGCCCCGCCGGCTATGCTGCCGGTCCGCCCCAGATCGCGCGGACGAGGTCGGCGTTGAACACCGTGGCCGGCGGGCCGTCGGCGATGACTCGGCCCTCCTCGAGCGCCAGCACGCGCGGGAAGGCGGTGGCCCAGTCGGCATCATGGGTCGCGACGAGCACGGTGGCACCCGCTTGCGCGAAGGCCCGCACGGCTTGGTGGACGATCTCCTGCCTGCGGCGGTCCAGCGCGGCGGTCGGCTCGTCGAGCAAGAGCAACGCCCCGTAGGGCTCCGTCAACGTGGCGAAGCTCAGCGCGAGGTGGGCGGCCTTACGCTCCCCGCCGGACAAGGTCGCCAGCGGACGAGCGGCGAGGTCGGTCAAGGCGAGTCGCTCCGACCAGTGGAGCCACGCCGCGGGTTGCGCGGCAAGCTCGCCGAGTTCGGCGACGGTCGGGTTCCAGGCGCAGTCGGGGTGTTGCGGGGCATAGACCCGCCGGCGGGCGCTGTCCGCCGGCGAAGCCGTCCGCGGGTCCAGCCCGGTCGCCGAGAGTACCCCCGTGGTGGTCGGCAGGAGGCCGGCCACGGCCCGGAGGAGCGTGGTCTTGCCGGCGCCGTTCGCGCCCACGAGGGCGACTTGCTCGCCCGGCCACATCGTCCCACCGACGCCATCGAGGAGCCGGCGCCCGGCGACTTCGAACGCGACTCGTTCGAGTCGGAGGGTGGCGTCATCCATGGCTCCTCCTTGCGATCCAGATGAAGAGCGGGGCACCGAGCAACGCCATCACCGCGGCGGCGGAAAGCGGGGTGCCGGGGATGGCGGCCCGGCCGGCGGTATCGGCCAGCAGTAACAGCGTCGCACCCAGCAAGGCGGAGACCGGCAGCACCCAGCGGTGGCGGGGACCGAAGAGGGCGCGGGCGAGGTGCGGGGCCAGTAGGCCGACAAAGGCCATCTGGCCGACCAGGCAGGTCGCCGCGGCGGCCGCGAGCGCGGTGAGGAGGATCGCCCGTCGGCGCAGCCGACGCAGGTCGCAGCCAGCTGCCTGCGCGGCCTCTTCGCCTAGCGCGAGCAAGTCGAGCGGGCGGGCGAGCGTCCAGAGCAGGCCTCCGGCGATGAGGCAGAGTAAAGCCGGGCGGACGATGAGCTCCGGGGAGGCCATCCCGAGCCAGTCGCCGAAACTGCCGTTAAGGAGGAGTTCCCGGGATTCGGGCGCGAGGTTCGCGATCAGCAGTGTGCCGGCGGCGGCGAAGGCGTTAAGCCCGAGTCCGGTCAGGAGCAGGCGATGGGGCGGCCCGTCGCGGCCGATGACGACGAGCAGGCTCGACACGCCGAGCGCGCCGCCGAACGCCGCGGCGGGCAGCGCCCAGGCATGTCCCCAGGCGAAGGCCGGTGCGAAGCCGAGCAGCAGCGCCAGCCCCAAGAGCGCGCCACCGAAGACTCCGGTCAGCCCGGGGTCGGCCAAGGGATTGCGGAACAGGCCTTGCTGGGTCGCCCCGCCGATGCCCAGGGCCCCGCCCGCGGCGAGCGCGGCGAGCACGCGCGGTAACCGCAGCCAAGCAAGGCCGCCGCCTTCGCCGAAACCTAGCCCGCTCGAGCCACAGGCGAGGGCGCCGGCGGACAGGAGGAGCAGCAGCGCGAGGCCGCCAACGAGCGCGCCTCGACCCAGTCTCATCGACCGAGTTCCTTGAGTAAGCCTTCCAGCGGGTTGCGCTTCGGTGCGACCGGGTTCGTCGGCGCCGCCTGGTTGCCTTGGGTCGGGTTGCCCGGCTGGTAGCTGGCGCCCGACTTGAAGCGATCCACCGCCCCCTGCAGTTTCTCCATGACGTCGGATTGGATGCTATTCAGGGAGCCCTTGATCTGGAACGCCGGGCCGGCCGTCAGGCCGTCGGGCTCCGGTAGGCCGGAGCCGAAGCCCAGGAGGTTGAAGTAGTTCGCGAAATCCCCGCTCCCGCGGAGTTTGGCGTCGAACAGCATCGGCCAGTCGGCGAACGCGACGCCATCGCGCAGCTGGATACCGCCGGTGGCGGCGAGGCTGAGGGACTCGTTGCGCAGTTCGAAGTTCGTCAGCTTCAACGTCCCGGTCGCCAGGCGCGACGCCTTGAGCTCGAGGTGGTCGAACCGGAAATCGGCGAGGGCTTTCTGCAGCTTCGCGACGGCCGACACGGCGGCGCCGATCTTCGCGATTTTCTCGCCCTGTTGCTGGTTCTTGTTGAGGGCGCCCGCCAGGATGGCGAGGCCACCGAGCGCCTCGCCGGCTTCGCTGAACTTACCCGCGGTCAAGGCGGCGCCCCCGTTCTTGTCGCCGAAGGAACGGAGCCGTCCCCCGGTGGATTTCAGTTCCGCGTCGACCGTCACCACGCCGGCCAGCTCGCCGGCGGTGCCGGCGATGCCAGTGATGCGGGCCTTGGTCGCGGCCCGGCCTTGGATGAACTCCTTCGAGAATTGATGGATCGCGGGAATCGTCTCGGCGATGGCGCCGAGCTCGAAGTTATTGAGGATGACCGTGCCATCGAGCACGTAGGGCCCGCCGACCGTCCCGGGTTTGAACTCAAGCTTGGCCCCGCCGGCTAACACGCCTTGCGCAAAGGTCCCGCCGACCTTGGTGACGCGTACCGACTGGTCGTCGGCCACGGCCTGGAGGAGAAAGTCCTGCACGCTGAGTCCCTTGAAGCTGGCCTGGGCGATGCGCAGTTCCGCGGTGCCCGTCTGGTTGAACCAGAAAGGCTTCTGGTCCGGCTTGGGCTTCGGCGGTACGACCTTCTCCTCCCCCGGGCGCGGCAGCAGGCCGAGGACGTCGTCGCCGTCGATGTTGTCGAACTGCACCTTGCCTTGCCAGTCGGTGCGCGTGCCGGTGATGCGTTGGGTGAGCGTGAACTGGCCGCTGGTGAGGTTGGCGCAACGCAGTCGGATCCGCCCTTCGGCGGATAAGCCCGCGCCTTCCGGCACATACTTGCCGCGGACCTCGGCGGCTTTGATCTGACCATCGCTGTTCGTCGTCGTCACTTCGGTGACGTCAAGGCTCACGGTGATGCTGCCGTCGGTCGCGCGCGTCGCGGCGGCCGTGTAGTCGCCCGTGGCGATCACGCTGAGCGGGCCGGCGAACGGCTGTTGGGCGAGGGCACCGAGGCTCCCGGTGAGTTTCAAAGTCGTCGGGGCTTCGCCCAGGCCAAGGGAAAGGTCGCCGCTTGCGAGCACGCGGTCTTTGTGGGTGAAGCGCGCTTGGCGGAAACCGAGCACGGTCGACTTCTCCCCGACGAGCAGGTCGAGGCTGGCGGCGAGGTCACATTCCTTGACCCACGGCTTGCCTGCCCAGCTCACGCTGGTCCCCACGAAGGCAAGCGGCGCGCCCTCGGTGCGCACGAAGAGTCCTTGGGTCTGAAACCCGAGGACCAGGTCGGCGCGTTCGAGCGTGCCCGCCAACTTGAGGCCAGGGACGAGCGCGGCGACCGACTCCAGCGGCAGGTTGGCCGCCGATGCTTCGAGGAGGACGCCGGTGGGCTTGGCGCCACCGAGGGCGAGCGCCTGCCGGAGCTTGAGCTTGAGTAGGTCCGCCCCGCCGCGGGAAATCTTCGCCGTCGTCGTGTTGAGGGTCGGTCGTCCGCCGGCCGCCTGCGACAGGGTGGCCTGGGCGTCGACGCGGATCCCGGCGAGTTTGTCGCGCGGTAGGTCTTCCCAGCCCGGTTGCGCCGCCAACTCCGCGATGCCCAGATTGACATCGGCCGTGGCGGACCAAGCGCCCTCGGCGCCCGGGCGGAAGACGAGTTCGCCGGAGGCGAGCGTGCCGGCTTCGGTGCTGATTTTAAACGGCGCGAGGCGGAGGGCGCCGTTCAAGGCCTGCAAAGGGATGTCGGCGTCGATGGCCTGCAGCAGGACCTGCCCGGCGCGTTCGACATTCAGCCCGCGGATCGCGTGCGTCTTGACGGTGTCGATCGAAGGTTCGCCCTTGGTCAAGGCGATGGTGGCCTCACCCGTCCAGCGGCCGGAGGTGATCGCCAGGTCGGCGCCGGCGAGGAAGGGCGCGAGCGTGACGAGGTTGGCGTCGTTGGCCTTCAGGCGCAGGGCGACATCCTGCGGGAGCTTGCCTTGCGGAATCAGAATCGGTTGTTCGCTGGTGAGCTCGATGCCGTTGCCTTGGATGCGAAGTGAACTCAGCGCCAAGCTATCGGCGCGCTGTTCGATGCCGAACGCGAGCGTCCACGTCGACGCGGTGTCCTTGGGGATCGCCTTGGAGAAGCGGGAGAGGTCGGCCCAGCTCGCTTGCAGCGGTTGGTCTGGCCAGGAGTTGGCGCGCCAGGTGCCTGGGGCGGTGGCGAGCTCGGCGTAGATGCGGCCTTTCACCCGGCAGTCCGGCAACGTCCGCGCGAGGATGCCGAATTTCGTCGGGTCGATATCGAGGTTGGCGCCGAAGGCAACCGTGCCGGCGGCCACGGCGATATCCAGTCGCGCGGCGGGGCGAAGCCCGGCGTCGTTCACCACGCCTTGCAGGAGGAGCCCCTCGGTCGCGGTCGATTTAAACTGCCCGCCGAAATCGAGTTCCCGGAGCGCGCCCTGGCGAGCCTTGAGCTCGAGGCTCATGCTCCCGACAGCCAAGGGACTGGTATCCTTGGCGGTCACCGTCAAGGTCGCCTCCGCCAAGGCCACGGCGAGGGCCGCAGGATCGAGCCCCTTCCCCCCGAAGGTCTCGCGGAAGGTCGCGTTGAGCACGATGTCGGCCTGCGGTTTCGTTTGATTAGTCCCGAGCGCGAAGCCTGGCCAAGCCACGCCGGCGCGGAGGTCGACCTTGCCCGCCGTATCCAGCCCGTCGCCGGCGACGCTGAAGCGGAGCAAGGTGCCGTCGGCGAGGGTGACGCGTCCTGCCGCCGAGTAAGGCCCGAGGACCAAATGAGGCAGGAGGGTCTTCGCCGCCGGGGTCGCCGGGGTGACCGCCGGCAAGACCTTGCGATGGCTCAGGTCGAGTTCGAGACCCTTGGCCTCTAACTTGTCCAGGGTATAGGTGCCGAGGAGGCTCGCGATCACGCCGAGATCCCCGGTGAGGCTCGCCGCCTTGAATTGAAGGCCGTCGGGTAAGGTGAGGTCGATGCCTTCAGCGGTGAAGCGTCCATCCAGTTCCGCCTCGATCTTGGCGATACCTCCCTGGATCTTGGCGTCCGTGAGCAACGCCTTCACGCGGGCTCCCAACGGTTCCGCGCGTAATTGGCTATCGACCCAGAACAGGCCGATGCCGAGGACCAGGGCGAGGGTACCGACGGACCAAAGGGCAAAGCGAAGGGCGCGGGGCATGGGACTTGCCCCCAGTTTGGCCCGCTGGTTTTGGCGGGCAACAAAAAGCCCGATGGAATCGCTTCCACCGGGCAGGTTTATTCCTCGTTAGCTAGCCCTTAGGGCTGGGCCGGGTTGGCGCCGTTGCCAGGGGTGGCGGGCGGAGGGGTCGGGGACTGGCGACGGATGCTCTGGCCCGCGGCCGCCTTCTTGCGAAGGAAGATCGCCCGGTCCTCGGCCATTTCCTCTGCACTGGTCTCGCTGAAGGCCGCCAGGCTCACCGACTTCGCGCCCCGGGTCATGCTGTTGCGGCCATAGCGCAGCTCTTTCATCGTCATCGCCACATCCTCCTCGAGTAGGCGTTGCAGGTAGGCCACCTTCTTCTGCACCCACTCCGAGAGGTCGGGTCGGGCCGCGAGAGCGGCCAGGTTTTCCTTCGCGTCCTTGATCAGGTGGGAGCGGGCCATCTCCTCGATTTGCTCGAGTTTCTCGGCGATGATGGCTTCCGTCACCGCGGCGGCGACATGCGGTTCCGGCGGGAGGACGGAGAAGGCTGCGAGGTCGAGCTCCGGCAGGGCGAGGATGGCCGGCCCAAAGCTCACCTGCTCACCTTCTTTGGTCTTCGCATCGAAGTTCACGGCGAGGAGGGAATCGGCGCGGGCCGCCGGGCCGATCTTGAGTTCGACCACGCACACGAGCGAGGACGCCCAAGGCAGGGTGCCGAGCCGGCGGCTGGTCGCGCGGCCTTCCTCGAGGAAGTCGCCGAGTAGACGGGCTTGGACGTCGCTGCCGCCCTGGATGGATACGAACACTTGACGCAAGTAGGCGTTGGAGAGGATGGCGAACTGCTCCTCGAAGGCCTCATCCAGGTCGTCGGCGGTCTGGCCGAAGTTGGCGGCGCCTTCGCCGGCCCGAGCCATGCCGGTCATCAGTGTCTCGTTGAAGCCGTCGCCGAGGCCCACGGTGGAGGTGGTGATACCCGCGGCCGCGGCCTTCGAGACCTGTTCGTAAATCTCGGTTTCATTCGTCAGGCCGTGATTGGCTTGCCCGTCGCTCAGGAGGATGACGCGGGCGATACGTTCCTTGCTGACCTGCCCTTTTAGCTGCAGCATGCCGGCCTCCCAGCCGCCGAACAACGCCGTCGAACCACCCGAGCGCACGGCCTTGACGCGCTGGACGAGACCCGCCCGGTCGGTCGGGTAGGCGAGGGGGTGCAACACGTCGATGTTCGTGTCGAACGTGACGAGGGCGATGCGGTCGTCGTCGCGCAGGCCGCCGATGATGCGGCTCGCGGATTCGAGGGCGGCCTGCAACGGCGCCCCGCTCATCGACCCCGAGCGGTCGATCACCAGGACAAGGTCAAGCGGGGCACGCAACGCGGCGGAGTGGGTGGAGGGCTGAGCCGGGGCGATCAGTCGTACGAGCGCATGAATCGGTTCGGCGGCGGCGCGGAGGAAGCCCTTCTTGAGGGCGAGGATTTCGATGGTGGGTTGGATCATGGGTGGGAGAGATCTACTTTGCACACCCGCCATAAACTGTCAACACCAAGACAGAACCTTTATTTTCATTAACACCTTTTAATTACTGTCACAAAATCACATATAACTATCTTCTAACGAGTTACGGAAATTATCGACTATTTCGCTGATTTCCTCTCGGGAGGGTTTGGCTCGTCCGTCGATGTGAATCAAGACCTCGCACCAGGGGGCTAACCGTATCTTGGACCACCGCTCCCGCTTGGGGGCTTCCCCAGGATCGGAGGGGTGGAATGCCAGTAGTTGGCGGTAGAGGCCCCTGACCTCTGGGCTGAGGTCTTCCCGTTGGCTTTCGCGCATCACCATCTTGCGGAAAATCAGGCCCGGCGAGCGCGAATCCGAGATGTCACGTAGTTGATGGATGGTCTCGCTGGAGAAGCGTCCGGGCCGGGGGATGCCTTGGCTGGGTAGGCGGGCCGCCTCGGAATCGACGCCCCGGGAGCGGACCTCCCGTCGGGAATATGCCAAGGGTTCCTGCAGGGAGCCGGCGAGGTGCGGCCGGGAGGAGCGGCTTTCCAGTTCGGAGGCCCGGGCATGTTCGTCGATCAGCTCATCGAGTTGGGGCAGCGTGGCGTGGCGGCGCAGCATGCCACGGATGGTCTCGAGGTCGTTACCACGTTCCGAAAGGATGCGGGCCACCAACAACTGGCGGACCTGCTTGTCGCCGAAGTTGGCCCGGCGTTTGTCGTCCTCGGCGCGCTCCGGCTTGTCGATCAGACCTTCGAAGGCGTAGAAGCGGACGAGCCGCTCGTTGGCCTGGAAGCGGGGCCCGAACCCGAAGGAGGCGAGCTTGCCGGAGACATAGGCCGCGAGTTCCTCGGCGGTGCCGACGAACGGGCCGTCTAACATGGCGGAAAACTTCATCACAGAACTGTTGTAGACAGCACAATGTCACCATCCGTCGAAAAATCAACCGGAAAGGAAGGTCGGGGGAAGGAGTCCACCAAAGAAACAGGCCGCCCGGTTGGGCGGCCTGTGGGCCAAACTCCCGCGGAGGGGGCTTAGGAGTTGTGGCTGTAGCCTTCTTCGCCGTGGTCCGAGATGTCCAGGCCGCGGGCTTCTTCTTCCTCGGTCGGGCGCAGGCCGATGGTGGCCTTGAGGACGTAGGCGAGGATCGCGGTCGCGACGAGGGAGAGGACGAGCGTCACCGCGATGGCCTTGAACTGTTCGGTGACGAGTGTCTTGCCGACCACGTCCTTGAGGTTCGTGGCGAGGTTGCCGTTGGCGTCGACCGTCGCCAGGACGCCGGTCAGGATAGCCCCGAGAGTCCCGCCGACCGCGTGCACGCCGAAGGTGTCGAGCGCATCGTCGTAGCCGAGCTTCGACTTCAGGTAGACCACCGCGAGGAAGGGCACCACGCCCGCGAGGACCCCGATGAGGATCGCGCCCGAGGCGGAGACGAAGCCGGCGGCGGGGGTGATGACCACGAGACCAGCGACGGCTCCCGAGCAGAGCCCGAGGATGCTGGCGTGCTTACGGAGGATCCATTCGAGACCGGCCCAGGTGAAGGCGGCGACGGCGGCGGCGAGGGTCGTGGTCATGAAGGCCTGCGCGGCGACACCGTCAGCGGCGAGGGCCGAGCCGGCGTTGAAGCCGTACCAACCCACCCAAAGGATGCCCGTGCCGACGGCGCAGAGGACCATGCTGTGCGGGGCCATGGACTTCTTGCCGAAGCCGAGGCGCGGGCCGAGCATGATGCAGAGAAGCAGGGCAGACCAGCCGGAGGTCATGTGGACGACGGTACCGCCGGCGAAGTCGATGGCCTTGATCGGGGCGGTGGCGTTCCAGACGCCGTTCATATCGCCAGTGATGCCCCAGATCGCGTGGGCCATCGGGAAGTAGACGAGGAACATCCAGCCGAGCATGAAGAGCATCATGGCGGAGAACTTCATGCGTTCGGCGATGGCGCCGACGATGAGGGCCGGGGTGATGATCGCGAACATGAGCTGGTACATCGCGAAGACGTTCTGGGAGATCCAGTAGGCGTAGTCGGTGTTCGGGGCGGAGGTCACCCCGTTGAAGAAGAAGAACTCGCTGCCCCCGAAGATGTGCCCGAGGGTCGTGCCGCTGAAGTTCTTGCCGAACACGAGGGAGTAGCCGCAGGCCCACCAGAGCACGGCGACCAGGCCGGCCAGGCCGAAGCACTGGGCGACGACCGAGAGGACGTTCTTGGAGCGCACGAGGCCGCCGTAGAACAGGAATAAGCCGGGGAGCGTCATGAAGAGGACCAGCGCGGCGCTGACCATCATGAACGCATTGTGGCCGGGACCGGCGACGCCGACGGTCGGCGTGGTCAGGCCTTCGGGGAGGGTCGGTTTGCCATCCTTGTCCTTCGGGCCGACCAACAGGGAGGCACCGGGGTCGGTATTACCGACATAAGCTTCCAGACCAGCAATGCGCTGTTCGAGCGTCGGCGCGGGCGGGGCTTTGGCGGCGGCCGGAGCGGGCGCCGGCGCTGGGGCGGGTGCGGTCTGCGCCGACGACAGGAAGGGCACTGCCGCCAGAGCGAGGATGGTGAGGGTTCGAGACAGGGAGTTCATGGCAGTTACCCTTTCGCAACCCCCGTGCCAAGCCTCCGGGACCGAGGGTTCCCTTAAAATGTGTCCAAAATCAATCTTACCGTGCGGAGCAGTTTGCCTTTTTTCAGGCAAAACGGCTCGACGCAGCGGCCGCGCCCGGGGCTTAACCGTGATTATAGCCTTCTTCGTTATGGTCGGCGATATCCAGCCCTTGCGCTTCTTCCTCCTCCGTCGGGCGCAAGCCGATCGAGCGGTCGACGATTTTCGCCAGCAGCCATGTCGCCGCCAGCGAAAGCGCGATGCACGTGGCCATGGCGACGCATTGGCCCGCGAGCAATCCGTGACCGATGAGTTTCCCGCCCGCCGCGTTGGCGGCCCCATCCATCAGCAGCGCCGTCGCGAGGGCGCCGATTGTGCCGCCGACGCCGTGCACGCCGAAGGTATCTAGTGCGTCGTCGTAGCCGAACTTGGTTTTGAGCATCGAGCAAGCGCCGTAAGAAAGCAGGCCGGCGAGCGCACCGATGAGCACAGCCGAGGCGCCGGAGACGAAACCCGCGGCGTTGGTGATGGTGGCCAGGCCGGCGATAGCGCCGGAGCAGAGCCCGAGGACGGACGGCTTGCCGCGATGCAGCTTCTCGACGAACGCCCAAGAAAGCGTGGCGGCCGCGGCGCCCAGGGTCGTGGTGAGGAAGGCTTGGATGGCGACGCCGTCCGCGGCCAGTGCCGAGCCGGCGTTGAAGCCGTACCAGCCGGCCCAGAGGAAGCCGGTGCCAGCGACGCAAAGGACCATGCTGTGGGGCGCCATCGACCGTTTACCGAAGCCTTGGCGCGGGCCGACCACGATGCACAGGAGGAGCGCCGACCAGCCCGAGGTCATGTGCACGACGATGCCGCCGGCGAAGTCCGCCGCCTTGAAGGCCGCGTGTTCGTTGGCGAGGCCGGCGAAGTCGCCGGTGGCGCCCCAGACGGCGTGCGCGATTGGGTAGTAGACGACCAGCGTCCACAGGGCGGAGAAGAGGAGCACGGCGGAGAACTTCATGCGCTCGGCGACGGCCCCGATGATCAGCGCGGGGGTGATGGCGGCGAACATCGCCTGGAAGAGGGCGAAGGTGGCGGCGGAGATGCGCGGCTCGTAGGGTGACGACTCGAGGCCGACGCCTTTGAAAGCGAAGTGCTCGGCGCCGCCGAAGAGGTGCCCGAGCAGGCCGCCCTCGAAGCTGCGACCAAAGACGAGCGAGTAGCCGAAGCCCCACCACATCAAGAGCCCGAGAGCGGTGAGGGCGAGGCACTGGGCCGCGATGGATAGGACGTTCTTCGCCCGGACGAGCCCGCCATAGAAAAGAAAGAGCCCCGGGATGCACATCATCAGCACGAGGGCGGTACTCACGAGGACCCAGGCGTTATCGCCAGCGGTTGGGGTGGTGATGGCAGAAATAATCATCTTGTTGTGTATTAAGCACTTTATGTGCCAAAATTTAGGCAAATTCTGCAAGCCACTTGCCTTCGAGGGAAATCACCCCAAAAATGAAAAATAACCGTAAGTGCTATGTTTAAAAGAAAGCAGATTGCCCTAGTTTGGGCATCAATGGCCTGGCTAGGTTCCGTCAACGTTCATGCCCAGGATAAGCCTTGGTTGGTCATGGCTGACTGGCAACGGCGTGCCCCGGATGCCATCTCCCATGCGGGGGGCGAGACGGGCACCTATGGGCGCAGCCGCACGGGCTTCGAAGTGATCTGGAAGCAGCCGACCGAGGCGCTTGACCTAGAATGGTATCGCTACACCCAGAACTTCGACGGGCTGGCCGCCAACAGCGACCGGCGCTACGGCGATGCCGATGACCTGATCCTCACCGGTTTCAAGCAGTGGGATCATGGCGGGCGTTATGCGGTCCAACTCATCTACGCCGCGGAGTGGGCGGCCGACACCCGCTTGGCTTTGACCGAAGGTTTCCGCTGGGGGCTCGGGGGCGCGGTGCGCTGGCGGCCGAGCGATGAGCTCGATATCGCGCTCGGCTTGGTCTTCCAGTCCCGCTTCGAGATGACGGTCCTACCGGTGCCTTATGTGAAGGCCATCTGGCGTCCTGATGCGACCGCGGAGTTCGAGCTTCGCGCCAGCGGTTTGCAGAACGGCCTCTTCATCCGCTGGTTCCTCACGGCGGATCGGGCCACGATGCTCGACGCCTCGATGGCCTACGAAACCCTGACCTTCCGGCTCACGGATGGTTCCTATGGCGCGCGCGCGGTCGCCATCGGGGAGGTGCCGTTGCGGGTCGGGATCACGCAGTTCCTCGAGCCCACCGGGACCTGGTTTGTCCGGGGTTCGGCGGAGTGGGTGGCTTTCGCCCGACATTCTTTCCGCCATGACGGCGAGTCGATGGGGGCCTTCCAGCCGGGGGCGAGCTGGGGTCTGGCCGTGCGCTTGGGGGCGCGTTTCTGATTCAGCCGTGCGTGCGTTTTCCTGCGGGTTGCTCTTGATCGCCGCCGGCTTGCCCGCGGTGACTCCGGTCGACACCGCGAAGCGAACCCGGGCCGAACTCGAGGCGGGCTTGAAGGCCTTGGAGGCGAAGCATCGCTCGGAGAAGAATCCGGCTCAGCCGGTCGCGCCGAAGGAGGAAGGCGCGCCCGCCGAAAAGCCGAAAGGGAAGGGCGCCGGGGCCGACCTCGTCATCAAACCCGATGAGCTGAAGCGGGCCCGCGGCGAACTGCTGCGTCTGAACGGGTACCGTTTTCTCTGCGGGCTGGAGGCCGAGGTGAAGCTGAAGGATGAGTTCACCCTGACTTGCAAGTATGGGGCTTACCTTTGCAGCGTGCTGGGGCATATCGAACACACGCCACCGAAGCCGGCGGGGATGGAGGAGACGCTCTTTCGCAAGGGCTACGAGGGGACCTCGCATGCGAATCTCTTCTCCACGTCCGGCCCGGATGGTCTGACGGGCTCGGTCGATGGTTACATGGACGACAGCGATGAGAAGAATGTCGGCGGCGTGGGCCACCGCCGCTGGTGCCTCAATCCCGCCATGGGCGCCACCGGGTTCGGGCAAGTCCGCGGGTTCTCCGCCATGTGGTCGATGGATGGCTCGAATGCCACCGTGACCAACGACCAACTGGTCTGCTTTCCCGCCGCCGGCTTCTGGCCGCTGGCTTATTACCGGGCGCGCACGGCCTGGAGCATTTCGGCCGAGCCCGGGCGCTACCAGTTCGCCGACAAGGCGGCCCCGAAGGTCTACCTCCTGGGGGGCTCGGATCGCTTCCCCGCGGACGTGAAAGGCTTGAAGGAACTCAAGGTTACCGATGTGCGTGTTTCCCGGGAAGGCATGGGTACGCCGCAGTGCCTGATTTTCCGGCCGGAGGTCCTGCCGCGGCGCGGGACGCGCGTCGGGGTGGTCGTCCCGCTCAAAGGCTGGACGGCCCCGAACCTCGAGTACGTGGTCGAGTTCTACTGAGGCCGTTCACGCCGCGCGCGCGGCCGCGGTGAACAGCGCATCGCGTCGCCGGATCGCTTCCGCCGGGTCCTTCGTCCCCAGTGAACGGCGGACGCGGCGCTTGGTGAAATCCGGCAGGTGTTCGGTGAAATGCACCCACCAGGTGCCGTTGTTCTCCCAGAGGTGGTGGAACGGGTTGTCCCGCCGCACGCGAAGGGAGAGGCGGGCGGGGGCGGTCGGGTGGGTCGGGTTGGTCTCGTGGGTGTTGATCATGGTCGTCGGTGAAAGGGACGCATCACGATCAATCCTGCGGGGACTGGTTTGTAGCCTGACGGCTCTCATCTCGGGAATGGTTTCCCGGAACCACCGTGGCCTGTTGGGGCTCGGTTGGTGCAAGCGGCTTGCGCCGTTTTGCTCGTGATGCGACTGCTAAGGAACGGCCTTCACCATGGCGGTCGTCCGACCCGAGGCAAGCGCGGGGTTTGTCATACGGCTCGCGGGGGCCGGCTCAGCGGGGCTCCGTGATGCCAGCGGCCGTCCGGAGTTTCTTCAAGGCGGGTCCGGCGGCGTCCAGTGCCTTGGCGTAAGCGGCGGCGTCGGTTTCCCGGGTGGTGGCGGCGACGGCAGCGGCTTTCTCCGCTTCGGCCAGCGCCTCGGCGGACCGGCCTTGATTGGCTTTGGTGCGGGCCAGCTGCTTGCGTTCATTCCCTAGCCGCGTGTTCAAGGTCTGGTAGGTGGATTGGTATTGGGCGGCCTGCTTCTCGTCGCGGTTCCGCCAGCGATCGTAGTTGGCCTTGGCCGTCTCCGCTTGTTTCTCCAAGTCGTCAATCTCGGCCTTTTGGCGCCCCAGCCGGTCCTTCTCGCGTTGCACCGATTTGGCCTCGTCCGCTGCCTTGGTCGCGGCCAGTTCGGCGGCTTGGTGGGCGGCCCGGAGTCGCAGGTAGCCCGCGCGGAGGTCCGCGCGTTCGACTTCCGCCACGCTGGCGCGGATCTCCTCCAGACGCGCGCTCGGCAGGTCCGCGCGGCGCTGATCGTACGCGAGCGAGAAGACGGCGCCGCCCGGCAGGGGCGTCGCCGTCACGCGGGGCGGCGAGGGCGGGAGCTCCGGTGTCGTGGCGGCGAGCAGGAGGGCGAGGACGATGGGCATGGCTGGAGATTGCGGCCCGGGCGCGCGAATACAACCACCCGTCCCGGGAATGCGCTCGCCGCCGGTGTTACCTTAGGTTCTTCTAGAAGGCGTGGGTTTCTTCCGCTTCCATCGTTCCGTCCGGCTTGGCCGTTTCCTCCGCCTGAACCTCTCGAAGACCGGGCCCTCCGTCTCGGTCGGGCGCCCGGGGGCGACCGTGAATCTCCGTGGCGATAAAGTCGACGGCACCGTCGGCGTGCCGGGCACAGGTCTGTCGTATCGCGCGCGTTTGGCGAACCGCGGCTGCGCCGCGGTGTTCGTCGCGGGCGCGGCGCTCGCCGGCGCGGCCTGGCTTTGGTTGGCCTGACTGCGTCGCGCGTCGCGCCGCAAGTGCCCGGGAAAGGACTCGAACCTTCACGCCTTTAGAGGGCGGCGGATTTTGAGTCCGCTGCGGCTGCCATTTCGCCACCCGGGCGGGTTGCGGATGAACATTCATTCCATGGAGGGCCGACGGGGCAAGAAAAGAAAGACCCGCGGGTGCCGCGGGTCCGGAGGGGCCGACAAAAAAGGCGCTCCGTGCGGAGCGCCTTTCGTCGTCGATACGAAGCGGATTACTTCGAGCCGAGGATCGCGTCCTTCGCGGCCTTGGCCACGCGGAACTTCACGACCTTCTTGGCCTTGATCTGGATCGTTTCGCCGGTGGCCGGGTTGCGACCGAGGCGGGCCTTGCGGTGGACGAGCACGAGCTTGCCGAGGCCGGGGAGCGTGAAGGAGTTCTTCGCGTTCTTATAGGCGAGGGCGGCGATGATCTCGAGGATAGCAGTGGCCTGCTTCTTAGAGAGCTCGGCCTTCTCGGCGAGGGCGGCGGCGATTTGGGACTTGGTGAGGGCTTTGGACATGTTGTTTTGGGTTAGTGGTGCAGTGATGCGGGTGTATTTAGTAGCGAACCCCACGCTGATAACCAGCGAAAAATAAGGGTATCTTGCAAGTCGCCCGGACCCCGGCTCGGCGGCGACCACCGGTACGAAAAAACTTTTGCCTGTGGTCGGTGTCTGTCATATCACCTCCCGCCCCCACCCACCTCCATGCTTCCCCGCATCGTCTCTATCCTGACCGGCGCCCTCCTGCTCGCCGCGGTCCCCGCCTCGGCCCAGGAGGTGAACGTCGAGCCGGCGTTCCCCGGGTTGAACTTCAGCTTGCCGATCGGGGTCGCCCCCCTGCCCGGGAGCAAGGACGCCCTGTTCATCATCGAGAAGGGCGATCCTGTGCCGGCACCGGCCGGGGATAAGACCGCCGATAAGAAGAAGAAGGCCAGCGCTTACCTCGGGGGTAAGATCCAGATGGTGACCGGCTTGTCCGCCGGTAAGCCCGTCAAACGGCAAGTCTTCCAACTGGCGGTGAAGGATGGCGAATTCGAGGCTGGCGGTGAATGCGGCCTGCTCGGTTTCGCGGTTCACCCTCAGTATGAAAAGGTTCGCCAAGTCTTTGTCTATTATAGTGTTAAGATTGGAGGCAAGTTGCACCAGCGGGTCTCCCGCTTCCGGCTGAAGGAGGGCGCCGAGTTCCAGGTCGATCCCGACTCCGAGCAGCCGTTGATGACCCAGCTCGACCCGGCCTCCAACCACAATGGCGGCGACATGCATTTCGGTCCCGATGGCTACCTTTACTTCAGTTGTGGGGACGGTGGGGCGGGTGGCGATGCCTTCAATTACGCCGGCTTCATCAACAAGGGCTTTCATGCCGGGGTCTTCCGGGTCGACGTCGATAAGAAGCCGGGAAGCCTGGCGCCCAACCCCCACCCGTCGGTCGTGGCCGACGCCCAAGGGGTCGCCTTCTACGCGGTGCCGGCCGATAACCCGTTCGTGCAGGCGACCAGCCACCGAGGCCAGACCCTCGAGCCGAAGTCGGTCCGGACCGAGACTTGGGCCACGGGGCTCCGCAACGCCTGGCGCTTCTCTTTTGACCCCCGGACGGGCACCTGTTTCGCCGGGGACGTGGGCCAGAACCTTTTCGAGGAAATCGATATCTTGGTTGCCGGCGGCGACTACGGCTGGAGCGAGATCGAAGGCCTGCATGTCTATAACCGTAAGGACGCCAGCGCCAAACAAGGCCCGGCGGCCCTGGCTCCTGCCTCCAAGCAGTGGCTCCCGCCGATCTATGAGTACGACCGCAAAGTCGGCAACTCCGTCACCGGCGGCGTCGTCTACCGTGGGGACGCAATCCCCGCACTCAAAGGCTCCTATGTTTTTGCCGACTTCGCCTCCGGCCGGATCATCGCCTTGCGGGAACAGGGTGGCAAGTGGGATGGCAAGGTCGTCGCCAAGGATACCTCCATCGCGGGATTTGGTCATGACCCGGCCAATGGCGACGTGCTTTTCGCCTCGATGACCGGCCAGATCAAGCGTTTGACCAAGAAGTAAGCGCATGCTTTCCCGCCGCGCCTTGCTCGGTCGGGCCGCCGCCGTGGCGGCCGGCGCGGCGTTACGGCCTTGGCCGCTACTCGCCGCCAATCGGCCGGCGCCACCGCGGCCGGCGGTGAGCCTCTTCACCAAGCATCTCGTCGGCTTGCCATTCGAGCAGCTGGCCGAGGTTGTCGCGGAGATCGGCGTGACGGGCATCGAGGCACCGGTGCGTCTCGGTGGGCATGTCGAGCCCGCGCGGGTGGAGGAGGGGTTACCCCGTTTGGTCGAAGCTTTGCGGCGATGCGGGCTGACGATCACGATGCTCACCACCGGGATCAATGAAGTCTCGGCCGCAGCGCGGACCGAGACGATGCTCCGGACGGCGCGGGCGCTCGGCATCCCGCGGTTTCGGATGAATTGGTATGCCTACGATGGTCAACGATCGCCGTGGGTCCAGTTGGAGGAGATCAAGCCGAAGCTCCGCGACCTCGTCCAGCTCTCGCGTGAAATCGGGATTCAGCCCTGCTACCAAAATCATTCTGGCGCGAAGTATGTCGGCGCCGGCATCTGGGATATGGCGATGCTCATGCGTGACCACCCAGCGGCGGAACTGGCCTGGGCCTTTGACATCATGCATGCCACCATCGAGGGCAGCACATCCTGGCCGACGGAGTTCGACCTCGTCCGCGATCGGCTGGGCATGGCCTATTTCAAGAACTTCGCCTGGGCAGGGAAGGGCCACCGCCCCGCCACCTTGGCCGAAGGGGTCGTGGGTCGGCCTTATGTCGATCGGCTCCAACAGTCTGGGTTCGCCGGGCCGATCTGCCTGCATGTGGAATACCTTCCCGAGGGGACGGTCAAAGACGCCGCCTATATCAAGGAGGCCGTTGCGACCAGCCGGCAGGACCTGGCGACCTTGCGTGGCTGGTGGGGTTGAGCGGTCTCTGAAAAGTTAGGCTGGAACTTTCGCCGGGTCGGGCTGTTATAGCCCGATGCCCTGTATCGCCCTGCTCCTGCTGGCCGCCGCTTCCCTGTCGGCCGCCCCCGAACCCTTCAAGCCGTCCGAAGGCGGCTCGGTCCCGCTCAATCTTTTCCAAGTCCCCGAAGGACTGGAGGTCACCGTCTGGGCGCGTTCGCCGATGTTGGCGAACCCGACGAACCTCGACATCGACGCGCAAGGCCGCGTCTGGGTCACCGAGGGCGTCAACTACCGCGTCTACAACAAGGGCGGCAAGCGCCGCGCCGACGGCGACCGCGTCGTCGTCCTGAGCGACACCAAGGGCGCCGGTAAGGCCGACAGCGCCAACACCTTCGTGCAGGACGCGGGTTGGACCTCGCCCCTCGGTATCGCCGTCTTTGACAACGTCGTCATCGTCTCGCACACGCCCGACCTCATCAAGTTCACCGACGTCAACCGCGACGGGAAGTTCGACCCTGCGGTCGATAAACGCGAGGTGCTCCTCGGCGGCTTCGGCGGCCAGGACCACGACCACTCGCTCCATGCGATCGTCGCCGGTCCCGACGGCAAACTCTACCTCAACTCCGGCAATTGCGGCGGCTCCTTCACCGATAAGTCCGGCAAGACCTACCGCATCTCCTCCGGCTACGTCGACCAGCGGGGCGGTGCCTGGCCCTTCGACCCGAAGGTCACCGCCGGCGCCAAGAGCGACGACGGGTTTGTCTGGTCCTCTGGTTTCTCCGCTCGCATGAACGACGACGCCTCGGGCGTCGAGGTCATCGGCAACGGCTACCGCAACAGCTTTGAACACTTCCCGTCCTCCTTGGGTGACCTCTTCCAGGGCGACAACGACGACTCGAGCAGCTGCCGCACCTCTTTCGTCCTGGAGTATGGCACCGCGGGCTACACCACGGCCAAGGCCGCCGGCTACGGCTCCGTCCGCCGGCCCGGTCAGATCACGTCGCGCGCCCACTGGCGTCAGGAAGACCCCGACACCATGGACGTCGGCGATGTCTACGGCTCCGGCTCCCCGACCGGTATCACCGTCTACGAGAACGGCGCGCTCGGCGCGGCTTGGAACGGCACGCTCCTGAACTGCGAACCCTCGCGCAACACGATCTTCGCTTACAAGCTGCAAGCGCAGAAGGGCGCCTTCGCGCTGAACGAGTCGACCCGCAAGGACTTCATCACCTCCAACCCTGCGCGTGAGTTCGAAGGGACCGACTTCCATCGGATCAAGACCCCGGGTAAGAGAGGCGAGCATATCTGGTTCCGCCCTTCCGACGTCGCGGTCGGCCCCGATGGCGCGGTCTATGTCGCCGATTGGTTCGATACCCGCGTGGGCGGTCACCAGACGCTGGACGACACTTGCACCGGGGCGATCTACCGCATCGCGCCCAAGGGCTTCCAGTCCGTGATTCCTAAACTCGATCTGGCGTCCCCTGCCGGCGCCGTCGCCGCGCTCCGCAGCCCTGCCGTCAACGTTCGCCACCTCGGCTTCAATGCCGCCAAGGGCTTCGGGGCGAAGTCCCTGCCCGCCGTGCTCGAGCTCGCGAAGGACGCGAACCCTTACGTCGCCGCCCGCGCCGTCTGGTTGCTGCCTTACCTCGGCGATGAAGGTGTCGCCCGTGCCCGCGAGTTGCTCAAGGACGCTAACCCCTCCCAGCGCCGCCTTGCCTTCCAGGCCTTGCGTCGCGCCAACCAGGATGTGCTCGCGGCTTCCGCCCTCCTCGCGGCGGACCCCGACGTCGCCGTGCGTCGCGATGTTGCCACCTCCCTGCATGCCGTCGCCGCCGACAAGGCGGTGCCGATCCTCGTGGAACTCGCCAAGCACCTCGAGGTGAGCGATAAGAACTCCAGCGCCGCCTTCGGGATCGGCGCGACCGGCAAGGAAGCCCAAGTCTGGGCCGCCGTGAAGGCCGCCTTCGTCAAGGACGGTCAGCCTTGGTCCGCCGAGGTTGCCCGGATTGCCTGGGTCTTGCACACCCCGGACATGGTCGCCGAACTCGTCGCGCAGGCCGGCTCCAGCCAGGTTTCCGCCGCGCAGCGTACGCTCGCGACCGAGACGCTCTCGTTCGTCGAGTCGAAGGAAGCCGCGCTCGCCATGATTACCCTCGCCGGCAATCGGTCGCCCGTGAAGGGCGAAGCCGCCACCTGGGCCTTGATGCGCATGACCGGCACCTGGTCCCAGTTCGATATCCGCGCCGAGCTCAAGAAGGCCGGCGTTTACGACGAAGCCAATGTCGTCGTCACTCCCATCCAGGTGCTGGACGCGCCGAAGCCGACCTACACGAGCGCCGACGTGCTCGCCAAGACCGGCGACGCCGACAAGGGCAAGGCCCTCGCCCAGCGTTGCATCCTTTGCCACCAAATCGACGGCAATGGTCCGGCTTACGGTCCGGAACTCCGCGGTTTCGCCACCCGGCAGGGTCGGGAGGCCGTGGTCACCGCCATCGTTGAGCCCTCCGCCAGTATCGCCCTGGGTTATGAGGGCACGAGCCTGAAGCTGAAGGCTGGCGGTCAGATTGATGGCCTCCTTCAGTCCAATAACGACCCGGCGGTCATCAAGTCCACGGGCGGGATCTCCCAATTAGTCCCCAAGAAGCAGATTGGTGGTCAGTCCCGGATGGGTAAGTCCTTGATGATGTCCGGTGAGCAGCTCGGCCTCAGCGCCCAGGAGGTCGCCGATATCGCCGCTTGGCTGGCCTCCTATAAGTAAGGGGGCAGGGCATTGCCTTGAAAAGAGGGGCTTTCCCGCAGGGGAGGGCCCCTTTTCATTTCCCGCTTGCATCTCGGCGAGGGCTTCCCAAGTTTGACCCTCCTTTCCCTAGGCAAGGCACGGCCGCACGACGCGGGTCCGCGACTTACTAGGTCCCAAAAGCCTTTTACACCGCATGAAGAAGTTCAGCCTCAACGTCACCGGTCGCCAGCTCCATGGCCGCGGCCCCGCTCGTCGCCTCCGTCTCGAAGGCGCGATTCCTGCCATCATCTATGGCAAGTCCGGCAACCAGAGTGTCTCGGTCAAGCAGGAGGACTTCCGCACCCTGATGCGCGCCAAGGGTACCGCCGCCGCGCTCATCGACCTCAATGTCGACGGCAAGGTCATGCTTTCCCTGATCAAGGAATCGCAGCGCCACCCCATCACCCAGAAGTTCCTCCACATCGACATCATGGAGATCGACCCGAAGTCGCTCATGTCCGCCGCTATCCCGGTGCGCGCCGTCGGTGAGGCCTATGGCGTCAAGACGGAGGGCGGCACCCTCGCCATCGTCTCCCAGACCGTCAACGTCCGCTGCTTGCCGGAAAACCTGCCCGAGTTCATCGAAGTCGACGTCACCGAACTCAAGGTCAACCAGTCCATCCACGTCGGTGCCCTCAAGGCCCCGAAGGGTATCACCTTCCCGGGCGACCCCCAGCGCGTCGTCGTGGTCTGCTCCGAGATGGCCGCGGAAGAAGCCGCCGCCGAACCCGCTCCGGGTGCTGTGCCGGTCGCTGGCGCCGAAGGTGCCGCCGCCGCCCCGGCCGCTGGTGCCGCCGCCCCGGCCGCTGGTGCTGCCGCCCCGGCCGCCGCCCCTGCCGCCAAGAAGTAATTTCCGCCGCCGGGCGTCCCCGGCACCTGTTCTTTGAAGTCAAATGCCATTCTCGGTCATCGCCGCCCTCGGTAATCCGGGCCGAGAATATTCCGCCACGCGCCACAACGCAGGGTGGATCGTCATCGACGCCCTCGCTGCGCAAGCCGGGGCCTCCTGGCAGGCGGAAAGCCGTTTTCCAGCCTCGGTCGCCAAGGTTATGTTCGGAGGTTCCTCCGTTTTCCTGGTCAAACCGCAGAGCTTCATGAATGTCAGCGGGGAACCCCTCGCCGCCTTCCTTCGCTTCCACCGGCTCGAGTCCACCGGACTCGTCGTGCTCCACGATGACATCGCGTTCGAACCCGGCCAGATGCGCCTCGCGCTCGGAGGTTCGGCCGCCGGACACAACGGCGTCGCCAGCTGCCTCCAGCTCCTCGGCGACACCTTCGTTCGGGCTCGCCTCGGTATCGGCCCCAAACGCCACCCGGAGCAGGACCTCGCCGACCATGTGCTCGGCAAACTCCCCGCCGCCGACCTCGACCAGCTTCAAGCCCGGATCCCCGACTTCATTCAAGGACTCGAAACCCTCTTCACCCGCGGCCTTCCCGCCGCCCAGAACCTCACCAACAGAAAATCACCATCACCATGACCACCGCCCAGCTCCGCCGCTCCTACCGCGCCAGCCTGATCCTCGACCTCCGTGGCTCGACGGACGCCCCTGACGCCGTCATCGAGCGTCTCAAGGACACGCTCAAGTCCCTCGACTGCAAAGTCTCGGAGACCGAGAACCTCGGCCAGAAGGAGTTCTCCCGCGTCGTCGACCGCAAGTTCCCTTCCGGTCTCTACGTCCAGTTCCACTTTGAAGGTCCGGTGACCACCCCGACCGCGTTCCGCGAGAAGCTGCGTCTTGACCGTACGGTCAATCGCCTGCTCGTCCAATCCAGCAAGTAACCCCCCCGCCCCCTCTCCGCCGTGGCCTCTTCCTTCAATCGCGTAATCCTCGCGGGCAACATGACCCGCGATCCCGAGGCCCGGGCGCTGCCTTCGGGCCAAGCCCTCACCAAGTTCTCCCTCGCCGTCAACCGTGCCTACACCACCAAGGAAGGCGAGAAGCGCGAGGAAGTGACCTACGTCGACATCGAGAGCTACGGCAAGCAGGCCGAAATCATCGCCAAGTATTGCGGTAAGGGCTCGGGTATCCTTGTCGAAGGTCGCCTCAAACTCGACCAGTGGGAAGACAAGAAGACCGGCGAGAAGCGCTCGCGGCTCGGCGTCGTCCTCGAGAATTTCACCTTCATCGGCGGCAAGTCCCAGGGTGGCGAGGAGGGCGGTGCCGCCCCCCGTGCCCGCGGCGGCAACGACACCCCTTCCGCTGCGCCCGACCAGGGCGGCGACGACGTCCCTTTCTGATTCCCCTCCACCTTTAACCCAAGCAAGCACCTATCATGGCATTTACCGAAGTTTTCCTCATCAAGCCCGTCGACGGCCTAGGCGCCGAAGGCGAGCAAGTCCGCGTCCGCGCGGGCTTTGCGCGCAATTACCTGTTGCCCCAGGGAATCGCCCTGCCGGTCAACCGCGCGAACACCAAGTACATCGAGTCCTTGCAGAAGGCCCGTGACCTTCGCGAGGCCCGCGACCTCGAAGCCGCCAAGGCCATCGAGACCAAGCTCGCCGCCCTCAACCTCGTCTTCGCCGTCAAGACCGGTGAAGGTGGCAAGATGTTCGGCGCCATCAGCACCGCTGAAATCTCCGCCAAGCTCGCCGAACACGGCATTGAGCTGGAGCGCAAGCGCATCCACCTCGGCCAAGGCCCGGTCAAACTCCTCGGCAAGCATGTCTGCAGCATCCGCCTCCATGGCTCCGTCATGGTCGAGCAGGGTTTCGAGGTCGTCTCCGAGAATCCGATCGAACCCGCCGCCGAGGAAGCCCCCGAGGTCGAGGAGCGCGAGCATCGCGACGACAAGAAGTCCCGCAAGCCACGCAAGGAAAAGTCCGATAAGAAGGCCTAATCCTCCGGCCCTTCCCGTATCAGGGCGCGTGGCTTCGGCTATGCGCCCTTTTTATTTCTGGTGGGCGGGATCGCCTGTGAATAGACCGTGAATCCTCGGTGAACGGCTCGTGCATAGATTGTCGCTGTCACCCTTCTCCCCCCTGCCCACTGTCCCCTTTCTCATGGCCGAACGACCCCAGCGCCAGCGGCGCGACGCCCCGCCGAACTATGGCGACCGCGTCCCTCCTCACAACCTCGACGCCGAGCGCGGCCTCATCGCCGGCATCATCATCGACGGCGGCGACACGCTCCAGCGCTGCCTCGAGCAGAAGGTCACGCCCGACTACTTCTTCGACCCCAAGCACCAGGATATCTACGCCGCGGCGATGCAACTCTCCCAGGAGAGCGTGGGCATCGACGAGATCACGCTGACCGAGCGACTGCGGCGCGAAGGGACGCTCGATGCGGCCGGTGGCGCCGCCTACGTGAACGAGTTGACGGGGCAGGTCGCCTCGACCGCCCACGCCCCGCACTGGCTCAACATCGTCCGCGAGAAGCATTTCATCCGGAAGCTCATCGCCACCGCCGTCACCACGGTCGAGAAGGCGCATGCCCACACCGAGGGTATCGCGCGCCTCATGGAGGAGGTCGAACGCTCGTTTTTCAGCATCAGCGAGGACCGCATCTCCGAATCGGCGATGCCCGTGGACAAGTCGATCGAGGAGGCGATGGAACTCGTCGAGAAGATCATGCGCGACCGCAACTCCGTGCAGGGTCTGCCGACCGGCTTCAATGAGCTCGATGCGCTGACGTTCGGTTTCCAAGGCGGGCAGATGATCGTCGTCGCGGCCCGTCCGGGCATGGGTAAGACGTCCATCGCGCTCAACTTCATCGAGGCGGCCCTCTTCCCTAAGCCCAACTCCGGCCGCCCGCCGTCCCACGTGATGCTTTTCTCGCTCGAGATGCCCGCGCGCGAGCTCGCCCTGCGTCTGCTTTGCTCCCGGGCACGGGTGAATACGCAGAAACTCCGCTCCGGGCATCCCGATGAGCGCATGCAGATCGACCTGGTGCAGGCGGCCAACGAATACCGCGGGCGGCCCTTGGTTATCGATGATAACGGCGGCCAGACCATCCTCGAGATCCGGGCCAAGTGCCGCCGGGTGCACGCCCGCAAGCCGCTCGACCTAATCGTCATCGACTACATCCAGCTCATCAACGGCATGGACTCGAGCGTCTCCCGCGAGCAACAGATCGCCGAGGTCTCCCGCAGCATCAAGGCCATGGCGAAGGAATTCCGGGTGCCCATCATCGCCCTGGCCCAGCTCAACCGAAAGTCCGAGGACGAGGCCCGCCAGCCGAAGATGTCGGACTTGCGCGAGTCCGGCTCCATCGAGCAGGACGCCGACATCGTCATGCTCATTTCCAAGCCCCAGCTGAGCGCGAAGCAGGCCCAGGAACAGGAGCAGGAGCACGCCAGCCAGCCGGGCTGCTTCGCTCGCGAACTCATCGTCGCCAAGAATCGTAACGGGCCGACGGCCGACATTCCCTTGCTCTTTAACACAAGCCTGACACGTTTCGAGGCCCTTGCTAGGGAATCCCGCAATGCCTAAGCCCGTCGCCCGTCGCTTCCTTCTCTCCGCCTGCCTGTTGCTGGCGACCTTGGCCGCCCACGCCCAGACGCCCGAGGAGAAGGTGCCCAACGTCCGGACCATCTCGGTGAAGGGGCAGAATGGCGTCGTCTCCGAAGCCTTTGTCCGTGGGTTCGTCGCCCTGCGTCCCGGTCAGCCTTTCGATAAGGACGCGGTGGCCAGCACGATCCGGGCCCTGTATGCGACCGGCCGGTTCACTCAGGCCAGCGTCCAGCCGAACCTCGACCCGCGGACCGGCGAGGTCGATGTCGAGGTGGTCGTCGAGCCGCGCCCGTTGATTCTTTCGATCAACTTCCGCGAAAAGAGCGACTTAATCGATCTGGACTCAGGTTTTCTCGGGAGCCTGGAGCTGGAGGGGATCAAGCTCGGGGAACCGCTCGATCCGCCCGCCCTCCGCCGTGCCGAGCTCAAGCTCCAGACGGAGCTGCGCAAACGCCGTCCTTTCGCCACGGTGACCTCCGATGTCACCACGTTTACTCGTGGCGCCACCCTCGTCATCAAGGTGGTCGACATCGAGAAGTTCCGCGTCGACGCGGTGCGGCTCGAGGGAGCCGTCGCCTTGCCGGCGCAGCAGGTCATCGACGATTCCGAGGTCAAGAGCTCGGTCTGGACCTGGTGGAAGTTGCCCGCCCTGTCCGGCGTCGGCTACCTCGACCCGGAGGAGTACCACAAGGATTGTCTCAAGATTCGCGACTATTACCGCAGCCAAGGCTTCCTGGATATCGAGGTCACCAACGACGAGGCCTCCAAGGCCTGCGTTCGCAAAGACCTCGTCGATGGGTCCGGCTGGCTGGAGGTCGTCTTCCGAGTCAAGGAGGGGCGCCGCTACTCCGTGGGCTCGCTGCAGTTCGAAGGCAATCGCATGGGCGCGGCCAACCCGATCTTCGGGACCGAAGCCTTGCAACGCGTCGTTCGCGAAGCCTCCTTGCGCCGGGGCGCCCGGCCGGAGGCCAACGATCACCTGCTGGCCGGTGCCTGGTATTCGACCGCTACCGTCGAGGCCGCGGCCGACAAGTTGCGGGAATATTACGGCCAGATGGGTTACCTGGGCGCCCAGGTCAATGTCGTCCGGCGGCCGAACCTCGCGACCGGCGCGATCGACCTGCGTTTCGTCATCGAGGAGGGCGAGCGCTTCAGCGTCCGGGCCATCGAGATCCAAGGCAATACCAAGACCCGCTTCAACGTGATCGCCCGCGAACTCGCGCTCGGCCCTGGCGAGGTCTTCGACTTGGCGCGCATGCGCGTCTCCGAGGCCCGTCTTCGGAATACCCAGTTCTTCGAGGAGGTCCGCCTGACCCCCGTCCCGACTTCGGTGCCCGGCCAGAACGACCTGCGGATCACGGTCAAGGAGGGCAACACGGGCTCCATCAGCTTTGGCGCCGGCTATAGTACCGTCGAGCAGCTCGTCGGTTACGTCGAATACTCCGAAGGCAATTTCGATTACACCAACCCCGAGGGCTGGTACCGTGGCGCCGGCCAGAAACTTCGGGCGCGCGTCTCGCTCGGCAGCGTCTCCAGCTCCCTGGAGCATTCCTTCGAGGAGCCCGCGTTGTGGGATCGCGACCTCGCCTTGGGGTACAAGCTCGAACGTCGCTACGCCGGTTACCAGTCGACCAATTACTCCGTGATCACCGAAGGGGTGGGGGTCTACGCGCGTCGCCGCATCTTCGGGACCGTCGAGGGGCGCCTCGCCTACGACCTGCGCCGGATCAGCGTCAGCAACGTCACCGCGCTCGCCCCGGCGGATGTCCAGTTGGAGAATGGTCGCCCGCGGACGATTTCCTCGGTCACCGCCTCCTTCGTCCATGATACCCGGGATGAGTACAACTTCCCGACCAAGGGCAGTCGCATCTCCCTGACGGAGGAACTCGCCGGCAACGGCCTCGGCGGCAAGGTCGACTACCTCAAGTCCGAGCTCCGCGCCGGCAAGTGGTTCCTGCTCTCCACCACCGCCGAGCAGACCTTGGCCGTCATCGGTCGAGTCGGCGTGCTCACCGGCACCGGCGGGACTTTGCCTTTCTACGAGCGCTTCTACCTCGGCGGCGCCTACGACATGCGCGGCTTCGACTACAACGATGTCGGCGCCTACGATACCTACGACCATGCCAATGGCGTCGAGCAACCGATGGGTGGCTTGACCTACGGGTATTTCACGGCCGAGTACACGATCAAGGCGGCCGGCAACATGCGCTTCGCCGCTTTTTACGATTACGGTTTGGTGAACCGCTCCGAGGCCGACTTTGGCCTCGCCTCGGCCAATTCCGACTGTGGCTTGGGCATGCGCATCCTCCTCGGGGGGGCGGTCATGCGCCTGGATTTCGGTTTTCCCTTGAAAAGCACCCTCAGTCCCGCCGGAACCCCCGTAAACAAGGGTGCGATGAAGTTTAACTTCAGTTTCGGCACCGTCTTTTGATTGCCAAACCGACCCCCTCGCTTCTCTATCAAACCACCATGAAGTCCCTATCCCTCCTCCTCGCTTGCGCCGCCGCCTCCGTGTCCGCGGCTACCCCAAATGTTGGCGTCGTCGACGTCGCCGAAGTGATGACCAAGTACACCAAGTCCATCGAGATCAAGGGTGGCATCGACCAGTCGCTCGCTCAGTCCAAGGCCCAGGTCGAAGCCCGCGGCAAGGAGCTCGAAGTGCTGAAGGCCGATTTCGACAAGACCGTCAAGGACGCCAACAACCCGATGCTCAACGAGTCCGGCAAGAAGGCCGCCGTCGGCGAGGCCCAGGCCAAGCAGCAGAACCTGCAGCAGCGCTTCAACGAGTACCAGCAGTTCATCCAGCAGGCCCAAGGCAGCATCCAGGCCCGCGCCGGCGAACTCGAGAAGGCCGTCTTGGCCGACGTGAAGACCGCCGCCGAGAAGGTCGCCAAGGAGAAGGGTCTCCAGCTCGTCCTCCCCAAGGCCGTCGCCTTCGTTGCCGACGACTCCCTCAATGTCACCGCCGACATCATCAAGGAGCTCAACGACAACTATAAGTCCGCCGCGCCTGCTCCGGTCGCTCCGTCCGGCGACAAGCCGGCCGCCAAGTAAATCCCTTCCGAGGCGCCCCTGACAACAGGGGCGCCTCATTTAGGCCCATGCGCATCGCCTTCTCGATTCCGGAGCTCGCCGCCATCGTCGGCGCCCGCTCGGTCGAGGGGGCGCACACGGCGCCCGTCAGCGGCATCGCCAGCCTGACCGAGGCCGGCCCCGACGACCTTTCCTTCCTCGGGAACCCTAAGTACGCCTCCGAGGTGGCGGCGTCCCGGGCAGGGGCTATCCTGCTCGCGGTGGATTTCCCCGGTAAGCCCGCCGAGGGGCAGGTCTTTTTCCGGGTCGACAAGCCTTCCTATGCCTTAGCCCTGGTTTGCTCCGTGCTGGAAGCCCGCCTTTGGCCCAAGCCGCCGGCCGGCCGCCACCCCTCTGCGATCGTCTCCCCGGAGGCCAAAGTCGACCCCACGGCTTTCATCGGGGCGCTTTGTGTGATTGAGGCCGGCGCCGTCATCGGCCCTGGCGCGGTCCTCGATGCCCATTGCCATATCGGTCGCCAAGCGGTCGTCGGACCGGATTGCTGGCTTAAATCAGGCGTCAAGGTCGCTGACTTCTGCACGCTCGGCGCCCGCTGTCGGCTCCAGCCGGGTGCGGTGGTCGGTGCCGATGGCTTTGGCTTCGAGCCCGTTCAGGGCGACATCCGGCGGATCCCGCAGGTGGGCATCGTGGTGCTCGACGATGATGTCGAAATCGGCGCCAACACGACCCTCGACCGGGCCCGCTTCAGCCGGACGGTCGTGGGCCGTGGCACCAAGATCGATAACCTCGTGCAGATCGCCCATAATGTGCGCATCGGCCGGCAGTGCCTCATCACGGCTCAGGTCGGGATCGCCGGCAGCACCACCTTGGGCGACCATTGCGTGCTGGGCGGTCAAGCTGGCGTCGCGGGCCACCTCACCCTCGGCGATCGCGTCAAGTTAGGCGCCCAGACGGGGCTTTTCGAGGATGTCCCCGCGGATGGCTTCATGAACGGCACGCCCGCCACTCCCTTCGGGCTCGAGCGCCGGCTGGTCGTGCTTTCGCGCCGGTTGCCCGAGTTGTTCAAAAAGGTTGATTCGCTCGCCGCCTCCTTGGACTCTGCTGGACGTTAACCGACATGAGCCTCCCTGAGATGAAGATTTTCACCGGCAATGCCAACCCGGCCCTCGCCAAGGAAATCTGCGAACATCTCGGCGTCCCGCTCGGCACGGCCACCGTCAACCGTTTCCCGGACGGCGAGACCTTCGTCCAGATCAACGAGAACATCCGCGGCTGCGATGTCTACGTTATCCAGCCCACCTGCGCCCCGGCCAACGACCGGATCATGGAGCTGCTCATCATGATCGACGCCCTGCGCCGCGCCTCCGCCGCGCGCATCACGGCCGTGATCCCGTTCTTCGGTTACGCCCGGCAGGACCGCAAGGACAAGCCCCGCGTGCCGATCACCGCCAAGCTGGTCGCCAACCTGTTGACCGCCGCCGGCGCGAACCGCGTGCTCACGGTCGACCTGCACGCCCAGCAGATCCAGGGTTTCTTCGACATCCCGGTCGACCATCTCTACGCCTCGCCGGTCTTCTATAAGCACATCAAGGACAAGCCTTGGCTCAAGGAGGCGACGGTGTTCTCGCCCGACGTCGGCGGCCTCAAGTACGCCTCGGCCGTGGCGGACATGCTCAGCCTCCCTTATGGTTTCGTGGCCAAGCGCCGCACCAGCGCGACCACCGTCCAAGCGACCAGCCTCGTCGGCGAGGTCGAGGGTCGCGACATCATCCTGGTCGACGACATGACCGAGACCGCGGGTACCCTCGTGGCCGCCGCCGAACTGCTCAAGAAAAACGGCGCCCGCTCGGTCCGCGCGGTCGTCTCGCATTGCATGATCCAGGAGATCGCCTTCGAGCGTCTCCGCCGGGGCGTCATCGACGAGGTCATCACGACCAACTCCGTGCCCGCCGATTGGCCCAAGGACCTGCCGATCACCGTCCTTTCGATCGCGCCCCTGCTGTCCGATGCGATTCGACGTATCCACGGCAACAACAGCGTGACCGACCTCTTCCCCATCAAGGGCCACTGAGCCGACCGTCCGGGCAAGCCAAAGGCCGCATCGCGTGATGCGGCCTTTTCCGTGCCGGGAGGCGCCGGGCTTACTTCTTCTGCGTCTTCAGGAAGTCGAGGATCAGTTCGGCTTGATCGGTCGTATGCCCCTTGAGGTCCGCGTAGATGCATTTCCCGTCCTTGAAGAGGAAGGCGCTGCGGCTGGCGAAGCTCATGAGGTTCTTGACGCCGAACGCTTCGGTGACGGCCTTCTTCTCCTTGTCGGCGAGGAGCCGGAAGGGGAATTTCTGCTCGTCCTTGAATTCCTTCTGCAGTTTCTCGTCATCGGTGCTCACCCCGAGCACGTTGACGCCGGCCGCCTGGAGGGCGTCCCAGTTGTCGCGGAGGGAGCAGCCTTGCTTGGTGCAACCGCCGGTCTTGGCCTTCGGGTAGAAGTAGACGAGCAGGTAGCCCTTGGCCCCTTCCTTGGCGAGGGAGACGGCCTTGCCGTCCTGGTCGTTGCAGGTGACGTCCGGGATGGCCGCGCCGACGGCGAGCTTTTCAGCCGCGTTACCGATGAAGGGGAGGAGGGACATAAGGAGGGAGGCGAAGAGTGTCTTCATGCACTGTAGGTTGGGTGGCCGGCGGCAAAAGGCAAATGCGACCGACGGTGTTTTCGTGTCGCTTGTCGGTCCCCCCGGAGGCAAAAATAAGCCCATGTTGCAGGCCGTCCTCGACACCATCCCCCATCGCCCCCCGTTCCTTTTCCTGGACCGGGTCGATGAGGTCCGACCCGACGGCGCCACCTGCACCCGCACCTTCCGGGCCGATGAGCCTTTCTACGCGGGACACTACCCCGGCAACCCGATCACGCCCGGCGTCCTGCTTTGCGAGTCCGTCTTCCAGGCGGGGGCCGTCTTCCTGACCAAGAAGCTCCAGGCCGATGGTGGCGCACCAGCCGGCAAGACGCCGGTGCTCTGTCGAATCGAGGAGGCTAAGTTCAAGGGCATGGTGAAGCCGGGCGAGACGGTCTCCATCGAGGTCAAACACGTCGAGACGCTCCAGCAGTTCCATTTCATGACGGGCACGGTGCGCCGAGACGGCAAGGCCGTCTTGACCATCCGTTTCGCCCTCGCCCTCGTCGACCAACCCGCCTGACCCCATGTCGTTCCTCGGCCTTACCGGTAAGACCTACCTCGTGCTCGGCGTCGCGAATAAAAAGTCCGTCGCTTGGCACGTCGCCCAGACCCTCGAAGCCGAAGGCGCGAAGGTGGTCTATTCCCTGCGTTCGCAGGCACGCCTCGACTCGCTGAAGGGCCTGCTCGACGGCAAGCCGGTCTACCTCTGCGACCTCGAGCACGAGACCCAGACGCAGCAGCTCGCCACGGCGGTCGGCCGCGAGCACGGCCCGCTGGACGGCGTGCTGCACAGCGTGGCCTTCGCCAATTTCTCCCGGGGCATGCAACCGTTCCATGAGACCATGCGGGCCGACTTCCTGCAGGCCACCGCGATCTCCGCGTTCTCGCTCGTGGAGCTCGCGCGCGCCCTCAAGCCGCACCTCCGGCCAGACGCCTCGATCGTCTCAATTGGCATCTCCTCGCAGGTCACGGCCGCGAACTACGGCTACATGTCGCCGATCAAGGCGGCCTTGGAATCCGCCAGCCGCTTCCTCGCGAAATCCTTCTCGGCCGATTCCCGCGTCCGCTTCAATTCGGTCAACGCGGGCCCGCTCAAGACGAGCGCCAGCGCCGGCATCCCCGGCTACCTGCATAACTACCTGCACGCCGAGAAAATGACCTTCCGTAAGGCGGCCTTGAAGACGCAGGAGGTGGCCGACACGGCGGTCTGGCTGCTCTCGCCCCGCTCCAGCGGCATCAACGGCCAAGGCATCGTGGTCGACGCCGGCATGGGCTGGAATTTCTTCGACGAAGAACTCGTGGCCGCTTCGTCCCGTCTTCCCGGAGCGTGATCTTCAAGCGCACAGTCCTGTCCGGTCTCGTGGCCGAACTCCCGCCCGAGGTCTGGACCTCCGACGACGTGGAACGCCGCCTGGCGCCCGTCTACGGCCGCCTGAAGCTGCCCGAGGGCCGTCTCGAACTGATGACGGGTATCCGCGAGCGCCGCTTTTGGCCGCAGGCGATCCGCCCCTCCGCCGCTTCCGCGCTGGCCGGTCGCCGTACGATGCTGGCCGCGGGGGTCGGACCTGCCGACGTCGACCTGTTGATTCATTCTTCCGTCTGTCGCGATCGCCTCGAGCCTTCGACCGCCGCCTACGTGCACGGTCTGCTCGGCCTCGGCCCGCAGGCCCAGATTCTCGATGTCTCCAATGCCTGCCTCGGTTTCCTCAATGCCGTCGCGCTCGCCGCGGGCATGGTGGAGTCCGGCCAGATCCAGCGGGCGCTGGTCTGTTCGGGTGAGGATGGCCGCCCGCTGGTCGAGCGCACCATCCGCCTGCTCAATGAAGACCTCTCGCTGACGCGCGAGACGATCAAGCCCTACTTCGCCAACCTTACCATCGGGGCCGGCGGCGCGGCCGCCGTGGTCTGTCGCGACGACCTTGCTGGACCTGGCGCGATCCGCCTGTTGGGCGGCGCGGCCGAGACCGACTCTTCCGCCAACGGGCTTTGCGAAGGCGACACCTCTTTCGCCGAACTCGACATGCGGACCGACTCCGAGGCGCTGCTCGCCGCAGGCGTGGCGCTCGCCCAGCGTTGCTGGGGTCGCTTCAAGGGCGTGACGGGTTGGGACGAGTCCACGCCCCATCGCGTGGTCACCCACCAGGTCGGCCGGCGTCATTCGGCGTTGCTCTTCGAAAAACTCGGCCTCGATCCGGTCAAGGATTACCAAAGCTTTGACCGACTCGGCAACGTGGGCTCGGTCTCCGTGCCCGCCACGCTCGCGCTTGGTCTCGCCGAAGGCCGCATCCAGCCCGGCGACCGCGTCGCGTTGCTGGGTATCGGCAGCGGCCTCGCCAGCATGATGCTCGCCGTCGAATGCCAATGACCGCCGCTGTCCTCCCGCCCGCCGTGCAGGCGCTCTATCCCTTCGCACCCCGCGATTTCGCCGCGCTCTCGGGCCGCATGAGCTACGTCGACCACGGGCCGCGCGACGGTCGTCCGGTCTTGCTCCTGCATGGCAATCCGTCGTGGTCCTTTCTCTGGCGCGACCTGATCCTGAAGCTCGCCGCCCAGGGTCGACGGGTCATCGCCCCCGACCACGTCGGCATGGGTTTGTCCGCGCGCCCTGACCGCTTCCTGCGCTTGGCCGACCGCATCGCCGACGTCGAGGCGCTCATCGCGCACCTGGGTCTGCGGCATTTCGACCTCGGGGTGCATGACTGGGGCGGCGCGATCGGGTTCGGCGTCGCCGGCCGGCAGCCGGAAAGGGTGGGGCGTATCCTCGTCACGAACACCGGCGCCTTCCTTTCGGAACGCATCCCCGCCCGCATCGCCCTTTGCCGGGCTCCCTGGGTCGGCCGGCTCATCGTCCAAGGCCTCAACGGCTTCGCCTGGCCCGCCACCTGGATGTCGGTCGAGAAGCCCCTTAGTCCGGCCGCCAAGGCGGGTTTCCTCGCGCCCTATGGCTCCGCCTCGGTCCGCCGGGCGGTGGCCGACTTCGTGGCCGATATCCCGATGGAGGCCGAACACCCCACCCGGACCGTCTTGGCCGGCGTGGAGGCCTCTTTGGGCGGCTTGAGGGGCAAGCCTATGCTGCTTTGCTGGGGAATGCGTGACTTCTGCTTCGACCGTTCCTTCCTGGGGGGCTTCGTCGCCCGCTTCCCGGCCGCGCAGCAGCTCTTGTTCGCCGCCGCCGGGCACTACGTCCTCGAGGATGCCGGCGAGTCGGCCTTGGGTCCGATCGCCGCTTTTTTCGGGCCGGCCTGACGCGCGGTTACGGTCCGCTTTCGGAGGGGCGGAAAAGGCCTGTGGACAACGTGTGAACAACGGTTTCTAACACCCCCTATAAGATTTTGTAAGAGCTTGATTGGCAGTCATTTCTGGGGGGCTAAAAACATTCACGGACAGGGTGTTTCCTGTTGCAGATACCCCTGTGAAAAACAGGATGAAAAGACCCCTCCTGCGGGCGGGGAAATATCATTTATTTACACACCTAGACATGAGCGAAAATTCCGAAAAAACCCCGAACCGCGGCAAGCACGCCGGCAACGAAAGCTACGGCGCTTCCGACATCAAGCGCCTCAAAGGCCTCAAGGCCGTGCGCGAGCGACCCGGTATGTATATCGGCGATACGAACGAGACCGGCCTCCATCACTGCGTGTACGAGATCGTCGACAACTCGATCGACGAAGCGCTCGCCGGTTATTGCAAGAGCATCAAGGTCGAGATCCATGCGGACGGCTCGCTGTCCGTCGAGGACGATGGTCGCGGTATTCCCGTCGCGATGCACCCGGAAGAAAAGATTCCGACGCTCGAGCTCGTGCTCACCAATCTGCACGCCGGCGGTAAGTTCGACAAGGGCGCCTACCAGGTGTCCGGCGGCTTGAACGGCGTCGGTGCGAAGTGCGTCAACGCGCTCTCCGACAGCTTCATCGCGGAAGTGAGCCGCGAAGGCGAAGTCCACCAGATGAAGTTCAGCCGGGGCGAAGTCACGCAGCCCATCAAAGTCATCGGCAAGACGAAGCGTACCGGTACGAAAATCACCTTCCATCCGGATCCGGAAATCTTCGTCGCCACCCAGGAGTTCAAGTACGACACGATTGTGCGCCGCATGCGCGAATTAGCGTTCCTCGTTCCCGGCATCACGGTCGATATGAAGGACCATCGTTCCAACCGCTCCGACAAGTTCGAGTTCAAGGACGGTATCGCCGAGTATGTTTCCTTCCTCAACGCCAATGAGGAGCGCCTCTTCGATAAACCGATCCTCATCGCCGCCGAAGTCGACTTCACCGACCTCGCTAACCCGCGCGTCATGGCCGACGGCGAGAAGCCCACACCCGGCATGCGCCGCATGACCCTCGACGTCGCTCTGCAGTATAACGACCGCTACGACGAGATGGTTTTTAGCTACGCCAACCTCATCAACCAGCCCGAAGGCGGTACGCACCTCTCCGGCTTCCGTTCCGCGCTCACCCGCGTGATTAACCACTACGCGAAGTCCAATAATCTCATCAAGGACAAGGATACCAAGCTGAACGGCGACGACATGCGCGAGGGCCTCGTGGCCGTCATCTCCGTCAAGCACCCCGATCCGAAGTTCCAGTCGCAGAACAAGACGCGCCTCACGAACCCCGAGGTCGAAGGTATCGTGACCTCCGTCGTCGGTGAGCAGCTCAAGTACTACCTCGAACGCGACCCGAAGACTGGCCGTCGTATCGTCGACAAGTGCCTCAACGCTGCCCGCGCCCGCGAAGCCGCCCGTAAGGCCCGCGAGACGGTCCGTAAGTCCGCCATGTCCTCCGGCGGCCTCCCCGGTAAACTCGCCGACTGCTCCGAAAGCGATCCGGCCGTCTGCGAACTCTACATCGTCGAAGGCGACTCCGCTGGTGGCTCCGCCAAGCAGGGCCGTGACCGTCGCTACCAGGCCATCCTGCCGATTAAGGGCAAAATCCTCAACGTCGAGAAGGCCCGCATCGACAAGATCCTCTCCAACGAGGAAATCCGCACGATCATCACCGCCTGCGGTACCGGTATCGGTAAGCACGAGGGCGACGGCGCCTTCGATGTCACGAAGTGCCGTTACCACAAACTCGTGATCATGACGGACGCCGACGTCGACGGTTCGCACATCCGTACGCTGCTCCTGACGTTCCTTTACCGCCAGATGCCCGGACTCATCGAGGCTGGCTACGTCTACATCGCCCAGCCGCCCCTGTACCGTATCAAGCGCAAGAAGCGTGAGCAGTACGTCGACAACGACCCGGAGCTGAACCGCATCCTGCTCGAGCTTGGCTCCGAGGACGTGAATCTCCTCCGCTTCCGCGACAAGCACGTCTTCCCCGGCCAGAAGCTCGATAAGATCGTCGAATCCCTCGCGCGCCTGGAAACCCTCGGTACCGTCATTGGCCGAACGGGCTGCCAACTCGGTGCCTATCTCGACCAGCAGGACCACAAGACTCACGCGCTCCCGCGCTTCATTGTCCGCACCCGTACCGGTAACGAGGAGACCTACGAGTTCCTCGTCGATACCGACGCTAAGCAGGCTTACCTGCGCAAGGCCGGCGTCGAGGACTTCCTGGCCGACAAGATCGACCGCGAGAAGAAGCTCAAAGACGGCACGGTCGTCCAAGAGCGCGTCAACGTGATCGAGATCTTCGAGAACGATGCCATTTCGAAGGTGCTCAAGGAACTTGAGACCCAGGGGATGGATGTGAAGCAATTCACGACCGGTGAAGAGCCGCGCTACCACCTGATCGACGGTTCGACCGCCGAGGAGGCCCCAGCCGCCGTGGAAGGCGAAGAAGAGCCCAAGGGCGAAGACAAGCCGGCTAAGAAGGTCGTCAAGAAGGCCGACCCCATCCCGCTCGGCTCAATCCTCGAACTCATCGGCCAGATCCGCCAGTTCGGCCGCAAGGGTCTCACGATTCAGCGATACAAGGGCCTGGGTGAAATGAACCCGAAGCAGCTCTTTGAGACCACGATGGATCCGGCCAAGCGTCGCTTCCTTAAGGTCGACATCGCCGACGCCGCCGAAGCCAACCGTATCTTCGCCATGCTCATGGGCGAGGACGTCCCGTCCCGCCGCGCCTTCATCGAAGACAACGCGCTCAACACCTCGAACCTCGACGTCTGATCGATCTGACGAACCAAACCCAAGACCTCTTCGAACATGTACTCTGACAAGGAAAAGCTCACGACCGCCAACATCACGGACATCATGCAGACGGCCTACATCGATTACTCGATGTCCGTCATCGTCTCCCGCGCCCTCCCGGACGCGCGTGACGGCCTGAAGCCCGTCCAGCGCCGCATTCTCTACGCGATGATGCGGGAAGGCCTCGTCCACAACCGTCCGTTCGACAAGTGCGCCGGCGTCGTCGGCGAAGTGCTGAAGAACTACCACCCGCACGGCGACAGCTCCGTTTACGACACGCTCGTCCGCCTCGCCCAGAACTGGGTGATGCGCTACCAGCTGATCGAGCCGCAAGGCAACTTCGGCTCCGTCGACGGCGATCCGCCCGCGGCCTACCGTTACACCGAGTGCCGCCTCTCCGAGGTCTCGTCCGAACTCCTCGCCGACATCGACGAGGACACGGTGGATTTCATCCCGAACTACAAGGAGTCGACCACCGAGCCGACCGTCCTCCCGTGCGCCTTGCCTCACCTGCTGATGAACGGTTCGACCGGCATCGCCGTCGGCATGACGACCAACATCCCGCCCCATAACCTGAACGAGCTCGTCGAGGCGACCTGCCTCATCATCGACAAGCCCAGCGCCACCGTCGAAGACCTAGAGAAAATCATCATCGGTCCGGACTTCCCGACTGGCGGCGTCATCAACGGCAAGGAAGGCATCAAACAGTACCTGCGTACCGGTCGTGGTATTATTCGTGTCCGCGGCGTCGCCCACACGGAGGAGATGAAGAACGGCAAGGAGCAGATTGTCCTCACGGAGCTGCCCTATAACGTCAACCGCTCCTCCCTGGTTAAGCACATCGCCCAACTCTGCACCGACAAGGTGCTGGATGAGGTTTCCGACCTCCGCGACGAGTCCGACGAAAACACGCGCGTGGTCATCGAGCTCAAGCGCAACGAGAACCCGAAGGTAGTCATCAACAAACTCTACAAGCATACCAACTTCGAGAACTCGTTCGGCGTCATCCTGCTGGCCCTCGACAAGCGTCGCCCGAAGCAGATGAACATCCGCGAGCTGCTCGAATGCTTCGTCGAGCACCGCCGCGACGTCGTCACCCGCCGCACCCGTTTCCGCCTCCGCAAGGCCGAGGACCGCGCCCACATCCTTGAGGGCTTCAAGATCGCCCTGCGCAATCTGGATGACTTCGTGAAGATCATCCGCGCCGCGACCAACCGTGACGAGGCCCGCGTGAAGCTGATGGCCAAGTACGGCCTCAGCGAGCGCCAGGCTGTGGCCATCCTCGACCTCCGCCTCTACCAGCTCACCGGACTGGAGCGCGACAAGATCGAGGCCGAGTACCGCGAACTGATGGCGCTCGTCGAAGAGCTCCGCAGCATCCTTTCGAGCGAGCTGAAGTTGCTCACCCTGATCAAGAAGGAGCTGCGCGACGCCGCCAAGAAGCACATCGGTCCTCGCAAGACGAAGGTCTCAGCCCAGGAAGGCGACCTCTCGATGGAGGACATCGTCGCCAACGAAGGCTGCGTGGTCACCGTTTCCCATGCGGGCTTCATCAAGCGTACGCCAGTCGCCCAGTATCGCCTCCAGAAGCGCGGAGGCAAGGGCACCAAGGGCGCCGAGCTCTCCAAGGCCGCTTCGGACGAGGACAGCGACTTCATCGAGCATCTCTTCACCGCCAACACGCATGACCACATCCTGTTCTTCATGAACAACGGCCGCGTGTACGTGGAGAAGGTCTACGAGATCGAGGAGGCCAACCGCGCCTCGCGCGGCAAGTCGATCGCCCGCCTGCTCGACCTCAAGGACGACGAGAAGCTGGCCGCCATGGTCTGCGTCTCGAACTTCGAGGAAGGGAAGTTCCTCATGATGTGCACCGCCAACGGCACGATCAAGAAGACCGAGATCTCGAAGTACGCCAACTACCGCAAGGGCGGCATCATCGGCATCAACATCGAGCACGGCGACCGCCTCATCGCGGCCAAGCTGACCAACGGCGACAACGAGGTCGTGATGATCTCGCAGTCCGGCATGTCCATCCGCTTCCACGAATCCGACGTCCGCTCCATGGGCCGCGACACCACCGGGGTCGTGGGCATGAAGCTCGACAGCGGCGACCAGGTTAAGGCGATGGAAGTCGTCGACCCGGCCTGCACGCTCCTCGTCGTCGGCATCGACGGCATCGGCAAGCGCACGCCCTTCGACGATCCCGAGACCAAGGAGCCCGTCTACCGCAAGCAGTCCCGCGGCGGCAAGGGCGTCATCGCCATCGCCACCGAGGTCGGCGTCGCCGGCGCCCTCAGCGTCCAGGAAGCCGACGAGGTCATGCTCCTCACCAAGGGCGGCCAGTCCATCCGCACCAAGGTGTCCGACATCCGCTGCACGGCGGGACGCAACACCAAGGGCGTCCGCGTCATGCGCCTCAAGGAAGGCGAGTCCCTGCTCGGTATCTCCAAGGTCGAACGTTCGGACGAAGAGGAAGAGAACGCCGCCAAGCCGCAGGCCTGAGTCGGCTGACCGGCCAAGCAGAAGGGGCGCCTGGTGGCGCCCCTTTTTTGTGCCCTGACGGACCGCTTAGGCCCGTTCCAGCGCCGCGATACACTCCACGTGACGGGTCTGCGGGAAGAGGTCGAAGGGGCGGACCGAGACGACCTCCCAGCCCTTGGCGCAGAGGTACTTCACGTCGCGGGCCTGGGTGTCAGGCGCGCAGCTGACGTAGACGATGCGCCGCGGGCCGAACGCATGCAGCTGATCGAGGAAGGCTTCGTCGCAACCCTTGCGGGGCGGGTCGACGATCACGGCGGATTCATGGCCCTCGACGGGAATCTTCTTGAAGATCGATTCCGCGGAGCCGGCGATGAAGCGGCAGTTGAGGAAGTGGTTGAGCGTGGCGTTCTCGGCGGCCTTGCGGGCGGCCTCGGCGCTGACCTCGATACCGTTGACGGAATCGAAGAGGCGGGCGCCGGAAAGGGCGAAGAGGCCCGAACCGCAATAGGTGTCGACGAGGTGCTTGGCGCCGGATTCATGCGCCAGTTTGATCGCGTGCCCGACGAACTGTTCGAGGACCGAGGGGTTGTTCTGGAAGAACTCACCGGCGAGGAACTTGAGCTGGACCGCGCCGACTTTTTCCGTGACCACCTGCCGCGAGTCGGTGACCACGCCTTCCTCGCAGTCGCGGAAGAGCAGGGTGGCTCCGCGTTCGAAGCGGCCGGGGTTGGACTTGATGTCCTTACGGGAGCGGGCGTAGGCCGCATTGATCGCGTCCGTGGCGATCGGGCACTTCGGCACGTCGACGACCCGGCGGGAAGTGCCGGCGGCGAGGAAGCCGATGGGGAAGTCCGCGTGCCGCGGGGTCATGAAGTGCGGCGTGATCTTGGAGCGGTAGCCGTACTGCTTGGGCGAGGGGTGGCAGGCGTCGACCTTCGTCTTGATGCCACCGAGTCGCTCGAAGGCCTCCGCGACCTGCCGCTGCTTCCATTCGAGTTGCTGCGGGTAGGCAAGGTTTTGGTACTGGCAGCCCCCGCATTCCCCGAAGAGGTCGCAGCGCGGTTGCACGCGGTGCGGCGACGGGACGATGACGCGGACGAGATCCCCGCGAGAGAAGTTGGCGGCGTTATGCCAGATCCGGGCGACGACCTTCTCGCCGGGGAGCGCCCCAGAGACGAAGACGACCACCCCGTCGACGCGGGCGAGGCCTTCCCCGAGGTTGGTGATGGTCGCGATCTCGAGTTCCACCTCCTGGTGGTAGGTGAACTTCCCGGGCCGGAACTTCGAGGCGTCGGGCTTACGGGACTGGGGCGTTTCGAAATCGGACATGCCAACAAAGTCCGCCTCCACTCGCCGAGGTCGAGACTTATCCCCCGCTTCGGGGGCCGTGGACGGCTTTCCTTGCCCTCTGGCGGCTCTTGGTCCTCACTTCCGCCGTGTCCGAAGAGGTCATCCAGAGCCGACAAAATCCCCGTGTGCAGGCGTTGGCCCGCCTGCGGGACCGCGCCGAGCGCGATGCCCGGCAGCGGTTCTTGGTCGAAGGGTTCCGGGAACTGGCCCGCGCCTTGGAACGAGTGGTGAAGGTCGAGGAGGTCTATTTCTGTCCGTCCATGTTCCGTGGCTCTGAGGCCGCCGAGCTGGTCAGCCGCGCCCGCGCCTCGGGGATTCCTTGCTGCGAGTTGGGCGTCTCGGCCTTTGAGAAGGTCACCGCTCGGGAGGGTCCCGATGGCCTGCTCGGGGTCGCCTACACCTGGGACTGCTCCCTGGAGCACCTGAAACTCTCCGCCGCCCCGCTCTTGCTGGTCGCTGAATCAGTCGAGAAACCTGGCAACCTCGGGGCCCTGTTGAGGACGGCGGATTCCGCGGGTTGCGATGCCTTGGTCATCTGCGACCCGATCACCGACCCCTTCAACCCGAACGTGGTGCGGTCCTCGCAGGGGGCGCTTTTCTCCGTGCCGGTGGCCGTGTGCTCCTCCGCGGAAGTCGTCGACTGGATGAAGGCCCAGGGCATCCGCTCCCTGGCGACCTCGCCGGCGGCCACGAAGACCTTCTGGGACGTCGATTGCCGGGGACCCAGCGCCCTCCTGCTCGGTTCGGAGAAGGAGGGCTTGAGCGACTTCCTGCTCGGCGCCGCCGCGGAGAAGATTTCCATCCCGCAGGCCGGTCTGTCGGATTCGCTGAATGTCTCGATGGCGGCGGGGGTCGTGTTGTTTGAGGCCGTTCGGCAGCGGCGGAATAATCCATGAGTCTCCGGTATCTAGGCGCTGCCATGGCCTGTTTTCTTGCGGCCAAGGGCTGCTATGAGCTCTTCCATCTCCTCGGTAGCCACGTCGACGACCAAGGCCGGCTGCATGAGCCCTTCGGCCTGATTCCCTTGGGTTGGCTGTTCCTCTTTGCGGGCGCCGTCCTATTCGTACTGTCCTGGGTGCACCGAAATTAGTAAGGCCGGGCGAGGGCCCCGACCTTACTTCAAGGACTGACCTGTCTATTAGCCGATGGCCTTGGCCACCAAGTCATCGAGCTTCTTGCCGTCTACCGCGAAGGCGCGGATGCCTTCGGCCGTCTTTTCGGTGGCCATGGCGTCCTCGTTGTGGTGCCAGCGGAATTCCTTCTCGCCCCACGCCTTGGCGGCCTCGCCCTCGGCCTTGGCGGCGGTCTCGTCGAGAACCTTCGGCACGGCGGACGAGTCCTTGGAGAGCTCATCGAGCAAGTTCGGGGCGATGGTCAGGAGGTCGCAACCGCAGAGGGCCTTGATCTGGCCGCAATTTCGGAAGGAGGCGCCCATGACCTCGGTCTTGATCCCGTGGCGCTTGTAGTAGGCGAAGATGCGGCGGACCGACTGGACGCCTGGGTCGTTGGCGCCGGAGGAGGCGGCTTCGTTCCAGTTGGCACCCTGGGCCTTTTTGTGCCAGTCGTAGATGCGGCCGACGAAGGGGGAGATGAGCTGGACCTTGGCATCGGCGCAGGCGACGGCTTGGGCGAAGGAGAAGAGGAGGGTCAGGTTGCAACGGATGCCTTCCTTCTCGAGTTCAGCGGCGGCCTGGATGCCTTCCCAGGTGGAGGCCATCTTGACGAGGATGCGCTCCTTGGGGATGCCGGCGGCCTTGTAGAGGGCGATCAGTTCGCGCGCCTTGGCCACGGTGGCGGTCGTGTCGAAGGACAGGCGGGCGTCGACTTCGGTGGAGACGCGGCCCGGGACGATCTTGAGGATCTCGGTGCCGAAGGAGATGAGCAGCGCGTCGACGGCGGCCTGGACTCCCTTGCTCTGGTTGTCCTGGGCGGCCTTCTGGAGGAGCGCCTGGTACTCGGGCATCTGGACGGCCTTGAGGATGAGGCTCGGGTTGGTGGTGGCATCCAGCGGCTTGAAGGCCTTCATGGCGGCGAAATCGCCGGTGTCGGCGACGACCTTGGTGTGCTGGCGGAGTTGCTCGAGTGCGTTCATAGAGGAAGGGATCACCAGCGTGGGAAAAGGGGGTGCCTTGTCCAGCCCGAGTGCGAGCCCCGCCCTCGTTTCGAGGCATCTCTCGCTTGTTTCCGTGGGCGGTTTGGTGCAGATTGCCGCATGCGCATCAAGGTGAAGCAGGCATTGTCGGCGGAACAACCCCTCACGGGTGTGACAATCTCGGGGTGGGTCCGCACCCGTCGCGACGCCAAGGGTTTCTCGTTCGTCGAGCTCAACGATGGTTCCTGCTTCCGGAACGTCCAAGCCGTGGTCGACCACACGCTGCCGGGTGCCGATCAACTCATGGAGGCGCTCACGGGCGCCTCCGTTGCCATCGTCGGAGACCTGGTGCCGTCGCCGGCGAAGGGGCAGAAGTGGGAGCTCAAGGCCACGTCGTTCGCTTTGCTAGGACGCGCGGATGAGACGTTCCCGCTCCAGAAGAAAGGCCACACGGTCGAGTTCCTCCGGACCATCCCGCACCTGCGGGCCCGCACCAACCGGCTGGGGTCGATGATGCGGGTGCGTAGCCGCATGGCCATGGCGGTGCACGACTTTTTCCAACGGCGCGGTTTCGCCTACGTCCACACGCCGATCGTCACCGCGAGCGATTGCGAGGGGGCGGGCGAGCTGTTCCGCGTGACGACCCTCGACCCGGTCGCGCCGCCGCGGACGCCGGAGGGTCAGGTGGACTGGACCGCTGATTTCTTCGCGAAACAGGCCTATTTAACGGTTTCCGGCCAGCTCGAGGGCGAGACGCTGGCTTGCGCGCTGGGCGATGTCTACACGTTCGGGCCGACGTTCCGAGCGGAGAATTCGCACACCAGCCGGCATGCCAGCGAGTTCTGGATGATCGAGCCGGAGATGGCCTTCTGCGACCTCGCGGGCAACATGGATTGCGCCGAGGAATTGGTGAAACACCTTGTGAAGACAGCCTTGGTCGAGTGCCTCGACGAACTCGAATTCTTCAATGCCTACGTGGATAAAGGCCTCTTGGAACGATTGCGCTTCGTCGCGGACCGCCCCTTTGCCCGCGTGACCTACACGGAGGCGGTGCAGCTGCTGCTCCAGTCCGGGCGGACTTTTGAGTTTCCGGTCGTCTGGGGCGAGAACCTGCAGTCCGAGCACGAACGTTACCTGACGGAGCAGCACTTCAAAAGCCCGGTCACGGTCTACGCCTACCCGAAGGCGGCGAAGCCTTTCTACATGCGCCAGAACGACGACGGGAAGACGGTCGCCGCGATGGACGTGCTCGTGCCGGGGGTCGGCGAAATCGTCGGCGGTAGCCAGCGCGAGGAACGCCTCGACTGGCTGGTGGCCGCGATGGAGGCCCACGGTCTCGATCTGGAGTCCTACGGCTGGTACATCGACACGCGCCGCTTTGGCAGCGTGCCGCACGCGGGCTTCGGCCTCGGCTTCGAGCGTCTCCTGATGTTCGTGACGGGCGAGGGTAACATCCGCGACGTGATCGCCTACCCCCGCACGCCGGGGCACGCGTGAGCTGATATCAGCGCGCGACGAGCTCCCGGATGGCCCGCGCGGTGACGCAGTTGTGCCGGACCATCTGGAGGTTTGGCACGGCGGGCTTCCCGTCCTTCGCCACCGTGGGGTTATCGTAGAAGACGGGACTGGTCGAGGACACCAGGCCGACGAGGTTGCCTTCGCGGTCGAGGATCGGGCCACCGCTCGAGCCGCGGGCGTAGTCGGCCGTGATTTGCATGAAGATGGCGCCATTGCGTTCGCCCGGGAGGCGGCAGTAGCGGGCGATGACGCCCTCGGACACGCAACCAAAGCTGTTGGCGGGGTGGCTGTAGCAGTAGATGGGGGCGCCGGCACCCGCATCGTCACGCAAGGGGAGGGCGGCGAGGCCTTTGGCGGCCACGCGGAGCAGCGCCACGTCTTTGTCCTTGTTGGCCGCGAGGACCTCCGTGACCGCGTAGAATTTCCCGTCGGACGTGAGCACGCCCATGGCCTCGCCGGTCTCGCCCGCGGCGACATGGTAGTTGGTCGCGACCACACCGTCGGGGTCGACCACGACGCCGCTGGCGAGGGTGTTGT
>BJHS01000009.1 GCA_014193315.1 Verrucomicrobiota bacterium
CCTCGACGACATGATCAAACAGGGCCTCCTCGTCGGCGTCGACCATTACACGGCCTGCAAGAACTACGTGAAGGCCGCCACGAAGGGTATCGTCAAGGTCGCCTCCAAGATCGGCATCTCGACCATCCAGAGCTACCTCGGCGCCCAGATCTTCGAATGCGTCGGCCTCCAGCAGAAGGTCGTCGACAAGTACTTCACCGGCACGGCCACGCGCATCGAAGGCGCGGACGTCGCCGCCGTCGCCGAAGAGACGCTGGAGCGCCATAACCTTGCGTTCCCAGAGCGCGTCGACACCCCCGCCACCCTCGAAGTCGGCGGTGATTACCAGTGGCGCAACGAAGGCGAAGGCCACCTCTTCAGCCCGCAGGTCATCCACTCGCTGCAGAAGGCCGTCCGCACGAACAACTACGACACCTTCAAGGTCTACTCGGGCCTGGTGAACAACCAGATGCAGCAGATCTTCACGCTGCGCGGCCTGCTCCAGTTCAAGACCCGGGCGCCGGTCGACATCGGCGAAGTCGAATCCGTCGAGAACATCCTGAAGCGCTTCAAGACGGGGGCGATGAGCTACGGCTCCATCTCGTCCGAAGCCCACGAAGCCCTCGCGATCGCGATGAACCGCATCGGCGGCAAGTCCAACACGGGCGAAGGCGGCGAAGACCCGGCGCGCTTCACCTGGACCAACGAGCAGGGCGACTCCAAGAACTCGGCCATCAAGCAGGTCGCCTCGGGACGCTTCGGCGTCACGAGCCGCTACCTGACCAACGCCAAGGAAATCCAGATCAAGATGGCCCAGGGCGCCAAGCCCGGCGAAGGTGGCCAGCTCCCCGGCGGCAAGGTCTACCCGCCCATCGCCAAGGTGCGTCACTCGACCCCGGGCGTCGGCCTCATCTCCCCGCCCCCGCACCACGACATCTACTCGATCGAGGACCTTTCGGAACTCATCCATGACTTGAAGAACGCCAACCGCGCCGCGCGCGTCAGCGTGAAGCTCGTCTCGGAAGTCGGCGTGGGGACCATCGCCACCGGGGTCGCCAAGGCGCACGCGGACGTGGTCCTCATCTCGGGCTTCGACGGCGGCACGGGCGCCTCGCCCCAGACCTCCATCAAGCATGCGGGCCTACCGTGGGAACTCGGCCTCGCCGAAACCCACCAGACCCTCGTCCTCAACAACCTCCGCTCCCGCATCGTCGTCGAAACCGACGGTCAGCTGAAGACCGGCCGTGACGTCGTCATCGCCGCCCTCCTCGGCGCCGAAGAGTTCGGCTTCGCCACGGCCCCGCTGGTGACCCTCGGCTGCATCATGATGCGCGTCTGCCACCTCAACACCTGCCCGGTCGGCGTCGCCACCCAGGACCCCGAGCTCCGCAAGAACTTCACCGGTCGGCCGGAGGACACCGTGAACTTCATGCGCTTCATCGCCCAGGAAGTCCGCGAGATCATGGCCCAGCTCGGCTTCCGCACGCTCAACGAGATGGTCGGCCGCACCGACGCCCTCGAAGCACGGCATGCCGTCGAACACTGGAAGGCCAAGGGCATCGACCTCTCCAAACTCCTCTACTCGCCGAAGGCCGGCCCCGAAGTGGGTCGCTTCTGCACCGAGCAGCAGGACCACGGGCTGGAAAAGGGCCTCGATCTCTCCGTCCTCCTCGCGAAGTGCCAGCGCGCCATCAACAAGGGCGAGAAGGTCCGCTACGAAGGCGAAATCAAGAACACCCATCGCGTCGTCGGGACGATCCTCGGCAACGAGATCACGAAAAAGCACCCCGACGGCCTGCCGGACGGCACCATCCACCTGAAGTTCAAGGGCAGCGCGGGCCAGTCCCTCGGTGCTTTCGTCCCAGCGGGCGTGACCATCGAGCTCGAAGGCGACGCCAATGACTATGTCGGCAAGGGCCTGAGCGGCGGCCGCGTCATCGTCTACCCTGACGCCAAGGCCACCTTCCCGGCCGAGGACAACATCATCCTCGGCAACGTCGCCCTCTACGGCGCGACCTCCGGCGAGGCTTTCTTCCGCGGCATGGCGGGCGAACGTTTCTGCGTCCGCAACTCGGGTGCGACCACCGTCGTCGAAGGCGTGGGTGACCACGGCTGCGAATACATGACCGGCGGGCGTGTCGTCGTCCTCGGGACCACGGGCCGCAACTTCGCCGCGGGCATGTCCGGCGGCGTGGCCTACATCCTCGACGAGAAGGGCGACTTCGCCACGCGCTGCAACAAGCAGATGGTCGGCCTGGAAAAGCCTGACGCCAACGATGCCGTGGAACTCCGCGGCCTTATCGAACGTCACGCCGAGCTCACGGGTAGCCAGCAGGCGCAGAAACTACTCGCGAACTGGGACGCCTCCCTCGCCAAGTTCATCAAGGTGATGCCGAAGGACTACAAGCGAGTCCTCCAGGCCATCGCCACGGCGCAGGCCAAGGGTCTCAGCGGCGACGCCGCCCTCAACGAAGCCTTCGAGATCAACTCCCGCGATCTCGCCCGCGTCGGCGGCGGTTAATCCCCACGCACCCACACCAAAGCACCTTCTGCACCATGGGAAAACCAACCGGATTTGTCGAATTCCTGCGCGAACTCCCGCCTGATCGCGATGCCCGCACCCGCATCGGCGACTGGAAGGAGATCCACCACCACCACTCCGACGAGAAGCTGCAGAAGCAGGGTGCTCGCTGCATGGATTGCGGCGTGCCGTTCTGCCACACGGGCAAAATCATCAGCGGGATGGCCAGCGGCTGCCCGATCAACAACCTGATTCCCGAGTGGAATGACCTCGTCTACAAGGGCCTCTGGCGCGAAGCGCTGGAACGCCTCCATAAGACCAATAACTTCCCAGAGTTCACCGGCCGCGTCTGCCCGGCCCCGTGCGAAGGTTCCTGCGTGCTCGGCATCAACAAGCCGGCCGTCACGATCAAGAACATCGAAGTCTCGATCATCGACAAAGGCTACGAGAACGGGTGGATCATCCCCCGCGCCCCGACCAAGCGCACCGGTAAAAAGGTCGCCGTCATCGGTTCCGGCCCCGCCGGCCTGTCCGCCGCCGCGCAGCTCAACTACGCCGGCCATAACGTCACCGTCTTCGAACGCTCCGACCGTCCGGGCGGCCTGCTGATGTACGGCATCCCCAACATGAAGCTCGACAAGAACGAAGTCGTGCTCCGCCGCATCTCGCTCCTCGAAGCCGAAGGCGTGACCTTCAAGTGTGGCGTCAACGTGGGTACCGACGTGACCCCGGAACAGCTCCGCAAGGACTTCGAGGCGGTCATTCTCTGCATCGGCGCCACCAAAGGCCGCGACCTCCCCCTCCCGGGCCGCGACGCCAAGGGCGTCCACCTCGCGATGGAATTCCTCCACGCCAACACCAAGAACCTCTTGGATGGCAAGTCGCCCGACGCGACCATCAGCGCTCTCGGCAAGGATGTCGTCATCATCGGCGGCGGCGACACCGGCACCGACTGCGTGGGCACTTCGCTCCGGCATGGCTGCAAGTCTGTCGTCCAGCTCGAGATCATGGCCAAGTCCCCGCTCACCCGTGCCAAGGACAACCCCTGGCCGGAATGGCCGAAGACCTACAAGGTGGACTACGGCCAGGAAGAAGCCGCGGCCAAGTATGGCTCTGACCCGCGCGTCTACCTCACCACCGCCACGAAGTTCGTCGCCGATGAGCAGGGCAACCTCAAGGAAGTCCACACCGTGGAAGTCGAGTGGAAGAAGGACGAGAAGGGCGTCTTCGGACCCCAGAAAATCGCAGGCACCGAGAAGATCCGCCCGGCGCAACTCGTCCTGCTCGCCATGGGCTTCATGGGCCCGGAACAGCCCCTCCTCGAAACCTTCGGCGTCGAACGCGACGCCCGCTCCAACGTCAAGGCCGAGCACGAGAAGTACGTGACCAACCTCCCCGGCGTCTTCGCCGCCGGCGATTGCCGTCGTGGCCAGTCCCTCGTCGTCTGGGCCTTCAATGAAGGCCGTGGCGTCGCCCGCGAGTGCGACAAGTTCCTGATGGGCAAGACGGAGCTCCCGTAAGCCTCACCACCATCGTCCATCGAAGCCCGACTCCATGAGTCGGGCTTCTTGTTGCGATGATTCCCCTTGAGTAGACCCCGCGGCCTCCCACGGTGCAGCCATGACCCCTGCCCCCTGGTTCAAGACGGCGCTCGCCCGCAGCCTGAAAGCAGGCTATGGTCGTGCCGACTTTCTGGCCGACCTCGCGGCCGGACCGCTCGTGGGCGTAGTCGCCCTCCCCCTTTCCATCGGCCTAGCCATCGCTTCCGGGGTCAGCCCCGAACAAGGACTCTACACGGCCATCATCGGCGGGGTGATCGTCTTGCTGCTGGGCGGCTCACGCACGCAGGTCGCCGGCCCGGCCGGCGCCTTCGTCGGCATCTGCTCCGCGGCGGTCATCACCCATGGCTATGTCGGCCTCGCCCTGGCCACCCTGATGACCGGCGTGATGCTGCTAGCCTTGGCCGCCCCGCGTCTCGGCAAAACCATCGGCTACATCCCGTATCCGGTCGTCATCGGCTTCACGACGGGCATCGCCCTCATCATCGGAAGCACGCAGATTGATTCAGCCTTGGGCATCGCTGACCCCACGCCGGCGATTCCCGACTTCATCGGCCGCCTCAAGCATGCCTTCGTAGGTCTCCATGAGATCAAGGGCGGAAGCATCGCGGTCGCCGGGGGCACGCTCGGCATCATCATCGGCCTGCGGAAGCTATCCCTCCGAATCCCGGGCGCGCTGATCGCTGTCCTGCTCGGCACGATTATCGTGACGCTTCTCAGCGTGCCGGATTCCTCCGTCCAGACCATCGGCTCCAAGTTCAAGGAGATCAGCGCCAGCTTCCGCCTGACGGACTGGAGTAGTTCCCTGCCCGATCGCGCCGCCTAGCTGAGCAAGGCCTGAGAGGTGCTACCGCTTGCCTTCGGCATCGGTATCCTCGTGGGCATCGAGTCGCTCCTTTGCGCCGTGGTCGCCGACGGCATGACGGGGGACCGCCATGACTCCGACACCGAACTGGCCGCCCAAGGCGTCGCGAATCTGGCTTCGGCCTGCTTCATGGGCCTGCCCGTGACCGGCGTCATCGTTGACAGACAACTTAACCTCAAATACAAGAAAACCAATCTATGAGCAAAGGACGCACCACAGGAGACCGCCTTGACGGCGGCGAGAAGAATCCAGACCCCTCGAAGGTCAAGCAGGGGGAGCCAGAAATCCTCACGCCAGAACAGCAAGACAAGGTGATGGAGGCCACGCTTAATGGTCTCTCTGAAAAGAAGATTAAGGCGTTGATTTCCAAGATGTTGGAAGAGGGCGAGTGAGCGTTGACATAACGCCACGGGCGTATGGCAAGAGGTCTGAATAGACCACGCTCAAGCGTGCAGGGCATCAGCGAACCAGGGGAAGTGAAGCCGATCGCGGCCTACGGCATCGATCAACTTTCCTGCCGCGGCGAAGCCGCCGGCCCTGGGCTGAGACTGAGCCGCCAAGGCGTCCGCTTCAAAGACGGTACCGTTCGCCCTAGCTACGACTGGGACGCGCCGATGTGTGCGCCGGCGGCGGCGAAGTGAACGAGGGTCTGAGGTTGCCGACCTACGCGAGCGCACCTAGGTTGCCGGCGTGAGCACGCCCTCCCTCGAAAGCCTGAAATCCGTCGCCTTGGCCACCGCCATCGCCGCCGGCGACCTGCTCGCCAAGGGCGCCCAGATGAAGGTCAACGCCTCCACGGACGACGACGTGAAGATGCAGGCAGACGTCGACTCGGAACACCTGGTCCGCGACATGCTCAAGGCCACGGGCCTGCCGGTCATCGGCGAGGAACTCGGCGGCGACGCCTCCCTCTACCACGGCGACAGCCTCTACTGGGTCGTGGACCCGCTCGACGGCACCTACAACTACCTCCGCCGCCAGCCTTCGACCTGCGTGTCCCTCGGTCTGATGCGCGGGCCCGAGCCCGTGCTCGGCGTGATCCATGATTTCACCGCGAAGAAGACCCTCCTCGGCATCCCCGGCGAAGGCACGTTCGTCAACGGTCGGGCCATCCGCCCCGGTTGGGTCGCCGACCTCAAGGACGCCTGCATCATGACGGGCTTCCCCGCCGCGGCGGATAAATCCGGTCCCGCGATGCAGCTCTTCGTCCAACAGGTCGGGCGCTACAAAAAGATTCGGATGATTGGTTCGGCCGCCCTCGCGCTGGCCTACGTCGGGGAGGGCATCGCGGACGCCTATTACGAATCCGGGACGAACCTGTGGGACGTCGCCGCCGGTCTGGCCATCATCAAGGCCTCCGGGGGGTACTACCGCCTGACCCCCACCGGTAAACGCCCCCTGAACTACGACCTCTGGGCGGCTGCCCGCGAGGAGTGGACCCGATAAAAGGGCTTTGCCGTGCCCGGGACGCAGGGTTAGGGTGACTTCATGCCTGCCCCCCGCAAAGGCCTCCTAGCCGCCCTAGCGACGGCCGCCACGGCCATCCTGGCGGCCGCCCCGCTCCCATACCCCGCCCCGCCGTCCCCTCCGATGGCCTGCCCCGTCCCGGACGCCCGGCCACAGGTCGGCATCCTCACGTCCGTCGACCCAGCCTACAGGGGGACCGCTCGCTTGTTCGAAGCCCTGCAACGGCCCGAATGGAAGGCCTTGTTGAATGATGCCGACTCCGAAGTGGGGGGCTGCGCGGCGTTCCTGATCACCACGATGCCGCCGGCGGACTGGGCAAAGCTTTCGGTCTCCTTCGTCGGCGAGAATATCCGGGAAGCCTTGGCGGCCCGCCGGTCCCACGCCTGGTCGACCAACGTCCCCTGGCCTCTCTTCCTGAATGACGTCCTGCCCTACGCCTGCCTCGATGAGGCGCGCGACCCCTGGCGGGCCGATTTCCGGCGGCGGTTCGGGGCGATGGTCAAGCAGGCCAAGACCCGCGACGAAGCGGCGCGCATCGTCAACGCGCGTATTCAGGACGAGGTCGGCGTGAAGTATAGCCCCAAGCGCCGAGCCCCGAACCAAAGCCCGACCGATTCGATGCGTCAAGGCATGGCCTCGTGCACGGGGCTTTCCATCCTGCTGTGCGACGCCTTCCGCGCCGTCGGCCTGCCCGCCCGCGTGGCCGGCGTACCCACTTGGACGACGATCAACGGCAACCACAACTGGGTCGAGGTTTGGCTGGGACCTGACGGGGCACCCAAGGCCGACTCCGCCATCAGCCCCCCCGAGGCCGCCGCTTGGGCCGCCGCTTGGCGCGTGACGGAGTATAACCCGGACCCAAAGGGTTGGGATCATGCTTGGTTTATGGATCGCGCCGCGGCCGCCGACCCGGCCCGCCCGGAGACCCGTATCTACGCGACCTGCTGGTACCGGACCGACCTACTCTTCCCGATGGTCTGGAATCTCGGCGCGCGCGATGTCTTCGGCCTCGATCGCACCGCCGTCTACCACCAACTCGCCGGTGGCCACCGCCAACCGGTCGCCGCGGACCGCTGCCTGATCTCAGTCCGAGCCACCCGCGCCGGCAAGCGTGTCGCGGCCACCGTCGCCATCGTGCAGCCAGGCCAGCCGGACCGCACCGTGGTCACCCGCGGCGAGGACAAGGACCTGAACGACATCGCCCGCTTCGCGGTGCCCGCCAACGAAGGCCGCGTCGAACTGCGCGTCGGCGCCGTCACGGCCTTGGCCATTCCGGTCGGCGGCAAGGAAGTCGTGGTCGAGCTCGAACTGCCTTAAAGCGTAGACAGCCCGAGGGGAATCCGTAGACGTAGGCGCGTGATCCTCTTCCTCGCCAACCCCCTGACCGCCGTGAAAGAAGCGGTCATCAAGCATGCCGCCGAGAACTACGCCGAGAAGATCCTCGGCCAGGACTACGGCTCGCCCGGATTCTGGGTCGCGCTGACGATGGCGCTGATCTACCTCCCCTTCCTTGGTCGCCTCGCCGCCGCTCATTTCTTCGGCAAGGATGGTACCCTCTTCGGCATCGGCCTCACCGGCATCTGTTCCGTCGCCCTCACTTTTGGCGCGATCTGCATGGCCGACACCAGCCTCTCCGGCTTCATCCCCAAATCGGTCGAGATCCTCGTCATCTCCCTCTGCACCGGCACCGTCGTCCTCTTGGTCACCAGCGCCTCCGCCCAGGTGCTGAGCATGGGCTTCGGCCCGTCGCTCGGCCTGCAGCTGGTGTTCTGGAATATCGTCTTCCTCGCCCAGCTCGCGACGCGCTTCCTGATGGACTTCTGGAAGCACGTCTGAGCCCACACCCCGTCTTTCGCCAGGGCGGCTTGCCCGCGGTGGCCTGGCGGCCTGCCGGCAAGGGTGACCGGGCTCAGCCCGTGGCCTGCAGGCCGGCGGCGATGGCGTTGAGCGAGAGTAGCATCTGCGGCAACAAGGCATCCGCTTCCTTGCGCTCGCCGGCGGCGACGTGCTTGCGCCAATCCTTGAGCAACGCGACTTGTTGCTCGTGCAGGAGGTCGATCGCCGACTCGCGCAAGGCGATCACTTTGCGCAGGCGGGGACGGCCTTCGGTGAGTTTGGAGCCGGAGAGCTCGTCGAGCATCTTGCGGGTCAGTGAATGCTCGGCGAGGACGCGCGTCAGGAATTGACGGCGGAGTTTCCGGTCGACGACCATCCCGCCATAAAGTTTCATCATGCTCCGGTTGGCGGCGAGGACGCTGGTCGAGGCGTTCTTGAGCATGTAGCGCAGGGGCGGCCAATCGTCGTAATTCTTACGGATGACCTCGAAGCCCTTCGGGTCCTCCTCCTTCAGGCGGGCGAGCGCGGAGCCCACGCCATACCAGCCGGAGAGGTAGAAGCGGGCTTGGCTCCACGCAAAGACCCAGGGAATCGCGCGCAGGTCCTCGAGCGAGGCCGCGCCGGTCCGGCGGGACGGGCGGGAACCGATGCGGCTGGCCTCGATGACGTCAATCGGGGTGGCCTGGCGGAAGAACTCGATGAAGCGGGGCGTGCGGATCAGCGACTGGTAGGCCTCGCGGGAGAACTCGGCGAGGCGGTCCATCACCTTGGATTGGGCCGTCTCACTGCGCACCGCCATGTCATGCAGCAACGTGTTCTGGGTGACCCCCGCCGTGAGCAACTCCAGGTTGTTCACCGCGGTGATGTGGTTCGCGTACTTCTGCGTGATGCTCTCGCCCTGCTCGGTCACGCGCATCTCGCCGTTGATCGACCCTTGCGGCAAGGCATCGATGAAGCGGTGCGTCGGGCCGGCGCCGCGGGAGATGGTGCCGCCGCGGCCGTGGAAGAAAACAATGCGCACGCCATGCTTCTGCCCCACTTCGGCCAAGTTCTGCTGGGCCCGGTAAAGATTCCAGAGCGAGGCGAGGATCCCGCCGTCCTTATTCGAGTCCGAATAGCCGATCATCACCTGCTGCGTCAGTCCATCGGTCACGCCGGCATCGCGGCGGGCCTCCAAGGTCCGCTTGGTCATCGGGTGCGACAAGAACGCATCGAGGATCCCCGTGCTTCGTTCCAGGTCGTCGATCGTCTCGAACAAAGGCACGACGGGCAGGAGGCAGTAAGGGTCGTCGGAGCCGCCCGCCGTCAGGCCCGCCTCCCGGGCGATGAGGTAGACGGAGAGAAGGTCGGAGACCGAACGAGTCATCGAGACGATCAGCGAGCCGAGCCCCGCGGAGCCGTGCTTGCCGATATGCACCACGAGAGCGCGGTGACACGCCAGGACGGCGTCGGCCTCGGCCCCGATGCTCGCCTGCTCGCGCATGAACGGACGCGTTGAGCGCAGTTCGGAGTCGAGGAAGCCCAGTCGGCGGGATTCCTCCCACTGGGCGTAATGGTTGTCGTTCTGACCCGCGGCGGCCAGCAACTGACCGATGGCCTTGTCATGAAAAGCGCTGTTCTGGCGGATGTCCAAGCCGGCCATGTGGAAGCCGAAGACCCGCAGGAAACGAATCAATGGGTCGAGTTCGGCGCGGGCGATGCGACCGGCGCCCACCTCGATCAAGGTCTCGCGCAGGAACAGCAGGTCGGCGACCACCCCGTCGGGAGTGGCATGCTGACCAGGGCCGAGTTCGCCTTCGACCGGCGGCAAGCGAAGGCAGACCAAGTTGACGTATTGACGCCAGGTCTCCCCGATATTGCGAGCGAGGGCGGCCGCACCGGCCTCGCCATGCGCCGCGGCATGCTTCTCGACCTGCTTGACGAAGACCGCCGGGGGGAGTTGGAGGTGATCGCCCAGCGACAGGCGTTGCCCTAGGGTGTCGAGGCGCTCCTGGCAGATGGCGATGGCGGTGGCCCGGAACAAGCTCAGGGCCCGGGTGGTGACCTCGGCCGTCACGAGCGGGTGACCGTCGCGGTCCCCGCCCACCCAGGTACCCAGGGCAACCAGCGGCAAGGCATCGGGGTGCTCGATCCGGGAGACTTCAAACCCGGCCTCTTCCCAAGCCTGCCGGAGACGCAGGTCCATGCTGACAATCGCATCCGGAAAGACCTTGGACAGGAAATAGTTGATGTTGCGCAGCTCGGACTGGACGTCGGGCTTCTGCTGGTAGAACTCGCCCGTGCGCCAAAGGCGTTCGAGCGCGACCTTGATCTCATCGCGGATCGCACGCTGCTCGGCCGCGGTCCACATGTTGTTCTCGCGGCGGACCAGGAGTTTGTAGATCTCGCGGTGGATCTCGAGGACGGTCGCGCGCTTGGCCTCGGTCGGGTGCGCGGTGAGCACCGGGTCGACGCGGATGCGCCCGAGCCGCTTGGCGATCTGCTTGTCGGTGATGTCGGCGGACCGGAGGGTCTGGAAGGCACGCCCCCAGGACCCGGGGTCGGAAGCCAGGCCGTGCTTATCCTCCCGCAAACGCTTGGACTGCGCGGAAGCGTTCTCCTCCACCATGTTCAGGAGCTGGAAGGCGATCGAGTAAGCCTGCACACCGCGGTAAGAGAAGATTTGCACCCCGCGCAACTTGCGCTTGCCCATCCAAGGCAAGGTGCCGGCGAGATCCTTGTGGTCCAGCTGCTCGAGCACCTCGACGAAGCACCCCATCATGAAGTCGAGGTCCTTATCGACTTTCTTCAAGCCGCGGGCGAGGTCGTTGCTGATGGCCATGCGACGTGAGTCGTAGCACGGACCCCGGAAAACCCGCAACCGCAAACCCCGACGGCTTGCGTTTAACGCCGGCGCCGCTTTGCTGGAAAGTCGCCATGTCGGACCAACGGATCATCCTTCCCGACCTTTGGCAGCAGGCGGCGCTCCGGGCCCTTCGACAGGGCGAGGACGTCGTCGTGCAAGCGCCGACCGGGTCCGGCAAGACCTACGTCTTCGAACTACTCATCCGCCACGGCCACCGGGGCCAGGCCGTCTACACGGTCCCCACCCGGGCCTTAGCCAATGACAAGCTGGCGGAATGGCGAACCCAAGGCTGGAATGTCGGCATCGCGACGGGTGACGTGAGCGAGAACCTCGACGCCCCCGTCGTGGTCGCCACCCTCGAAACCCAACGCCATCGCTTCCTAGAAGGGCGTCGGCCCGACCTGCTGGTCATCGATGAATACCAGATGCTGGCCGACGATCGTCGAGGGCCGGCGTACGAGACGGTCCTCGCCCTGGCCCCGCCCGAGACCCGCTTGCTCTTGTTGAGCGGAAGCGTGGCCAACCCGCAGGCCGTGGTCGAATGGCTCCGCCACCGGGGCCGAACGGTCACCCTGATCGAGGAGCACAAGCGCCCGGTCCCGCTGGAGGAGGTCGCCCTCGACACCTTGGAGGGGCGCGAGCCCGACGGCATCAAAGGTCATATCGCCCGGGCGGTCATCCGCGCCGTGCTGGCCGACCTCGGCCCAGTGCTCGTCTTCGCCCCGCGCCGACGGGCGGCCGAGCAAATCGCCCGGGAAATCGCCCACGGCCTTCCGCTCGGCAACGGCCCCACCCTGACCCCCGCCCAAAAGGCCTGCGCGGGCGAGGACCTCTATCGGCTACTTCGTCAGGGCGTCGGCCTGCACCACAGTGGGCTGACCTATCAACAGCGCAACGAACTCATCGAGCCTTGGGCCAAGGCCGGCCGACTCAACGTCGTCGTGGCGACCACGGGGCTGGCCGCCGGAATCAATTTCTCCCTGCGTTCAGTTCTGGTGACCGACCGCCGGTACGCCGCGGACCATACGGAACGCGAGATCCGCCCAGACGAGCTCCTCCAGATGTTCGGGCGGGCGGGACGGCGCGGGCTGGATGAACGCGGCTACGCCCTGTGGACCGGGTACTCCCCGCGACTGGGGGAAGCCCGCCCCTTGCAATTGCAACGCAGCGGCGGGCTCGATTGGCCCGCCTTCCTCTCGCTGATGAAGCACACGGCCCAGCCGCTCGCGGCGGCCGCCGGGTTGGCCCGGGCGTTATTCACCCGCGAACCGATCGACCTGGCCTTGGACCGCCTGGAAGCACCGGAGGCGGTGGCGCCGCCCCCTCCCCCCGGCACGCTCCGCCTGATTCACGAAATCCGCGGCCGCAACGGCATCTGGCAACGGGAACGCCCGCACAAGATGATCCCGCTTCCCCAGGCGCTGATCCGCGTCCAAGGAGTCTGGCATCCGGCGCTCAGCAAACCGGACTCCCTCCGCGCGATTCCCATCGGGACGCCCTGCAAACTTCCGCAACCCGATGGTTCCGTGCGCTACGGTCGGACCGCGCCCCTGGCCCGCTTCCCGCAATCCGGGGAACGCGACCAGCTCCAACCCTCGGAGTGGCTGCGCAAGGCCTTGCAACAGATCGAGGGCGGCCGTGCCCGCGACCGCACCTGGAAGTTGGAAACCTTGGAGAAGGCAATCTTCCCCCTTCTTCCCCGTCTGACGCAGGGCGGCGTCCCGCACGGCCCGCTGTTCATCGCCCAAGACACCGTGCAAGTCCGGCTGGATTATGCCCGCGCCGAAGTGAAGGCGATACCCGATGCCGATGACCAGTGGTTGATCAACCCGGAGCGGCGGACCAGCGAGGTCGCCGACATCAACCTGCGCGAGGTGCTCGGGGGCGGCACCCTCCACACGGCGCGGGCCGGGCGGCTCTGGTTGAAACTCGGACTGATCGACGGGCTCGGTCGGCCGACGACCCGGGGCGAGATCGCCTCCCTCTTCCAACATGGGGAAGGGCTCGCGGTCGCGGCGGCCCTCGAAGACGCCACCTACGAGGCCGAAGCCCTCGCGTGGGACCTAGCCGAACTGCGCGCCGGCGAGCGCGTGTCAGCCTCGGCCCGCAGTTCCAGCCGGCTGGGCGCCTGCTGTCGCCTGACCTACCAATCACTGACCGCGCCGGACTACCTCCGGGAAGGCCTCCCTGCGGGGTTTGGCGAAGGATGTGCCGAGACGATGAAAACCTTCGCCCTGCACGGTAAACTGCCGGATGACGGCCACGATGGCCACGGCCCGGGGGCAGGCGACCTCGAGCGTGCCGTGCTCGAGTGGCGCAGTACTTTGCAATTGATCGCGCACGGCCCGAATCACCCCTCGCCTCGCTGGCAGGAGCTGAAACGGGCGGCCACGGGGGTGCTGGCGCAGATCGGCGGGCCCAGAAATAGCCCGCGCTAAGGAAGTCCCTTACTTGCTGGCGATCACCTTGGCAGCCGCCTTGGCCATCTCCGCCGCCCCTTCGTTGTTCGGGTGCACGCGGTCGGGAAGCATCTCCGGATGCGCCTCCAGGGCGGCGTGCATGTCAATCACGTCGCACCCCAGTTCCTTCGCCAAGGCGTCGATGCGCGGGATCTCCTTCTGCACATTGGCTTCGTTGATGCCATAGTTGCCGGTACCCGGCACCGGCACTGGTCGGCAAAGGAAGACCTTCGGCTTCGTGGCAAGTTTCTGAAAGGACTTCACCAAGTCCTTGTAGTCGGCCTCGAAATCGCCCTCGTGCTTCCAGTTCTGCGGCTTGGTGTCATTCGTCCCCAGCATGATCACGACGACGTTCGGCGCGAACGTCAGGGCATCCTGGTAGCGCTTCTCCTTGGTGTAAGGAAAGTCGCCCTTCTTGAGGAGGGTGCGACCGCTCACACCGAAATTACCGACCTTGAACTTATCGCCCAGCAACGCCTGCAGCTGATCGGGGTAAGGCATGCCCTTACCCTTGGTCCCCGACCCCTGCGTGATGCTATCCCCCACGCAAGCCACCTTCGTGACGGTGACGGTAGGGACATCGGCCGCGGAGACGACGAGCGTGATCAATGATGCGGCGGCGAGGGAGAGAAGACGGGGCATGGGGTTGGGGAAGGCAAGAAGGGCATAAGGGAAAGATGGGGGGATGGGAAGAAGGGAGTGGGAATGAAGGTTGGTTGGCCGTCCATCCACTCCCCACCTAATCCCCCATACCCACTCCCTACACCCTTCTCCCTAATACCCACTCCCGAATCCCTACTTCCCCCACCACTTTCCTTGCCCTACCCTCCCTTTTGCCCCAACCTACTTGGACAGTCATACACGCGCATTCGCACGGAGCAATCCGTGAGGAAAGTCCGGACATCACCGGGCAGGATTCCCGCCGCAAGTCGGGGCACGACGCAAGTCGTGACGGACAGTGCCACAGAGAATAAACCGCCTCCCCCGCAAGGACGGAGGTAAGGGTGAAAAGGTGGGGTAAGAGCCCACCGCTCCAAGGGTAACCGAGGAGGCAAGGCAAACCCAATCCGATGCAAGACGAACAGGGACCGTTCGAGGTCGCCCACCAAGGTCCCGGGTTGTCGCACCGCCGCAAGGCGGGTCCGCAAGGTCAGAGAAATGGATGCGCAAGGGGTCGGCGAGAGCCGCCCTGGACAGAATCCGGCTTACAGTGCATGGCTCAAAAGACGGAGGGTCGGACGGAAACGTCCGACCCTCCCCCTTGGTGCCGCCGACCAATCTGGGTCGACGACGCAATCAGCTACGCTGGGCGATACCGACGTACTTGCGTTCGGTGGAACCGACGTAGATCTGGCGCGGGCGATGGATCTTCTGCTTCGGGGTCTCGGCGATTTCCTTCCAGTGGGAAATCCAGCCGGGCATGCGGCCGATGGCGAAGATGACGGTGAACATCTCGGTCGGAATCCCGATGGCCTTGAGGATGATGCCCGAGTAGAAGTCGACGTTCGGGTAGAGGTTGCGTTGCTTGAAGTACGGGTCGTTAAGCGCGGCTTCCTCGAGACGCATGGCGATGGCCAGGAGCGGGTCGTTGATGCCGAGGATCTTGAGGACCTTGTCGCACTGGGCCTTGATGATCTTGGCGCGCGGGTCGTAGTTCTTGTACACGCGGTGGCCGAATCCCATCAGGCGGACGCTCTTGGTCTTGGCGTCGGCGATGAAGCGGGAACCATCGTCGCCCGCTGCGTGGATTTCCTGGAGCATCTCGATCACGGCCTGGTTGGCGCCGCCATGGAGGGGACCCCAGAGGGCGCAGACGCCGGCGGAGACGGACGGGAAGAGATTGGCGCCCCCGGAGGCCACCATGCGGACCGTGGAGGTCGAGCAGTTCTGCTCATGGTCGGCGTGCAGGAGCAGGATCAAATCAAGCGCGCGGGCAACCTCGGGGTGCACCGCGTAATCGGCATTGGGCTGCGAGAAGAGCAGGTGCAGGAAGTTGGAGCAGTAATCGAGACCCGGCTTCGGGTAGACGGGAGGCTCACCTTCCTTGGAGCGGTGGGCCAGGGCCGCGAGGGTGCGGACCTTGGAGATGAGCACGGCGGCTGTCTCGTCGAACTTCGCGAGGTCATGCGCGCGCTCGTTGGTACCAAGTTCCGGGTAGTAGCAACCCAGGGTATTCAGCGTGGCGGAAAGCACGGCCATCGGGTGGGCGTTGCCCGGGAAGCCGCTCAGCGCGATGCGCAGGCCTTCATGGACTTGGGAGTTGTCAAGGATGCGTGCCTTGAAGGCCGTCAACTGCGCCGCCGTCGGTAGCTCGCCGTAGATGAGCAAGTAAGCCGTCTCGATGAAATTGGACTTCTCGGCCAGATCCTCGATCGCGTAGCCACGGTAGCGCAGGATACCCTTCTCGCCGTCGATGAACGTGACCTTGGACTCACAGGCCCCGGTGTTGGCATAACCGTCATCGAAGGTGATGTACCCGGTCTCGTCACGCAGCTTGCGGACGTCGATGCCGCACTCCTGCTCGGAGCCGACGACGATAGGGAGGACGATTTCCTTGTCGTCCAGTTTCAGGGTGGCGGTTTGGGCGGTCATGGCGGGGGAGAGTCCGCCGGGCCGTCAAAGCACTTCAGCGGTCAGTCAAAGTCAGGAAATTGCGGTAGAGTTGCAAGCCTTTGACCTGACTTTTCTCGGGGTGGAACTGGGTGGCGAGCACCCTGCCCCGCCGGACCCCGCTGATAAAACGGCCCGCATAGTCCGTCTCACACCAGACCAGCGCCGGGTCCGTCGCGACCACCCGATAACTATGGACGAAATAAAAGGGCTCCCCCCCGACCGCCAAGCCCGCGGTCAGTGTGCTGGACTCCTTGAAAATCGCCTCATTCCAACCCATGTGGGGGATCCGCAAACCCGGCTGGGAGGGGAAGCGCGTGACCACCCCCGGGAAGACCCCGAGGCCAGGGACATCGGCCTCCTCGGAGCGTTCGAATAAAACCTGAAGGCCCATGCAGACGCCGAGGAACGGTCGGTCGGTGGCAATCCACTCTTTGATGAACCCTTCGAAGTCGTTGCGCCGAATGCAAGCCATGCAATCGGCCATCGCACCCTGCCCTGGGAAGACGACGGCATCCGCCCCTTCGGCCGCCTGCGGGGACGACGCCAGGTAAGCATCCGCACCAGCGGCGACCATCGCCCGATTGACGCTGCGGAGATTACCCATCCCGTAGTCGATGACCGCGACCCGAGGACGACGCGAAGAACCGGCGGCTTCCACGTTCAGGCGAGCGTACCTTTGGTGCTCGGCACCCGACCTTCCTGGCGCGGGTCGATCTCGATGGCGACCCGCAGGGACCGGGCAAACGCCTTGAAGAGGGCCTCCGCGACGTGGTGCGGCTCCTCGCCGTACTCCAGCTTCAGGTGCAGGTTGCAGGCAAGCGCGTTGGCCAGCCCCTGGAAGAACTCCCGGACCAGGCAGATATTAAAATCGCGCACCATGTAATTGGAGACCTCGGCCTGGTAGACCAACATGGCCCGATTGCTGAGGTCGACGGCGCAACGTGCCAGCGTCTCGTCCATCGGCAAGAGGAAGAAACCGTAGCGGCGGATACCGGCCTTGTCCCCCAAGGCTTCCTTGATGGCCGTACCCAGCACGATGCCGACATCCTCCACCGTGTGGTGGAAATCCACGTCGGTGTCGCCCGTGGCTTGGACGGTCAGGTCGATGGAGGCATGCCGGGCAAGCAAAGTCAGCATGTGGTCGAAGAAAGGTACCCCCGTGGCGATCTCGGATGCGCCGGTACCGTCCAAGTTCACCGTGAGGGCGATCTTGGTCTCGGCCGTGTTACGGCGAATGGTAGCCTGGCGGACTCCGGCGGTCATACCCCAGAAATCCCCGCGGCGGGCCCGATTGTCAACCTCACCCTTCCGTCCAAGCCTTGGCCGCGGCGAGGAAGACCTCGGTTTCCGCCTCCGTGCCGACGCTGATGCGGAGCGACTTCTCCGTCAGCGGGTGGTGCGGGAAACGACGCACAAGGATCTTGCGGGCACGCAGGAACTCAAACGCGTGCTCGGCCGCGGCAGGCGAAGTTGGCCGACGCGGCGAGGCGGGGGCGGCGAGGAGGAAATTGCCCGACGACGGGATGACCGACCAACCCAGGCCGATGAGTTCGCGGGTGAGCCGGTCGCGCGTGGCGCGCACCTGACCTGAGGTCACGCGCAGCCACTCCGTGTCATCGAGCGCAGCGGCGGCGGCCACCTGGGCGAGGCGGTCGAGGTTGTAGCTGTCGCGGACGCGATGCAGGACCTCCGCCACGCCTGGAGGGCAAAGGGCGTAACCGGCGCGCAAGCCCGCGAGCGCGTGCCCCTTGGACAGCGTGCGGGTGACGACGACATTGGGCAGACGGCGCGCGAGGTCGACACAGTCGCCCTCGGCGAACGGGGCGTAGGCTTCATCGACGACCAGTAGGCCGGGGAACGCCCGGGCCAGCGCCTCGACTTCGGCGACGGGGAAAGCCACCCCGAGCGGCGCGTTGGGGTTGGTGAGAAAAAAGACCGCGGCGCCGCAGCCGGCGACGGCCGCGAGGTCGAACGAGAGGTCGCGGGTGAACGGCACCTTGACCACGGCGGCCCCCTGCACCGCGGCCAGCACGGGGTAGAGCGAGTAGCTCGGGTCGAGCATCCCGATGGGGCGACCCGGGCCGGCGTAGGCGCGGATCAGCAGGTTGAGGGTGTCGTCGGAACCGTTGCCGGCCACGATACGCTCCGGCTTGAAATCATGAAAGCGCGCGGCGGCCTCGCGTAACGGCGCGGCATCGGGCGAGGGGTAGAGTCGCAACAAAGCCCCGTCGTGCAAGAGAGCGACGCGCACCGCTTCCAGCGCCCGCAGACTCGGCGGGTAAGGGTTTTCGTTCGTGTTAAGCTTGATCCAGCCCCCACCCTGCGGTTGCTCGCCTGGGGTGTAGGCCGTCAGGGCTGCGACCTGCGGGTTGGGGGCGGGCATCCAGGAGGACATCAGCGGAACTTAAGTTTGGTGGCGACGAACGCCGCCAGGAGGGCGCGGGTGGCCGCGGCGTCCGGGGAAGACAGGGCGCGTTCCGCCAGCTCCCGCATCTCGGCGTGGGTGGAGTGACGAAGGAGGAAACGCACCTCCGGTAAGGCGGCGGGCGTCATGCTGAGTTCGTGCGCACCCAGACCGAGCAACAAGGGAGCCCAGGCGGGGTCGCCCCCGAGTTCGCCGCAGACCGCGACCGGGATGCGGGCGGTGCGGGCGGCGCCGAAGATCTGGGCCAACGTGCGGACCACCGCCAGGTGGCAAGGGTCGTACAGCGAGGCGACCCGGCGATTGCCGCGATCGACCGCAAGCAGGTACTGCACGAGGTCATTCGTGCCCACACTGAAGAAGTCGCACTCCCGCGCGAGTTCCGGCGCGGCCAACGCGGCCGAAGGAATCTCGATCATCGCGCCGAGCCGAATCGGCGCGACCGGACGCACGCCTTCACCCGCGAGCTCGGCTTCGACCTGCCGGAAGAACGCCTTGGCCTGACGCAGTTCCTCGACCCCGGAGATCATCGGGAACATCACGGAGACCGGCCCGAAGGTGGAGGCGCGGATGATCGCCCGCAACTGCGGCCGAAAAATCTCCGGGCGCTCCAGGCACATCCGGACGGCGCGATAACCCATGAATGGGTTGGCCTCATCATTGAGGTCGCCCAGCCGTTTATCGCCGCCGATGTCGAGCGTCCGGAACGTGACCGGACGACCCTGGGCGAGCCGAACCACCTCGGCATATTCCTCGAACTGCTGCTGTTCGGAGGGCCAATCGTCGATCCGGAGATAAAGGTTCTCGGTGCGGTAAAGCCCGACGCCGCGGGCATGGTAGCCCAACGCGTCTTCCATCTCCTCCGGCCCGCCGATATTGGCCAAAAGCGTGAAAACGGCGCCATCGGAAGTCGCCTCTGGCAGGGCGATCTCGCCCATCATGCGATCGCGGCGCGACCGCAGGGCCTGCTCCTTATCGAGGTAGGCGGCCAACGTCGCGGCGGAAGGATGGACGATGACCAAGCCCGCTTCGCCATCCACCAGCACGACATCCCCATCGACCACCGCCTCCATCAAGCCCTTCACCCCCACCACCGCGGGAATATCGAGGGAGCGAGCCATGATCGCCGAGTGGCTGGTCCGACCGCCCTCCTCCGTGACAAAGGCGGCGACGCCACCTTCATGCAAACCGGCGGTCTCGGTCGGGGTGAGGTCGACGGCGAGGACGACCTGGCGGCCGACGATCGGTCCCAGCGCCGCGGGCGCCATCCCGAGCAGGTGATGCAGCACCCGCCCCGTCACATCGCGGATATCGGCGGCGCGTTCGCGCAGGAAGTCATCCTCCATCTGCGCAAAGATGTCGATGTAGCGCTGGGCGACGCCCTGGAAACAGAACTCGATATTGAAGCCGGACCGACGGACCTCCTTGGTGACCTCATCGATCAACGCGACATCCTCGAGCACCAGCAAGTGGGCATCGAAGATCGCCGCCTCCGACTCGTTGAGTTTGCGGGCGACGTCGTCACGCAGCCGGGCGATCTCCAGCCGGGTCGCGCTCAAAGCAGCGTCCAGCCGGGCCAGTTCCCCCTCCGGGTCGCCGACTTGGCGACAGGGCACCATCGTCTGGCCTTGGCGGAGCAGGTAGGCGGTCGCCCGGGCGACGCCAGGGGCGGCGGCGGTCCCGTTCAGCCGTATTTCGGCCCGATGGTCTGAGCCTTGCATCCTATGGGTCAGATGGAGCCACCGCAGGGCGGAAGCAAGGCAGGATTAGCCAAGCTCAAGCCGCGGTCGGCTCGATCGGTTCAATGGACTGCAGTAAGTCAGGCTGAGAGAGGTTCGGCATGACCATGTCATGGATTTCCCCCCTCGGCAAATCGAGGTCCGCCGGCAAATCGATGGTGACCGAAGCCACGCCACCGGGGGCCTCGACCGAGGTCGGCATCTCGCCAATCTCAGGCATGTCGTCCCCGGCGGAGGTCTCCGCGTAAAGGACGAGGCCGGAATACTCGGCGGGGATGCGGACCTGCAGTTCGACGAAGACCAAGGCGAGCAGGCAAAGGTGGGCGAAGGAGCGGCCGGCACGCTGGGCGAAGGCGTGCAACCAGAGCATCGCCTGACGGGGCGAAGCCGTCTCCTGCTTGATCAGGTAGGCCATCTGGGCGCGATGCAAACGCAGGCGCGCCTGGAAGCGCTGGTGCATCTCCGGCGAAGACTTGATGGCATCGCGCAGACGGACGACCTGCGCCCGGGAGGCCGACCCCTCAAGGTAAAGAACAATCAGGGACTCGAGCTCGGCGTTACTCATGTGCGAAACTCATCCCCCATGAGGTCGCGCAAGGCCTCGCGGGCCCGATTAATCCGGCTTTTGACCGTCCCGATGGAGAGCCCGAGTTCCTCGGCGATTTCCTCGTAGGACATGTTCCGCACGTTGCGCATGGTGAGAATACGAGCGTGTTCCGGCTTCAATTGTTCCATGCACTCGGCCACTTTATCGACGAATTCGTTCTGCTGGGCTTCCCGCCCCGGGCCTTGGCTGCCGTCGGACAGGATATCGTGCAAGGTCGCCCCCGGGTCATCCCCGAGGTCGGCGTCCAATGACATCGACTGGTCGCGCTTGCGCCGGCGCCAGTACCAGTAGCGGTTGCGGGCTAGATTGATCCCGATCTGATGGATCCAGGTCGAGAAAGTCGCCGTCCCGCGAAAGGAGGCCAAGACCCGGTGGGCCCGAATAAAGGTGTCCTGGGTGATTTCCTCCGCGTCTTGCCGATTGCGCAAGAGGGAGAACACTTTAGCAAAAATCCGCCCCTGGTAACGAAGCACGAGCTCGTTATACGCCGCAAGATCCCCGCCGCGGGCGCGGTCGAGGGCGGACTGGTCGGCTTCGGTCTCCATGGTTTAGGGGTGGATTTCGGGTGGGAATACCAGACAATGGTGGTGACATCCCTGTAGGATTCAACTGCTGTCTGCAACCCTTTACCCGCCGCCCTGCCCGCCCTCCGGAGACCATGTTTTCCTCAACTAAGAAAAGCCCCACCTTCCGATGGGTCAATTGCCTGAATGGCGCCCGGGGGTCCGTGAATCAGTTGCCCTTCCACCTCCCCGCCGGCGCCCCGACGCCACAGGTCGAGATCCTCGCGGCCCCCGAAGGCCTCACCGTCTCCCCGTCGGGCGGGCGGTCCATCCTGCTTAACGGGGTCCCGACCACCCGCCCGGTGGTGATTTCCGACACCGTCACCCTGCAACTCGACGACACCCTGCTCGTCCTCAACCCCTCCGAGGAGGACACCTTCGAGGAAGTCCGCACGGACGCTTGGATGCTTTTCGACGCAACCTCCGGCGAACTGCTTGGTGAATTCGCGCCGCAAGACCTCCTCGATCGGGCCACCGAGTTCGGGCGCGCCCCCGAACACCTCGCCTGTACCCCCAGCGGGCTCGAGGTCGGCTTCTCGCTCACGCTGGCCGCGCCGCTGCTTTCGCCGCGCGAAGAAGCCGCCGCCACCGCGAGCCGCCCGGTGCTCGCCGCCGAACAAAACCGCGGGACGCACCTCTGCCCCGTCTGCTGGACGCGGTTCGACGCCGGCGACGCCTTAAGCATCGCCGTCCATGAGGACCTGCGCGGCGACCCGATTCTCGGCTCCGACGCCCGGTTGCGCTTCCACCCCACCCGCTTCAACGACCATGGGCTCGCCCTCGACCCCATGGGGCTGGCCTGCACCGACATGGCCTGCCCGCATTGCCGGCGCCAGTTACCACCGGGGTACTTGGACATGCCCCACCGGATTCTTTCGCTGATCGGCGCGCCGAGTTCCGGCAAGTCCTACTACCTCGCGGTACTGACGCGGGAATTGCAGGAACGCCTGCCGAAGGACTTCGGCCTCGCCTTCAAGGATGGCGACCCGAGCGGCAACATGCTGCTCAACCAGATGCGCAACACGCTCTTCTCGGCCGCGACGCCGGAGGATGCCTTGCTGGGGAAAACCGCGCTCGAAGGCGCCACGTACGAAAAACTGCCGAGGCTCGGCCGCATGGTCTCCCTCCCCCGTCCTTTCATCTACGCCCTCAGCCGACCCGACGCGAAGAAGCAGGAGACTTCCCTCATCCTCTACGACAACGCCGGCGAGCATTTCGAGCCCGGCGTCGACATCCACGACTCCCCCGGCGCGATGCACGTCGCGACCTCCTCGGGACTCATCTTCCTTTTCGACCCGACCGCCAACGCCCGCTTCAAGGCCCGCCTTGTCGGCGTCGACGACCCGCAGCTCAGCCTGAAAGGGCGCATCGACCAGCAGGACAGCATCCTCGCCGAGATGGAGACGCGGATCAAACGCGTCATGGGCCTCGCCCACGACCAACGCATCGCCACCCCGCTCGCCTTCGTGGTCGGCAAGTGCGACACTTGGGAGAAGCTTCTGGATTCACCCCTCGAAACGGTCATGCGGGACGGCACCCTCGACCTCGCGGCCATAGATTGCAACTCGGCGCGCGTCCGCCGCGTCCTCGTCGACCTCTGCCCCGGCTTGGTGGCATCCGCCGAGTCCCTCGCCGAGGAGATTCGCTACTTCGCCGCGACCTCCTTCGGCCATAACCCCGTGATCATCCAGCAGGGCCCCAACAAGGGGCGCATCGCCCCCGACCCGCAACGGCTGGCGCCCGCGCACGTCGAGGAACCAGTCTACTGGTTGCTCCACCGTGCCTCCCCCGAACTCCTGCCTTCCGCCGCCCCGCGGAAGCCAGCGCCGACCTCCGCCCCTCGCGGCGCCTGACATGCCCCTGCAACTGATCTTCACCTCCGCGCGCCAAGGACTCGTCCCTGGCCGCTCCGGTTTCTGCACCCTCGCCCGCCATCGTGCCATGCCGGAACGGCTGGCGCAGCTGCTGGAAAGCCTCGGGACGCCGCATGAAGGCGCCGATGGGGCCACTTTCACCTTCCGTATCCTCGAAGCCGCCGGCCAGCATTGGTATGTGCTCTCCCGTTTCGTGGCCCGCGGTCTCGACTACACCCAGCGCGATAATCGCCTCGCGCATCACTTGGCGTTCTCCCAGGAGGAAGCCACGATCCTCCCACCGGCGGCGGCGCTCGCCTACCGCTGGGCAGGCTGGAAGGATGAGTGGACGGGCGACCCTCTCTGGCTGGAAGACGAAGCCAAGCCTTTGGCGCTCAAACCCGCCCCGGCGCTGACGCCGGCCGCGTCTTGGCGGCAGCTCACCGGCACGGGAGCCAAGGCCGCCTGGCTGGTGAATGCGAGCGGACCGGCGGACTGCGCCCTGCTCAATGGCCCTGAAACCGAAACCGTGCTGCGTCTCTTCGCCGAGTCCGCCGCGCTGCTCGGCAAGGCGGGATGGGCGGCGACCTTCACCACCAACGTCACCCTCACCGGCGACGATGGCTTTCGCTGGTGCATCGGCCTCGCCCCGGGGCACGCCGATATCGACCTGGCCAACGCCGCCAGTCAACCCGCCCCGACCGGCGAGCATGCCCGCCTAGCGGCGATGGGTGTCGGGCCGACGACCGCCGCCCAGCCCACCCCGACCGCGCCTAAAAAAACCCGCACGGAGAAAGCCGCCGATGATAAGGGCCCGTCCGTCGGCTTGATTCTCCTGGTCTCGGCCGCCCTGCTCCTCGCGGGCTTCCTCGGCTGGAAAGTCATGCAGGCGCCGTCGCCGCCGCCGCCTCCCGTGGTCACCACCCCGGTGGCTCCGCCCGTGGACACCGCCAAGGCCGATGAGATCATGAAGGCCAACCTTGCCCTCAAGGATATCGATGGTCTCATCGATCGCGAAGAATTCATCGACGCCGCGAAACTCTGGTTCGAGACGATCGCACTGTCCCCGGACTTCGCCGCCCGTCATCGCACGCGGGTGGTCCCCCGCCTCACCGCTCGCTTCGCCGAGGTGACCGCGAGTCGCTTCATCCAGCGACTCGACAGCCTCCCCCCCGGCGGCGACGGCAAGGATGCCGCGGCCTTGGTGAATGAATTGCAAGAGGCCCTGCGGATCGGCGCCCAGCTGGAGGCCCCGCCGGACGAGGCCTGGAAACAGCTCCAAGGCATCGCCAGCCGAGCCGCCCTCATCGCGTCGCTCGATGTCCGGCCGACCCTGCTCGTCACCGGCGCCTGGGAAACCGGCGACAATGGCCCCGCGGGGCCGTCCCAGTCTCACTTCACGCTTTCCAATGAAGCCGGCCTGCGCCTGACCAAATTCTTGGAGAACAGCGGGGTCAGGGCCAATAATTCGATCGCGGTGCAGTTACGCCTCCTCCCACTCGTGAAACTCCATGCGCGCGAGCCCAAGGTTCGCCCGCTGATGGGCGAGATCCGCCGCGGGGGCCAGGGCCTCTGGGTCGAGGCTCGTGCCGAGCCCGGCCAACTGAATCGCCCCATCGTCATCGGGGTCGGTCCGCGGGCGAACGCCATCGACCTCGCCTTCCGCGACGGCGAAGCGCGGAATTTCCCGGAGACGAATCGGCTCATCGAATTGACCCTCCCGAACGGTGAACGACTGGCGTTGGCGCTCATCGCGAACCCCCGCGCCCTCCAACCCCTCGACCTCGGGCTGGGCGGCCTCCGCCAAGATGCCGACACGGGCGTGGTCCGGGCCGCGGCCTGGGCGGAGCAAGCCGTCCATGCCGTCGCCTGGGTCGGCGGCACCGCCGGCCTGTTCCCTTCCGGTCATGAATTCCCGGACCGCGACCTTCCCTCGCTCCGGGCCACCCGGTCCTCGCTCGACACCGACCTCATCCGCCTCGAAAGCAAATCCGGCCCAGGCACGCCATCCTCCGCGATCCTGACGGAACGCCGACGCCTCTTCATCGCGGCCGACCTGATCCGGGCCGGCGCCCCTTGGAAGTTGACCATCGTCAGCCCGCGCGGCGAGGAACTCCCCACGCTCATCGAATTCCGCTGACCGCATGCAGCTTGACCGCCTCATCGCCCGCATCCGCGGCCAACTCGAGCTCGGCAGCCCCGACCTCGAGGCCCGCTCGCTCGCCGGCGAATACGCCGCCCTCTGCCTCCGTGCCCGGGAACGGCTGGAACAATGCGCGTCGCTCATCCGGGGCGGCCAGGAACACGCGGCGTTCCAGGTGGCGGAAACGGAGCCGGACCTGCTGGGGCTCTGCGCGCAACTCAGCTTCGCGGAGTCGGAACGCTGGCATGCGCTTTGCCGCGAACGCGGCCTGCCCACGGGCTTCCCCCTCGACGACCAGCACGTGATCGCCCTGGAAGGCCTCTACGGCAAGGAGATCGGCGAAAACCACCCGCTCTACCGGGATTACCGCGATGCGATGCGCACCCGGCAGGAAGACCGCGCGCTGACCATCCTCCGCTCCATCGTCCGCATCAACCCGGAGGACCCGAACGCCCGCTCCGAACTCAACCGACTCTCGACCAAGTTCCTCCGGGAGGCGGTCGGCAAGGTCGCCGCCTTCTTCGCCGGCGGCCGCCAGGAGGAAGCGGTCACGCTCATGAAGCGCATGGAGCTTTTCGGCGCCAGCGCCCTCACGGGGGAACCGCAATGGGACGCCGCGCTGCGCTCCCGGCGCGACTGGCTCCGGACCAAGGCCCACGAGCAGATCATCCATGCGGTCGAGGAGGCGGAAGCCGCCCGGGCTGGCGACCATTGGGAAAGCTGCGCCGCCGCCGTCGGGCGTGCCCGCTCACTGGAACGCGATCACCAGATCAACCTGGCGGACCCGTTGGCGCAACGCCTCGCGGTGCTCGAAGGATGGGCCGGGGAGCTCGCCGCCACCGCCGAAGCCGAAGCCGCCCTGCGGGCTTCGCTCGAGACCCTGACCGCCGAATGGCGCGAACTCCAGCAAGCCGCCGCGCGCGGCTCCTCGCCAGCCACCCTCATCGCCCGACTCGGTGCCTGGCTGGAGCGGGCGCTCCCCTTGGCCGATCGCCTGCCCGAGGGGCTGGTTCGCGATGCGCGGACCTTGCGCCAATTAACCCGGTCCCGCCTGAGCCGGCGCTATGCGCTGATGACGACCGGACTGGTCGTCGCCGTACTCGGCGCCGGTACCGTCGCCTTCCTCTGGTGGCGAGGCGAAGCGGCGGACCAGGAAGCCCGCGAACGGTTCGCGACCGCTGGCTTGGCCGTGGAGCGAGGCGACCCGGAGACCGCGACCCGCCTGCTCGATGAGCTGCGTGCCCGCAGCCCGCAGCTCGTCGAGGAGCCCGCCCAACGTCAGGCGGAGGAAGCACTACGACAGTTGATCGCCACCCAACGCGAGGCGCTGCAACGACTGCAGGCCGAGGCCCGCTACCTCCGCACGCGCCAAGCGGAGGGCCTCACCCTCGCCGGGCTCGCGGACATCCGTAAGCGGACCGCCGCCTTCGCGGAAGAAGCCGGCAAGCTCGGCCCGGCAGGCCAAGCCACCTTGGGGAAGATCCTGCCCGAGGCCCCGAAGCTCCTCGCGGAAGCCGCCCGGCTTGAGGAGCAGGCCAACGCCGACTTGACCGCCGCCCGACGCCGCTTGCGCCAGGCGATTGGCGAGACCGAGAATATCGCGGACGCCGGCAAGTCCGTGACCGCGCTCGACCAACTGCGCAACTTACTTGACCAACTGAAGCTCGCCGGTCTCCCAAACCTCGACGAAGCCTACGCCGAAGCCGACCGCGCCGGCAGCCGACTCGACGACGAGCGTAAGTCGCTCGGCGCCGCGAAGGCGCTCGAGACCACGGCCGACCTCAAATCCTACCTCGGCGCCCTCAAGGCCGCGACGGACGCCGCGCCCGAAAAATCCGACCTCCGCCTGCGCAGCCAGGTCGTCCTGGAGCGCGCGGAGACCTTACGCAACCTTCCCCGGGCCGCCTTGGCTCCCCGACTCGGCGCCATGTGGGACGGCTGTGCGACCTCCGACCCGCTGGGCGTCTTCCAGCCGAAGGACCCGGCCGAAGGTGAGATCAAGATCCTCCGGCAGCTCGCGGATGAGGGCATTTTACGCTCGTTGCGTAAATTCAGCGTGGTCGCCAACTCCGGCCAAGGGCTGCGCGTGGTCCGCTCCGTCTTCGTCGTGGGCGAGCTGAGCCAATCGCGCGCCTCCTTCGGCGATGGCATCGAGACCCGCGTCGAAGGCAAGGAACTGACCCGCGAAGGCGTGCTGGTCGATGCGGTCTGGAGCCGACGCGACTTCACCAATGGGGTTAAATCCGGCGAGGAGCTGCAGGAGGGCCTGATCATTCCCGAGGTCGAGTACCTCCGCAACCTGGGACGGTTCCATGACCCGAAGACCGGCCAGTTGGCCGAGCCGCTCCTGCGTACGCTCGACCGCCTTCGGCGCGGCACCGCCCCCTACATCGAGGTGCGTGCCTACCAGTTGCAGGAACTCTTCCGGCTTGGCGCGCAACGACCCGAAGCCTGGGGCCTGCTCTACTCCCCGTCCGCCCAGCGCGACGCCGAGCAACTCCGTCGCATCACGGCCAACCGGATGGGGGCGTTCGACTTCCTTTATAAAGACAAGTGGGCCGAGGCCCAGACCGAGCTGAAAGTCTTCCTGCTCCCGCGGACCGGCCCTTCCTACGCGGACGAGGCGCGCTTCTGGCGCACCGTTCTCGGCACGCTGCGGGAGCGGGCGTTGATCTTCGCCGGCCACGTCGGCCGCGATGGCAAGGCCTCGCTCCGCGACCCGCTCAACAACGTCGTGCTCTACGGCATCGACACGGAAGGCAAAGCCACCGTCCTTTTCCAGGTTAATGCGGAAGGCACGGCGGTGCGGGTCGCCGAAGCCGCCCCGTGGACCCCGCTGCTGCGCTTGCCCGGCACCGTCGCCGAAGCCGCGCAGGCCGCGGGCATTCCCGCCGGGCTCCAACCCCCGATCGGCGGCTGGGAAGCCTTGCTGCAAGGTCGCGACCTCTGAGCCATGGCCGACCAAGCCACGTTCAAACTCCGATGGAAGGGCACCGTGACCGGCCCCTTCCCGCTCGCCCGTATCACCGACATGCTGCGCACCGGCGAGATCAGCCTCTTGCACAACATCGAGGTCGACGGGAAATGGACCACGGTACGCGACTACTTCCGCTCCACCGGGCTGACGCGAGCGCACACCCCAGGGGCCGGCTTTGCCGCCCCGCTCTCACCCTACGCGATCGGCGACGAACCGCCGCCCCCACCCGGCGCCCCCGGCACGGATGCACACCCCACCCCGCTCCGCCGCCGGCTCAGCCCGTCGGAAATCCTCGAGCGTTCGGTGCGCGAAGGCTACCTTTGGTGTGGTGCCACGTTCCTGCTTCCCCCGATCTTCGCTCTGATGGTCTTCCCCATGTCCTGGCTCCAGAACCGACCGGTGAACGAGCTCCGCTCCTTCGACCTGGCGGCCGTCTTCATCCTCGCGACCCTCATCGGCAGTTTCCTGCCGTTGATCTTCGTCCGACGGATCGGCGCGACCCTTACCCAGGCGGGCCTCAAAGAGGAAGGCGAGGCGCAGACCAAATTAGCGGTAATCCTAGGCTTTTCCGGGGCGATTCTCTGGTTGGCGATGTGCGGGTGGTACCTCAGCCACCGCCTCTGAACCTCAATCGGCTTGACGAAATCCGAGGGCTTCGCTCGACTCCGCCTCCTCGGTTTTCGGTAGCGTAGCTCAGTTGGTTAGAGCGAGGGACTCATAAGCCCTAGGTCGGCAGTTCGATCCTGCCCGCTACCACCACCGAGGATGTAAAAAACCAAACTTAAGGGATAAGATTTTAAGCATTGGGTATTGGGATGACGGAAGAGCGAAGCCGCCGAAGTCAGCAAGGCCCCTAACACCTACTCCCTAATCCCTACCGGTGGTCAGGCCTTCAGGATCGCGGCGACCGGGATGTCGAGTCCGTCTTTCCAGAGCGACTCCAGACCATAGCTGCGGCGAGTGTCTTCGCGGAAGAGATGGAAAACCACATCGAAGGCATCGACCACCGACCAGCCGCTGTCCTTGTGGGCCTCGCTGCGGGTCCGCGATCCGGCAGCCTCGACGACACGCTCGAGCTCCATCCGCAAGGCGCGCAGGTGCGGCTCGGAGTTGCCGGTAGCCACGACCAAAAAGTCCGCCACGGAAGAAAGCTGGCCCAGCTGGAGCACCCGGAGATCGGCCGCCTTCTTTTCATCCAAGGCTTTGACGGCGGCGACGAGGTGATTGGGCATCAACGGAAGTTGGAAAGCGGCCTGTGGGGCGACCGGCGCGATGTTCACTGAGCGACCCTTGGCCTTGAGGCCGACGGGCTTGGCGGCGAAGTGACGGACCGGGGCGGGCGGGGCAACCGGGCGGGGGGAGGGCTTCGCGACCTTCTTAGCGGGTTTGAAGGCGGCCTTCACCGGCTTGACCAGAACTTTAGCGACCTTGGCGGCGGCCTTGATGGTCTTGGCCGGAGCCTTGGTGACCTTCTTCACCTTGACCGCCTTGGCGAGCTTGGCGGGTTTAGCGGGTTTAGCGGGCTTAGCGGGCTTGGCAGCTGGCTTCTTTTTCTTGAGGGCGGACATGGTCAATCTTGGTAAAGGGCGTGCTCTTCGATGTGGCGGCGCACGGCGGGGAGCAAGCCGTTTGTCGGCAAGCCTTGGCGAAGCGCCGCCCGTAGCTCAGTCGACGAGACGTCGAGCGGGGGTGCGACGAGGACGTGCAGTCGAACCAAGCCCCGCAAGCCCACCGGTGGCTCGACCGACAGCCCCTCTCGGGCCAAGACGGCAAAATCGACCAGGCGAGCCAGGTCGGCGATGTCTTTCCAGCGCTCGAGCCGACCCAACTGATCGGCCCCGAGGATCCAGACGAGCCGCGCCGATGGGTGCTCTTGCCCCAACTCCCGGGCGGTATCGATCGACCAACTCGGCCCCGGGCGCAAGGTCTCGCGCGGGTCGACGACCGCCCAAGGGGCATCCGCGAAGGCGAGCTGCGTCATGGCCAGACGGTCGGCCACGGAGGCGCGCGGCGGACCGTCGCGCAAGGGAGCCTGGCCAGCCGGAATGACCCGTACCTGCGTGAGCGCGAGTTGCCTCCAAGCGGCGGTGGCCGCGGCCACATGGCCGGCATGAGGCGGGTCGAACGAGCCTCCAAGGATGCCGAGCAAGGCGGACATGGGCTGATTACGCCGTCGCGCGCTGCCGGAGGCAACCCAAAGCAGGCTTGAGCCCGGCCCCATCCCCGGGAACGATGCCGACCATGGCGCCTGCCTCGCGTTTCCTCCCCGCCGACTTCGACCCGGCCCGGCCCATCGCCGTCATCGCCGGCAAGGGACGCTACCCCGCCCTGCTCATCGAATGCGCCCAGGCGCGCGGCGCCCAGATCCGCCTCGTCGCGTTCGAGGAGGAGACCGATCCGGCACTCATCGCGACCTTCAAGCCCGCCCATCGCCGCGCCGTGCCAGTCGGCAAACTCGGCGGCCTGCTCGACGCCCTCGCCGAACTCAAGGTCGGCGGCGCGCTGATGGCCGGACAGGTCACGCCCCGGAAACTGTTTTCAGGGATGATCCCCGACCTGAAACTCGTCGCCCTGCTGGCCTCGCTCAGGGAGCGCAACGCGGAGACGATCTTTGGCGGCATCGCGGGGGAAATCGAGCGCACGGGGATCCGCATGCTCGACGCGCGCGTGTTCCTCGATGACCATCTCGCAGCGGATGGCTGCCTCACCGGCTGGACCAGCGGGGTCGCCGCGGAGGAGCTCGCCTTCGGCGTCCGGATGGCCCGCGAGATGGCGCGCCTCGACGTCGGGCAAGCCGTGGTCACCGCCAAAGGCACCGTCATCGCCGTCGAGGCGTTCGAAGGCACCGACAACATGCTCCAGCGCTGCGGCGCCACGGGCGGCAAGGAGATGCTCCTCACCAAGGCCGCGAAGCACGCCCAGGACTGGCGTTTCGACGTGCCCTGCTTCGGGCTCCAGACGCTTGAAAGCATGGTCGCCGGCGGCGTGAAGCGTGCGGCGCTCGAGACCGATGCGGTCATCCTCATCGACAAGCCGGCGGTGATCGCCCGCGCCAAGGAACTAGGCCTCACCTTGCTGGGCTTCCCGTCCGCGTGAACGCCCTTGACGCGCTCATCGCGGACTACGCCACCCGCCGCTTGGCCGGCGCCGGCAAGGTCACCGCCGTCGCCCTGGGCGCCGAGGACATCACCGCGACGGTCGAACTACTCGGCCAGCCCGACCCGGTGACCTTTCGCGCCGAAGGACTGCGCTGGGCGACGAACGGCGAGGATTTTCAGTTAAGTTTTGCCTCGGCTCACTGCACCTTGCCTTGGATGAATGCGCTCCTCCAGGCTTGGGCGACGAGCCAAGACCGCAAGGTCAGCTTCCGCGATGACCTCAAATTCCTCCCACTCAAGCTGCGCTTGCGGCGGGCCGACTGAGCTTCAACCGTCGAGGAAGTTCCAGGCCAGCGCGCTCTCCACGATGAGCCAAGCCAGGAGCAGGCCGCCACCGAGCAATAACCAACGGCGATACTCGATCCAGAAGCCGGGCTTATCGTCCGCCGGATCGACCCCACCCCGCCCGGTAAGCATCAAGCGCAAGCGCATGTGCCAAGCCAAGCCCGTCTGAGCCGAAAGGTCGGTATGAAGGTACCCGCCATTACGGTAGTCCTTCTTGCGCAGGAGACTCAGGAACCGACGAAACATCCTGGGAGCCTACGACCATTTCCCGACGCTTTACAAGCGGAGCGTCACAGGGTAGCACCATAGCGTGAAGACCACCACCCGGTCCCTCCGTGCCCTCAAGGGCGTCCGCCCGGTCGTCTGCCTGACGGCTTACGACGCCCCCACGGCCCGGATTGCCGCGGAAGGCGGGGCCGACCTCCTGCTCGTCGGCGATTCGGTCGGCAACACGGTCCTCGGCCTGCCCGACACGGTCGGCGTGACCATGGACATGATGATCCACCACACGGCGGCGGTGGCCCGCACCAAACCCGACGCCTTGATCGTCGGGGACCTGCCGTTCGCTTTAGCGCATGACAGTTTCTCCAAACTACTCGGCTACGCGCGACGCTTCCTCCAGGAAGGCGGCGCCCAAGCGGTGAAGATCGAAGGCGGCGCCACCGTGGCTCCCGCCATCGCGAAACTCGTCGACGCCGGCATCCCCATCATGGGGCACGTCGGCCTGCTCCCGCAACGCTTTCACGCCACGGGTTATCGGCGCCGCGGGCTGACCCCGCAAGACCAGGTCAAGTTACTCGCCGATGCCGTCGCCATCGCCGAGGCCGGCGCCTTCGCGCTGGTCGTCGAGTGCGTGGACGAGACCTTCATGCCGGCCATCACTGCCGCCGTTCGCATCCCGACCATCGGCATCGGCTCCGGCCGAGGTTGCGACGGTCAGATCCTCGTCCTCCACGACTTGCTCGGCCTCACCCCCGAACCGCCGTCTTTCGTGCGCCCGGAAGCCAACCTCCATCGCGACGCCGTCGCGGCCGTCCGCCGCTGGGCGAAAAAAGTCCGTAACCCTTCCCGTCGATGAACTGCGTGATCTTCGGAGCCGGAGCCTGGGGGACGGCGATGGCCATCCACCTCGCTCGCCAAGGCCAGACCGTCACCCTGGTACCCCGGCGGCTCGAGCATGCGCTGAGCCTGGCCAGTTCGCGAGAGAACACGGACTACCTCCCCGGGCATCGCCTCGATGAGTCCATCCAGATCGGCCTTGAGCCGGGCCCCGCGCTGATGGACGCGGACGTCATCTTCCTCGCCTGCCCGTCGAAAGGACTCCCCGACCTCTTGCGTCAGATCGGCCCGTCCGTGCGCGACTCCTCGGCCATCATGGCCGTTTCGCTCTGCAAGGGACTGGATCAAACCACCCTCCTGCGCCCGACCGAACTGATGGCCCAAGCCTTCGGTGCCATCCCCGTGGCCACCCTCAGCGGGCCCAGCAACGCCGCCGAAGTCGCCCGGGGCCTTCCGACCGCCCTCGTCCTCGCCGCGGAACGCGACGACGAGACCCTCCGCACCGTGCAGGCGGCGGTGAGCGGTCCTACTTTACGCGCCTACACCTCCTCTGACCTCGCGGGCGTCGAGATCGGCGGCACGCTCAAGAACGTCTACGCGGTCGGTGCGGGTCTCTGCGATGGGCTGAAGCTTGGCGACAATGCCAAGGCAGCGGTGCTCTCCCGGGCGTTGCAGGAAATGATGCGCCTCGGCGTCGCGCTCGGCGGCCGTACGGAGACTTTCCTCGGGCTAGGCGGGGTCGGCGACCTCATGGCGACGGCGCACGGAAGCTGGAGCCGCAATCGCACCTTGGGCGAGCAAATCGCCAAGGACCCGCAAGCGACGTTGGCCGCACTCGCCCACCGCCGCGAAGCCGTCGAAGGCCATCGCGCCACGGAGACGCTCACCCGTCTGGCCAAGCAACGCGGCGTCCAAGCCCCGATCCTTTTCTGCCTCCACGAGATTCTCTACCATGGACTCGACCCGGCGGCCGGCGTGACGGCCTTGATGACCCGCGACCTGAAGCCCGAGGCATGAACCCTGCCGGCGTCGAGTCACGCCCTTCCCCGATTGCCGGCGACGGGCTCTTCACCCTCCGAGCCTTCACGCCGGGAGAACGCATCGTCCCTTACACCGGGCGGCGTTTAAACCAGCCCCCGGATCCAGGTCGTCCAGGTGCACCGACCTACACCTTGGAGATTCAACCCGGGTGCTGGGTCGACGGGGATGACCCCACCAACCCCGCCCGCCCCGCCAACCATTCCTGCCAACCCAACGCCGAACTCGCCTACGACCCCGCGACCGACGTGGCCTGGCTGACCGCCCGACTCCCCTTGGCCGCTGGCACCGAAATCACCTTTGACTATGGGTTTACGGTGGCGGAGAGCCTCTTCCACCCTTGCCGCTGCGGTGCCCCGGATTGCGTCGGGAGAATCGTCGCCGCACCGCTCCGCGGCGCCTTTCGCCGGCACCGGCGTTTTTCACGTCCAAGGGATTGACCCCCTGCCCGCCGAGGTTCAATTTCCGCTGGTTCACGCCCACCCCTTTCCATGAAAAAAGTCGCCCTCACCGAACTCGACCCTCGCCTGCAAAAGCAGGTCACCGCCGCCGAGCAGCAGCTGAAGACCAACCCCCAGTATGCCATGGAAATCTTGAATGGGATCCTCGGGCGTAACCCGGGTTGCATCGAAGTCCGCCGCGGTCTGCGCCGGGCCCAGAAGGCCGTCTTCGGCACCAAGAAGGGACTCTTCGACGGCATAGTCGGCGGGCTGATGGCAGGCAAGGCCGCTAAGGCCGCGGAAGCCGACCCGGTGGCCGCGATTCTCGCCGCCGAGGAAGCCCTCGCCAAGAAGCCGACGGATGTCGTGGCCAACCGCACCATCGCCCTCGCCGCCATCAAACTGGAATTCTACGAACTGGCCGCCTTTGCCTACGAGGAACTGGCCGCCGCCGACCCCAAGAACGTCCAACACTTCATCGACCTGGCGAACACCTGGATCAACGGTCACGAGTACGACCAGGCCCTCGCCGCCGCCGACGCCGGCCTCAAGGCCTTTCCGGGCAATGGCGACCTCCAGGAAGCGGTGCGCAAAGCCTCGGTCAACAAGACCATGAAGAAGGGCAATTGGGAGGACTCCAAGGGCGACTTCCAGTCTAAGCTCAAGGACAAGGATGAAGCCCTACGTCTGGAACAATCCACCCGCACCGTCACCGATGCCGGCACGGCCTTGGAACAGGCCGCCGCCTTGGCCGAAAAGATCCAAGCCCAGCCCGACAGCCTCGACCTCTACCGCGACATCGTCCGCCAGTTCATCGCGGCCAGCGACCTCGACTCCGCCATCGCGTGGCTCCAGCGCGGCCGACAGACGACCCTCGGCCGGGCGGACTCCTCCTTGGAGCGCCAAGAGAGCGACCTGATCATCACCCGCTACGAGAAGAACTCCAAGAGCCTCCGGGATGCCGTGACCGCCGGCAACGCCGCGGCCCAAGCCAGCCTCGACGCCAATGAGAAGGAGCTTACCGAGTACCGCCTGCAGACCGCCGCCAGCCTAGTGGAGCGCTACCCTAATGACTACTCCTTCCGCTTTGAGCTGGGCACGCTACTCCTGGAAGCCCGCCGCATCGAGGATGCCATCCAGCAACTGCAGTACGCCCAGCGCAACCCGAAGTACCGCCAGCCGGCGTTGCTGACCCTCGGCCGTGCCTTCACCCTCGGCGGTAAGTTCGACCTCGCGGTCGAGCAGCTGACCTTGGCCAAGACCGAGATCATGATCATGAATGAGCTTAAGAAGGAAGTGATCTACGAGCTCGGCACCGCCTACGACCTGATGGGCAAGGCCAAGGAAGCCGTCGACGAATACAAGATCATCTACATGGCCGACTCCGGCTATCGCGACGTCGCCACGAAGATCAACGCGTTCTACGAGCGTCAAAAAGGCGCCAACGCCTAAGCCCCGCCCCGTTTTCCGCCCAGCGGCCGGCCTTGCCCGTCGCTCCCCCTTCCCTGTCCATGGCCCTCACCACTTTCCGCAGCCACCTCATCGCCGACGTCGGCATCAGCATGGGGGATGAAGGCAAAGGCCGCCTGATTCCCGAGATCGTCCGCGAGCTCCAGCAACTCACCGGTCGCCGGGACGTCGTCGGGACGGTCCTGAAGGTCAACGGCGGCGCCAACTCCGGCCACACGGTGGCCGGCCTCAAACTTAACCTCCTGCCCGGCGGGGTGGCCGAACACGATGTCGCTTGCCTGGCGCTCGGCGCCGGCGTCGTGGCCGACCCGCGCAAGGCCCTGTGGGAAGCGTTGCCACTAGAGAAGATCGGCATCCCGGTCCTCTCCCGCTTACTCATCGACGAGCGTTGCATGGTCAGCGACGTCTCCCACCGAATCTTGGACCTGGCGTGGGAAGACTACCGCATCCACGTCCTCGGCCACGAAGCTCGCGGCTCCACCGGACGGGGCATCACCCCGGCCTACGCCGATGAAGTCGGCCAGTTCCAGATCCACTACTCGGAGTTCCTGGGGGCGAAGCCCGAGTACGCGACGCGCCTTTCCGCCCGCCTCGACCGCGCCGCCGCGATCGTCCGCGATGTCTGCCAGCTCTCCCCGGAAAAGTGGGCCGGCCTCTTCGTCAAGCTCACCGAGGCCGAGCTCCGCGCCAACAAGGGCGCGATCGACTCCGGCGTCTTCACCGCCGCCGAGTTCGACTTCACCCGCTTCGCCGGCCCGACGCCCTTCACCTTCGACCACGCCGCGGTGCTCGACTGCTACTGGCAGGCGGGCGGCGCCCTCGCCCACGCGATTGGCGACGTGCGCGAGCGCATCCTCGGCGACCTTGCCGCCGATCGCCGCATCATCGGCGAGTTCGGCCAAGCCTACTGGCTCGATAAGCGCGCGGGCTTCGCCCCGAACGTCACCGCCTCCCACACCTACACCCCCGAGTTCTTCCAGTCCGCCGGCATCCCGGTGCAGGCCATCCACACGGTCGGCTGCTGCAAGGCCTACGACACCAAGGTGGGTACCCACGTCTTTCTCACCAAGATGCCCGAGGAGCACCCGCTCCAGCGCGCCCTCGCAAAACTCGAGTTCGGCACGAGCACCGGCCGTCAGCGCATGGTCGGCTGGTCCGACCTGGTCGAGAAGGCCGACGCCCTGCGCTACGGCGGTTACGATGACATCGTCCTGAACAAACTCGACGCGCTCTCGCCCCATGGCGAATGGCGCGGCGGCGACCTGCTCGTCTGCACGGGCTACCGCGATGGCTCCGGCCGGACGATCCCAGGCGTGCCCCGCAACGACGCCGTCCGCCGGACGCTGCAACCCATCTACGCCACCCTGCCCGGCTGGACCGCCGACATCACGAAGGTCCGGGCCTACGCTCAACTGCCCGCCGAAGCCCGCCGCTACGTGGCCTTCACGATGGCCGAGATCGTCCGCTTGGCCGCGCGCGGCGGCTCCCTCCCCTCCCTGCCGAACCTTCGCTACATCGGCGTCGGCCCGGACCCCGACCAGATCATCTCCGACGTCCCCGCGACGGCCGAACTGATCCAACAAGCCTGAGGCCGTGGCGCATGGCTCCGCTTGAGCATACTTTCGCGCTGCCGCTGGGCGCCGTCGTCGATGAATCCAAGGTCGAGCCCGGCCAATCCGACATGCGGATGCTCGCCCGGCAGCTCGGTCGGTGGCTGGAACACAACCTGGACGTCGACCACAAAGGCACCGCCATCGAGTCCAATGACCTCGGGCCGATGCTTATCGTGGCCGGCATCCCGGAAGCGCAATGGCCCGTCATGCTGGCCCTGGCGCAGACGCAAGCGTGCGCGCTATTCCTCGTCCTGCCGAACGGCCAAGGCCAGCACTTCCTCAAGCCACTGGAGGTCCCGCCGGCCTGAGCCCGCTCAGGCCTTGGCCTCGCGGACCAACCGGCGCAGGATGGTCGCGACTTCATGCCCCCCGTCGGGGAAGCAGAAATAAATATCGGGGCCGGAGTCCCGGCTGATGGCGACAGCATTATTGAACTCGATCACATCCAGCACCTTGCCCAGTTTAAAATTAAAGTTCTTCAACGCGCCATCGAAGATCACCCGCGACGATGTGAATAAGGCCGTACCGCTGTCGAGCTGGACCATCTGGTCCTCGGTTTCGCGCTGCACCTGATAGCTCCCGGACCGGATGCGGACCCCGAAAAGGGAGCGGCTGGAACCCGCCAAACCGCCAAAGCTCCGGCGGACGGTGACCCGCTTGTTCTGCACCAGGTCGACGCGGCGCGACCAATAGCAGACCTCGGCGCTACCCAGCACCAGTTCGGTCGCGACCGGGACCAAGGGACCGCGGGCGAGTCGCCAACTGCGTTCCCCTCGATCCAGCCGGGCGGCGAGGGGGGCGAAATCACGACTAAGGTCCTGCCCCATCGCCAGGGCTAGGGCGCGGATCGCGCGGGACTTCTCCGGGGCGAGGAACTCTTCCTCGCCTTCCTGCTCGAGCGCGGCCTCGGTCGCCTGCTCCAAGCGGGACTGCATAGCCGCATGGACCATGGTCACGACTTCCGCCGGGGGCAACGGAACCTGCTCCGACAAAGCGGCGATATCCCGGGCCTGCTGATCGGGTCCCACCGGCCGAGCCAAGGCGGTCGCCAAACCATCCTTGAAATAAAACGTGAACGCCGCGCGATGGAGTTCCTGCGCCTTGGCGGCATCATAACCAAAACTGTGGGCGAGGTTGGCGAGGTTGATGCGCTCCTCGCCGGTGAAGACCCGATCCGACAGAACCTCCGCCACCATGGCTTGGTACCACGCCGCGAGTTCTTGCTCACAACGGGAAAGCACCCGGACGCCCGTCGCTTCCTCGATCTGGCGCAAGACCTCGGGGTCGACCACGCAGGCCACGGAAGCGGCCGACAGGTGATCCCAGAAAAGGGCCAAGCCCTGGGTGCGATGTTGCCGACCAAAGACCCCGTCGAGCAGGCCAGCCTCCTCGATCAAGGGCCGCGGGAACGGCAGCCTTCGCTGGCTCGGGGCAAACTCCGCGAGCAGCCGCCAGGCCGCCATGCCCGGCAGCCAATAGTAGTCGGTCGGCCGGAACTCGCCAGCGGCCAGCCGCGCGGGCACCTCGGATGCGGCGCTGGTCGCGAACTCGACGCCCTCGCGGGCGAGGTGGACGGGGGCGTCGGTCGGCATGGATAATCTCCTAAAAACAAGGCCCCGGACAGGCAAGGGCGAAGCCCGCTCAGGCCACCGCGCAGGCTCGCACCGTTTCGAGGTGAAGCTGGGCGATCTGGGGCAAGGTGAGGCCGCTCCACGCATAGCCACCCGCGAGGGCGAAAGCGATGGGGACCTGCTGCCGCCGAGCCCAATCAAAAACCAAAGCCTCACGGCGGCGCACGACCTCCGTGGTCAGCCCCTTGATTCCCCCTGCATTCTCATGGACGTCCATGCCGGCGTTGTAGAGCAGGCACCGCACGCCTACGAGTGTCCGCAACGCCCGCTCGGTCGCCGCCAGGTAGTCCGTTGGGTCCCCGACAAGTTCAACGTGGTGCCGGGCCGGGCTGGTCGGCTGCCAGTCATCGTAATCATTCACGCTGACGTCCGCTAAGCGCACCTGCGGGTGCTCACCTAAGATGTCGAACGTGCCGCCGCCGAAATGCGCATCGAGGTCAAGGATACCGACCGAGGACACGTCCTCGAGGGCCCGGAGGGCACCCAAGGCGAGCCCGTTCAAGGTGCAAAAGCCTTGCCCGGAGTCGCGACGGGCATGGTGCAGCCCGCTGGAGAGGCTGCCCGACCGGCCGGCCCGGAGGGCCTCCGCCACCGCGGCGCGCATCCCCCCAGCGGAGGCAAGCAGGCTGGTACGCAAGGCCGCCGTGCGCGGGCCGGTCGCCAGCTGGCCTGGGGCCACGGCGAACACCTCCTTCAAGTAAGCCGGGGCGTGGATGGCCTTCAGTTCCTCCCGAGTGGCCGGGGCCGGGGGTACGAGCTCGACCCCAAGGGCCGGTTCGGCCGTGATCGCCGCGGCGACGTGCGCCGACTTTGTCACGGTCTCCAGCCCCGCCGCTAGGGCGTAGGATTTACTGAAGTAGATTCTTAAAGGCGAGCCCATGCCGGGAGGCTGCCCGGGCGACCGGCGGAGTCAAACCGCCCCTCGGTCATACCCTACTTGCCCGGGGCGGGCGCGGCGAGCGCGCCCCGGAGCGCGGCGGCCACCTGGGCCCCGAGGAAAGCATAGCCCGCTGGATTGAAGTGCACGTCGCGCGGGTTCTGCAGCTCCGCCAGCCGCGGGGTGATGGCGGCAAAGAGGTCGTTGATGGCGATCTGGCGGCGCTGCATGACTTCCCGGGCGACGGCGTTCCGCGCGACGATCGCGGCGGCGGTCTGCTTCTGCGCCGGGTCGTCGGGGATCGGGGTCGTCGTGGCCCAGACGACCTTGGCGCCGGTCTGCTGCAACCGCTCCGCGATCTGCTCCAGCCGAGCCGCATAGTCCTCGAGGTGCGTGGCGCGGTCATGGATGCCGAAGTTGAAATGAATGATGTCCCACTTTCCTTCGCCCAGCCAAACCTCCAGGTTCTTGAGGCCGGCCGCGGTCGGTCCGCAATTGGCGGGAGCGCGGTGCACGTTCATCACGCCCGCGAGCGCCGCTCGGGTCGGCAGGGTGTAGCCTCGGGAGACCGAGTCGCCGATCAGCAGGACGCGGGGGAGTTTGGGGTCGTCTTGCACGAAGTCCCAAGCGTTGGACTTGCCGGCGACCTTATCGCGCTTGTGCAGCGGGAGGTAGAAACTGCCTAACTGTTGCTGCAGCACGCGCTCCCAGGCCTGCTCCCCGGGGGTCAGGCCGGCCACCCACGCCACGTATTTCGCGTCCACGGCCGCATCCTGGGCGGCCTTCTTGACGGCGAGTTCCTTCGCGGCGGCTTCTTGGGCGTTCGTCGGCTCGGGCTTAGCCGGTTCGGTGGCACCGAACGCCAAGACGGCGGTCAGGCAAAGCAGCGGCAGGGGGCGCATGCGGAAATCCTTCCGGCGGCCGTTGGCGCCGCAAGCCAGGACTCAGCCGAGGATCGCGCGTAATGTCTGGGTCAGCATCCGTCGCCGCCACGGCTCGGTCCGGGCCGCGGCGGCGAGCGAGACCGACTGCAACGCCGCGACCCCCTCGGGGCCGTTCGCGGCTTGCACGAAGGCGGCATCCTCCGCCGCCCAGAGACAAGCGGTGGCTCCATCGATCTCGGGATGAAATTGGAGGCCGAGACTGCGACCGAGGCGGAACATCTGCACCGGGCAGACCGGCGTCGACGCGAGCAACGTCGCCCCGGCTGGCAAGGCGCAGGCATCCCCATGCCAATGCAGGACCTCCATCTCGACTGGCAAGCCCGCCACACACGCATCCGCCTCCGGAAAGACCTGCAACGCGCCCCACCCCACCTCGCGCAGGCGCTGACCGACCCCGTCCACCATCGGAGCGACCGGCGCCCCGGCGGCATGCGCGAGCAACTGAGCCCCGAGGCAGATGCCGAGGTTCGGCGCCCCCTGGGCCAGTCGTTCGTGCAAAAGCGCGGCCACGGGCTCCAGCCAAGGGTACTCCGGCCGGCCGAGGTCCGCGACCCCCATGGGCCCGCCCATGACGACGAGCAAGTCCTCCGGGCCGAGATCCCGCGGCCAAGCGTGCCCCGCATAGGCTTCCACGACCTGCACCGACCAACCCATGCCGGCCAAAAGCTCACCGACCAGAGCCGGCCCTTCGTGAGGGACGTTGATCAAGCAGACGGCGCGCGGCATGCCACCATGAAGCAAATCACGTGCCAAGCCGCAAGCCCACCGCGGAACTAGCGGGGACGGAACTCGAGCTGCTTCAAGGCCACCCCGCGCTGGGAAGGCACCGTGAGGCGCAAGACCTGCGGACCAGCGGCGAGTTCGATCTCCACGGCGGGCGTGTTCGCCCAAAGACCGCGGGAATTCGGGACGGCAATGGTTGCCAAACTCTTACCGTCCACGGCGAGCTCCATCCGTTGACCGGTGTTGGGGGTCGCCGCCATCAAGACTACCTGGTACTTACCGGACTGAGCGACCTCGACGGGGAACTCCGCCCAGGTATTCGCGGCGTTCTTCTCGAAGTACACTTGCCGACCTCCGCCGAAACTTTCGTGCACCCGGGCCCCGCCCAGTTTACTGAAACCAGCCGCCGAAAGGGTCATGATGCCGCGCCCGAGGCGACTCGGGGGCACCTTGGCCACCACCGGGGCCGCGGCCTTGGTCGGCGGTTCCTTCTCGGCTTCGGCGGCGTTATCCCCTTCGCCAAAAACAGGCTTGGCGCGGCGCAGCGCCTCCATCTGCGCGACGAGCAAGGCCTTCAGCGCGGTCCGCTGCTCGGGCGGGGCCGTACCGGCGAGGGCCGCCGCCAACCAGCGAAGCCGCTCGCAGCGCGTGAACTCCGCCGTGCGCGAACGCGCCGCCACCGCCTGCAGGAAGTCGGGGCCGGTCAGACCGTTGATCCGGGATTTCTCCCAACCCGCGCCATAATCGACCTTCCAGATGTTGCCGGGCTGGGGCTGGGTCTCCGGGAACGCCGTCTTGAAAGCCACGCAGGCATGCCCCGGTTGCGCGACCCCGACCGCGGGGATACCGAAAGCCTGACAAACCATCACGCCCCAGGAAGAGCGCGGGCCGCACTTACCGCCGCCATCGAGGACATCCATGTAATCCCCGTAAGGGTGCGGCGAGTTGCCGTACTTCACCTCGCTCACGGTCTTCACCACTTGTTCCTTGGTGCGCAAATCCGGACGCCAGGTATTCACGGCCCGGCGGGTCCACGCGAGGTCCGCGTCGGAGGCCGGCGAAGAGACCACCTGCATGTACTCCCACACGGAATGCTGGGCGAAACTCGGGTAGAGTTCCTTCGCGACGTAGGCCTGCTTGAAGTGCAGGTAGCGCCCCAGCGGGTCGGCCGGCGGCACCTGTTGACCCGCGCCATGGTTACCGTCGCCCGGGGGTAGCAACGCGGTGGCCATGGCGAGCCGGAGCAGCATCCCTTGGTGGGACTGGCCATCCAGTTGCCAAAGGCGCGACCAGAGCGTCAGTGTCTCGACCTTGATGGGTAGTTTGTCCTCGTCGCGCTGAGCCAACCCGAGCGGCGTGACCCCTTCGAGAAAGAGGTTCAAGGCTTCGGGCGCCTCCCATAACCAGGCGAGAAAAGCGGCCTGCTGGGCGTCTTGGCGGAACGCTTGCAGCGCCGGCGCCCCGACCTTGCGGATCAGTTGATGTCGGGCCAGCGCCAACGCGGAGCTGGCATCCGCATCGAACTTCCGGAGGTCACCAAGGTCCGTGAAGGCGAGGGGCGCGGCCCGGGCGGCCAGCGCGGCCTGCAAGTTTACCTGTTCCGCCACGAAGTCGGCGGGGAGGCCGGCCGCCGGGAGCGTGGCCACAAGGGCGAGGAGCGCAAACAGGGAGGACTTCATAAGGTGGGATCAGCCGCAACCACAGCCACCTGACCCGCAAGACCGGGCGCCAGCGAGCCTTTTCTCGATTGCGAGCGAGGTGGGGGTGACGGACAGCCCGCCGAGGGCGGTGCAGCGATGCTCCCGAGGCATGCGCTCGGCGACGGCCTTGGCGGCGTCGACGACCTCATCAAATGGGATGACTTGATCGAACCCGGACAGCGCCATGTTCGCGCAGGCAAGCGCGTTGGAGGCGGCGAGGACGTTCTTGCCGAGGCACGGGGCCTCGACGCGATTGGCGATGGGGTCACAGATGAGCCCCAGCATGGCTTGCAACGCCAAGGAAGCGGCGGCGCAGGCTTGCTGCGGCGTCCCCCCCATCAAGTCGACCAACGCGGCGGCCCCCATCGCGGCGGCGGAACCACCCTCGGCCTGGCAACCGCCGACCTCGGCCGCAAAGGTCCAGCGCGTGGCGATGAAGGCGCCGATGACGCCACTCGCGAGCAAGGCCTTCGCCGTCGTGATCTCATCGAGCCCCCGCTCCTCCGCGACCGCGAGCACGACCCCGGGCAAGGCGGCGCAGGCGCCGGCGGTGGGCATCGCGACGATGACCCCCATGCTGCTCTTCACTTCCATGAGGGCGGTGACGTACAGAATCGCACGATTCAAGGGACCCGCCGCGATCAAACGGTCGGCTTGCATCGCTTGTGCGAAAGCCGGGGACTGGCTGCCGAGCACGCGGTCGGCGTAGTTCGTGCCAGCCAGCCCTTGGGCGATGGATCGACGGAGGATCCGGACCAGCCCGACGGCGCGGTCGAGTACCTCCGCCTCCGTCAAGCCACCTCGTTCCCGCTCATAACGCGCCGCCAGCCGCCAGAGCGGCTCGGTCGTCGCCTCGGGCGTCGCCAACATCTCGGCGCAGCTGCGAAAAGGCACGCGGCTGGCACGCACCGTCGGGACCGGCAGGACTTGCCCCAGATTCCAAGCACGCCCGATCCAGCCGGCCTGCCGCCAGGCCGCCAGTTTGGCCGCGGGGATAAAGCCCCGGCCGTGGACCGCCAGCAGCGTGCGGCCGGCCTCCGCGAACAAAGCGCTAGCCTCATGGTCGACGCGGAGCACCTCCGTGCGCAAGTCATCGACCCCGGAGAGCACCTGCAGGAGCGTCACGTGACCATCACCATGAAGCGAGACCGCGATACCGTCAATCTCGACGACTTCCATCATGCCGCCACCTGTGGAAATCGCGCGCACGAAATGGGTGCCCTGCGCATTGCGCAACGTCAGGCGGTAGGTATTCGGGTGCGGGTCGCCGACGTCGACGGTTTCGAAGCGGGCCAGGGCGCCCGTGGCCCGGAAGATCGCCAAGGAATCCGGCAGGCGCTCGTCATCGGCTTCCCACCCCATCAGCCCGCCGAACAGCCCCATGTCGGACCCCTGAGTGTCATGGGTCGTCGGCAAGGAACCGGCGCGATCGAACTCCAGCAAGACCTCGGCCACGTCGCCTCCCAGGAGGTCGCGAGCCAGCCGACCGATGCGTAAGGCGGCGGCGCAATGAGAACTGGACGGCCCACGCATGACGGGGCCAAGGACGTCGTTGAAAATGCTTACTTCCATGCGCGGGGGGTCACGCCTCGCAGGCTGGCGGGCTTACCGACGGGGTCAAACCACGAACCATGGCTCCCGGCGGCGCAGGTTTCGCCCGCGAGCCTACTTGCCCACGCCGCTCAAAGGGTACTCCGTGACCACCTTCCAAGCGATTGCCTGCAAGAGTTGGTTCAGATTCTCCGCTTCGGGCGACTTGGCTAACTGCCCTGGGACCGGCAAACCAACGGGGCTACGGCGGTAAAGGACCGCGAAATGGCAATAAGCGGCGAGAACCCGGATTTGCGGGCCCGGATGGCCGAGCGCATCGGTGAAGAGCTCATTCTGCGTCTTGATGCCGGGGGCGGCGCCTTGCATCACCTTGGCGCGCAAGGCCAGGACGGCCTCCCCGCAAGGCACCACCGCGATTTTGGCCGCGGGGATACTCGCGTTCAAGTCCCGCACATGATCCTCGATCAGCTTGAAGTAAGGGTCGTTCTTCGCGCGTAACTGCCCGAGGGTAAACGCATCGCGGTCAATCGACTTAGGTTTCACCGGCTTGAGCCACAGCTCGGAATCGTCGAACGGCACCCAGTTTTGCTGCAGCGTGAAACGTAGCTTCGGGTTATGGGCCAAACCTAGTTTGACAAAGTTCTCGATACCGGGGTCCGGCAGGAACGTCGGCGCCATCGTGAAGAGGTTGGCCCGGCCAGCCTCGAGGACCGGCTTGGCCTTGTTCTTCTCGGCGGGCAGGTCCCAATGCTGGATGAGTTTCGAACCGCCGATCGAGGAAATCGCCAACTGCTCATGGCCTTGAATACCCGCAGCCTTGGCCATCTCAGCGACCAAGGGCGGCATCCAGACATGAAAACTATGCCCCGCCGTCAGGACCTTAAGTCCCGCAGGCGGCGGCGAGGCCTCCGCGCCCCAGCCGGCAGCTGCGGCCGTGACCAGGAGAAGGAGCAGTGCGCGTAGGCGGAGCATCGGAAGGCGCCCGCTTACTTGTCGCTGCGCCAAGGACCGGCCGGCAAGGCGTCGGCGCCGGCGGAGACGACGGAAACTTCCGGGAAGTTGGCCCACGCGTAGCGCGCGGCCTTGGGAGCGGTGACGCCAGCCGCGGCGACCGTGACTTGGGACCCCTCGGCCTTCGCCGTGGCATAGGCCCAGGTGCCGTCGGCCTTCTGGACCGCGAAACCCTTGCCTTCGCCCTTGAGCGAGACGGCGCGATCATAAGTGAGCACCCAAGCATCGCCCTTAAGCTCGGCTTTGGCGACGCGCGGGGCCTCGCCAACGGTGCGGGTCTTGTAGACGCGCTGGAGGGCCACCGTGGCCAGCCGATCGCCGACCTGAAACTTGTCCTTGGGGTGGATATCCTTCTCGTCGCCGAGGTCGATATTGACGGACATCATCGCGCCGGGGACGTGGTCGGCGATCCACTCCATGGATTCGCGGATGACCGGCCAGCCACCCTCCTCGACCGCGACGGGCTTCTTGGCCATGAAACGGGGCAACTGGACGATAATGAAGGGGAACTCGTGACCCCAAGCCTTGTGCCAGGACTTGATCATGTCACCCAGGATCCACTTGTAGGCGGCGGCCTGCCCGGCGTTGGATTCGCCTTGGTACCAGAGGGCGCCCTTGAAACTGTAGCCAATGAGGGGGTGCACCATGCCATTCCAATTCATGTGCGGGCCGTTGGACCAGACCGTCTGGGTCTTGGGGTCGGTCTTGGCCTTGGCGACGCGCGCGGCGACGCCGGCGTCTTCCTTCTCCTGCCAGCCCTTGGCTTCCAGCTGGGCGTCATACATGCCGCGGGGGCCCCAAGCCTCGGCGCGCGTGCCGCCGATGGAGGTGACAATCAGGCCGACCGGCTGCTTGAGCTCGGCGCGGACGGTCGAAGCGAAGTAATAGGCGGCAGCGGAGAAGCCACCGACCGTGTCCGGGCCGGCGATTTTCCAAGAGCCCTTGACGTCCTCCACGGGCGCGGCGGCCGGGATGCGCTGCACGAAGAAGACGCGGATGCCGTTGTCGCGCGGACGGGCCGTGGTTTCCTTGGCGCCGAAAGAGCTGCCGACCGTCATGTCCATGTTGGACTGACCGGAACCGACCCAGACCTCGCCGACAATGACATCCTTGGCGACATGCGACTCGGCCCCGGACTTGATCACGAGGTCCTTGCCTTCTTCCGAAGCCTGCAGGCCGGTAAGCGTCGTCTTGAACACGCCATCCGCCCCCGCCGTGGCGGTGGCCTTGGCGGCGCCGAAGACAACCTCGACCGAGGCGCCAGGCTTGGCCTTACCATAGATATTAGCCTCCCCGGCCTGCAGGACACCATGGTCCGAGAAGACGGAAGAGAGCTTGAGGTCGCCTGCCTGGACAAGCGACGTGAGGAGGAGCAGGAGCGGGGTAAGGCGTAGCATAACTCAGAGACAAAGGCCATGGGCCTTGGTTCCGAGCCGAAAATGGATTTATCAGCGCCCCACGTCGGGAAAATCCGAAAAAAGGCCATCCACCTTGGCTTCCCAGGCCAAGAACCCGAAGAACTCGCGTGCGGAAGCGAACCCTTTCGGCAAGGCGTCGTTGCGTAAGGTGTAGGGATGGACCTGCAGGCCAGCGGCCTGAGCGCGGGCGACCAACCCGGTTAAGTTCCGCCCCTCGGCCACCGCGAAAAGCGGCGGGCCGATGCCATCGACGACCTTCGCGACCTCGCGGAGACCTTCCGTCGTATCCGTCCAGGGCGACTTCCCGCCGGTCAGGAAGATCAACCGACCTTTCCAGCCCAGTTCCCCGCGCAGCCGGCACAGTTCCTCCCACTCGAAGCACTGGATGAAGCAAGCGTCGGTCTTGGAGGCATAGCCATACTTCTCCAGCAAGACCAACATGGCCTTGGAAATCTCGTGGCCTTCCTGGCGATGCCAGGCGGCGAGTTTCACCTCGGGATAGATGCCCACCCTCCGCCCCGTACTCCGATTAAGCCCTTGGATGAACTGCAGTTCCTCCTCGAAGGTATTGATCCGAAACTCCCCCACCCCGCCAGGAAAACGACCCGGGTAGACCGACTTACCCGTCTTGGGATTGAAGCGTTCGACCACCCGGAGTTGCCGCAGTTCTCCCAAGGTGAAGTCGAGGGCGTAGAAACTCCCATTGGCGCGCTGTCGGCCCGGAAAGCGGACCGCCACGTCGGTGGTGCTGTCGAGAGTCACGTCATGCTGTACGATCGGCACGCCATCCTTCGACAGCACGACGTCCTGTTCGAGGTAGTCGGCCCCTTGGGCGTAAGCAAAGGCCTTGGCGGCCAGCGTGTGTTCGGGCAGGTAACCACTGGCGCCGCGGTGGGCGATGATGAGCGGCGACGGTTCGGCCGCGAAGAGCGGGCCGAAGGCGCAGCAGGCTAGCACGAGGAGTTTTCTCATAAGTCGGCAAGGGGGCTTGGGGCGCAGAGCGCGCCTGCTCGCCTTGATGCGACCGTGACCAAGCGCCACCACGCCGTCAACCCCCGCGCCTAATCGTAACGAGCGACGATAATGACCCTACCCTTACGACGGATCGCCGCCATTTCCCCAGGCCGGGACGGGTCCCAAGCAAACGCCTGCCCTTCCCCAGGGAACGGCAGGACCGTGGCCAAGGTGGCGACCCCGCCACCCGGCGGCAGGTCGAGCACGTACAGTTCCTGGGCATCGTGACCGGTGACCCCGACCCGTCCATCCGGCCCGCGGCCTCCACCCGAGCAGCTCATGCGACCGAACCTTGCCAGGACTTCGGGTGCAAAGGACCACTCGGCCCCGGGGCGCCAGTCGCGGTCGTAGGCGACCAGCCGACTGCGCGCGACCTGACTGGTGGCGGCGTAATGAGCGAAACAGGCGAGCCAACCGCCCTCATAAGGCACCGCCCAAGTCAGGGAGCCTGGCGGATCGGCAAAGGCATGCCGGGCCACCGGCGTCAGCGTCGCGACATCAAAGACCTCGACCGAACTTTCATCGGGTTTGAAGGGAAAATTGGAATGGGCGCAATACAGCCGACCCGCAACGACCACACCGGCGTTGAGGTGGCGGATACCCGAGCCGGCGGGGGCGGCCCAACGAGCGACGAGGGCGCCATCTGTCTTCCGATACTTACCGAGGGCCGCGTCGCTGATCGCATAAAAGTGGTCGGCATCGACGGCGACCCCTTGATTGGCCTCCGCCGCGGGGAGGCGGCGCAACTCGACGAAGCAGGTCGGCGCCGGAGCGGAAGCGCAACCGGCGAACACCGCGGCCAGGCCGGCGAGCAGCACCGACCTCATCGCGTCGCGACCGGGACGCGCGCGGCGAGGTCCAGCAAGCGGGCGGCCTCGACCTCCGTCGCCTTGCCATGGTAGGCGACCTGCAGGTCCTTCGGCTGGTAGATCACGCGATAGAAGACCAAGGCATTGAGGTAGGTGCCGGCGAACTCGGGATGGGAGTTGTCCTTCTGGTGCAGGCGTAGGGGCGGGGCGGTCAGGTCATTGAGTTCCCACGCATCCCCGGCGGGGACGACGGCGGTCGCTTGACACAGCTTCGCGGCCTCGGCGTACCCCTGGCGAATGCGGGCCTGCATCTCCTTCGGGTCCTGACCGACCTCGGGGTTGAAGTCCTTGGCCGTCCAAAAATCAGGGTGACGCGCCCAGGTCTCGTAGAAGTAGATGCGGGCCTGCGGACTCTTCGCGCGGACACGGGCGCAAAGCTGCTGGGCGCCGGCGAGGAAGCCGGCGCGAATCTTGGGATTCACCGCCGCCCGCGCCGCCTCCTGGCTATGCCCTTGCAGCACGACCACATCCCACGAGCCTTCGTCGATCGCGGCAAGGGACTTCGGCTGGACGGTGCAGTGCTGCAGCAACGTCTGCCCGCCGGGCGTGCTCGACTTGATGATCGGGGTGCCGGCGCCGGCGGACTTCAGGATTTCCCCGAAGACGACGGGGAGCTGATTCACTCCCGTGTAACTATTGCCGATGAACAGGATCCGCTTCGGCGCCTCGGCGGCGAAGGCGCCGGCCACTGCACAGAGCGCCAGGCCAAGGGACCGCAAAAGACGCCAGGCCACTGGGCTCAGCGGGCGGGCTGCTCACCGCGCAGGGTGCGCGGCTGCTCGCCACCATCATTGCCGCGGCGGTTCTGATTCGCCCCTTGCTCAGTCTGGGCCCGGTGCAATTTATCGAGAATCGGCTCAAGGGAAGGGTCCACCTTGAGGGCCGCGGCTTCCGTCGCCTTACGTTCGTTCAGACGCGCTTCCTCAAGGGCCTTCTGCGCCTTCTGGGCATGCTCGCGCGACTCCTTCACGGCAGCGTCCTGCCCGGCCTTCTCGACGGCCGCTTTGAGCTTGGCCTGCTCGTCCGGCGTCAGGGCGGCGAAGCCTCCGCGCTGAGCGTTCACCTGCCCTTCGCGGGGCTGTGCGTTGGCGCGTTCGGCATTCGGGCGCTCCACATTGGTCCGCGGAACGTTCGGGCGTTCGATGTTCGGGCGTTCGATGTTCGGGCGTTCGATGTTCGGGCCACGACCCGTCTGGGCCTGCCCCGACGGCTGCGGCAGCGGAACGAGCATGTACGCACCCGGGGGGAGGCCCTGCGGCAAGGGAATCACCACGGGCTGGCCGCCCTGCGGCTGGACTTCGGGGCGACGGTCGCCGCGCGGCTCGGCAACACGCTCCGGGCGGGGGGCCGACGGCTGGTCGGCCGCCACGGCCAGTGAGGCGACGAGAAGGCAAGCGAGGGAGGCGGGGTACTTCATAGTATGAGTACAACAACCACCCGCCGAGAAAGTTGCAAGGCCGACCCGATCCGGCACCGGTTTCTCCGATTGTCCCGCCCGCGGCCTTCTGCCACGTTCCCACCATGCCCCGCCTCGTCCTGCTCCTGCTTGCCGGCCTGCTGACATCACGCGCGGCTGATGTCCGTGACGGACCATTACAAGACCTGCACGGCTATTTTCCCCTGCGGACGGACGCGAGCCCCGAGGTTTTCCGGGCGATGCGCCTCGATGTCGCGGTCGCCCTCGGCCTGCACCCACTGCCGACGAAAGGGCCGCTCAACGCGGTGATCCATGGACGCATCGACCAAGTCGACTACACCATCGATAAGGTCACCTTCGAGAGCGCCCCCGGCTTCTATGTGACGGGGAACCTTTACCGCCCGAAACACCCCACGGGGCGGATCCCGGCGGTGCTCTTCGCCCACGGCCACTGGAAGGATGCCCGCTTCATCAATCAAGCCCCGGACTACGTCCGCCAAGAGATCGCGACCGGCCAGGAAGTCTTTGTCGAGGGGGGCAAGAGCCGCTTCCAAGCGATGTGCGTGCAGCTCGCCCGCATGGGCTGCTTGGTCTGGCAGTGGGATAGCCTAAGCGACGCGGACTCCCTGCAATTCTCGGAGGCGGTGATTCATCGCTTCGCCAAGCAACGGCCCGAGATGAACCGCCCCGCGGACTGGGGGCTCTACAGCCCACAAGCGGAGGCGCACCTCCAAAGCGTGATGGGGCTGCAGACCTGGAACAACCTGCGCTCGCTCGACTTCGTGCTGAGCCTGCCCGAGGTCGACCCGACGCGCGTGGCCATCACCGGGGCGAGCGGGGGCGGGACCCAGACGATGATCCTCGCCGCGCTCGACGACCGGATCGCCCTTTCCTTCCCCGCCGTGATGGTCTCCACCGCGATGCAGGGGGGCTGCACCTGCGAGAACGCCTCCCTGCTGCGCGTCGGCCGGGGCAACATCGACTTCGCCGCGATGTTCGCGCCGAAGCCGCAAGGCCTGACGACAGCGAACGACTGGACGAAGGAGATGTCGACCAAGGGCTTCCCGTCACTGCAAGCCTACTACGGACGACTGGGCGCCGGCGACCGCGTCATGCTGCATCGCGACGAGAAGTCTCCGCACAACTACAACCTCGCCGCCCGGACGGCCTTCTACGGCTGGCTCAACCACCACTTCCACCTCGGTCAGCCCGACCCCATCGTCGAATGCGACTACCCCGTGCTGGGCAAGGCCGCCCTGACGGTCTGGGACGCCACCCACCCCGCGCCGCCCGCCGCGGATCCCGACTTTGAGCGGCGATTGCTCCGCTGGTTCCACACCGACGCGGAGGCCCAGCTCAAGGCCGGCTTCCGGGATGGCTTCAACCCCGAGGTCGCGGCCGGATGGCGCAGCCTACTGCGTGCTGAACCCGCCGCCACCGGCATTTTGGTCGAACCACTGACGCAGTGGCGGTCGACGCATTTCGAGATCAAGGGCACGCTCCGCAACGCCGCGGGCGAGGAAGTGGCAATCGAGTGGCTGCACCCGATCAAACCGCGCGGCGCGGCGGCGATCTGGCTGGATACCGCCGGCAAGGCCGGATTGCGCGACGCCGAACGGAAGCTCAAACCAGCCGTCCAGAAACTCCTCGATGCGGGCGTCACCGTGATCGGGGCCGACCTCTACCAGCAAGGCGGCGCCGGCCTCCGCCAGACGCGTAAGGTCAAGGAGCCCCGCGAGGCGGCCGCCTACACGTTTGGCTATAACGATTGTCTGGTGGTCCAGCGCGCCCATGACGTGCGGACAATCGTCGCATTCTTCCGCCAAGCCTCCTTCGGTGCAGGACTACCGACGCTCGGCGGCGGCCTGAAACTGGCCGCCTGGGGGCAGGCGGTGCCGAGCGCGGCGCTCGCGGCACTTGACCTCCGTTCGCTTCCCTTAGCCCTCGACACCGAAGGCTTCCGCTTCGGGTCGCTGACGGATTTCCGCCATCCCCTGTTCGCGCCCGGGGCCGCGAAATACCTCGATATGCCGGGCTTACTTTCCTGCCTGCCGCGCGACCAATCCCTCTGGCTCGCCGGCGAAGGCACCCACCCCGACTTGCCGATGGCACGGCCCAACCTCACGACCTTCGAAGGCACCCCCACTGAACGTGCTGACGCTGCCACGGACTGGTTACTCCGGTAAAGGGTGCCGACCCCGCGCTTTCCCACTTTCCAGCCCCGACGCGGCCCACCAGTCTCCCGCCATGCCCACCTTCCCTCTCTCCGGCCTCGCCGACGAAGCGGCCGACGATATCGCCGGGCAGGTCGCCGCGCAACGGGCCTTGGGCTGGTCGGCGATCGAGCTGCGCCTCCTCGAGGGGCGGCAAATTTGCTCGGCGGCGGTTACCGACGATGAATTCGCCCGGGCGATGGACACGATCGAAAGCGCCGGCCTCCGGGTCAGCAGTTTCGGCTCGGCCATCGGCAACTGGAGCCGGCCGATCACCGGCGACTTCGCGACCGATCTCGCTGACCTGCGCGTGCTGATCCCCCGGATGCGCCGCGCGGGCACGCGACTGGTGCGCACGATGGGCTGGATGCAGGCGGGCGTCACGGACCACGCCTGGCGCGACGAAGGCCTGCGCCGCTACCGCGAGATGGCGAAGCTGGCCGCGGACGGCGACATCGTCCTGCTTTTCGAGAACTGCGAGGGCTGGGCGGGGGCGACCCCGGCGAACGCCCGCGCCTTCCTCGAGGAACTCGCTCACCCCCACGTCCGCTACCTCTTCGACATTGGCAACACCGCGTCCTACGGGCAGGACACGCTGGAGTTCTACCGGGCGATTCGTCCGTACATCGCGTACGTGCACGTGAAAGATTGCCGCCGGGCGCCGGGCGGAGGTAAGAGCGACGCCTTCACCTACCCGGGCCAAGGGGATGCGCACGTGCCCGAAGTGCTGGCGGACCTGCTCGCGTCCGGCTACACCGCCGGCCTCACGATTGAACCGCACGTCGCCAAGATCGTGCACCTCGGGGCCGGGGCGGCGCAGGGCAGTCCGGCGGAGCGCTTTCACTCCTACGTCCGCTACGGACGCGAGCTGGAGCAACTACTGGCCAACCTGCCGAAATCGGCATAAAAAGGCCCCCGGCACGGACCGGAGGCCAGGTCAAGCCCCGCGCGCAACCCTTACTTCGCAGGCTCGGCGTTCCAGACCCTGAGGTCGTCGAGGCAACCATCCTTGCCCGCCACGCCGAACTCGAGGCGCGACTTGGTCGCATGGGCGATTCCGGAGGACTTCAGGTAGGCGACTGGCTGGCCGTCAACGGTCATGCGCATTTCCTCGCCCACGGTCTCGACGACCACGGCGAGCCACTTGCCCTCGGCGAGGTCACCCTTCACCGGGAAAGTCGCCTGGCGACCGACGAGCAGCTTGGCGACCTCGGCCTTCTTCGCCGGGTCGGACTTCATGGCGTGGATGTCATTACGCATGTTGCCGTCCTTCTCGTCGATGATGGTCGCGGAGAAGGTCTTGTCCTTCGGGTTGAAGCGCAGCTGGGCGCGGCAGATATGACCATAGTGGCAACCGGTGTACTTGCGGTCGTCGAACTCGACGTCGATCATCGTGGCGCCGTCGAAGCGGACCTTGCACTCGACGATACTGTCCTTGGTCGGCACCTCGAGACCGTGCACCGCGGCGTGGGCGGTGACCGCCGGCTTGCCGTCGGCGGCCGGGATGGCCTTATCGCGGGTCTGGGTACCCTTCAGCACGCCTTGAGCCACGGCGAAGGTCGGCACGACCTTGACCCAGCGCTTATCAGACTCGGCACCTTCGAAGTTATCCTCGAAGAGGAGCTCCTTCTTCTTGGCGATCGCCGACTCCGCAGCGACCGGGAGCTTGGGCGCGGCGGGGGCGGCCTTGGGGGCGTCGGCGGCACAGAGGCCGGCGACCAGGAGGAGGGGAAGCAGGGAACGCATGGGAGGAATCCTGCCTGCATAGCGGGAAATCCGGCTGATGGGAAGCAGAGAGAACAGAGTATGGAGTTCAAAAGGAAACCCGATACCATCAAAGAGCGCGGCACACCTCTGTACTCTGTACTCTGTACTCTGTACTCTGTACTCTGTACTCTGTACTCTGTACTCTTTTCCTGTCCCTGTCCCTAGTCCTGACCCTAGCCCTTATTCAGCCAATTACCGCGGTCCGCCTTGGCGACGGGTACCGGGGCGGCCAAAGGGACGGTATCGGCCTTCCGCGGCGCGCTGGCCGCCGAAGCGACCACCCTGCGGGTGCTGATGACCTTCCTGCGAACGCTGCGGACGGCCGCCATTGGCGCGCGGGTCGACGTTGCGTTGAAAATCTTCCGGCGTGCGGGCCGGGGCCTGCTGGGTGTAGTCGAAGCCCGGAAGCTTGCCGCAATGCAGGTGCTTGCCGACGATCCGCTCGAGGCGGCGCAGCTCGGAGTAGTCCTCGCGGGTGATGAACGTGATCGCGGTCCCCGTGGAGAGGGCGCGACCGGTGCGACCGATGCGGTGGACGTAATCCTCGAGCGCGTCCGGGAAGTCGAAGTTCACCACGTGGGAGATACCGTCGACGTCGATGCCGCGAGAGGCGATGTCGGTGGCGACGAGGACGCGGATCTCGCCGTTCTTAAAGGCCTGCAGGGCGCGCTGCCGCTGGCTCTGCGAGCGGTTGGCGTGGATCGCGGAGCACGGGATGTCCGCGCCCGCCAGCTTACGGCAGATGCGGTCCGCCCCATGCTTGGTGCGCGCAAAGACGAGGACCGTCTCCATCTTCATCTCCGGGTTGGCCAGCAGGTGGTGCAGCATGACCTGCTTGAGGGCGCCCGGGCACTCGAAGAGCAATTGGGTGACGGTTTCGGCGGGGTTCAAGCGACGGCCAATCTCGAGGATCTTGGGCGAGCGCTGGAACTGCGCGGTCAGGGCCTCGATCTCGCGCGAGAGCGTGGCGGAGAAGAGCAAGGTCTGCCGTTCCTTCGGCAGGGCGCGGACGATTGTGTTGATCGCGGGCAGGAAGCCCATGTCGAGCATGCGGTCGGCCTCGTCGAGCACGAGGTACTCCAAGGCGCCGAAATTGCCGTGCCCTTGGCTGCCCAGGTCGAGCAACCGACCCGGGGTGGCTACCAGGACATCGCAACCCGAGCGGAGGGCGGCGATCTGCGGGCGTTCGCCGACGCCGCCGTAGCAGGTGGCGACCGAGAGGCCGGCGTAGCGAGAATAAGCGCTCACGTTCTCGGCGATCTGGACGACCAGTTCGCGGGTCGGGGCCAGGATCAGGCAACGGACCAGGCCGCGGTGGGCGCCGGACTTGGTGCGCAACAGCTTGGTGATGAGCGGGAGGGTGAAGGCGGCGGTCTTGCCGGTACCCGTCTGGGCGATGCCGATGACGTCGGTCCCCTCCAGGATAACCGGGATGGTCGCCGCCTGAATGGGTGTCGGCACCGTGTACCCTTGGTCGGCCACGGCCTTCAGGATGGCGGCATCAAGGCCGAGAGTATCAAAAGACATTGCCTCAAAGTGAGTGGGTGAAATGAAAAGGGCGAGAATAATGGGCGTGGCTTCTTTAAGGCGGTTTTGCGGACTTTTCGCCCCGCCAAGCGAGCAAGATACCGAGGGCTCGCCTTGCCCTCCACCCTTCCCTCCTTTATGCTATGCGAACCCTTCCCCATGACCCAAAAGAAAACCGAAGCCTGGAGCTCGAAAATCGGCGTCATCATGGCCGTGGCCGGCAGCGCCGTCGGCCTCGGCAACTTCTTGCGCTTCCCGGGCCTCGTGGCCGACCGCGAGACGGGCGGCGGCGCCTTCCTGATCGCCTACTTCATCTCGCTCCTGGTCGTGGGTCTGCCGATCTGCTGGGTCGAATGGACCCTCGGTCGTTTCGGCGGCACGCAAGGCTACAACTCCTCCCCGGGGATCTTCCATGCCATCATCCGTAAGCCCTGGGGCAAATACATCGGCCTCCTCGGGTTCATCATCCCCGTCGGCGTCTACTTCTATTATGTCGTCATCGAGTCGTGGTGCCTCGGCTACGCTTGGCACAGCTTCACGGGCGGCCTTGACCTCGGCAAGGACCCGACCACCTACGCGCGCTTCTTCAGCGCCTTCACCGGGCAGGCTGTCGACGGCTCGATTCTCGGCTTCCCCGGCCCCTTCCTCTTCTTTGTCGGCGTCTTCATCCTCAACTTCGTCATCATCTACCGCGGCCTCTCCAAGGGCATAGAGTTCATCTGCAACTGGGGCATGCCCCTCCTCATCGTCATCGCGCTGGCCCTGCTCGTCCGCGTCATGACCCTCGGCACCCCCGACCCGACAAAGCCCGAGCTCAGCGTCTGGAATGGCCTCGGCTACATGTGGAACCCGCACGACATCGCCAAGGGTCTCTCCAATCCCGCCGTCTGGCTCAAGGCCGCCTCGCAGATCTTCTTCACCCTGTCGGTCGGCTTCGGCGTCATCATCACCTACGCGAGCTACCTCAAGAAGAAGGATGACGTGGTGCTCAGCGGGCTGACCGCGACGGCGGCCAACGAATTCTGCGAGGTCGGCCTAGGCGGCTTGATCACCGTTCCGGCCGCCTTTGCCTTCCTCGGCGCCTCGGCCGTCGCCGGCGGCACCTTCGCCCTCGGCTTCAACGTTCTCCCGCAGGTCTTCGCCGGCATGCCCTACGGCCACCTGTTTGGCGGCCTCTTCTTCACCCTGCTCTTCATCGCAGCCATCACCTCATCGCTCTCGATGCTGCAGCCGGGGATCGCCTTCCTCGAAGAAGGCCTGGGGCTCGACCGCCGGGGCTCGGTCGCGCTGCTCGGCCTCGTCACCGCCGTCGGTTGCACGCTGGTCGTCTGGTTCAGCGAAGGCCTCAAGGCCCTCGCGACCGTGGACTTCTGGATCGGCGACATCGGCATCTTCCTGCAGGGAACAATCTTGATCTACGTGTTCAACTTGGTCTTCGGCACGGAACGCGGCTGGACCGAGGCCCACCATGGCGCGGACTTGCGCATCCCTCGGGTCTTCAAGTTCGTCATTCGCTGGGTGTCGCCGGCCTTCCTGACCGCCATTTTTGTGATGTTCGTTCTGAAGAATGTCGCGGGGTGGAACCTCTCCTTCACCAAGGCGGAGTTCCTGCCCACCGAGCCGATCCTGGACCTCGTCGGCGGCCCGGGTCACCCCGCGAGCGGCGTCGCCCGCCTGACGGTCTTCTTCCTTGTCCTCTTCGTCGGCTTCACGGCGCTGCTGATTCGCCGCGCCGGCCAACGCTGGAAAGCCCGCTAACCCTCCGCCCTCAAGACCATGACTACCGCTGGACTCCTCTTCATGCTCATCTCGGTGGGCGCCGTGACCGGACTCTTCGTCTGGTGCCTGATCAAGGTGCTCAGGGGCAAGAAAGACCCCGACCACCTCGCCCACGTCGAGCCGATCGAGACCAAGGACCTGGAAAAACGCTGAGGCCGCCTCACTTCGCCGCCGCGGTCGGCGCCAACTCCTGACGGGTCGCGATCGGCACATACCCGATCTCCAACCCGCGGGGCGGCACCACCACTTGAGCGGGATCTAGGTCGGCGAGCTTGCCGACCGTCGGAGGCGCGAGGTAGTCGCGCTCCTTCGTCCAGGCGCGGTGGAGCTTCTCGACCTTGACCTGCATGGCCTCGCGCTCGGCCTTGGTCAGTTCGGCGTTCAGCAAGGCCGGCTGGTCGGCGAAGCGATACCAGTAGTAGGTGACGACGCTGCCATCGCCCAGCAATGCTTGAAACGGGCCGGCCTTGGGGCCCGGCGTCTTCCAAGTAGTCTGGGCGCCTTCCGGTGTGTCGTACGGCGATTGCGGCTTCTCCTTCGGACGGGGGAAAGTCCGCGCCTGCAAGCCAGTCTCCGCGGGAACTTCCGTCGGCTTCACGGGCAACCACTGGGTCTTCTTCGGGTCCTCATTGAGCCGGAAGTATTCGGGCAACATCACCTGCTTGCCCTGCGGGGAGGTCGAACGGACGACCATCTGGTCGTTCCACTTGTAGCCATAGGTCGTCGGCTCGGGCGAGAACGGCGTGCCGAAGGACTTCCAGTCGATGTTGGTCTTCTTCTCCTTCGGCGTGCCTTCGGCGTAAAGCCGCCAGGTCGAGCCACCGCCATTCTTGAAAGGCTGGAGGTAGGCACCCTTGGGGTTGATCGCGCCACTGACCGGGGCGCCACCCTCGAACCATGCCTTCACCCCGTCATACAAGGCCGAGCGGTCGTAGGACGTCAGTCGGTGCATGGTCACCGTGTAGCCCTCGGGCCCGACCGGGAAGACCGTCGGCGCCACCCGCGCGAACGTCTTGCCCGTCGCATCCTGAGCCACCGCGGCCGGGACATACTGCGTTTCCATCTGGAAAGCCTTGTTGGGGTCCGATGGGCGCGTGTCGAGGAGCTGTCCGGCATAGGCGGGATTCACCTCGACGGAGTGCGCCCAGAAATAGGGGGTGAAGAAGCAGACCGGCCCCTTGAAATTACCAGTATTCAAAAAGAGCGTCCAACAGTTGTCGCCCATCGGGGCCTTCGCCGTCGTGGTCTTGGCCTGCGCGAGCGGCAGCGGCAAGTAACCATACCCGAACAAACCGCCGTGCGTGCCCTGCTTCACGTTCAGGCCATCGATGGGGAAGAGCAGCCACGGGCTCAACTGCGCGACGCCGTACAAGCCTTGCGGTTTCTCCCAGTTGCCGCGGCCATGCGCGGGGCCGTTGGCGATGTCCTTGAAGTTCGCTCCCACGCCGCCCATGATGAACTTCGGCGTCTCGGTCGGGAAACGCGTGTCGCGCCACCAGCCCAGCCCGCCCTCGATGTCGGAGTAGAGATCTTTCGGTTTCTCGCCGTCGTGTTGCGCGAACATCCACGTGCCGAAGAGGCCCGTCTGAAATCGATGCCCCGGGTACTGCGTCAGCAAGGGCCAGGCCGCGGCGTAGACGGAGAAGCCCGCGTTGTACTTCGCGGGCACCCGGTCGACGGGTACGAGCATGTAGCCCGCCATCTCGGCCTTGCCGGGTTCGGCGGCGGGCAGGACCGCGGGAAGCAGGGCGGAGGCGAGGAGCAGGCAAGTCAGGGGCATCCCCCACTCCTACCCGCTCGCCGTCGACGTGCTAACCCAAACTCGGTTCGGCCACCTTTTAATGGCGGACCGCCCCGCTCCCGCCCTTATTTGTCCTTGTTTCAGGGGGGTATTTAGGGGTAACCATACCCCTCGATTCCGTCGACCTGCCCCCATGAACCGCACCCACACCTGCAACGCCCTCCGCCCCGCCGACGCCGGCCAGACCGTGACCCTCGTGGGCTGGGTCGACACCAAGCGCGACCTCGGCGGCGTGACCTTCATCGACCTCCGCGACCGCGAGGGCTTGACCCAGGTGGTCTTCAACCCCGGCGCCAACCAAGAGGTGGCCCAGCGACTGAAGACCGAGTCTGTAATCGAGATCACCGGCAAGGTCACCGCCCGCTCCCCTGAGACCGTCAACCCGAAGCTCGGCACCGGTGCCGTCGAGGTCGTGGCCGCCACGATTGAAGTCCACAATGTCTGCGCCGACCTACCGTTCCCGATGGACGACGACAAGGCCGACAAGGTGAACGAAGACCTCCGCCTCGAGTACCGCTTCCTCGACCTACGCCGCCCCCGCAACATCGGCCTGCTCAAACTCCGCGCCAAGGCCGCCCGCGCGATCCGCGCCGAGCTCGACGGCCAGGACTTCCTCGAGATTGAGACCCCGACCCTCTTCAAGAGCACGCCCGAAGGCGCCCGCGAGTTCCTCGTGCCGAGCCGCACCAACCCGGGCGAGTTCTACGCCCTCACGCAGTCCCCGCAGCAGTACAAGCAGATGCTGATGGTCGCCGGCGTCGAGCGCTACTACCAGATGGCCCGTTGCTACCGCGACGAGGACCTCCGCGCAGACCGCCAGCCGGAGTTCACGCAGGTCGACCTCGAGATGTCCTTCATTGACCGCGAGGACATGTACAAGCTGATCGAGGGAATCCTCAAGCGCACCTGGAAGGAGACCCTCGGCGTCGACATCCCCACGCCCTTCCCGCGCATGTCCTACCAGGAGGCGATGGATCGCTTCGGCATCGACAAGCCCGACACCCGGTTCGCGATGGAGATCCACGACCTCACCGCGCGCTTCCAGAACTCCGCTTTCAAGGTCTTCCACGGCGCCGCCAACACCCCGGGCTCCGTGGTGCGCGCGATCAACGCCAAGGGCCTCGCCGACCTCACCCAAGGCGAGCTGACCAACCTTGAGACCATCGCCAAGAGCCAGGGCGCCAAGGGCCTGGCGTTCATCAAGGTCGAGGGCGGGGAATGGAAGTCGCCCATCACCAAGTTCTTCTCCGACGAGGAGAAGGCCGCGCTCAAAGCCACCCTCAAGATCGAGGATGGCGATATCATCTTCTTCGCCGCGGCCCCGTGGGAGCAGGCCTCCAACGTGCTTGGCCGCATCCGCCTCGAGTCCGCCGCGCTCCTCAAGGCCAAGGGCCGCCTCAGCCTCCCGACGGACCAGTACAACTTCCTCTGGGTCATCGAATTCCCCCTGATGCTCTGGGACGAGGAAGAGAAGCGCTACCTCTCCGCCCACCACCCCTTCACCGCACCGGTCAAGGAGGACGAACCGTTGCTCGCCACCGACCCCGCCAAGGTCCGCGGGCAGCACTACGACATCGTCCTTAACGGGGTCGAACTCGGCGGTGGCTCCATCCGGATCCATAACCCTGCCGTGCAGAAGCGCGTCTTCGAGGAAATCCTCAAAATCCCGCAGGACCTGGTGGAGAGCCGCTTTGGCTACATGCTCAAGGCCTTTGCCTACGGCGCCCCGCCCCACGGCGGCATCGCCCTGGGCTTCGACCGCGTCGTGGCCATGCTCGCCGGTCGCAGCTCGATCCGCGACATCCTCGCCTTCCCCAAGAACCAGAACGGGCGCGACCTCATGGCCGACTGCCCGAGCCCCGTCAGCGCCAAGCAGTTGCGCGACCTGCGCATCCGCACGGTGGAAGAAGAGAAGAAGGCTTAAAGGGTAGGTGTTAGGTGAAGGGTGAAGGGTTACAGCCCTCCGCATCCGACTCCCTAATCCCTATTCCCTACTTAGCCCTCCCCTACCACACTTCCTCATGGATCTGCTCGGAGTCGCAGCGGGGGCAGTGGTTGGTTTTGCCGAGACTGCGGCCTGCCGAATACGCGCCGCCAGCCCAAGGAGTCACACACCAATAGATGATCTCGAGCAGCGTGCTGCCGGGCTTGCGATCGACGGTCTCGTTGAACTTGGCGCTGCAACGTAGGCATTCGTAACGGTAATGCGTCTGCGGGTCGGGCTTGCTCGGCACCGGGGCGGGTAACGGTACGGGCAACGTCGCCGGCGTGGGCGGATCGAAACTAGTCCCCACGAGAAGCCACCCCGCCATGCCCTTCTTCCAATAATGGTCCGTACGCTTGACCGTCCCCGCCCCGATGAGGACCGGAAGGTCCGCATCCGGGTAGCGACCGATGAGTTGGCCAGCACGGGCGATATGGACGAGGACCATGGGGACCCCTCAGGTCTAACCGCCCCGCCCCCGGGCGCAAGCGGGGGGCAGGGCTTTAAATTACAAGTTTAGCACAAAAATGGAGCCGGACGGTGACTAGGCGGGGGGAGACCACATTTTAGACGGGATTAAGCCTTGGTAGCGCTTATAAAGAAGTTTCTCCCTATGCGCCCCCTGTCCCGACTGCTCCTCGCCGCCCTTTCCCTGCCGCTGCTGGCCGCGGACATCCCGACCACGGACGCGAAGATCACCCGCGTCACGGTCTACGCCGATCGGGCCGAGGTCGTCCGGCATTTCGCGACCACGCTGACCGCGGGCGAGCAAACCCTGCTCTTCGACCAATTGCCGGGCGACACGGACCTCTCTTCGGTGCGCGTCAATGGGCAAGGCAGTTTCACCCTCATCGATATCCGCGCGGAGAACGTCCAGACCTTGGAGGTCGCCGACGCCCAGGTGCGCCAGTTGGCCGCGGACTTGAAGACGGAACAGGTCAAACTCCAGGAAGTCGCCCAAGCCCAGACCCGCAACGCCCAGCGACGGGCCTCGCTCGACAAGGTGCTGGCGCGCCTGACCGCCGTGGGCAAGGAATCCGCCAACCCCGAACTCGACCCGACGAAATGGGCCGGCTATCTCACCTACCACGTCGAGGCGTTGGCCAAGTTGGACCAAGAGACCCTCCAACTGAAGGTGCGCGACGATGGCTTGCGCGCCGAAATCAGCCGCCTAGAGCGCGACCTGAACCAGCTCAACGGCAACCGCTTCAAGTTCCGCAATGTGGCGCGCGTGAAAATCGAGGTGAAGACCCCCGGCCCGCAACAGTTCGACCTTTCCTACGTGGTATCCGGCCCGAGCTGGGCGCCGCTCTATGATGTCCGCGCCGACACCGCCGCGAAGAACCTGACCGTCGTCTACCAGGCCAATGTCCGGCAACGCACCGGCGAAGATTGGAAAGGCGTCAGCCTCCGGCTCTCGACCGCGCAACCCGGCGTGGGCGGTCGCGAACCGGAGCTGAGCCCGTGGGCACTCTATAAAGCTGAGCCCGTCGTGCCCCTCGCCAGTCTCTCCGAACTCAAGGAGGAAGGCCAAGTCAGTGCCGGCAAGCCTAGCGCCAAGCAGTTCCGCGGGGATGCCGATGCCCGCCGGGGACGAGCGACCGGCACAGGCTCGCTCGCCACGGCCGAGGAAGTCGCCGCGGCGGCCCCGATGGCACCCGCGATGGACGCCCTGACCACGACCGTCCAGACCGGCGGCACCGCCGCCTTGTTCAAGGTCGACCGCGCCTACGATATCCCCTCCGACCCCAAGTCCGTCAAGGTGGCGATCGCCCAGGAGACCTTCAGCGCCGCCTTCCGGCACAGCTGCGTCCCCAAGCTGTCCCCCAACGTCTACCTCAAGGCCAGCGCCGTCAACAAAAGCGACTACCCCTTCCTCGCTGGCCCGGTCGCGGTCTTCCTCGACGGGGCGTATGTCGCGGCCTCGACGATGGACCTCGTCCCGGCTGGGCAGGAGTTCAGCGCCTTCCTAGGCGTGGACCAATCCGTCAAGGTCGACCGCAAGGTGCTCGCTCGCCGCGAGGAAGTCACGGGCGTCTTCGGTAAGAAGACCCACCGCACGGTGCACGACCACGTCTTCAAAGTCACCAACGGGAAGCAGGCGGACATCGACCTGACCGTGGCTGACCAATTGCCGATGAGCAACCACGAGGAGATCAAGGTCGTCCTCGAGGAGCCGCGCTACGAAAAAGACACCGAGGCCCTCAAGCTCAACGAGCAGAAATTCCTCGAGTGGCGTCTCCGCCTCGGCGCCGGCGATAAACTCGACGTGCCCTTCCGCTTCGCCGTCGAGCGTCCCGAGGACGTCATCGTCCTCGGCCAGTAACCCTCACCCCGCGCACCCGCTTTCACATGAAACTCTCCCCCTCACTGCTCCTCCTCGCGGCCACCCTCGGTGCTGCCGAGGTCAAGACCGACGGCGCCCCCATCACCCAAGTCACCGTCTACGCCGACCGGGCCGAGGTCGTCCGCACCTATAAGGGACACCTTGCGGCCGGCGAACAAACCCTCGTCTTCGACCAACTGCCGGGCGCCACCCAGCTCAACCAATTACGCGTCGAAGGTCGCGGCACTTTCACGCTGATCGATATCCGCCCCGAGACGATCCAGACCAAGGAGGTCGCCAACGAGAAAGTCCGGGCGCTGCAGGACGCGCTGAAAGCCCAGGACCTCCGTCATCAGGCCCTGACCCAGACCGAGGCCCGCCTCGCCTTCCAGAAGTCGGCCTTGGACAAGATGCTCGGCCGCCTGACGACCGCAGGCAAGGAATCCGCCAATCCCGAGATGGACCCGTTGAAGTGGGCCGCCTTCCTTGATTTCCAGGACAAGCAATTAGCCGAGTTGGATCGCCAGACCATCGCCCTCCAGGCCGATCGCGAAACGGTGCGCAATGAGGTCGACCGCCTCACCCGGGAACTCGTCTCCCTTCGGGGTAATAACCGGAAATCCCGACTGCAAGCCAAGGTCAACCTCGACGTTCGTCAGGCCGGCGACGTCGAGGTCAGCCTCAGCTACCTGGTCCGCGGGCCCAGCTGGTCGCCGTCCTACGACATGCGCGCCGACACGCAGGCCAAGACGCTCGATGTCACTTACCACGCGGAGGTCCGTCAAGCGACTGGCGAGGACTGGAAAGGCGTGAGCCTTCGACTCTCGACCGCCCAACCCGCCCTCGCCGGACGCGAACCCCGAATGGACCCCTGGTTCCTCGCTAAATTCGAGCCGCAGAACAAGGAACTCGAGGCGGTGCCGCTCGGTGTTGTCTCGAGCGTCACCGCTGGCCGCAAAGCCGGGTCCGACCGCGGCAACGCCCAGATGTTTAATCAAATCCAGACGAACGGGAACAACTTCGCGGTCAACGGCATATTGACTGTCGGGCTGCCGCGCGAGGAACTGGCCAAGCGGATGCACTCCATGGATGAGCGCCGCGCCACGGTACAGGCCGGCGGTACCGCCGCGACCTTCCTCATCGAACGCAAATCCGACATCCTCACCGACAACAAGCCGGCGCAGGTGACGGTCATGCGGGAAACCTTCCCTTCCTACTTCCGCCACACCTGCGTGCCGAAGCTCTCGACCTTCGTCTACCTGAAGACCAAGGCGATCAACAAGACCGACTACACCTTCCTGCCGGGCCCGACCTCCGTCTTCCTCGACGGCGCGTTTGTCGCGCAGGCCAACCTCGACCTCGTGCCGTCCGGTCAGGAGTTCTGGACCTACCTCGGGGTCGACCAAAGCGTGACCGTCGAGCGCAAGGAACTAGCCCGGCGCGAGGAGACTTCCGGCGTCTTCGGCAAGAAGACCCTCCGCACCGTGTTTGACCAGGTCTTCAAACTGAAGAACAGCAAGGCGAACGACATCGAACTCGTCCTGTGGGATCAAGTCCCCGCCTCCAACCACGAGGACATCAAGGTCGTCCTCGAGGTCCCCCGCTACGAAAAGGACACCGGCGACCTGAAGATGAACGAGAGTAAATTCCTTGAATGGCGCCTCCCCCTCAAGGCCGGCGCCAAGCAGGACCTCCCCTTCCGTTTCGCGGTGGAACGCCCCGAAGACGTCCAGGTCGTCGGTCTCTGAGCCGACCGCCCGTCTAGGGTTGCCTCCCACGGGGCGACCCCTTCCTCTCCGGCATGTCCACCGAACCGTCCGCTCCCACCCCGACCCCGCACGTCGTCGGAGAGAGTTACGAGTTCGCCGACCTCCGCGCCGCCCGCGGCGGCGACCCCAAGCCGCCGAATTTCGTCCTACACCGCGATGGCAAGGTCATCGGTCTGTGCCTCGGGCTAGGCTGGAACCCGCGCGCCGACGACGAGCCGGCCGAGGTCTGGGTCGGCCGCAAGGACGACCAAGCCAAATGGGGCATCAAACTCGCCGAGACCAAGGGCCCGCTGCCCGTCTATATTCGGCGGACCGAAGGTGGGCGCTGGTTCTACAAGGGCAACTATGAGGTCACGAGCTCGACCAGCGACCCGGCCTTCATCCGCCCCCGCCTGCAACCGCCGAAGATCGTGGCGGTGGCCCAGGTCATCTTCCTTCGCCACCTGCCCGCCTAACCCCATGAGCGACCCCGCTCCCCGTCCGCACCCCCGCGACCCCCTGCACGGCGTCACCTTACAGAATGTCCTCGAGACGATGGTGGACCGCTACGGCTGGCACGAGTTGGCCGAACGGATCCCCATCCGCTGCTTCATGTTCGACCCGACGATCAAGTCGTCGCTCAACTTCCTCCGCAAGACTCCCTGGGCCCGCGAGAAGCTCGAGAACTGGTACGTCGGCGACGCCAACAAGGCCCGCGGCGGCGGACTCTGAGCCGAAAAGCAGGCACGCGAGGGCGAATGCCATCGCCGTTTGACCCCGCGGATGGAACCGCCAACCTGAGGACGATGAGGCTCCTCCTGCCACGGCTCCCCGCCCTGCGAATCCTCGCCGGCTGCCTCCTCGGCCTCGCCGCCGCGCGGGCCTGCGAGCAGTGCCGTCTCAGCTACTTCAGCGGGATGGAGGCCGCGCCCAAGGCCTCCGCGCTCCACCCCGACGCCAAGATCGTCGAGTACACCCTGGAGATCGGCGAACGGACGCTCAGCCCGGCTGGAAGCCCGACGCGCGTCCTGACGGTGAACGGCGGCACGCCCGGACCCGTGCTGCGTTTCCGCGAGGGCGACGTCGCCCGTATCACCGTGCGCAACACCTTCACCGACGAGGACACGTCGATCCACTGGCACGGCTTGCTGGTGCCCAACCTCGAGGATGGGGTGCCCGGGCTGACCACCCCGCGCATTGCGCCCGGTCAAAGCCGCGTGTTCGAGTTTCTCGTCAAGCAAAACGGGACCTACTGGTACCACAGCCACACCGGCCTACAGCTGCAAGGCGGCGTCACCGGGGCGATTGTGATCGAACCCAAGGAAACGGTGCCCGGCGCGGAACACGTGGACCATGACGTCGCCATCCTGCTGTCGGACTGGACGGACGAGGCCCCGCACGAGGTGCAACGCACCCTGTTGCGCGGCGGCGATTGGTATTCGTTCCGGCGCGGCACCGCGCAATCCTGGCTCGGCGCCTACCAAGCCGGCAAACTGAGCGACTACCTATCGCGCGAGAAGTCGCTGGTGCCACCGATGGATCTCTCCGATGTCGCCTTCGACGCTTTCTTGATGAACGGCCAGCGCTCGCTCCACCTCCCCGGCAAACCCGGCGAACGGGTGCGCGTCCGGCTGGTGAACGCGAGCGCCGCAACCTACTTCTACCTCGAGAGCGCGCTGGGGGCGCTCCGCGTGACGCATGCCGACGGCCAGGCGGTCACCCCGTTCGACCAACGCCGCCTGCTGATCGCGCCCGCGGAGAACTACGACCTCGTGATTCGCATCCCCGCCGAAGGCTCCTGGGACTTGCGGGCGACGGCCCAGGATGGCTCTGGAGCGGTCTCGGCCTGGTGGGGCGAGGGTCTCGCCCACCCGACCCCCGCCCCGCCCAAGCCCGACCCGTACGGCATGAACACCTACCTTCGGAGTATCCTCGACCAACTGGATCCCGAGCCAGGGGCAACCGAAGCCGAGCGCCCGCTCTCGCCTTACGGCAAGTTCCGCGCGGCGCAACCGCACCCGGTCGCGGGCGTCCACCGCGACCTCACGCTCAATCTGACCGGGGACATGATGCGCTACGAGTGGACCTTCGACGGCACCTTACCGGCCGACGCCGAGGCGCTCCGGCTGAAGGCGGGCGAGGCTTTACGGGTCCGGCTCGTGAATAACACGATGATGCACCACCCGATTCACTTCCACGGGCATTTCTTCCGCCTGGTGGACCAAGATGGCGCCGCCCCGGCGACCGCCCCACGGAAACACACCTTGGACGTACCCCCGATGAGCGTCCGGACGATCGAGTTCACGGCCGACGAGGGGATGGGCGATTGGTTGCTGCATTGCCACCTGCTCTACCACCACACAAGCGGCATGATGCGGGTGATCCGCGTGACCGGGGCCGACGGTGCGGAGCCGCCGCACGCCCCGGCCTTGCACCAGATGCAAACCAGCTTCGCGTGGGGCGAAGCAACCTTACTCAGTAACCACGCCCTGGGCTACGCGACCTTCCAGGATGGTCGGAGCAATTGGACCGCCGTGTGGGATGCTGGCCTGCGACGCCACACGGGACATGAGGCGGAACTGACCTACCAGCGATGGCTCAGCCCACGCCTGAGCGTCTTTGCGGGCTACCGCTTCGACACGATGAACGGCGGGGTCGACGGCCTGTTCGCCGGCGCCACCTATCGCCTACCCTACTTCATGGATGCCCGGCTTTCCCAACAAAGCGGCGGCGAGACCCGGCTCGGGCTGATGAAGTCCCTCGCCCTGACCGACCGGCTCGGGCTCGACCTTTCGGTTCAGCACGGCACGCTCACCGGGACCGCCACCTCTGCCCACCTGCGCTACCTGCTGAACAAGGAGACCTCGCTCGTCGGGGGCTGGTCCTCCGACTTCGGCCTCGGCGCCGGGCTCACGCTTCGCTTCTGACCTCTATGAAAACCCTGCTATTGCCCTGCCTGCTTCTGCTCGCCGCCTGCGCAGCCGGGCCGGCCTCTGGTATCAAACCCTACCCGCTCAAGACCTGCCTGGTCACGGATAACGACCTAGACTCGATGGGCGAACGCACGACCGTGGTCCGCGAAGGTCGCGAACTGAAGTTCTGCTGCGAACCCTGCGTCGGGAAGTTCGACAAGAACCCGGCCACGTACCTCCCGAAGCTCGCGGGCAAGTGAAGACTCCGAGGCAACATCTCCTCCTCGCCCTCTGCCTGGCCGGCTCGCTCGGGCTCGCCGGCGCCGCCGAGCCGGCCAACGAGGCGAAACTATCGACGAAAAAAGGCATCGGACTCCCCGAGAGCAAAGGCATGGGAACGGCCCAGCTCGAGGCGCTCAAGGTGGGTTGGTATTACAACTGGGGGAATAAGACCGCCCTCAACACCCGCAAGGTCTTTGTCCCCATGGTCTACTCGGCCAAACGGGCGGCACCGGCCAATAACGCGGATTTCGTGCTGGGCTTCAACGAGCCCGACCACCCGAAGCAAGCCAACATGACCGTGCTCGAGGCGCTCGAAGCCTGGTCGACGGTCACCGCCAAGGCCCGCTACACGGTCGCCCCGGCCATGGCGGGTAACCCGATCACCGGCGACTGGCTCCCGGCCTTCCTGAAAGCCAAACCGAAGGTCGATGCGATCGCCGTGCACTGGTACAAGGGCGCGGACGCCAAGAAATTCATCGCCGACCTCAAGGCCATCCATGAGGCCTACGGCAAGCCGCTCTGGATCACCGAGTATTGCCCGCAGACGAGCGCGTCCTCCGAACAGCAACCCGACCTCTACACGAGCGCCCAGGTGGCGGACTTCATCGCCGAGACCTCCACCTGGATGGAGCAGACGGACTGGGTCCAGCGCTACGCCTGGCATCACCCGAAGGCGGGGACCGGCCGGCTCTTCGACGACGACGGCAAACTGACCGCGACCGGCAAGGCTTACGCGAAGGACCGGCGCTGAACCGGGGTTAGGGTTTACATCACGGTGGCGGCGGGTTTCCTCGCTTCATCCCCATGCGCCACCCTGCCCTGCTCGCCAGCCTCCTCGCCACGGCCGTCCTGCCGGCCGCCGACCTCCTCGAGACCAACCGCGACCCGGCCGTCGCGCCGACGGCCGACTTCTGGCGGCACGCGAACGCCCGCTGGAACGCGGCCCACCCGCTGGCGGCCGACCGCGCTTCGTATTATTCTTATGATTGGCTGGAGGATCTGATCCGCACCGACGTCCTGCGCCTGCACCGGGACCTGCTGGCGGCCACCGGCGACCTGACGCCCGCCCAGCGCCAAATCGCCGATTTCTGGCGCTCCGCCCTGGCCTTCGAGTCCGGTCCGGCCGAGCTGCCGGCCGGCGTGCGCGCGATTTTGGGGCGACTGGACGAGGCGCGGACCCCGCAGCAACTGTTGGAGATCGCGGCCGACCTCTCCCTCGCCGGCGTCGGCTCCTACGTCGGCGTCGGGGCGGACCAGGACGCCCGCGACGAGCACCATGTGGTCGTGCTCCAGGGGCAGTCCGGCCTCTCCCTGCCGGAAAAATCCTATTACCTCGGCACCGAGCTTGAGCCTCAGCGAGTCCGGGAGGCCTTCCCCGCCCACGTGGCCCGGTTGCTCGCGCACGTGGGCTACCCCCCCGACCGGGCGGCGACGGCCGCCCGCGACATCCTCGCGTTCGAGCAGCGTCTGGCCGAGGCCTCCCGCTCGCTCGAGGACCTCGAAGACCCGGAGAAAAACTACCACAAGCTGACAATCGCGGAACTCGACGCGTTGGCGCCAGGGTTGCGCTGGGGTGAGGTGCTGCGGCGCGCCGGCGCACCGGCGGTGACGCACGTGGTGGTCGGTCAGCCGGAGTTCGTGACCGGACTGGGAAAAATCCTCTCCGCGACGCCCGCCGAAACCGTCCGCGACTACCTGCGCTTCCAAGCGATGGCCACGTTCGCCGACGTCCTGAACGCCCGCACCGCCGCCGATGCGTTCATCTTTGAGGGGACGGTGCTCTCCGGCGCGAAACAACAACGCAGCCTCGAGGAACGGGCGCTAAAAATCGAGGATGGGGCCATCGGTGACCTGGTCGGGCGCGAGTACGTGGCCCGGCATTTCAGCGCGGCGCAGCGCGACCGCTTCCGCGGCGTGGCCGAGAACGTGCGGGCCGTCTTCGCGGAACGCCTGCGCGCCAACCCTTGGATGGACGCCCCCACGCGGGAGTGGGCCGCACGCAAGTTGGCGGCCGTGAAGGCCCGGGTCGGCTACACGGATAAATGGCGTCTCTACGAAGGGGTCGCGATCGGCCCGGGACGGCTGGCCGATAACTTGACGGCCATCCATGGCTGGGCCGTGCGCCGGGAGTTCGCCCGCGTCGGCGGGGCGCCGGAACACGAGGAATGGGGCATGCGCCCTTACACCGTGAACGCCTACTACAGCCCGCTGAACAACGAAATCGTCTTGCCGGCCGCCATCCTCTCCGCCCCCGGGTACGCCGGGGAGTCCCTCGATGACGCGGTGCTCTACGGCTACATCGCCACGACGATCGGCCACGAGATCACTCACGGCTTTGACGATTCCGGGCGGCATTACGGCGCGACCGGCCGGCTCGAGGAAGGCTGGTCCCGGGCGACCGAGGCGGCCTTCCGCGCGCGCTGCGAGAAACTGATCGCCAGCTACGACCGCGAGGAGCCCCTGCCCGGCCTGCGCGTCAACGGCCGCCTGACCTTGAGCGAGAACATCGCGGACCTCGGCGGGGTCGAGCTGGCGCTGGACGCCTTCATGCGCACCGAGACCTACCGGTCCGGTCGGCGGATCGGCGGGCAGACGCCGCTCCAGCGCTTCTTCCTGGCCTACGCCTTCAGCTTCGCCGGCCAGGTGCGCCCCGAGACCCTGGCCAAGCGGCTCCGCTCCGATACGCACGCCCCGGCGGCGCAGCGCATCAACGTCGTCCTCCGGCACATCGACCGCTTCCACGAGGCGTTCGGCACGAAGCCGGGCGACGCGATGTGGCTCGCCCCCGCGGATCGCGTGCGTATCTGGTGACGGTCACCAGGGGTTGTAGCGCAGGCCGAACAGGGCGAGCACGGCGGCGACCAGCAAGGCCAGCCCGGGCACGAAGAAAGGGTCATAGTAATCGGACGCCTTGGGCTGCTTCTGGAGGACGACGACCTTCTTCATCTCGTCGATGCGCTTGAAGACCGACTGCAGGGCCTCCGGCGTGACGGCGTTGAAGGCCTCCCCGCCGGTGGACCGGGCGATGCCGATGAGGGCGGGCTCGACGGGCTTGTCCGTCATGAGGATGGCGAAGACGCGGACGCCCTTGGCCTGGAGTTCCGCGAGCACGGCCGAATCCTTCGGGGGCTTGATGTCGTTGCTCTCGCCGTCCGTGATCAGGATGATCATGCGGTCGCCCTGCGCCTGCTCCGCGAGGTGCTCCGAGGCGCCCAGCAGGGCCTTGCCGATCAGGGTGCCGCCCCAGAGGTTGTCCGGGAAGACGTTGGGGGAGATGAAGGGACGGGCGAGCGCGATGGCCTCGACGTCCTGGGTCAGCGGGACCCAGTGGATGAAATTGCGGGAGAAGATGGTGAGTCCGAAGGCGTCCCCCTTGCGGTAGCGGATGAACTGCAGCGTGGACTCCATCGCGGCGTCGAAGCGCGTGCGCTTGCCGTCGGTCTGCGGCCCGTAGGTACCCGTCATGCTACCCGAGGTATCGAGGACGATCTGGACGTTCGTCAGCTGCCGCTCGACCTCGGGCGGGTTGAAGGTCACCGGGTGGGCTAGGAAGAGGATGGCGATCGCCAACAAACCCGCGGGCACGCAGTTCGCGGCGAGGATCAGCCCGCGGACGAACCGACCCCGCGGCGGCCGCGCATGGTCGAAGGGCATGGCGACGCGCGGGCCAGGCCGGATCCACTCGTAGAAGGCGAGGATGACGGGGAGCGCGAGCAACGCGAGCCACTGGGGGTGGAGGAAGATCACGGGGCGGGCGCCGGTCGGGGCGCGGAGGCGGCGGGTTGCGCCAAGGGACGAATCAAGGCGGCGATCTCCTCGCGGGTGACGGTCGTTTCCCGACGATGGAGCCAATGCTGGAGAGTCCGCAGGGCGTCGCGGGTCCGCTCACCCGCGGCCACGGCCGCCAGGACCCGGGCCATGGGAGCGTCCGCGGGCACGAGCCCGTCGCGCCAGGCGCGTAGGAGGAGCATCTCCAGCCGCGCGGCACCGGTGGCGTCCAAGGTCCCCTGCTCCACCCGCGTCAACAGGGCCCGCATTTCCTCGGCCAAGGTGGGCGGCGGGGCCGGCGGAGCGACGACGACGGGCTTGGGTCGGCCATAGAAGATGAGGAGCAGGAGCCAGCCGATCCAGGCCACCGCCAACGCCCATAAGGTCACGGTGTAATAACCGCCGATCTCGACCCCCGCCGGTTCGGTCTCGCGGATACGCGTCTCCAGATCCTTGGAGAGCTTGGGGTCGCCGGTGAAACGGAACGATGGCAGCCCCTCCAGCGGGCGGCCGTCCTCCGAGCCGAGGTAGTCCTTGAGGTCGAAGGTGCCCGCGCGGTTGGCGAGGTAGCGGATATCGTAGACGCGCAGACCGTCGCGCTCCGAGACCTGGGCGATGCGCAGGTTCACGCCCACGCCCCACTTGAACGGCTTCACCATGAGCGGCGGGCCCCCGTAGGTGACGATGGCGGCCTGCTCGACGCCCAACGGGACGTTCAGGGCGTCGTCGTCCCGCAGCCACCACCACAGGCCGACTCCGAGCAGGAGCAGCGCGGCGGCCGCGACGAGACGGCCGCGCCAAGCGGCGCGGGCGGAAGCGTCGGTCATGTCAGCGGACGGCGCCCGGGCCGCGGACGCGATGCTTGAGGAAGTGGCGGAGCTTGCCGACCATGGGCTCGTCGGTCGGCAGGTGAAGGTAGTCGATGCCGAAGCGGGTCAGTTCAGCCTTCCAGGCCGACGTGTCGACCCACGGGCGGCCGCCGCGACCCAGGAACGCCTCGCCGGACTCGGCCTCGCGGCCCCGGAAGAAGCCCGTCCCCGCGACGCCGCGTTCGGCGGGATCCTCGAAATGCAGGACGACGCAGTCGTGCTGCTGGGCGAGCACCTGCAGGGCCTCCAGCGAGCCTGGGTCATGAAGGTCGCTCAGGACCACGATGGTGGTGCGGCGACGCAGAGACGGCGCGAGCTCGCGGGCGCGGCGCGCGAGCGAGGTGGCCTCGGTGAAGTCATGGCGGCGGAGCCGGTGCGACCACTCCATCACGATGTTGCGGGAAAGCGTCGGCCGGATGTGCAGGTCGGCGGCGCCGCACCCCAGCAGGCCCACGGGCGTGACGGCGGATTGGGCCGCGAGGGCCATGCCGGTGGCGGCGCGGATCGCCCAGGCGTATTTGCTCAGCGGCAGCGACGAGACGCACATCGAGGCCGAGGTGTCCAGGAGCAGGTAGAGCGGGAGCTGCTTGGTCTCGTGGAACTCCTTCACGAACAGCTTGCCCACGCGGGCCGAGACCTTCCAGTCGATGTATTTGACGGCGTCCCCGGGCACGTAGAGCCGGGATTGCGCATACTCAAGCCCCGCCCCGTGGAAGACGGAGTCGACCTGGCCGAAGTCCAGGCTGTTCGCGAGGTGCTTGACGGCGACCTCGAACTGCCGGGCGTCGACCGGGTCGGGGGCGAGCTGGTGCGTCCGACGCATGCGTTCAGCCGAGGCCGGCGAGGATGGACTCCAGCACCTGCGCACCGGTGTGGCCGGCGGCGGAGGCCTCGTAGCTCACGCGGATGCGGTGCAGGACGATGTCCTCGGCGAGGGCGAAAAGGTCCTCCGGGGTGACGAAGTCGCGGCCGTGGATGACCGCGCGGGCGCGGGCGGCGTTGACCAGGGCCAGGCCGGCGCGCGGCGAGCAGCCGAAATCCAGGAGCTTGGACTCGCGCGTTCGGCGCACGAGCTCGACGCTATGCTTGAGGAAGACCTCGCTGACATGGACGGCCTGGACGGCCTCCATCGCAGCGACGAGGTCGGCCGCGGTGCCGACCGGGCGGTCGTCGATCATGTCGAACGCCGAGCGCGGGACGGCGCCGCCGTCCTCCTTGCGTAGGCCCATGCCCAGCTGGCGCTGCAGGATCATCTGCTCGTCATCGCGGGTCGGGTAGCCGAGGCGGTGCAGGAGCATGAAACGGTCGAGCTGGGCCTCCGGCAGCTCGAAGGTGCCGGACTGCTCCACCGGGTTCTGCGTCGCGATGACGAGGAACGGGGTCGGGAGCTTCATGGTCTGCCCCCCGATGGTGACCTTGCGTTCCTGCATGGCTTCGAGCATCGCGCCTTGGACCTTGGGGGCGGCGCGGTTGATCTCGTCCGCGAGGAGCAGGTTGGTGAAGATCGGTCCGCGGTGGATGCGGAACTCGCCGGACTTCTGGTCGATGACCTCGGAGCCGACGATGTCGGACGGGAGCATGTCGACGGTGAACTGGATGCGGCGGAAATCCAGCTGGATCGCCTTGGCGACCGTGTTGACGAGCAGGGTCTTGGCGAGGCCGGGCATGCCCTGCAGGAGGAGGTGGCCGCCGGTGAGCATCGCGATCATCACGCGCTCGACGACGACGTCCTGACCGACGACGACCTGGCCGACGCGGCCGCGCACGTCGGCGACGAATTGCTGGGCGCTGGCGACGCCGGGAGAGGAAGCTTTCATGGGGAGGTTGGGGTTTTTCGTGAAGGTGGGTTCAGCGGGCGAGACGCAGCCATTTCTCGGCCACGGCCTTGAGATCGGCCTCGGTCATCGCGGCGGCGGCGCCGAAGCAGGCGGACTGCAGGCGCTCGAGGTCGGCGGCGAGCTCCTGCTTCTGCGGGGCGGTCAGCGCCATTAGGGGGCTGGCACCCATGCGGCGGAGCAAGGCGACGACCGCGAAGCCGTCGAGGCTGGCGGGCAGCTTGAAGACATCGCGGGCGCGGAGCGGCTTGGGCGCGGGCGGGCCCTTGGGCCGGAGCGCGAGGAAGAGGCCACCGGCCAGCAGGACGATCCCGCCGAGGGCGTAGGCCCAGAGGGGCGTCTCCTCGGCAGCGGCGACCAGACCGGCCCCGGGGGCCGTCTTCACGCGATCCAGGAGGACCGAGGATTTCGGTAGTACCTTGAGATCCTGGTCCTCGTAGGTCTGCCAGACCACGGCCACGTCCTTGGAGCGGGCGGCCGGGAACGGCACCTCCGTCGCCTGGTTCCGCGCACGGATCGGGTCGCCGTCGAGGGTGATGGTCCAGAGGCGCTCGGAGCGCGGGCCGACCTGGTCGCCCCACGTGCTCAGCTCACGGATGAGCAGACCCTCGTGCGGGGTCACCTGGCGGACCTCGGCGATCTTACGGAGCGGCTCGAGATCGAGCAGCAGATCAAGTTCGGGGACCAGTCCCTGAGCGGTCGCCTTGATCTCCAGCGTGAGCGCGCCGTTGATGGCGAACTGCCGGGTATCCAAGGTCTGGAGGACCTCGACCTTCTGGGCCGGGCGTGGGGCGACGAGCCCCGGTTGCACCTTCAGCAAGGTCTCGGCGGAGGAGGTGGGGATGGTGACGGGACCGGACAGATCGATGAACTTCAGGTCGAGGGAGACCGGCGGCACCTTGTCGACGCTGGCGTCCTTGGCCTTGACGAGGATGTAGGCCAGCGTGGTCTCCTCCCAGCCCGGGCGGGCGGACGGGCGCGGCTTCACGTCGGGCGCCGAGAAGGTGATGGAGCGCACGTCGAAGAACGGCGCGAGCGCCTCCGTCAGGGCGATCTCGAAGTCGTCGCGCGCGCCGGCGGAATCCTTGCCCTTGCGCGGGGTCAGCGACCGGCGCTGCTTGGCCTTGGGCTGGCCGCCGGGCCCGACGGCGGCGGGCGACTCGTTGCTGAGGTACTGGCTGAAGCGCGCGACGCGTCCCATCGCCTCGGTGTGGAGCACGCTGACGAGAATGCCGAACTCCTGGTCGACGCCGACGGTGTTCGGGCCGTCGACGCGCGTCTGGACCCGGATCTCGCTGAGCAGCTCGTCGCAGTAGGCGACCTTCTTCTGGAGGCCGAGCGTGATGAGGTCGTCCTTGGTCACGACCAGGGCGCTGGCGAGGTAGCGGTACTTCAGGTCCTCGTGCAACGGCTCGCGTTCGTCGGCCAGGCGGGCGTTGAGGACCTTCGCGAGCATGCTGAGGTGCGTCGCGGCGGCCTTGCCCGGAAGCGCCTGCAGGGAGGTCCGGATCCGGCCGAGCGCGGCGCGGTTCATCGTCTTGCCTAGGTTCAGGTTCCCGTTGGGGCCGATGCCGAGGAGCGTGTTGAACCAGGCGAGGTGGATGTCGATGGAGTAGTCGGCCGGGTTCTTCCGCAGCACGTCGCGACCGTAGGCGTCGACCGCGCGCTGGAAGTATTCCTGCGACTGCAGGTTGCGCTCCTTGTAAGCCAGCAGGCGCTTCTGCGTGTCCATGGGCGCGAGCTCCTGGAAGAACTCGTAGTCGCCCCACTCGCACAGCAAGCCCCCGGCGAAGGCCAGGGCACGGGCGCTGTCGGTGCGCCCGGCCAGCCACTGGTCGACCATCCGGAGCGTCTGCGCGTAGCCGGCGGAGACCATCTCGTAGGTCTGGGCGTCGGTGCGGCGCGTCAGACCGGCCCTCTGGGTCTCGGGTTTGCGCCAGCGGTCGGAGAGGTTGGCCTGCATGCGCTGGGCGATGAGGAAGAAGACCTGCTCGCTCAGCTGCGGGATCGGTCCGAACACCTTCTCGAGGTGCGACTCGCGGTACGCCTCGGCGTTGCTGTAAGCGAGATCGAAGGCCGTGACCACGCGGTTGAAGTCGCGCGGGGCGATACCGGCCTGGCGGAAGATCCCCATCATCCGGGCGAGGCTGTCGATGTTGCGCTCCATCATGACGGGGGTGACGGGGATGCGGGTCTCCTCCGGCAGGCCGTACTTCTTGCGGAGCTCCTCGGGCAGCTGCGGGTTATGGGCCTGGGCCCAGGCGCTGATGAAATCCTCGGCCAGCGCGATGGCGGCCTGCGGGTGGCGCTTGCTCAGCTCCAGGATGCGCTCGGAAGCGGCGTCAAAGTCGGCGTTGACGAGGATGGCGTGGGACAGGGCGGCGTCGAAGCGGCCGCGCACCTCCGGCCCCAGGGCCTCGACCCACTTCCCCGCGGGGGCGAAAGTGAGGAGATCCTCACCGGACAGCGTGGAGCCCTTGGCGCCGCGCTGGCGGGCGCCGCCGTTGTTGCGTTGGGCGAAGGCGGCCTCCGCCTCGGCGATCCAGGTCTCCGCCATGATCTGCACATACTGGTCCCACGGCCTCCGGGTGACGTCGACTTGCTCCACGAGGAGGTTAGCGAGCGTCGCCTGCGCGCGGAGGTTGTCGGCCCGCACGGCCGGGTCGGCGCGGGATTCGTTCTGCACCTTGCGCACGAGCCCGCCGACCATGGAGATGGCGCTGTCGGGGTGATCTTTCAGGAAACTCCGGAAGGAGGGCCCGAGGGTGCTCGGGGGCACCTGCATCATGATGCGGGCGAGGGCGGCGCCGGCCTTGGTCCGCTCCCAGTCGTTGACGCGATCCTGCGAGAGCAGGCGGATGTTCTCGTCCCAGATGCGCTGGACCTGGTCGCGTTGCTGCGCGTCGGTCGCCTCCTCCGCCGCGAGGAACGCCTGGAATTCGGCCTTCACGTTCTCGTCCTGGAGCTTGGCGAGCTGCGCGGCGTCCGGCAGGTACGTCTTGGCGAGCTCCTTGAAGCCGCCGGCGATGAGCATGCGCGCGGTGCGGAGGCGCTTGGCGGGGTCCGTGCCGCCGAGCTGCGCGGTGCCCTTGGACAGCCGCTCGGACAGCCAGAAGGCGTCGCCGGGAGCCAGCACGTTGGACAGCAGCTGCCCGATCTTGCGGACCTCGTCATCGGTCAGCTCGCCCGGCACGGCGTCGACCAGTGCGAGGGCGTCGTCGAGCCGCAGGGCGATCAGGCGGCGCTCCAGCAGGTCGTTCAGCATCTTGTCGTAGATGCGGCGGGCGAGGTCCGGCGGCAGGAGGCCCAGCTCGGCGCGGACGCGCGGCCAATCGCCGAGGCGGAAGGCCTGCAGGAAACGTACGTCGACGGGGGTGCGGCTATCGTCATGGGCGGCCTTCTCGAGGGCGCCGAAGACCTCGTTGAGGTCGCGCGAGAACTTGTGGTTCAGCAGGTTCTCGTACTGGCGCAGCGTCTTCGCGTCGAGCGGAGCGGGCGCGGCCGCGGGTTGCTGGGCGACGAGCGCGGCGGCCCAGGCGAGGGCGCCGAGCGCGGCGCCGGCGGTCCGGAGAGGGAAGCGGAGGTGCATGGTGATTATAGGTTAAATGAAGCAGGGGTGATCAGGAGCCCTTGTCGGGGATGCGTTCCTGGAAATCCGGGCGGCCGTCGGCCATCCGTTGCGCCGGCTTGGGCGCGGGGGTCGGCTTCTGGAGCAGCTGGGCCGCGGCCTTCGCCTTGACCTTGGGATCCTCGGGAACCGGCGCAGGCTTGGCCATCAAGGCGGCCTCGAGGTTGCGTAGTTTCTCCGTGTCGATCCCGGCGACGCCTTCGACGGCGCGGATGACACCGCCGCCCGAGGCTTTCACGCCCTCGACCGAACCAATGCCCTTGGGCGAGGGAGGCACGACGGGCGCCGGTGAACCTTGGCCGGCGACAGGTGCCGCGTCCGGCGCGCCTTGGTCGACACCCTTGGGCGGCGGAGGCGGCGGGGGCGTGGAGGCAGTGCCAGGGCCGCCGGCAGGCTTCACCGCCGTGGCTTCCTGCCCCACCCCTTGCGGAGGCGGCGGCGGGGTCGGTGCGGCGACCGTGCCCGGACCACCCGCGGGCTTAACCGCGGTCGCACCTTGGTCGACCCCCTTGGGCGGCGGCGGAGGAGGGGGCGTGGAGGCCGTGCCGGGGCCGCCGGCAGGCTTCACCGCCGTGGCTTCCTGCCCGACCCCTTGCGGAGGCGGCGGCGGGGTCGGCGCGGCGACCGTGCCCGGACCACCCGCGGGCTTAACCGCGGTCGCACCTTGGTCGACCCCCTTGGGCGGCGGCGGAGGAGGGGGCGTGGAGGCCGTGCCGGGGGCCGGCGCCGACTTGACGGCGGTCGCGGACTGCTCCACTCCTTCGGCTTTTTCGGGCGACACAGGACGCGCGGTGCGCGGGTCGATATTCTTCACCTTGGCCGCACCTTCCTGGCGGACGCCTTTGACGCCCTCGACGGCGGACGGCGGGGCGTCGGCGGCGATCGCGGTGGCGGCGAGGAACAAGGTGAGCGGGAGGTGGGGCGTCTTCATCGGCGTCTCAAGGGGTGCGGTTACCGAGGCTCTTGGCGAACTCCGCCACGACGCGGCGCTCATAGGCGGCCAGCGCGGCGGGATCCTGGTGCTCGGCGAGGTATCGGAAGATCTGCCGCGTACGCTCGGCGTAAGGACGCCACTCCTCCTCGGTGGCACCGCTGGTCTTGAGCAGGGAGGTCGCGTAGAAAAAGGCCTTGCCGAGGGTCTCGCGGATCGCGCGCGTCGTGCGGTGGTCATCGCCGTGGGCGGCGGCCGCCTCCTGCAGGAGGGTCGTCAGGTCGGTGATGGCGCCAGCGACATCGAGCATCTCGAGTTTCGCCCGCGCCTTCTCGTGCCGGATCTGATGGCGCACCAGCGGACGCTCGTCAGCGGGCAGGTCGGCCAGCAGGAGGTCGTACTGGTCGACAATCTTGATCCAGTCGGGCTCCTTGGCCGCGGCGAGCACGCGGATGCCCTCCAACCGGTGGCGGGCCTTCTCCCGGGCGAGCTGGTCCGCCCCATGATTGAAATGATAATACACCACCCCGACCGGGAAGAGCAGCCAGAGCAGCAGGAACCATTTCCTCATCGGACTTCGGTCCCCTCCCCGCGGGTCGGTGCGACGACGCGCCAGTCGGTGCCGGCCAGCTCCAGCGCCACGGGCAACAGGGCCGCGACCGCGGCACCCACGGCCATGGCGAGCAAGGCCCACTCCTCGAGGGTCAGCCCGGGGTGCGGCGGCGGCGTGATCACCACCAGGTCGCCCAGCTTGGGCGTCGGGAGGTGCTTCTCGTTGATGTCGAGGTATTCGCCGCGCAGGGCGGCGGCGAGGCTGCGGAGCACGTCCGGGTCCTGGCGGGACTGGTGTCCGTCGATGAAGGTGCCCTTGCGCGGGTTCCCCAGCCCGAGCACCAGGACCTGCGAGACCGAGGCGGGGCGCGGCGGGATGGGCTGCAACGGCGTGGTATCACCATCCGTGAAGATCACCAGGCGGACGGAGCGCGGGGGAAGCGGCTCGACGAGCTTGACGGCGGCGGTGACGGCGGTGCCGAGGTCGGTCGTGCCGGCTTTCATCACGTAGGAGATGGGCAGGCCGTCGAAGACGTTGCGGACGAGCGCGGGGTCGTGGGCGTCCATCACCACGGGCTTGGCGTCGGTGTAGAAACCGATCACGCCGAAGCGGAGATCGCCGCCGACCCGCATGAGGATGCTCTCGACCTCCGCGCGCATCCGCTCCCTCCGCGTCTGGTTGCCCTCGGGGCCGGCATCCTTGAGCAGCATGCTCGGGGAGAGGTCGGCGACGAAGATCAGGCGGGGCGACTCCTTGGGCTCGGGCCGGCCATCCTTGCCCGCGGCCAGGTGCAGTTGGTACATGATCGCGAAGCCCCAGGTGAAAGCGGCCAAGGCCAGCACCCGCAGCAGGGGCGCCACCCGGGTCCAGGTCCGGGCCGCGGCGGCGGGTCCGAAGGCGAGCCGGGCCAGCCGGGCGATCTTGCGGGCATGCCACCACTCGGCGAGCGCCGTCAGCACGAGGACGGTCGCCGCGGCGAGCAAAGGTGGCAGGTCAGGAGCCAAGGCGGCGAGGGGATGGCCGTCGGGGCGGACAGCGTAGGTTGGGGATAGCCAAGCAGAGTCGCTTAACGAGGGAAAAGTTCCGCCCCATCCAGGCTAAACGTCGGTTCTTGTCCAAACCCGCCCGCCCATCTAGGAAAAGGCCCCTCTTATGCGCCCCCTCCCTTCCCTCTGCGCCGTATTTTGCCTAATCGGGGCAAGCCTGGCGGCGGACCGGCCCAACATCCTCCTGATCCTGGCCGACGACCAAGGCTACGGGGACGTGGGTGCCTACAATCCGGCGAGCAAGATCCCCACCCCTCATCTTGACCGTCTGGCGGCCGAAGGCCGGCGCTTCACGGACGGCCACACGACCTCGGGCGTCTGCACACCTTCCCGCTACAGTCTGCTGACCGGTCGCTACCACTGGCGGACGCGCCTGCAGAACGGGGTGCTCGGCGGCTGGTCGCCGCCGCTGATCGCACCGGGCCGGCTCACGGTGGCCGGGATGCTCAAGGCGCAGGGCTACCGTACCGCCTGCTTCGGCAAATGGCATCTGGGCCTGGAATGGGGCACGCACGGCGGGGCGCCGGCGAAGGCGGGCGACGCGATCGATCCCGCCGACGGCGCGATCGGCCGGTTCGACTACGCGCAGCCCATCAAGGACGGCCCGCTGGAGCATGGGTTCGATACCTACTTCGGGATCAGCGCCTCCTTGGACATGCCGCCGTTCGTCTGGATCAAGGATCGCCACGCGACGGAACTGCCGACCGCGACGAAGAAATGGCTGCGCAGCGGCCCCGCCGGCCCGAAGTTCGAAGCCGTCGATGTCCTGCCCACGTTGACCGACCAGGTCTGCGCCTACGTCGCCGAGCACGCCGCGGACGCCAAGGCCGGGCGCCCGTTCTTCGCCTACGTGCCCTTGCCCGCCCCGCACACCCCGATTGTCCCGACCAAGGAATGGCAGGGCAAGAGCGGGCTCAACGCCTACGCCGATTTCGTGCGGCAGGTCGACGCCGAGGTCGGCCGCATGCTCGCCGCGCTGGAGCGCGCGGGGCTCGCGCGCGACACGCTGGTGATCTTCACCGCCGACAACGGCTGTTCGCCGGCGGCGGACATCGACGAGCTCATCACCAAGGGACACCAACCGAGCGGTTCGCTGCGCGGGCACAAGGCCGACCTCTTCGAGGGCGGGCACCGCGTGCCGTTCATCGTGCGCTGGCCCGCGGGGGTCAAACCGGGCGTGAGCGGTCAGCTGGTCAGCCAGATCGATTTCCTAGCCACGTTCGCCGCGCTGACGGAGGCGACTTTGCCGCCGAACGCCGGCGAGGACAGCGTGAGCTTCCTGCCGGTGCTGCGCGACGGCGCCGCGCCCGGCCCGCGCACCCACTTGGTAAGCCAATCAATCAACGGGAGCTTCGCCTACCGCGAAGGCAGCTGGAAACTCGCGCTATGCCGCGGCTCCGGCGGGTGGAGCGCGCCCAAGCCCGGCAGCGCCGAAGAGGCGAAACTGCCCGAGTTCCAGCTCTACGACCTCGCCCAAGACCTCGGGGAAACGCGAAACCTGATCGCGACCGAACCGGAACGCGCGACGAAGATGCGGGCCGCGCTCGAAGCGCTGATCGCGCGCGGACGCAGCACCCCGGGACCGGACCAGGCCAACGACACCCCGATCCAGCTCGTCAAGAAGGTCAACACGCCCGGCGCCAAGGCCAAGGCAAAGGGCAAGGCAGGCGCCACCGACAAATAAGCCGGCGCTTCACCGCGCGGGCAAGGACGGCGGGACGAACTCCCGGCCCTTCCACCGCGCGACCTGCCGGAGATGCCGGTACGGGTCGGGCCAATCGGCCGAAGGCTCCACGACGGTGCCTTCCGGCCACTCGTTGAAACTCGTCAGCAGCAAGACGTCGGCCCCCGCAGCCAGGGCCGCCGCATGGTACCCTTCCAAGGTCTCCCCGTCCCGGAACGGGATCGCGAAGCCTTCCTTCGGCTGGATGACCCGGTTATCCAGGGCGGGGTGCATCGGGAGCAGCAGTTCGCGGCCGGCGACACGGACATCGCGGGCGTAACGCGCGAAGAACGGGACGAGCTCCGCGCGCTCGGAGATGCGGCGGACGCTGAAGGTACCATAGAATCCGAAGGCATCGATACCCTCGGTGGTACGCCACTCCGCGGGCACGCCATAGTTCCCGGCCTCATGGCGGATCTTGTCCATCGCCCACCAGACCGGGCCGACCTTCGCTTCCACCCCGCGGCGCAGCTCCGCGAACCTCGCCGGGGTGAGTTTGGGGTCGAACGGCACCTGATAGAGATAGACCACCGGGCGTCCACCCCGACGGAGGTAGGCGGGGTCGCCCTGACAACGGGCCAGCACGCCGGCGAGACGCTCGACCAACGGGCCGATTTCGCCGTAGAACTGGGCGAGCTCGCAGTTCAGGGCGACCTTCACGCGCGTCGCGCGCGCGGCGGGCAGGATGACCCGCTCGAAGGCCTCGCCGCTGATGTTGGCCTCACCCCACCAGGAGACGAGGAAGGCGTCGATACCGGCGGCCTCGGCGAGCCGGCAATGCCAGGCGGCGATGGCGGGGTCCGTGCTGTCGTAAGGGCCCACCAGCGGACGGAACGGCAACCGCAGTTTGGCGCCCGTCGCGGGTTCGCCGCGGTCCGCCCACAACTCCCAACGCTGCCGCGGCCCTTGCGGCACGCCGTACCAAGCGTAATAGAAAGCCCAGATCGGCAAATGCGCCGAAGCCGTGTCGGCGCGGACCGGGAAGGCGGCCAGCGCGGCGACCACGCCACCGATGACTCGCAGGAACCGTCCGCTCACTTCGCGCGGCGCAGTTCATCCACCTTGGCCTGCAGTTTGGCGACCTGTTCCTCGGCGTCGCCGAGCGGGGTCGGGGCGACGACCTTCTCACGGGAGTAACCGATGTACGCCAACCACTTCCCGGCCCGGAACTTGCGGAGCTGGTCGACGGCCTTGAAAAGCGGGTCGGCCATCGCCTCCTTGGCGAGGACATCGGGGGTCGTGACGCCGGCGCCCGCAAGGATCGTGCGGGCCATGAGGAGATGCCCCTCATCGCCCGGATGGATGCGATCGCGGGAGAAGACCTCGGTCCGGGCATCACGCGCCTTGCGCATCGCGCTGTGCAGGTCGATGACATTGAGCCCGGGGCGCTTCAGCTGCATCTCCCAGGCGGCGTAGGCCGTCATCACCGCGTCGTAGTTGAAATCGCCCGGCTTGGTGGTGGCATCGAAGATCGGCGGGGTGACGAGATAGACCTGCCTGACGCCGGCCGCCTGGCATTGGTCGAGCAGCTTGGCGACACCAGTCTGGAAGGCCTTGAAGCGGGCCTCGTCGAGCGGCTGGTAGATGCCGTCGTTGATCCCGTAGCAGGCGAAGACCACCTCCGGCTTCATTTTCTCCAAGGTACGGCCCAGGCGTTCGAACAGGCTAGGCCGGGGGAATTTGCCTCCGGCATGACCGGCCTCGCTCAGACCGGAGAGCGTCTCG
>BJHS01000010.1 GCA_014193315.1 Verrucomicrobiota bacterium
TCATCGATAATAATATTTGCATCAACTGCGGCGTCTGTACTTCGCGTTGCCCTACTGGCGCAATCTACCTTTCTGATTCGGGGAAGATGACGGTAGCATCTGGTGCGAGAAAATGCCTTCAGCCAAGCAACGGTGACAACAAATCAACCGCAACAGCATTTATGAAAGTCGCATGGAGCAAACCAATCATCAGGGATGACGACAAAATTGCGCTAACGTTCACTGCCTCATATGAAAAGGCGTCCAGCATCTCCGGATCAAGGATTCATAATCTGCTAGCCAGGAATCTCCTAATCGAGCTCGGATTGAAAGCCGGGGCGAACCGAACTGGTGACGTTAATAACAGAATGGATGTGTATGTTGCCCTGGCTGATACATCAGTCGCAACAGAAGTAGAAATATCAAGTGCACAGATCGACGCCCCAAGGTCTGTATTGGACTCGATGGCCGTTCTTCATGGGCGACACAAGATAGCCAAAAGACAGGTTGATGGTTTGATTATCGTCGGGGAGCTACCGAACTCTCGTTCGGAATTTTGGACAGTTCTAGCAGACATTGAATCTGTCCTGAAAATCAAAATTAAAGTCTTAACCACCGCTGCCGCCGTAATTCTCGTCCACAACAAGGTTAAGCTATCTAAAATCCAGGACCTTGAGAGCTCCCTCTCAATACGAAAGCTATTTGAAGCGACTACGGGAAGGAAATTGTGGCTGAAATCCGGAGCCTACTCAGCGTTCGAGGCCGGAAAGTAGATCGTCAGTTTTTCCAACAGAGTCTAACCTATCAGTCGCAATTTTTACGTACTTCGGGTTTAACTCAAATCCGACAAATGTTCTCTTTGCTGCCTTAGCGGCCACACATTCTGAACCGCTTCCAGTAAACGGGACGACAACCAAGTCTCCAGGGTTAGAAAAATGCTTAATAATGCGTGTGCTTATGGACAGAGGTTTTTGCGTCGGATGATCAACCTTCTCCGCGCTAAACCTCTTGCCAGCCAGCACAGGGAATCTCCAAACATCGCCAGCCATTCTCCCCAGCGGATTGGGCGTCCAGCTCTTTCCATTCTTCGTGACCTTGTGCTTAAGCCGTTCTACACTCTTGTAAGGCTCTCTGATATCATGATAAATATAATGATCAGTTTTGGAGAACCACAAAAGTGGCTCGTAGTGGGCAGCTAAAGTGCGCTTGTAGCCAGAAAAGCCATTTTCGTAGTTCCAGATAATCTGACGCCGGTATTTCAGGCCAATTTCATACATGTAACACTGAATCCAGCAAAGGTGGTGGTGGATTCCATACACAAATACGCTCCCATCCGGCTTCAAAATACGGGCGGCTTCATCCAGCCATAATTTCGACCAGGGTAACCAATTATCCTTTTGCTCCAATTCCTTCCACTCACCGAAATCCTTATTTAAATTGTAGGGCGGATCAGCAACCACCAGCGAGACAGAGCCAGAGGGGATTTTCTTCATCCCCTGAACGCAATCCATGTTTACAACGCTATTAAGCCAGCCCTTAGGAAGGTTACTTGCGCTCATTTTGAAGGATCAAAATGTACTGGTGATGGATATTCGGGACGTAAGCATAAGGATACCCGTAAGGGAAAATCTTCTTATGACGCTGATAAAGGACCTTAAGCCCTCTTAGCTCCAGGTTGTACTTGGCCAGCTCGAGGGTCAAATCAGCGTGAAACATGATGAACTTTGATTTGTCCCTAAAGTCACTGACGATAACGGCCATGTACTTCCTGGGCTTAAGAGCACGTCCACATTTTCCAAGAATAACACCCAGTTCCTCGAGGAAAACACGGTAATCGTCGATATTACCAAGGTCCTTCTTATTGTCGCTGTACTTGGTGTCCAAGTCGTGACTCTGACGTTCCTGCTTAGCCTTGTGATCAACCTTATGCAGGATATTCCAGTAGGGAGGACTCGTGACCACGAAATCAACAGACGACTGCTGCAGATCATCAAGCGCAAGCCGAGAGTCTCCTAGGATAACTTTTTGCTCACAACTTGACGATTGAACCTCTTTTTTAAGACGCTCCTTCGTAAGTTTTACATACTTGGGGTTAAGTTCAATCCCCACTCCGGTCCTTCCCTCAAGCGCACAAGCTTTAAGCGTGGAGCCAATTCCATTAAACGGATCGAGAACGACGTCACCAGGCTTGGAAAATAGCTTTATTAAGCGCGAAACGTCTGTGAAGGAAAATGGGGCCGGATGTTGCCGTTCAATTTGAGCATCTGGATGCCCTGCTCCTAACCCACGCTGGGTCCAAACTGTTACAGTTTCCGGAATCCATTCACGAGCAGTTAGTGCGTTTAACTTATTCCGAGGATCAATCTTAGCCGGCGTACCCTCTGCAGGCTGAACATTGGAATCAGCGACTTTTTGAGCATTACGCCGAGTCTTAGTTTTCGGCTCTTTTGAGCCTTCCGAGGTATTTTTAAGCAATTTTTTCATAAATCGATAAAGTGAACATTTGTACAGATAGCCTTGAAGCTCAAGTCATTAACAGGTGCTCATGATAAATAACAGGCTGAACCATGGGATATACTACTACTGAATCATGTCGGCCACGCTCTAAGGGGTCAGGCCTTTGCCATTAAGTAATAATCTCTAGGGCGAACAAGAGTGCCAGGCTTATGCGCGACACTAGGGCCCGGACAGGGAGCGACTAAGCCTTTGGCGCCTTGGTGGTGTTGCTCGCAATCTCCCGGCGGATCTCGTCGGCGCGGCGATAGACGGCGAGGACCTGCTCGGGTGAATACTTCAGCCAAGCTTCCGACTCGTTGGCCCGCTCTTGGGTGGCGATGAACCAGGCATAAGCCTCGAATAGGTCATCCTTCGAGGCGATTCGCTTCGGAGCTTTGGCGTAGTCGCCCCATTCATAACAACCCGAGAGAACTGCAAAGTATTCCCGATGGGCCTGATCGGGTCACGCTAAATGGGGCCAGGTAAGGACTTGCGCGGGGGTGAGCGCGGCGGCGGGATTGACCTCAGTGGTGGAGCTGCAGCCGACCAGGGACAATAAAGCGAGGAGTTAGAGCCATGGTTTCATGGACAGGGGAGATTGCTCTGCGGGTGGATGTTTGCCAGCCAAACGTTGACCCGAAGCCGTAAGGGTTTACCTCCATGTCATGGGTCGCGTGCTTTCCTCGTTCCTCCTTTTAGGTCTGTTGCTGTCCGGGTGCGCGACGACCGAGATCGACCCGCGGGTGCCGCTGCAGATCGAGCCGGTGATGAAGGTCGTGCAGACGGCGCCGGCGAGCTATGAGCTGCAACTGGCGTCGCGGACGTTCGTGCCACTGTCGGGCCAGGGCCCGAAGGTCCGGCTGGTGGCGGCAATCCACATCGCGGACCGGGCGTTTTACCAGCAGGTCCAGGGGCTGCTGGATGCGGACGCCGTGGTGCTCTACGAGGGCGTGACCACTAAGAAGGATGATTTCAAGAAGCAGGGGCCGGGGCGGCGACCCGACGCACTCTACACCAAGGTGGCCGACGCGCTGGGGTTGATCTCGCAGTACGAGGGGATCGACTACCGCCGGGAGCATTTCCACAACGCCGACCTGACGCAGGGCGAGATGCTCGCGCGCCTGCGGGGGGACACGCTGACGACCCCGAAGCCGGAGGGTCCCGACCAGGTGCTGGGGCCGCCCGCCAAGGAGGCCGAGGCGAAGTATAACCTGATGATGGAGGCGATGCAGGGCAATGGGCTCAGCGGGGTGCTGGCCGACCTCGGGCTGGCGTTCATCAAGTACAATGCGCGGCTCCGGACGACGGTGCTCCTGGGGATCATCGGGACGGACCCGGCCGGCAGTGAGAAAGAAATGGCCAAGAAGCTCGGCGGCGAATCCGGCAAACGCATCGCCAAGCTCATCCTCCAGGAGCGCAATCAAGAGGCGATCTCCGGGCTCCGGCGATTCGTGGGGCAACGCCAGACCGGCGAGACGGTGGCGCTCTTCTACGGGGCAGCGCACCTGGACGCGATCCAGGACGCGCTCATCCGCCGCTTTGGCTATGTGCCCGAGAAGACGGAGTGGCTCGTGGCGATGCACGCCGATGGCGAGGCGGCCGGGCTGACGCCAGCGCAAGCGCTGGAAGCGTTGAAGGGAGTGAGGAAGTAGGGGACAGGATTAGTTGACCAGTTGACCGGCTGGCCAGTTGACCGGAGGAGAGGCAGTAGGGGAAGCAGAGCTAGCTGGCCGGCTGGCAAGTTGGCCGGGGGGTAAGGGAGGCTGAGGGAGAGACAGGTGTTAGGTAGTGGGGAGTAGGTGGTAGGTAGTGGGGATTGGGGATTGGGGAATAGGTGCTGGGAAGTGGGGGGTCTAACACCTACAGCCTAAATCCTAAGAACTATTCATGAGGTCAGGCACATCATCGCTACGCGAGATGAAGCCAGTGGAGAGTGCGGCGAGCTGGCCGGCTGGCCAGTGGGCCAGTGGACAAGGGAGAGCCAGGTGTTAGGGAATAGGTGGTAGGGAGTAGGTCTTCGGAAGTTGGGCCGAATCCACTGCGTCTCCCTACTTCCCATTTCCTAATCCCTAATTCCTAGCTCAACCCCTACCCGGCGCGCGGAGCGCGCTGAGAGACAACTAGGGCAGCACGCGGTGCTGTCCCTACCCGCGCGCTCTCCCTTTCTCTCGTCGGGCTTCGCATCTTTCTGAGCCTCTGAGCCTCCGGACCTCTCATTCCACCCCTTGCCCACGTGTCAACTGGCCAGCTTGCCAGCTGATTTATTTCCAAATCCACTCGAGGGCGGAGGGGAGCGTGGCGGCGACGGCCTTGCCGTCGACGTGGCCGGCTTTCTTGCAGAAGATGTATTGGTAGGCGTAGCCTTTCTGGGCGAGGACGGCGGCCATGCGCTCGTTGGCCATGACCCAGTTGTGCAACGAGGCTTCGTCGCGGTCCCAGCCGTTGTCCTTCTCGCCGACCTGCAGCCAGAGGCGGAGCGGTTTCTTGTCGGTCTTCGCGATCAGGTGTTCGTGGTATTCCCACGCGCCGTGCGGCGTCTTGGGGTCGGTCGGGTATTGCTGGTCGACGAACGTGCCGGAGTAGCTGAGCACGCGGCGGTAGAGATCAGGGTGGTACCAGGCCATCGTGAGGGCCGCAGCCGCGCCGGAGCTGCCGCCCATCGCGGCGCGTTCGTCGGGTTTCTTGGTGAAGACGACGCCCGTCTCCTTGGTCACGCGCGGCAGGACCTCCGCCTCGATGAACTCGGCGTACTTGCCCGACAGCGTGTCGTACTCGAGGCCGCGCTGGCTGCCCTTGCTATCACCGCCACCCGACTCGACCATCACGGCGACCTGCACCGGGACGCGCTTAGCGGCGATGAGGTTGTCGAGCGCGGTCGCGACCCGCTTGGTGTACCACGGGCCGTCGGTGACCAGGAGCAGACGCACCGGCTGGCCGGCGACGTATTGGGCCGGGATGTAGACCTGGACCTTGCGCTTGTAGGGGACGACCTCCCCCGGCTTGTTCTTGGCGATGCCCGGGTAGGCCGGGCTCTCGGTCGAAAGCATGGTGAACTCCTTGATCGTGCCTTTGGGCACGCCGGCCTTCGCCGTCATCTCCGTTGCCGGCGTGTAATCCGGCCCGATGGCCGAGTCGTTCGGGCCCGAGGCGCCGAAGACCGCGACGGCAAGTGGTAGGAGGGCGAGGAAGGAGAAGCGGAGCATGGGACGGGGTGGAAGGGGGACGGGGAGTACAGAGGACGGAATGCAGAGTACGGAGTGCAGAGGGCCGAGTCGAGGGGATGCAAAGTTGATTTGCTGATTAGTTGGCCAGAGGGCCAGAGGGGGAGCAGAGCTAGCTGGCAGGCTGGCCGGTGGGCCGGGGGGCAAGAGACGAGGCACGGCAAAGGGGTCAGGCACATCATCGCTGCGCGAGATGAAGCCAGACCCCATGCCGGCGCGCTGCGCGCGCTCTTAACCAGACGCCAGGGGGTCAACGACCCGCTGGCGAGCGGGACGATATTTAGAAGCGGGAGGACAGGCCGAGGTTGAAACGGCTCTCGCGGTAACCGTTGTCGCCCGATCGATGTTCGAACGAAGCTTCCGCATTGAAGTCGCCCTGCTTCCAGCGGAAACCCACCACGCCGAGCACGAGGTCGCGATCCGCGTTAGGCAGGGTCAGGGACACGCCCACGGAGCCACCATTAGTCAGCACGGAAACATTCGTCGTCTGGTCCTCTCCGCCGAAGTCATGCTCGTAACCGGCACGCACGAAGGGCGTCAGGGTCCCGGAGGTCTGCGCGAAGTCCTTCGCCAGCTCGACGGTGGCCGAGGCCGTGTTGGTGGAAAGGCGCTGGTTGGGATAAGTGACCCCGCCCACGCCGGCTTCGCTGTATCCGTCGAGCTTGGTCGTGGATCGCGATAGGCCGACGGTGGGCACAATCGCCCAACCGGCCAAATCGCCGGCGGTGGCACCCACGAGGATTTCGGCCGAAAGGCTGCGGCCCGTGGTCGCCCCCACGGGGGTGGAACCAAAGGCCCCGGCGGACTGGATCGAGTCCAGATCCTGGGAACCATAGGTCAGCGTGAGGCTTCCGAAGAACGTCTCGCCCCGCGCGATGAGGTAGGAAGTGACGCTGCGCCCGGTGTAATCCAGCCTCGCACCGTCGGAGGCGGTGGAGTTGCCGTCCTGCATCCCCAGGCCCAAGCCGAAGACGATGCCCGGGGAGAGATTCCACTCCAGACCCAAGGCGCCGGCGGTCGAACGGGCGTCCATGGAAGTTGCCGAACCACCGGGGGCGTCGGAGATATCCCGGATGCTGCCATCGAACCACCAGCGGAGACCGCCGGTGACGGTAGCGGCGGCAGGGGCGCCCGAGAGGCAATAATTAAGACGCTGCTCCTCGGCGCGCCAATCGAAGTCCGCGACTTTGGCCGGGGCGGCCGCGCGCAGATTGCCGAGCAGGCGACCCTTCATCATCGTGTTGAAGCTGTTTCCCATCAGCTGGGTGGAGCGGAGATTCTGGGCGACCATGAACGGCGCGCGGCTGGTAGCAGACACGACCAGACCCGGGTCGACGTAACCCGGCAGAGTCACGCGATAGACGAGGATGCGGTTGGGGTTCTCGACGGTTTCCTTGCCCGCGGTCGGAGAGGGACCGATGTACGCGGACCCGAGCATCGTGCCACTCGCGGTAATGAAATCGTTGTCGTTGCCGACCAGCAGGAAGTAGTCGTTCGGGGCGGCGGCGTCGAGGCAGGGCACCACGGAAAGCGCCTCCCACTTCTCCGAGAGCGAGTTGGAGGATACGGCGGTGATTGTGCGACTGGCGGCGGCGGCGGTGGTGACGCCACTGGCGCCGACCGTGTTCAGGTTCAGGCCGAAGCGACCGAGCTGCTGAACGTTCAGGAGGTTGACGAAGTCGGTCGTCGTGGCGGCGACGATGTTGGCGACGGGGGCCAAGGTCGTACCCGTGCCCGTGACCGCCGGGGTGTAGCCAGTCTCATAGACCGTGCCGGCCAAGTTGGTCGCGCCGACCGTGCTGACGAGGGCGACGTTCTTGTAGACCATCGGGTTATCGGCGTAACCGACGGCCCCGGCGCTGGAGGCGTAGGCGGCGTTGCCGGACCCGTTGCCATTGCCATCGCGCGTGAGCACCATGAAACTGGTGCGGCTCAACGCCACGAGCTCGGATTGGGCGGCCGTCTTGTTGGCCGCGGCACCGAGACCCTTGCTGCTGATTTGCGGCAGTTCGACCAGGTAATGCTCGAGCGGCGTGCTGGGCGTCGCGTTCTTCGAGATATCGTAGATGAAGAGGCGGGTGTAGGCGCGGTTGAAGTCGTAATTGGAGGGGGTATCCTGACGGGTCGCGCTCTGGAGCATCGTGACGAGGAAGCGGCCATCGGGCGTGACGTCGACCGCCTCCATCCCCTGGTTATCGCGGCGACCGCCGGTCTGCACCCCGGTGGCAATCGCGGCCGTCTCGGTCGTGAAACCGGTGTAGCCCGACGCCTGGGTGAACTGCGGGATCAAGGCCGCCACCGGGGTGATAACCCCCTTGATTTGACCGGATTTGGCGACGTGGTAGACCGTGGCGCCATACTCGTCGGAAATGTAGAAGCTACCATCAGCGCGGAGGGCGAGGCCCTCGGCATCGACGGTCAACTTGCCGTTGGCGACCGGGACGTTGGTGAGGGCGCCGAGGGCCGAGGCGGACGGATTGACCGCCGTCGTCGGGTTGCCGTTGAAGTCGGTGATCGTCGTGGTGCTCTTATACGTCAAGGTCAGCTGGGTCTGGCCAACGGAGGTCGACGTGTAATCGGGCGTGAAGGCGAGGTCGAACTTCTGGATACGCGCAGCGTAATCAATCAGGCCATTGACGTTGTAACCGCGGTCGGGCAGCGTGTAGAGCGTTCCGGAATAGGAGCCGTTGACGTTGCGGCGCCAAGTCGACGAATCGAGCTTGAAGGAGGAGAAGGAACCTAGGGTGTCTCCGCGGCTATCCAGCGCGCCGGCCGTGAAGACGCCGACGCCGACGAGACCTTGGTTGACATAAGTCAGGGAATTGAGCGTGACGCTGCTCGTGCTGCCGAAGGGCGTGGTGTCGAGCGTCGGCACCAGCTTGGTTGGCGGCGAAGCCTCCAAGGAGAGTACCAAAGCGGAAGCGAGGAATAGCCGGGAGAGATGACGCATGACGAAAGGGGAACGCATCGGCGGACCGAGCCCCCGCAAGTACGGCATTGTGATAGTTAGGCGGCTAATTTGGCGGTACGAAGGCGAACCCGCTAGCCCCGTCACACGGCCGCCATCGGCGACACGTGACCGAGACACAATGAGGGGGCGATGCCCGAGGAGGAGGACAGAGCACAGAGTGCTGAATCGAGGGGGAGTCGAGGGAGAGACAGGTGCTAGGGAATAGGAAGTAGGTCGTAGGATCGAGTCCACTGCATCTCCCCACTTCCCATTTCCTAATTCCTAGATCTGCCCCTACCCGCGCGTGAAGCGCGCGATATGAGGCTACAGGTACGCTCGATGCAGCACTCAGCACTCCGTACTCCGTCGTAAAGAGACAACAGGTGCGCCTCTGGCCAACTGGCCAACCGTTCAACGGGTCAACTCCCCGGGCGACCCCCCGGGGCCGCTCGGGTTCTTCTTCTAGAAACCTGTTGACCGAAAGGGCGGGCCGGGGATGATGAGCGTCGATGTTGATACGTTGTCCAGCCTACCACCAAGGGTTCAGCTTAAGCTGATCTCCCGGAGCTGACGCGCCTCTCGACCTAGGTCCGCAAGGACCCGATCACTCCCCTCCCCTCGCGGGGAAGCCTTGGCGCCTTCGGAGCCGTCGCGTGCGCGGCGCCGTCGAACCTTCCGCCCGCGCCCACCACACCCACATGAATACTTCCAACGAGGCCATCCTCGCCCTTCTCTTTGAAATCCAAGCCGACCTGGCCGAGCTCAAACAGGAAGTCGCGACGCTCACGGCCACCCACCAAGCCCTCCTCAATAAGGTCGAGGTGATCGACAACAAGGTCACCTACCTCGCCGAGGAGATGGGGATGATCTGAAAAGTTAGTTGATCGGTTGATTAGTTGGCCAGAGGGAGAGGGGCAAGGAAACCGGAGTTGACCCATTGACCCGTTGACCGGTTGGCCGGAGGGGAAGTGATTAGGGAGTAGGTGGTAGGGAATAGGTGCTGGGAAGTGGGGGGCTAACACCTACAGCCTAAATCCTAAGACCTATGCATGGGGTCAGGCACATCATCGCGGCGCGAGATGAAGCCAGGGGAGAGTGCGGCGAGCTGGCCGGCTGGCCAGTGGGCCAGTGGACAAGGGAGAGCCAGGTGTTAGGGAGTGGGGAGTAGGGTCGGGTCCACTGCATCTCCCTATTTCCCATTTCCTAATCCCTACTTCCTGGATCCGTCCCTACCGGCGCGCGGTACGCGCGCGATTTTAGAGGCTACCGGTACGCTCGATTCAGCACTCGATGCAGCACTCTGTACTCCGTCGAAAAGAGACAACAGGTACGCCCCTTGCCCACGTGTCAACTGGCCAGCATGCCAGCTATGCCTCTTTCCACCCTTGCCCACGTGTCACCTGGCCAGCGTGTCCCCTAGCCTCAGGCCAACTTCTTCAACTCGCCGGTGCTGTCGCCGAACTGGACGTCGCGGATGTCCATGCGGTTGAGCAGGGAGACCCAGAGGTTGTTGATCGGGGTCTCCTTACCGTACTGGATGCTGCGGCCTTGGCGGATCGTGCCGCAACCGCGGCCGGCGAGCAGGATGGGCAAGTCGTCGTGGTTGTGCCGGTCGCCGTCGCCGTTGCCGGAGCCGTAGACGATCATCGAGTGGTCGAGCAAGGTGCCGTCGCCTTCCTTCACCGACTTCAGCCGGGTGAGCAGGTAGGCCAACTGCGTGGCGTGGAATTTATTGATGTCCTGGATCTTCGCCAGCTTCACCGGGTCGTGGCCGTGGTGCGAGATGCTGTGGTGACCGTCGCGCACGTTGATGAACGGGTAGGAGCGGTTGCTCCCCTCGTTGGCGAAGACGAACGTGCACACGCGGGTCGTGTCGGTCTGGAAGGCCACCACCATGAGGTCGGCCAGCAGACGGAGGTGCTCCTCGTAGCTCTGCGGGATGCCCGTCGGGGCCTTGAAGCCCGCGGGGGGCTTGGGCTGGGCGGTCGTGCCCGCCTTGGTGATGCGCCCTTCGAGCTCGCGCACCGCCGTGAAATACTCGTCGAGCTTGCGCTTGTCCTCGGTCCCGAGGCGCACGTTGAGCTCGCGGAAGTCGTCGCGCACCGCATCCAGCACGCTCTTGCGGGCGGCGTCGCGGCGGGCGCGCTCGACGTCGGTGCCCGAGCCGAAGAGGCGCTCGAAGATCAGCTTGGGGCTGATCTCCTTGGGCATCGGCTGGTTGGCGGAGCGCCAGGAAAGGTTGGACTCGTAGATGCAGCTGTAACCCGAGTCGCAGCCGCCGGCCATCTTGCTGGCGTCGGCGCCGATCTCGAGGGAAGCCAGGCGCGTGCGGTCGCCGAGGCGCGCGGCCGCGATCTGGTCGGCGGAGATGCCGACCTTGATGTTGGCGCCGTCGGTCTTGCGCGGCTGGGCCCCGGTGAGGAAGGCCGACATCGCGCGGGCGTGGTCGCCGCCGCCGTCGCCATGGGCGCGGGCCTTGTCGGCCGTGAGCCCGTTCAGCAGGGAGAAATCATTCCGCAGCTCGCCCAGCGGCTCGAGGATCGCGGGCAACTTGGACGGCAGCACGCCCTCCGTCGGCACCCGCCAGCCGGCCATGTTCACGCCATTGGGCACGTAGAGGTAGGCCATCCGGTTCGGCGCGGCTTGGCTGACCGGCGTGTTGCCCGCGGCCCAGCTCGTCTGGACGCCCATCTGTTCGAGCCAAGGCAAAGCCAAGGAGACACCCAGTCCCTTGAGGACGGTGCGGCGCGTGAGCTGGTGGTCGGTACGCATGGCGGGGGGCTACTTCTTCTTAGAGGTATTTGACACGGGTTCAACCTGCGATGTTCCGCGGCGCAGGCGGAAGGGATCGCTCTGGACCACGGCCAAAATCATGGTGGAAAAGCGGTCTTGGCCGGCGCTGGTGGCCTCGGCCACCTTATCCACGGCGGGTTCGTCGTAGTACTCGAGCCCCCGGCCCAGCCCGTAGGTCATCAACTTGCCCGAGAGGTTACGGACGAACTTGTCGCGGTCCGACTTCAAGAGGGTCTTGAACTGGGCCGTCGTCGCGAAGCTCCGCCCGTCGGGCAGGCGGCCCGCCGGGTCGATGGGCACCCCTTCGTCCTGCGTGCGCACCTTGCCGATGGCGTCGAACTTCTCGAAGGCGAAACCGATCGCGTCCATGCGCGTGTGGCAGGACGAGCAAACCGGGTTGGCGCGGTGCTGCACCATGCGTTGACGGAGCGAACCCGTGAGTTGGTGCTGCCCCTCCAAGGTCGGGACCTCCGCGGGGGCGGGGGGCGGCGGCGCGCCGAGGATCTGCTCGAGAATCCACTTACCGCGCTTCACGGGGGACGTACGGGTCGGGTTGGACGTCGCCGTCAAGATGCTCGCCTGGGTGAGGATGCCACCGCGGTCGCCCTTCGGCAACGTGACGCGGACGAATTCGCCGGGACCGCGCGACGGCGTGTCATAGATCCCATAAAGCTTGGCCAGGGGGCGGTCGAGGTAGGTGAAGTCCGCGTCGAGCAGGTCGAGCACGCTGCGGTCCTCGCGCACGATCTCGGCGAAGAACAACTCGGTCTCCTTCATCATGGACGCGCGCAGCTGCTCGTCGAACTCCGGGAATTGCGTCTGGTCGGGCGAGACGAGGGCCAGGCGGCGGATCTGCAGCCACTGCAGCCCGAAGCCCGTGACCAGGTACTGCGAACGCGGGTCCTTGAGCATGCGGCGCGTCTGCGCCGCGAGGTTGGCGGCGAGCTTGCCCTGGTTGGCCAGGCCGAACAGCTCCTCGTCGGGCATCGAGCCCCACAGGAAATACGACAGGCGGGAGGCCAGGACGAAATCGCCGACCGGGTGCGCGTCGGCCGCGAGCGGCTGCGGGTCGGGCTCCGTGCGGTAGATGAACTTCGGCGACGCCAGCACGGCCGTCACCATGGCCTGCGCCCCGTGTTCCCAGCTCCCCCCGGCGGCCTCGGCCGTCGCGAAGGTCTTGACGTAGCGCTGGAACTCGGTCGGCGTGACGGGGCGGCGGAAAGCGCGGCTCGCGAACCAAGTCACCATCGCGCGCGCCCGGGCGTCGCCGGTCTTGCCCTCGGCGAAGCCAGCCAAGCGACGCTGCAGCTCGGTGCGCGTGTCGGTGGGTCCGAGCAGTTGATAGCGGTAGGTCCCCAGTTTGCGCGAGCCGTTGCCGACGTCGGTCGGGGCGTTGAGCCAAGTCACCGCCAAGGCATGCTTGCCGGCGGACAGCCGCACCTTGGCGTCGACCTTCTCAGCGCCGCGGCTGGTGGTCTTAAGCTTGAGCGTCTGCGTGCCGACGACCTTGCCATCGACGACGAGGTTCACGTTGGCGGGCGGGTCGCCCTGGTTACCGATGGAAACCAGGTGGGCACGGAAGAGGTATTCGCCGTCGCGCGGGGCCTCGAACTCGGCCGTCAAGGTCGGCGCGTTGAAGACCCGCATCTGATCCTCGCTGCGGCCGCGCGGGAGCATCTTATAACCATCGACGTTGAGCACATCGAGGTTCTGGGCCGCGGTCGGCACGGCCTTGTCGGCGATGAGCTCGGCCGCGGCCATGAAACGCTCGAGGTGGACCGGCGAGAACGAGAGCACGTCGCCGATATTGTCGAAACCATAGCCCGTGTCGTCGCTCGGGAAGTCCGTCGAGAAATTGCCCTCGAGGTAGCAAAGGTCGCGGATGGTATTGTTGTACTCGGCCCGGTTGAGCCGCCGGATCGTCACGGTACCCGGGTCGACCTTGGCCTTGGCGACGGCCTTGCCGAGCAGCCCGCGGATGCCGACGTTGAGGGCCGTGACCTCGGACGGGATGGGCCGCTCCTTGCGGGCGGCGGGCGGCATCTCGCCGGCGACCACTTGGTTGACGACCTCGCGCCAGAGGCGCTGGTCCTGGTAGAAGCGGGTGTCGTCCTTGAAGGCCTCGAGGTTCAAGTGCCCCTTGGCCTTGTCCGCGTTGTGGCAATCGTAGCAGTATTTCTCCAGGATCGGCTGGACGTCCTTGCGGAAATCCTGCGCCCCGGCGGAGGGGCCAAACCCGACCAGGACGGCGAGTCCGACGAAGCCGGACCGCAGTCTCCAGAGGCCAGTGGTCAGGCGTGTCCGCATGGGATTCATCAAGACAGGTTTGGCTCCGTAAAGTTGCAACTCCCCGGTGTGAATTTGTGGGCGAACCAACTGAACAGGGTCTAAATTACATAAAACATTGTTGTTAAATGATTTAAGTGTTGTTTTTCTTCCAAAAAACCCCTGAGTTCGAAGATTCATTCACAGCTATTCACACCCCGCCTGGGGGCAAGGCGCCTTTTCGGACGCCGGCAAACCCCCTAACAGCCAAGAATGGACAAGAAGTTAGGAAACCAAAGACTGCCCATGGTGTTCTAACTGCACACCCCCCTTCTCCCCCCCCCATGAAAGCCTCCCTTCAGATTTTCACCGCGCTCGTGCTTCTGGGGGGTACCGTCGGCACCCGCGCGCTGGACTTGGACGGCCTCGTCAAAAACTCTCCTTTCGGCCAGGCCCCGGAAAAGTTGGCCATCGGCGAAGCCAAGCCGGGCACCTTGGAGTTCCGCGGCATGTACGTCGACAATGGGGTCGCCTATTATAGCGTCTATAACTCGATCACCAAGCAGTCCGCGTGGATCGCCGAAGGCGAAGTGCCGGCGAACCTGCCGGTGACCATCGTGGGCTTCGACGCCGCCACGGAGTCGCTCATCGTCGAGAACGCCGGTCAGGCCGTGAAGCTACCGTTGCGCGTCCCCGTGATTTCCGCGACGCCCGCCACCCCCGTGGCCCCTCCGGTGCCGGTCGTCGCCGCTCCCATCGCTGGCGCCGTGGCCCCGCAATTCGGCGGGGGTGGCTTCGGCAATGGCCAACAACCTTCCCCGGAGCAAATCCAAGCCTTCCGCGACGAGATGCGGAAGCGCTGGGGCGAACGCGGCCAAGGCGGTCCCGGGGGCGGTGCTGGTGGGGGCGAAGGCGCCCAGCCCACCGAACTCATGTCCCGCACCAAAGGCGAGGGCAGCGCGACCAAGGGCGAACGCCCCTCCAAGGGCTCGCGCTAAGCGGCTCCCGACTTTCCCCGTCCCATGACCACGTCCCCGTCCCAACGCCGTCGCGACCGTCGCAGCGGCTTCACCCTGCTCGAGGTGCTCATCACCATCGCCATCATGGCGCTGCTGGTCGGGGTCGTTGTGCAGAACCTCGACAAGCTCTTCGGCCAAGGCCAGGAAGGCGCGACCAAGCTCTTCGTGAAGTCCTCGCTCGAGGCCCCGCTCATGAGCTACCGCACGCACCTGGGCGACTACCCATCCACCGAGGAAGGCCTCAAGGCCTTGCTCGTCGCCCCGGAAGGCAAAGCCGACAGCTGGCGCGGGCCCTACGTGAAGGTCTCCGGTGGCGCCCTCCCCAAGGACCCGTGGAGCGAGGAGTACCAATACGTCTACCCCGGCAAGCATAACGAAGGCGGCTACGATCTCTTTTCCAAGGGCAAGGACAAGATGCCGGACACGGCGGACGACATCGGAAACTGGTGAGCGCGGCCCTCCAGCAGCGCCCTCAGCGCGCCGGTCGCGGCGGCTTCACCTTGCTGGAGATGCTGCTGGTGATCGGCCTCTTGAGCATGCTCGCGGGCGTGCTCGTGGCTGGCTCCGCCTCGCTGCTCAAGGGCACAGCCCGCTCGGACCCCGAGGACGCCCTGCTCGCGCTCATGCAAACTTGGCGCCGCCAAGCCGTCGAACGCGGCGCGACCCTCGAGGTCGAGCCGTTCAAGTCGCTCGACGACCCAGACCGCCAAGGCTACCGCTGGGACAAGGACGGCGACGAGGAGCACGAAGAACTGCTACCCGCCCTGGAAGGGGTGAAAGTCCAATTGCTCGGCCCCGAGGTCGACGGCGCCATCCTCCTCGGCGGGCAAGCCGTCGAGCAGCCGCTGAACCGCCTGCGCTTCTTCCCGGACGGGACATGCGAGCGCATGCGCCTCGAGGTGCTGCGCAACGAAGCCCGCCGCCTCACCCCGATCGACCCCCTGACGTGCGCCGTGTTGCCGTCCATCGACGCCAAATGAACCGCCGCGGCTTCACCCTTATCGAGGTCCTCATCAGCCTCGCGATGTTCGCCCTCGCCGCGATCAGCCTCGGGGCCGCGTACACGAACGTGGTGCTCAGTCGCCAAGCCCTGCGCATCAACGACACCGAAGTCGACGACCTCGCCCGCGCCCGCGCCGCGCTCATCGAAACCGTGAACTTCGACGACGTCGAAAAGGGGGGCGAGATCCACCTGCCCGGCGACCGCCTGGCGACCTGGCAAGGCGAGATCGAAGCGACGAGCGTGAGCGACCTCTTCTCCGTCAAGCTGACGGTCGAGATCCAGAATGCCGATGGCACCGACGCCAAGCCCCTCACGGAGACCCGCCTGCTCCTGCGGCCTTCGTGGTCGATCCCCGCGGATCGGCAGAAAATCCGCGACGCGGCCAAGCAACGCCTCGCCACGGAACGTGGGTACACCGAAAACAGCGGCGGCGACTACACGGCGGTGAAGAGCGCCCCGACCCCCTCCAATAAAACGTCCTGGACGCACGCGACGGCGGGCAACGCCGGCGGCAACAAGCCCGGCGTGGCGAAGGGTGGCAACACCGGCAACACGGGGAAAGGCGGCAACACCGCGGGCACGCCGACGCGCGGCGGCGCCACGGGCAAGGGTGGCCCCGGCGGCGGTAACGCGGGCGGCAACACCGGCAAAGGTGGCACCGGCGGGCAAGGCGGCAACACGCCCCAGCGCCCGGCGACCCCGGCCCCCAAGCCCGTCATCCAATGAACGCCGCCCGACCCAGTCGCGGCTTCACGCTGCTCGAGACCTTGATCTCGCTGGCGCTGCTGGCGGTGCTGATGCTCACGATCAACACGTTCCTCTTCTCGATGACCGAGCTCTGGGGTGGCAAACGCGACCAGCGGCTCTTCGACCAGCATGTGCGCGCCGCGAGTCGCCTCGTCCGCGAGACGATCGAGATGGCCACCATGGCCCCGGGCGCCGCCGGCGTGGCAATCAAGGAAGTGGCCGACGGCCTTGGCTCGACCGAGCCGCGGCTGAGTTTCCTCCTCGCCGACGCGGGTCGCTTGGCCGACTGGCCGGAGCACCCGCTGCCCGACGTCGACTTCTCGCTCTTTGTCGACCCGGAGAAAGGCCTGGCGCTGCAATGGCAATCGCGTCTCGAGATCAACCGCGACCGGACGGACCTGCACGACACGATCCTCTCGCCGTTCGTGAAGTCGCTCGCCTACGAGTACTACGACACGGACCTCAAGACCTGGAAGCTGGAGGAGGAGCCGGTCCATGACACCGGCGGCACCGCCTGGAAAAAGCCGGCCCGGATCCACCTGCGCTTCGAGCGCGGCACCCTCAAGCAGGAGGTCGTGCTGGACCTCCCCATCAAGCGCCCCGGCGCCTCCCGCCCATGAGCCGACCCTCGCGCCGCCGCGGCTCCGTCATCATCGTCGTCCTGGTGCTCATCGCCCTGGCCTCGCTGCTGCTCGCCCGGTTCATGGACGACAACACGCTCGAACTCTCCATGGCCTCGCGCGACGCCGACCGTCGCCGCCTGCGCGCCGACGCCCAGTCCGAGCTAGAGCTCGCGCTCGCCGTCATGGCCGAAATCCGCGCAATCGACCTCAACAAAATCCACCACCCGGCGCAGGGCTTCGATGACCCGCACGCGTACGCCGGCTTCCCGCCGCGCGATGGCCTCGACGTGAAGTTCGATTTCGAGGACGAGAGCCGCAAGCTACCCCTGCCCAACCTGGACAAGAATACGCTGATCAAGCTGCTCTACGCGCTGGGCCTCGAGCAGAAGGACGCCGAGCGCGTGGCCGACGCGCTCATCGGCTGGACGAACAAGCGTTATGAACCGCTCGAGGAAGAGGCGACGGATGCCGCCTACGAACGGCGCACCCTGGCGCACCGCCCCGCCCGCCGACCCCTGCGCTCGTTCGAGGAACTGCGCTCGATCGGGGTCGCCAATGAGTTCTTCTTCGACGAACAGGGTCACCAGACCCCGCTCTACGATGCCTTCACCTCGCTGGTGAGCCTCTACGCCTTCGGCGACACGAACATCAACACCGCGGAGGACAGCCTGTTGTTGGCGCTCGGGCTCGACGAGCATCAGGTCTCGCTGATCCGCGACAAGCAGGACGTCATGAAGAAGCGGGTCTCGGGCACCCCGCCTTATTTCCGCGTCACCCAGGAAGTCCGCACCCTCGTCGGCGGCGGCGCCCCGCTGCAGCCGTTCGACGACGAGTCCCACCTCATGTGGGTCCGGGCCACCGTCAAGCAGGGGCTCGCCCAGTGCCGCGTGGGCGCCCTCGTCATGCTCCGCGATGACGTGACCTTCCCCGCCGCCGCCGCCAACCCCGACGAAGACCCGACCGCGGCCACTGGCCTCGGGGCCACCAAGGCCATCCCGACCATCAAGACCACGGGGAACTCGACAGGCTCCACGGGGTCGGTTAAGTCGGGCAACACCTCCCTCACCCCCGGGGTCGTCCCCCCGGCCAGCGTCGGCCAAACCTCCCTCGGCGGACGCACCCGGAGCAACTCCCTCAACTACCCTTTCACCATCCTGGCCTGGACCGAAGACAACGGCCCACCCAAAAAAGCCCCCCAAAAACATGAGCTCCCTTCTGACCCGCCTGCGCGATAAAACCCAGCCCCAGGCGGCCGCGTTGTTGCCCGGCAACCGCTTCTTCGTGCGGCGCATCCCGCTCGAAAGTCCCGACGTGGCCGCGCAGGTGAACCTCGCCCTCGAGGCGCTCTCCCCCTTCCCGCTCGAGCAGATGCTCGTGGGGCATCTCGTCGCCGCCGACGGGCAGTCGGCCCTCGTGTACGCCGCGCACCGCCGCCGCTTCACGCCCGAGGAAAGCCTCGCGTGGCCGGAAGATTGCCAAGTCGTCCCCGAGTTCCTCGCGCTCTGTAGCCATAAGCCGGCCGCGGAAGGCGTGGTCGTGCACACCGGCGAAGAGCGCCTCACCGCCCTCGCTTGGAACGCCGGCGACTCCCTCCCCGCCGCAATCGTCGTCGCCGAACTCGCCGACGTGACCGGGCCCGAGATCGCCGCCGAGGCCGCGGCCCGCGCCGGCCTCGCGCCCGGCTACACCGTCGAGAGCCTCACCGGCAAACTCGGCGGCGAACTGCGCGAGAACGCGCTGTGCCTATCCGCGGAAGGTGGCGTGCCGCACCAACTCTCCAAGAAGCACCTCGATGTCGCCGACATCCGCGATACCGACTTCCTCGACGCGCGCCGCAAGAAGGAGCAGGCCAACCTGGTGCTCTGGCGGCTGACCCAGGCCTCGATCGCCACGCTCGTCGTCGCCCTCCTCCTCGACGTCGTCGCCCTCGGGGTGCGCCTGCGCACCAGCGACCTCGACGTGAAGAACGAGGTGAACGCCGCGAAGGTGGCCGACATCGATGCCGCCCAGGCCATCACCTCCCGGATCAACGAACTGGGCGTCAAGCGCCCGTTGCCGCTGGAGATGCTCGCGCTCATCAACGAGCACCGGCCGGCCACGCTGGAGTTTCAGAGCGTGACCTGCAAATCCAACGTCGTGATCGAGATCGGCGGCCGCACCTCCAACGCCGCCGACATCGGGGTCTTCGAGCGCGAGCTCGCCGCGCTGCCGATCATCGCCAGCGCCGTCAGCCGCGACATCCGCACCCGCGAGACCGCCGCCACCTTCACCCTCGTCATCACCTTCAAACTCGATGCGCTCCGCAAGGCCATCGCCCCCAAACAACAATGAAAGCCCTCTTCTTCGGACTGAACGCCCGCGAGCGCCTGATGGCGCTCCTCGCGCTCGGCATCCTCGCCTTCCTCTGGGTCACCGCCGCTTACGGCCGCGTCAACGAGGTCTGGGCCAACTGGACCGACCTCGAGAAGAATGCCGTCTTCCATCGCGCCCGCTTCGCGGAAGAGAAGAAGATCCGGGCCGACGTCGCCGAGGCGGTCAAGGGGCTCGACGAGGGGCGGGGTTACGACAAGGCCCGCCTCGTCGCCGAAGCCTACGCCGCCGCCAAGGAGGCCGGGCTCTCCCCCAGCACCGAGGCGCCCACCACCGTGAAGGCCGACCGCTTCTCCGTGCACTCGCTCCAGATGAGTTGCCGCAAGGCCGACATGGCCAGCTTGGTCAAATTCTACGAGGCCATCCGCCCGCGCGCACCCTACCTCGCCATGGGCAACCTCACCATCCAGTCCGACCGCGGCAAGGATGCCACCGTGACGCTGAACATGCAAATCACCGCCCTCGAGTTGATCGGCGCGGCCCCGGTACCCGTCGCCCCGGCCGCCCCGGCGACCGGCGCGAAGCCGGCTGGTGAGCCCGCGGCTCCGACCACTCCGGCGATAACCGAAGGCGCCGCCCCGGTGAAAACCGAAGCCGCCCCGACGACCCAGACCGCCAAGCCCACGGCCACGGAAGCGAAGCCGGCGACCGCCACCGACGCGACCACGGAGGCGAAGCCCGCCGACGCGACCACGCCCCCGAAGACCGAAGCCGGCACGCCGGTACAGACGGCGACCGTTACGGTCACTCCAGCCACTCCGGCTGCTCCGGTCGCTGCTCCGACCCCGCCCGCGGCGAAGTAAGGGCTCGGAGATTTAATCGGTGGGCCAGAGGGCCAGAGAGGCAGGGGAGAGTTGATCGGTTGATTAGTTGGCCGGAGGGAGAGACAGGTGTTAGGGAATAGGTCGTAGGATCGAGTCCACTGCATCTCCCCACTTCCCATTTCCTAATCCCTAATTCCTAAATCTGCCCCTACCCGCGCGTGAAGCGCGCGATATGAGGCTACAGGTACGCTCGATGCAGCACTCAGCACTCCGTCGTAAAGAGACAACAGGTGCACCTCTGGCCAACTGGCCAACCGTTCAACGGATCAACTCTTGTTTCGGTACCCCTCTGGTCAACCGATCAACTCCGCTTCCTTCTGTTCCCCCAAGACCCCTGTCTTGACGACCTAGAACCTGAAACTCGAGCTGACCTCGAAGACGGCGGAGACGATCGCGTACGCGATGAAGGCGACGAAGGAGAAGGCGGCGGTCAGGACGCCGGCGGAGATCGTTTGCGAGACGGTGCCGAGCCACTTATCGAGGGAGGCCCGGTAGGAGCGCGCGATGTCGCGCAGGCCTGGGGCGAGGTTGCCGGTCTGCTCGGAGACCGCGATCCGATCGAGCAGCAAGTCCTCGAAGTAACCGGTCTTGGCCAGCGCGCGGGAAAGGCTTTCGCCCTCGAGCACCCGGTCGGTCGCCGCATGGAGCTGCGCGCGCATGGCGCGGTTCGCCGCGGTCTTCTCCGCCAGACGCAAGGCCTCGGAGGTGGTGATCCCATTCTCGAGAAGCACGGCGAGCGTGTGGCAGAAGTTGAGCACGGAGACGCGCTTGACGAAGGTGCCCACCAGCGGGATGGCGAGCAGTTGCTCGTCGGTCTGGAGGCGACCGGCGTCGGTGCGGCGCAAATGCTTGATCACGAGGGCGGCGACGCCGATTCCCAGCAAGCCCAGCGGCCCGACCCACTTCAAGACATCGGCGATCCAAATCAGCAACTTGGTCGCCAAGGGCAACTGGCCGCCCAGGGAGTCGAGCAGGGTCTTGAGGCGCGGCAGCAGGAAGAGGACGAAGAACGTGACGACGAAGAGGGCGACGACGCAGATGAAGCTCGGGTAGGCGAGCGCGCTGATAAGCTTGCGCCGGAACTCCTTCTGCTCGGTCGCGTGCGTGATGAGGCGCTCGATGACATCGAGGATGTTGCCGGTGGCCTCGCCCGCGGCGATCAGGTTGACGGTCTGGCCATCGAAGACCCGGGGGTAGGCGGCCATCGCCGCCGAGAGGTTCTGGCCCTCGCCGAGTCGCGACCACAGGCCGGCGCACAGGGTGCGCAGCGGGCCCTTCTGGGTGCGGTTGGCCAGCATACGCAGCGCCTCGCCCGCGGACATGCCGCTGCGCACCAGGTCGGCGATCGATTCGAGGAAAGGCAGGAGCTGCTCAGCGGTCGGCTCCGGGTCAGGGCTGCTGGAGCCGCGCGTCCGGGCCTCTTCTTTGGCCCGACCAGCCGCCCCGCTCTCCGTGACCGCCGTGGGCCGGAGCCCGCGCGCCTGCAACCGACGCAACGCCTCGCGGCGGTTCGGGGCCTGGATCGAGCCCTCGGCCGCCGCCCCTTGGGCATCGCGGGCGCTGTAGTTGAAGGCGGGCATCGGGACTACTCGTTGGAACTCAGGTTGCGGACCAGCTCGTCGAGGGACGTCAGGCCCGCCGTCACCTTGACCCAACCCGCGCGGGCGAGCGGACGCATGCCCTGCTCGATCGCTTTGTCGGTGAGCTCACGGTTGCTGACGCGGCCGACGATGAGGTCGTGCAACGGCTTCGGGTGGAAAATCTCGAAGACGCCGACGCGGCCGCGGTAACCGGTGTTGCGGCACTTGCGGCAACCGACGGGCTGTCGGAGGGTCTTGATGCCGGCCAATTCCGGGGCGCCCATGCCGAGGGCCTCGAGCGCGGGGAGGACGCGGGCGGGGTCGACAGGAACGTCCTTGGCGCAATCCAGGCATAAGCGACGCACCAGCCGTTGGGCGATGACCAGCTCGACGGCCGAGGCGACGAGGAACGGCTCGACGCCCATGTCGACGAGGCGGGTGATGGCCCCGGGCGCGTCGTTGGTGTGCAAGGTCGAGAAGACGAGGTGACCCGTCAGCGACGCGCGGATGGAAATCTCGGCGGTCTCCAGGTCGCGGATTTCGCCGACCATGATGACGTCGGGGTCCTGGCGGAGCGTGCTGCGGAGGGCGTTGGCGAAGGTCAGGCCGATCTCGGCCTTGGTCTGCACCTGGTTGGCGCCGGGCACCTCGTACTCAATCGGGTCTTCGATCGTGACGATGCGCAGCTCCGGCGAGTTGATCTCGCGGAGGAACGCGTTGAGGGAAGTCGACTTACCGGAACCGGTCGGGCCGGTGACGAGGATGATACCGTGCGGGTAATCGAGGACCTTGCGGACCAGGGCTTGCTCGTCGGGCGTCATGCCGATCCGATCCATGTCGTAGGCTTCCTTGCGCTGGTTGAGCAAACGCAGGGAGACGGACTCGGCGTAGATGGTGGGGATGGTCGAGACGCGGATATCCAGGACGTTCTTGCCGTCGCGGAAATTGATGCGGCCGTCCTGCGGGAGGCGGCGCTCGGAGATGTTGAGGCGCGCCATGATCTTGAGGCGCGAGATGATGGCGTCCTGAAAGCGGGCCAGGTTTTCCGGCAGCGGCACGGCGACGAGCAGGCCGTCGATGCGGTAGCGGATACGGAGGTGCCCTTCCTGCGGCTCGAAATGCACGTCCGTCGCGCCCTCGGCCACGCCTTGGGACAGGACATCGGTCACGAAGCGCACCACGGCGGCGTCTTGGTCGGCCTCGCCATCGGTCGGCTGCTCGGCCTGCGCCGGCAAGTCCTGCCCCTCGTCGTCGAGGCTGCCCGAACCCACGCCGTAGTTATCGTTGATCAGCTGCGCCACGCGCTCGGGCGGGGCGAGGAACCACTTCGGGCGCCGCGGGGTGAAGGTGGCGACCCAATCCATCGTTGCGGCGTCCGGGGGGAGCGCGGTGACGAGGTTCAAACGGCCCTCGACCGAACCGGCGAGGACCGTCGGGACGACCTGCGCCTCGGCGGCGATGCGGGCGGGCAAAATCTTGAGTCCCTCGGGATCGATGGCCGGCTCCTCGAGCACCTCGAGCCCGGTCAGGCGGGAGAGCTCGGCGAGCAACGCGGCTTCGTCGAGGTTCAGCACCTGCGCGAGCAGTTTGAAGCGGGCTTCGCGCGGCGCCTCGGCGAAGGTCGCGCGCCCCTCGTCGCCCAACCTCTCGGCCAAGGCCGGCGGCAAGCCGTGCTGGTCTACGGTCACCATGGTCACTTCTGGACGGGGGCGAAGGGCGGGGTCGGGCGGTCGATGACCTTGCGGACATCTTCCTTCATCGGCGACGCGTCGACGCGGCTGAGGGCGTCAAGGTTGTCGACGGCCGAGCTATTGAGAACGACCGGGCGGAGGAAGATGACGAGCTCGGTGCGGGTGTCCGTATCCTTGGAGCTACCGAAGATGTCGCCGATAATCGGGATCGGGCCGAGCCGGTTGGTCTGCTTGGTGACTTGGCGACGCTGCAGGCCGCCGAGGACGACGATCTCGCCGCTCATCGCGCTCACGTAGGAGTCGGTCGTGCGCCGGCCGATGATGGGCTGCTCGTTGCCGTCCAGGAGGGTCGTGCCGAGAATGTCTTCGACGGACTGGGAGACCTGCAGCTGCACGGAGCCGTCCTTGCCGATGAGGGGCAGGACCTTGAGTTGGATCCCGATATCGCGCTGCGAGACGGTGGAGGTGACCTGGCCGGTCGTCGAAGCGGTGGTCGAGCCGGTGATGACCGGGCGGGACTCGCCGACGAAGAGGGTGGCCTCCTTGTTGTGGGTGGTGGTCACCGCGGGCACCGAGAGAATCTTGGTGTCGTTCTTGCGCGGGGTCGTGTTGAGGCTGATGAGGCCGGTGAGCGTGCCGTTCGGGGCGAGCCCGGCTTGCGGGGAATTATTCAGCCCGGCCACGGCGCCGCCGGCCACGGCGCCACTGGCGCCGGTGAGCTTACCGTTGGTCACGGTCAGGCCGAGCGCGGTGAACCCGTTCTGGTCGTTGTCGGTGAGGGTGATCTCGGCGATGACGACCTCGATGCGCACCTGCGGGAGGACGATGTCGACCTTGTCGATCAGTTCATGAAGAAGGCGGAGGTCGGATTTGGTGCCGGAGACGACGACGGAGTTGCTCCGGACGTCGGGGATGACGGTCACCATGTTGCTGAACTCGTCGGCCCCGTTCTGCTGGGAACCGGCGGCGGCCGTCCCAGGGGCGGCCGTCCCAGGGGCGGCCGGGGTGGGCACGGGGGTGGCGGCGCGGGCGGCGCCGGCGGTGGTCTTGTTACCGGCGCGGGTGGCGGCGGAGGTCTGGCCGGTGATGAGCTGGGTGACGAGGGTCGCGACCTCGGCCGCGTTGGCGTGGCGCAGGAAAACGACGTCGGTCTTCGTGTTCGGGTCGGAGTTGGCGTCGAGCTGGTCGATGAGCTTATCGAAGAACTCGTGCTGGTCGGCCGAACCCATGAGGATGACGCGGTTGGTGCGCTCGTCCGCGGTGAAGCTGGTGCCGGTGCTGAGGCGGAAGGGCGCGGCGCCGGCGGCGGCCGGGGTGCGAAGTAACGCGGTCAACTTGTTGACCAAGTCCACGGCCATCGCGTTCTTCAGCGAATAGATCTTGGTCACGATCGAATCGAGCTGCGGCTTGTCGAGCTGGGTGAAGAGCGTCTCGATCTTCTGGAGGTTGGTGATGGAATCGGTGACCAGCACGGCGTTATTCCGGCTGAAGAACACGGGCGGGGTGGCCAAGGTAGTGTTGAGCATGCCAGCGATCTGCTGGACCACTTCCTGACCGTTGGCGTGCTTGAGGGTGAAAATCTTGGAGGCGACGCGGCCGCTCGGCGCCATCGCCAGCGTGCTGGCGGTGATGAGCGAGGGCGACTCCGCCTTGGCCGTCAGGTTGGGCACCACCTTCAGGAACTTGTCGCCCTGCTGGATCACGGCGACGCCGTTGAGGCTGAGCAAGGTCTCGATGGCGAGGAGGGCTTCGGCCCGCGTGGCGGCGGCCGGCAGCGAGAGCGTGTAAAGGTTGGCGGGCAAGGCCTGCGGACGGAGCACCGTCTTGCCGGTCCAGCGTTGCAGGAGCTCGAGCACCTGGGCGACCGTCTCATCGCGGAGCAGCACCGGCCCGACTTTGTCGGCGTCGAGCAAACCCGGGGCCGGGGTCGCGACCGGAACGGCGACGATGACCGGAGCCGCCGCGGCGGGAGCAGCCGGGGCCGGGGCGACTACCGCCGGGGCAGCCACGACAGGTGCGGCCGGCGCCGCGGGCGTGGCGGTCTGACCGAGGAAAGTCAGCGGCATCAACAGGCCGGCAAAAGTGAGGCAGCAAACGGGGAGCAAGGCCCGCGGCGCACGAGGGGTCGAAAGAGAGTAATTCACTGGAGGGAGGGGATGTGGGGATAACACCATGAAACCAGATTTGTTCGATTAGTTTCCGATTTTTTTACCCTTTTTTGACGATTATTAAGGTGTATTTGACTTCCTAACCATGAATGGCCCTGATGGTGAACGAAGTTTCACTATTAAACTTGCGTAATTGCCCCGGTTTGGCCTAGAGACAGCCTCAGCCACTTATGCGCGACGATATCCCCGAATGGCTAGGCAAACCTCCCCTTCGCGGTTCCGACGAGTGGACGGCTTGGCTTGAAAAATGGCGCACCTACGCCCGGAGCGAGCTCCGGGACTCGGCCGCCGATGACCCGGACTTCGACTTCGGCCTGCTCACGACCGAGGAGCGCTGGCGGGTGATCCTCAAATTAGAGATCCAACGCCAGGTCGCCCAAGGCATCGCCGGCGACCGGGCCCCCATCCCCTCCGTCCGCCGGATCAGCGACCTCGCGCACGCCGGGGTGATCGCTTGGCTCGTCGGCCATTCCGTCAAATCGCAGATTCCCGACGAGGCATTCCGGCGCGCCAACGAATGGACCGACCAACGCATGACGCCGCGGCGCCGCCAAGTCGCCCATGCCATCCGCTACGGCTTCCTGGCGGGTATCGGGGGCGAACCCGCCGCCCCGGGCAGCAGTCAGGACGAGTATGTCGCGGCCTACGAAGCCGCCTGGGATTCGGGCAACGCGCTGGCCATCGAGAACGACCCGCGGGGCTGAGCGCCCGGGGTTGCGGTCGAGGCGCGACCGGGCAGAGTACGCAACCTACGACCTTATGGATAACCTGACGCCCATCCTTCTCCTCCTCGTGCTCGGCCTACTGGTCTTCGTGGCCTTCGGCCGCAAGCCCGGGGCCGACGCTCCCGGCGCCGACTTGGCCAACGCCGCCCTCCTGGAGGAGGCGCGTCGGCAACTCACGGCGGCGAACGCGGCCACCGAACGCGAACGCACCGCCAAGACCGAGGCCCTCACGCGGGCTTCCGGGGCCGAGGCCGCCAAGCTGGCCGCGGAGCAACAGCTCCACGCCGCCCAGGCCACGCACGCCGCGGCGCTGAGCCAGCTGCGCGCCGACAACGCCAAAGCCCAGGCCGAGGCGACGGAACGCTACGGTCGCGACCTCGCCGAATTGAAGACCAGCTTCGCCAAGATGAGCACCGATGTGCTCAAGGGGATGGCCCCCGACGTGACGAAGGAAGTCTCGACGAAGGTCGAACCGCTCATCGCCCAGATCAACACCGCGCTGGCAAGCTACCGGCAGACGATGCAACAGGGCCTGCAGAGCCAGGGCGACGCGCTGACGCAGGTGCGCGAGCAGATGGCCAAGATCACGGAGACCACCGCCGCGCTGGCGACCAGCACCAACGATTTCACCTCCGTCCTCAAGTCGGCGCAACACCGCGGCAAATGGGGCGAACAGACCTTGCGCCGCGTCGTCGAGGTCTCGGGCCTCAGCCAGCATTGCGACTTCATCGAGCAGACCGCCCAAGGCGACACGCGGCCGGACCTGATCGTGCTCCTGCCCGGCGACCGTTGCGTGATCATCGACTCCAAGGTCCCCGAGTTCGACGTGGCGATGGTGAACCAAGCGGCGCCCAACCGGAAAGAGCTGGTCGAAGCCCATGCCGCGAAACTTCGCGCGACCATCAAGGCGCTGGCCGAGAAGGATTACCCGGGCGCCCAGACCGCGGCCGGCCGCACCGCCTTCGACAAGGTGATCCTCTTCTTGCCCGCCGAGTCGCTCCTGAGCACCGCCCTCGAAGGCGACAACGAGCTGATCATCGACGCGGGCCGCTTCGGCATCCTGCTGGCGACGCCGGCCACGCTCATGGGCTTCCTTTCCGCGATCAACCTGACTTGGCTGCAGCACAAGCAGGCCCAAGAGTCCAAGGACGTCATCGAGAAAGCCACGAACCTTTATAAGAGCGTCGCCGACTTTGCCGAGAACATGGCCGGGGCGCGCGATGGGCTGGAAAGCGCCGTGAAGAAGTTCAACACCGGCCTGGGAAGCTACCGCAAGTACGTGCTCCCAAAAGGGCAGGAATTGCTGGAAATCCACGGCCTCCAGCCCAGCAAGATGCTGCCCGCGGAAAAGGACGCCTTGGACCTCCCGACGGATATTCGGCGCCTAGAAGGCTCGGCCGAGTAGGCCGACGGTCCCTGCTGGTGGAGCCGATGAGGTTCGAACTCACGGCCTCGTCATTGCGAACGACGCGCTCTACCAACTGAGCTACGGCCCCAAACAGCAGGGAGGACGAGGGAAACCAAGCCCCCACGCGGGGTCAAGGTTTAGATGGCTTGTCGCCTTGCCACACCCTGAAAACCGCCTACGTTCAGCCGTCCCAATCACCATGCGCGTAGCCCAAGACACCGTCGTCAGCATCGAATACACCCTGAAGGACGACCAGGGTAACATCCTCGACGCCTCCGAAGGCCGTGGCCCGATGGAGTACCTCCAAGGCTACCAGAATATCATCCCCGGCCTCGAGCAAGGCCTCGTCGGCCTCGTCGCCGGCGACACCAAGACCGTCACCGTCCCGCCCGAGCTCGGCTATGGCGAGTACAGCGATAAACTCCTGCAGCGCGTCCCGCTCGACGCCTTCGGTGGCCACGCGGTCCAGCCCGGCATGCGCTTCCGCGCCGACACCAACCATGGCATGCGCACCCTCACGATCAAGGCCATCGAAGGCCAGGAAGCCGTCCTCGATGGCAACCATGAGCTCGCCGGCAAGACCCTCCACTTCGACGTCAAAGTCGTCGCGGTCCGCGCAGCCGAGATGACCGAGCTCGCCCACGGCCACCCGCACCAAACCGGCGGTTGCTGCGGCGGCGGTGGTTGTGGCTCCGGCTCGGGTGAATCCGAAGGCGGCGGCTGCTCCTCCTCGGAAGGTTCGGCCGGCGGTTGCTGCTCGACGGAAGGTTCCGAAGGCGGTTGCTGCTCCACCGAAGGCAGCTCCGAAGGTGGCTGCTGCTCCACCGAAGAACCCGTGGCGGCGAAGCAAGGCGGTTGCGGCTCCGCCGGTTGCGGTTGCGGCTAAGCGCTGACCCCCAGCCTCGCGATCAAGCCCCCGGACCTCGGGGGCTTTTTTGTGCCCGCATTTCCCGGCACCCACTCCCTTGAAGCCGATCCCTAAAGCCTACTCCCGATTCCCTGCTGCGGCGCTCAGCGCCACTCCCAGACCAGCGCGATTTCGGTCTCGGGGTGGAGCGACTGTTTGACGGGGCAGGCTTCGGCGGCGCGCATGAGGCGCGGGCGCAGCTCCTCCGCGATGCCCGCGGGCATGTGGATCGCGACGTCGAGCTTGGCGATGCGGCGCGGCGGCTGGGCGGTCATATGCTTCTCGACCTCGATGCGCATGCCGCGGAAATCAAGCCCGAGCCCGCGGGCCTGGATGCCGAGAATCGTGAGAATGCACGAGGCGAGCGCGGTCGCGGCCAGGTCGGTCGGCGAGAACGACGCGCCCTTGCCTTGATTATCGACCGGTGCGTCGGTGATGAGCTCGACGCCGGAAGGCCCGTGCTTCGCGCGCACGCGGAGGTCGCCGAGGTAGTCGCAGGAGATTTTCACGCCCATGCCCGGACCGTAGGCGAAGCGCGCGACCACACCAAACAAAAAGGCCCGGCGGACCGGGGCTGGGGGAGCGGCTGGGGGAGCGGCTGGGCGGGGGATTATTCGCCGTCCTTACCGATGGCGTCGACCGGGCAGCCTTCGAGGGCTTCCTGGCACTTCTCGACCTCCTCGGGGGTGGTCGGCTGGGCGAAGACGTAAGAGTAACCACCGTCGTCTTGGCGGGTGAAGTTCTTCGGCGCGGTCTCACGGCAGAGGTCGCAGTCGATGCACTGCGAATCCACGTAGAACTTACCGGGGACGCTTTCGGGGCGCTTGTCGTTCTTGTCGGCCATAGGGAAGTTGGAAAAGTGCGGTCAGCGGGGCGGCTGTCAAGAATCGGTCACTTGGCGGGCACGAGGTTGATCAGGCGATACTCCGCGAATCCGGCCTTTCCGATGAGGAATTCGGAGGAAAGGCGGTCCGGGGTGTCGTGGATGACACGGATGACGCCGGTCGGTACCAGGTTCGGGCGGAAGTCGACCAAGGCCGAAAGATCCGGGGGTGGCGTCGGCAGAGGCGCCACCTCGAGCACGGGCAGCTCGAACTCCTGCAGGATGATCAGGCGGACGCGGGCGCGGGTCGCGGCATCGACGTCGGTCCAGTCATAGAGGCGCTCCATCGCCGCCACATCGCGCGCGACGAACGCTTGGTGCATCGCGGTGGCCAGCTTCCACCGCAGGCTCTCCTGCCAACGCGACCCGAGGAGCCCGCCGAGCGCGACCAAGGTCAACGCCAGCAGCCCAATCGCCCAGCGGCCCAACGCGGGGCGAGATCCGAAGAAACGGCGCATGAGGGAGAAGGGCGTTGACCCACCCGGGCGGGCGGAGATAAGCACGCAAGCGTCATGGCGTCCGAAAGCAAGCCCTCCCCCGATACCGGCCGATACGCGGCCCGCGGGGTCTCCGCCTCCAAGGGCGACGTCCACGCCGCCGTCGACAAGCTGGACCGCGGGCTCTTCCCGCTGGCCTTCTGCAAGATCGTGGAGGACCGCCTCACCGGCGACCCTGCGCGCTGCGTCGTCACGCACTCCGACGGCTCCGGCACCAAGGCATTGCTCGCGTACCTCTGGTGGAAAGAAACCGGCGACGCCACCGTCTTCCGCGGCATCGCGCAGGACAGCATCGTCATGAACATCGACGACCTCCTCTGCGTGGGCGTCACCCAAGGCGTGATCCTTTCTTCGACGATCAATCGCAACGCGCGTGCGATCCCGGGCGCGATCCTCGCCGAGCTCATCGAAGGCACCGAGGAAGTCCTCGCGATGCTACGCGCCCAGGGCTTCGGCATCGCCTCGGGGGGCGGCGAGACCGCCGACGTCGGCGACCTCACCCCGACCCTGACCGTCGACTCGACCGCGACCGCCATCCTCGACCGCTCCGCGGTGGTCGACGCCGGCCGCGTCGGGCCAGGCTTGGCCATCGTGGGCTTGGCCTCTTTTGGTCAGGCGACTTACGAGCAGGCGGAGAACAGCGGCATCGGCTCCAACGGCCTGACCAGCGCCCGGCACGAGCTCCTCTCTAAGTACTACGCGGAGAAATACCCCGAGACCTACGACAAGGCGACCCCCGCCGAGCTGGCCTATTGCGGCCCCCACCGGCTGGCCGACCCCCTCCCGGGCTCCCGGCTGACCGTCGGCCAAGCCCTCCTCTCCCCCACCCGGACCTACGCCCCCTACGTCATTCGCCTGCTGGCCGCCCTCGGGGTGGCCAAGGTCCGCGGCATGGTGCACTGCTCAGGCGGCGGCCAGACCAAGTGCCGGCGCTTCGGCGCGGGCGTCCACTTCATCAAGGACAACCTCTTCCCGACCCCGCCTGTCTTCGCCGAGATCGCCCGGGTCAGCGGCACGGAACCCGAGGAAATGCATAAGGTTTATAACATGGGTCACCGACTGGAAATCTTCCTGGACCCCCGCGACGTCCCCGTCGCGCTGGCCCTCGCCGCCGAGCTCGGCATCGCCGCCCAAGTGGTCGGGCGCACCGAGGCTTCCACCCGGCCGGACGGGGCGAACCACATCACCGTGTTCAAGGCTGGGCAGGCCCTGGCTTACCCCTGAACCGCCGAGGGGCCGCTCGGCCCCCCCGACGGGTGGTCGGGCAGACAGGACTTGAACCTGCAACACCCTGCTCCCAAAGCAGGGACTCTACCAATTGAGATACTGCCCGAAACCCGACTCGCAGTCTGATTTTGTGTTGCCGTCCCTGTCAAACCGCTAATCTCCAACTGTTCCAACCCGCAAAACTCCTCACCATATGGAAAACGACAGCATCTCCTCCTCCTCCTCGTCCGAATCGAAGCTCCCGCTCATCGTGGGCATCGTCGGATTTGCCCTCGGCGCCGCCGGCCTCGTCCTTGGTCTCAAGGCCAAGTCCGCCGCGGAAGCCGCCACCAACACCGCGCTCGCCGCCCAGCAAGACACCGCCAAGGTGTCGGCTGAGCTCCAGAGCAAGGCCGCCGCGACCGAGCTCGCCGCCATCGGCACCGAAATCAACGCGATTAAGGCCGGCATCGCCGAGAACAACAAGCTTACCCAGGACGCTATCACCGCCCTCCAGACCGCGGTGAAGAAGCCCGCCGTCGCGACCGGTGGCACCAAGGCCACCGTCACCGCCGGCGCCGGCGAATACATCGTCGCCAAGGGCGACACCCTCGGCGGCATCGCCAAGAAGGTCGGCCTCTCGCTCAAGGTCATCCAGGAGCTCAACCCTGGCGTGAACGCGAACAAGATGCAGATCGGTCAGAAGCTGAAAACCAAGTAAGCGACGAAGCATGTCGGCGCCCGCCCGCTGGCTCGTCCAGCACGAAGCGCTCCACGCCGACTGCAAGGTTTTCCGGGTTTACAAGGAACACTGCCATCACCCTCTCGATCATCGGGAGGGTGATTTCTTTGTGCTCCGCGCCAACGACTGGGTGCTCGCGTTGCCGGTGACGTCGGCCGGCCGCCTGGTCCTCGTGCGCCAGCACCGCTTCGGCACGCGCGCGCTCTCCGTCGAACCGCCGGGCGGCGTGATCGAAGCCGGCGAGGACCCGCGCATCGCCGCCGCCCGCGAGACCGCGGAAGAGACCGGCTACCTCGGTGGTCGCGCGACGTTGCTTGGCACGGTCGCGCCCAACCCCGCCATCCAATCCAACCACGCCCACTTCGTCTTGCTCGAGGGTGTGCACCCCGGCGCCGCCCCCGCCCCGGACGAAAACGAGGAGCTCGAAGTGCTCCTGGTCGACCCGCGGGAGGCGCTGCGCGACGCCGCCGCCGGCCCCTCCACGCACGCGCTGGCCTTGCTCGCGCTCCACCGCTTGCAAGCCGCCCGCCCCGAACTTTTCGCATGACCTCCCCGACCCGCATCAAAGCCTCCGGCCGCGTCGCCGAACCCGTCCTCGTCGTCGGGTCCGTCGCGTACGATAGCATCATCACGCCGCACGGAACCGGCGAACGTATCCTCGGGGGGAGCGCCGCCTACGCCTGCCTCGCGGCGAGTTACTTCGCGCCCCCGCGCATCGTCGGGGTCGTCGGCCACGACTTCCGCAACCGCGACCGGGCGAAGCTCGCCAAGCGCGGCATCGACCTCGACGGCCTGGCCACCGACCCGTCCGGACGCACGTTCGCCTGGCGCGGCCGCTACCACGAAAACTACAACCGCCGCGACACCGAGGACCTCCAGCTGAACGTCTTCGAGCAGTTCAAGCCCGCGCTCCCCCCTGCGCACCGCGCGACCCCGTTCGTGATGCTCGGCAATATCCGCCCCGACCTCCAGCTCCGCGTGCTCGACCAGTTGACGGCCCCGCGCTTCGTGCTGGCCGACACCATCGATATCTGGATCGAGACGCAGCGCGAAGCGCTCGGCGAAGTCATGCGCCGTGCCGACCTCCTCGTGGTCAACGACATCGAGTCCGCCAAGCTGACCGGCGAGTCCAACGTGATCGTCGCCGGGCGGCGCCTCCGCGAACACGGCTGCCGCACCGTCATCATCAAGAAGGGCGAGCACGGCGCGGTGCTCTTCCATGAAGAAGGGCTCTTCGCGCTACCGGCCTTCCCCGTCACCGAGCTACGCGACCCCACCGGGGCCGGCGATAGTTTCGCGGGCGCCCTGCTCGGCCACCTGGCCGCGACGGGCCAGACGGACTTCGCGACCCTCCGCCAAGCCATGGTCTATGGTACGGCGGTCGCGAGCCTGACCGTCGAGGCTTTCTCCACGGACCGACTGGCCAAGGCGGGTTGCCGCGAAATCCGGGCGCGCCGCAAGGCCCTGCTCCGGATGATCAAAGTCTAAACGCTTAGCGGCGACCCAGCAGCCGCCACAGCACGAAGACCAGGATGGCGGTGAACAGGAGGTCTCCAGCCAGCAGCGGCCACAGCCCCGGGGCGCGCCCCGAGACCAGCGCGAACACGAAAACCCCGGCGAACAGGGCCACGGCGAGCGCGAGGAACGGTACGAGCCGGCGGAGGCGGGCCCGGGGGTCGGGTGCGCTCATGCAAAATGCCGGCGGTGCGCCTCGGCCAGCCCGAGCAGGGTGAGGTGGGGTTCATGCCGCACGCGGTCGCGCCAGCTGGTGGGGAGGTAGACCGCCGCTCCCCCGGTGACGATCACCTGCGGCGGGGCGGAACCTTGGCGCACCAACTCGGCGGCGACCCCATCCAAGAGCGCGCCGATCATGCCGGCGAAACCGAGCGCACAACCCGCGCGCATGGCATCGACGGTGGATTTGCCGATGGCGGGCCCGCCGAGCAACCCCGCGGGGTCGAGCGCCGGCAGCAAGGCGGTGCGTTCGTGCAAGTACTGCGTCATCACGCCCAAGCCGGGGGCGATGATCCCACCCGCGTAGCCACGTTCGGTCAGGATGTCGACGGTGGTGGCCGTCCCCATGCCGACGATGACGGCGGGCGCCCCGGTGACGAGTTGGGCCCCGATGCAATCGGCCAAGCGATCCTGGCCGACTTCGCCCGGCGTCGGGTAATCAAACCCCAGCCCGCGCACCGTGTCATGGCGAAGGTGATAAAAAGGCAAGCCTGCCGCGAGCAGCACCGGCTGGATCACCGCGGTGACCTTCGGCACCACGCTGGCCAAGGCGATGCCCGTGCCCGCGTGTTCGCGTAGCAAACCCATGAGCGCGGCCGTGTCGAGGCCCGCCGTCGGCAGCTCGCCGTGCGCACGGACGGCGCACCCCTCGACCACTCCCCAGTGGGTGTGCGTGTTGCCGACATCGAAACATAGCAAGGCCACGGGAAAGGTGTAAGGTCCGGGGGAGCCGGGGGCAAGGGCGCTTGGTTAAGGGTGACGCAGGGTGACTTCCCCGGCGGCGATAACCTGGCGGCGGCGGCCGCCCGTCCGCAGGATGAGCGACCCTTCGTCGTCGATGCCGTCGACGACCCCTGCCACCGGGTCGCCCCGCAAACCCACCCGCACCGACTTGCCGGTCAACGTGTCGTAACGCGCCCAGCGCGACTTGAACTCCTCGCGCCAGCGGCCCTCGGAGAAACTCTCCCAGGCTTCGAACAAGGCGGCGATTGTCTCCGCCGCGACGCGATTCGGGTCGAGGCGAGTCCCGGTCGCCAGCTCGAGCGAGCCGGCGGCCGCCCGCAACTCGGGCGGGAAATCCTTCGCCGCGCCGGCGATGTTGAGGCCCACGCCAAAGACCAGTTCACGCACATTATCCACATCAAGGCGCGCCTCGGTCAACATCCCCGCGACCTTGCGGCCATCGGCGGCGAGCAGGTCATTGGGCCACTTCAGTCCCAGTTTGACCCCGCAGGCCGCCTCGAGGTGGGCGCAGAGCGCGAGGCCCATCCAGAGCGTGAAAGGCTTGAGCCGCTCCGGGGCGATGAACGGACGGAAGGCGAGCGAGAGGTAGAGGTTGCCCGCCGTCGCGCTGTGCCAGCGGCGGCCCAGTCGCCCGCGCCCCGCCGTCTGCGTCTGGGCCAGCACCGCGAACGGCGTCTCCGCCCCGGCGGCCAATCGCCGCTCCGCCTCGGAGTTCGTGCTATCGACGGAAGCCAGCCAGTCCACGGGAGCCGTCACCTTGAGCCGGCGCAGGTGCGCATCGAGCAAGGCCGGGTGCAACGCGCGCGGTACCGACTTCAACCGGTAACCCTTGCGCGTCGAGGCCGCGAAAGTGAAGCCCGCGGCGCGGAGACGCTCCAAGCGCGACCAGATCGCGACCCGCGAGACCCCCAGCTCCTTGGCGAGACGATCCCCGCTGACGGGTGCCTCCCCCGCGACGAGCAAAGCCAGAAGAATGCTGCTATCGAGCGCCGTCATGTCAGAGCCAGTCGAGGCCGAGGTCGGCCCAGGGCGCGGCGTGGGTCAGCGCCCCGCACGAGACGAAGTCCGGCGCGACCTGCCCGATGGCCGGCAGGGTCGCGAGATTGACGCCACCGCTGACCTCGCTCCACGCGCGGCCGCGGATCAACGGGAGGGCCTCGCGCATCTGGGGCAAGGTGAAGTTATCGAGCAGGATGATGTCGGCGCCGACCGCGAGCACGGGCTCGAGCTGGTCGAGCCGATCCACCTCGACCTCCAAAAGCAGATCCGGCCGGGTCGCGCGGGCCCGCGTGACCAGGTCGTGGATCCGCGCCGCGACGGTGGCCCCACCCGCGGCAAGGTGGTTGTCCTTGACCATGATCCGGTCAAAGAGGCCCAGCCGATGGTTATAACCGCCGCCCTGACCGACCGCGTATTTCTCGAGCATCCGGAAGCCCGGCGTCGTCTTGCGCGTGTCGAGGAGGAGCGTCGGCGAGGCCCCCAGGGCGCGCACATGCTCGCGCGTGCAGGTCGCCACGCCGGTCAACCGTTGCAGAAAATTAAGGAGGATCCGCTCGGCCGCCAGCAAGCTCGCCGCGGGCCCCTCGATCTCGGCGACGACGGTGCCGGCGGGAACCTCGGTCCCCTCGGCCACCAGGGCGCGACCGACGCAGGCGGGGTCATAGACGGCGAAGATCGGCCGCATCATCCCGAGCCCGGCGATGGTCATCGGCTGGCGCGCCACGACGCGAGCGCGGGCCCGACCAGCGCCGGCGAGCAACGCCCCCGAAGGGTCGCCACGCAGACCGGGTCTGGTGGCTAAACCGACGCCCGCCAGATCCTCGTCGCGGGCCAGCGCCGCAAACGCCTGTAACCAAGCCTCGTCGAGCTCCGCCCAGCGAAGGCGGCGGAGCAAGCGGTCGGTCTGGCCGGAGTGGCGAGGCATCCGGGGACTTTACGCAACCGAACCCGGCGGGCAAGGGCGCTTACGGGAAGAACTTCTTGAACTTCTGCTTCCAGGATTCGGCGACCGGGGCCGCCTCGTCGCCGCAGGCCTGCTGGTAGGTCTTGAGCGCATCCCGTTGCTCGTCGGTCAGCTTCTTGGGCACATCGATGTCGACGCGCACCAGGAGGTCGCCGGCGCCGTTCCCGCGGAGGTTAGGCATCCCCTCGCCCCGCAGGCGGAAGGTGGTCCCGCCCTGCGTGCCGGCGGGGATCTTGAGCACCGTCTTCCCCTTGAGCTTCGGGACGGCGATGGTCCCGCCGAGCGCAGCCACCGTGAACTTCACGGGAATCGACGCCATGAGGTCGTCGCCATCGCGGTCGAAGAGCTCGTGCTCCTGGACGGAGATGATGACGTAGAGATTGCCGGCGTCGGCACCGCGGCGACCGGCCGACCCATTACTGCCGGAACGCAACCGGGTACCCGTGTCGACCCCAGGCGGGATGCGGACCGAAACCGTGGTGTCGGCGATGACGCGGCCCTCGCCGGAGCAGCCCTTGCAAGGCTTGTCGATGCGTTCGCCCTCGCCCCCGCAAGCCGGGCAAGTCTGGCGCATCTGGAAGAAGCCTTGCGACCGGATCACCTGGCCTTGGCCATGGCAAGTCGGGCAGCGACTGCGCTTGGCGCCAGCCTCGGCGCCGGAACCGGAGCACTTACCGCACGGCACGTGCTTGCGGTAGGGAATCTTCTTCTCAACCCCCTCGGCGGCCTCCTCGAGCGTGACGCGCACATCGACGCGCAAGTCCTCGCCGGAGTTATCCGAAGCACCCTCGCCGCCCCCGCCAAAGATATCGCCGAAACCACCCCCGCCCCCGCCCCCGCCCCCGAACATCTGGTTGAAGATATCGCGGGGGTCGGAGCCCCGGAAGCCACCGCCGGCACCCGGACTCGGACCAGCGGAGCCACCCTGCTCGAAGACGGCATGCCCCACGGCGTCATACTGCTGACGCTTGGTCGGGTCGCTGAGGACTTCATAGGCCCGCGAGGCCAACTTGAACTTTTCCTCCGCTTCCTTGTCGCCGGGGTTACGGTCCGGGTGGTGCTCCATCGCCTTCTTGCGATAGGCCTTCTTGATCTCGTCCGCGGTCGCACCCTTCGCGATGCCGAGGATGCTGTAATAGTCTGCAGCCATGACCGGGGATCAGCGGGCGGGGCCGGAGGAAAGGAAGACGGCCGCCGGGCGCAACACGCGTTCGTTGAGCGACCAGCCTAGGCGCGCCACGAGGACGACGTTGCCTTCCGGGATCTCGGCGCTGGGCTGTTGACCCACGGCCTCATGCTGCGCCGGGTTGAAGACCAAACCCAGCGGGTTGATCTCCGCGAGCCCATGCCCGGTCAAAGTCGTGCGCAGCTGCTGGATCGCCATGCGGAAACCCTCGGCCACGGCCTTGGCCTCGGCCTGCTTGGCGGCGGACTCGAGCCCGAGCGCGAGCGCGTCGAGTGCCGGCAGGAGATCCTCCACGAGCCCGGCGGTCGCGAACTTGCGCAGCTCCTCGCGCTCGCGCTGGTGGCGGCGCTGCTGGTTCTGCTGGTCGGCGTGGCTGCGCAGGAGGGTGTCCTTGAGGCGCGCGACCTCGCCCGAGAGTTCGGCGAGACGCAGGGCGGCGTCGGCGGGCGCGGGGTTGTCGGAAGGGGGCGTGGGGTCGGACATCGGGAAATTATTTGTCGCGGAGCAGCTGCTCGGTGACGGACGGGCGGGGGCGTTCGGTCCGCACATCGAACAACAACTGGGTCGCGGCCTTGGTCAGCTCCTTCTGCAGGAGCGCCTGGAGCGGCTGCTCGATGGTCTCCTTCTCGTTGCGGTCGGTCACGCCCTGGGCCTCGAACACGAAGTTGATGTCTTGATCCAGCAGGACGCGCCGGCGCGCGGTGCCGTCGCCGCCGATGACGGTCAGGTGGCCCACGCGGACGCGCAACTTGTCGATCTGGTAGGCACGGGCCGGCTGGGCGGGCCCGGCAGGGGCAGCCGAGGTCTCGCGGGCGGCTTCCTTGTAGGACTTCGCGATATCGAGCGCGTTGTTATCGCCCAAGAGCTCCAGCAATTTGTCGGACTTGCCCGTCAGCACTACCCGGTCGATGTCCAGCTCGGCCTCATGCACCTTCTGGGTGCCGGCCCCCACAAAGGACCACGGGTCCACGTCTAGGTGGAAACGCCGGATTTTAAGGAACTCGCGCTCGCTCCACCGGGTGGGGTTGGTGATGGTGATGCCGGCGTAGGAAAGCCGGCCAGCCAGCAGGTTCGTGTCGTTATTCTCGACCGCGAAGCGAGCCCCGGTGGCATCGGCCAAGGAGGAGTCGACCAAACCTGGCGAGAAGCGGCCCAAGGCCCAGACGGCGAGCAAACCCGCGAGCAGGACGAAGGCCACCAACCCGGCCAGGATGGTCAGCAATTTCCGGAGCAAGATACCGGAGCGGTGCGGAGGTGAGACTTCGGGCATGGGTACGGTAGGATTTCGAGCAATAGCCGTGCCAGCGGAAACGGTCAACGATGGAGGGGAAGAGGGCGGCTTTAGGCTACTTTCCAGCGAGTCCGCCCAAAAGAAGACCCGCCGGCACGGGGCAGGCGGGTCCTTCTGTCACGGGGCTGTCTCGCTCCGAGGGGCGAGCTTACTGGGCGACCGGAGCCGGGGCGAGCACGCCGCAACCGACTTCATCACCGGGGACGAGCTTGGGAGCCTTGTCCTGATTGGGGATGATGCCGACGATGATCATCTTGTCGTCCGAGCGGATGACTTCGACGAGGATGGCCTTGCCGTCCTTGACGAGCTGCAGGCGGGACTTGGGTTCGGGCTTCTCGGAGCGGGCGAGGGCGACGAGGCCCGCATCCTCGCGGACGGAGATCACGCGGGCCTTGCCGGCGTCCTTCGGGGCTTCGACCACGGTTTCCTTGGGGGCGACGGGCTTGGCGGTTTCACCGGCGGCTAATTCTTTTTCCCACGAGAAGCGCGTGGTGACGACCGGGGCGCCATCGACCGAGGCCGGGGCGTCCGTGGCCACGGCGGGGGCGTCCGTGGCCACGGCGGGGGCGGCGGTACCTTCCGGGGAGGAGGTGGAAGACCACGGGCTCTTGAGGCCCTCGCAGGCGACTAAAAGGAAAGAGGTGGAGAGAATGAGCAGGGTGCGCTGCATGGCGGTAGGGGGAGGCAGAAATCGTCCTTTCCCGCTGAAAGGGAGTCAATAACTAACACCCCAGCGGGACTCCCCGGCCCCCGCCAAGCCCCGGCCAACCCAATGTAAGGCTTGCCGAAAGGGGGCCGGGCGGGCTTCCTCGATTATCCTATGAGTAAGGAAGCCCTGAAATTGATGCTCGGCCTACCCAAGGGCAGCCTCGAGGAGGCCACCCTCCAGCTCTTCGCCAAGGCCGGCTTCCCGGTCACCAAGAGCAGCCGATCCTACCGCCCGTCTTTCGACGACCCCGCCCTCGATGGTCGCTTCATCCGCGCGCAGGAAGTGGCGCGCTATGTCGAGCATGGCTTCTTCGACTGCGGCCTCACCGGCCAGGACTGGGTCCAGGAAAACGCCGCCGACGTCGTCCAAGTCTGCGAACTGATCTACAGCCGGGCCTCCGCCCAGAAATCCCGCTGGGTCCTCTGCGTGCCCGAGGATTCGCCGGTCCAGACCGCCCAGGACCTCGCCGGCAAGCGCGTCGCCACCGAACTCGTCGAGACCACCCGACGCTGGTTCAAGTCCCAAGGCGTCGACTGTGAAGTCGAATTCTCCTGGGGGGCCACCGAGGTGAAAGTCCCGGAGCTCGCCGACGCCATCGTCGACATCACCGAGACCGGCTCCTCCATCAAGGCCAACAAGCTGCGCATCGTCGCCCAGCTGATGGAGACCACCACCGTCCTCGTGGCGAACAAAGCCGCCTGGGCCCACCCCGCCAAGCGCGCCAAGATCGAGCAGATCGTCCTCATGCTGCAAGGCGCCCTCGCCGCGCAGCACATGGTCGGCCTCAAGTTCAACCTCCCGAAGGCGAAGCTGGAGCAAGTCGCCGCCGCCCTCCCCGCCTTGCGCAACCCGACCGTCTCGCCGCTGAGCAACCCGGAGTGGATCGCCGTGGAGACCATCATCGACGCCCGCCAGGCCCGCGAGTTCATCCCGACCCTCAAGGCCGCCGGCGCCGAGGGCATCGTGGAGTACCCGATCAACAAGCTCGTCTACTGACGACCCGCCCCATGGCTGACTCCGTCCGCGTCGGTCTCATCCAGCTCACCGCCGAGGACACCCCGGCGGCGAACGTCCGCAAGACCTTGCCCCGCATCGAGGAAGCGGCGGCCAAGGGCGCCAAAATCATCGGCCTCCAGGAGATGTTCACGACGAAGTATTTCTGCATCAACCAGGACCCGAAGAACTTCGACCTCGCCGAGTCCATCGAGACCGGCCCATCGGTGACCGAATTGGCCAAGGCCGCGAAGCGCCTCGGTGTCGTCATCATCGCCCCGCTCTTCGAGGCGCGCGGCAGCGAAGTCTACCACAACTCCGCGGCCGTCATCGACGCCGACGGCACCGTGCTCGGCAAGTACCGCAAGATGCACATCCCCCAGGACCCGGGCTTCGAGGAGAAATTCTACTTCACCCCCGGCGACCTGGGTTTCCGCACCTGGAGGACCGCGCACGGCGACATCGGCGTGCTCATTTGCTGGGACCAGTGGTACCCCGAGGCCGCGCGCCTCACCGCCCTCGGCGGCGCGCAAATCCTCTTCTACCCGACCGCCATCGGTTGGCTCCCCGAGGAGAAAGCCGCCCTCGGCCAGGCGCAGCATACCGCCTGGGAGACCGTCCAGCGCGGCCACGGCGTCGCCAACGGCTGCTACGTCGCCGCGACCAATCGCGTCGGGACCGAAGGCCGCACCCAGTTTTGGGGCCAGAGCTTCGTCTCTGACCCGTATGGCGAAATCGTCGCCTGCGCCTCGAGCGACCATGAAGAGGTCCTGCTAGCCGATTGTGACCTCGCCAAGCAGCGGGATTTTCGCCGCATCTGGCCCTTCTTCCGCGACCGCCGCATCGACGCCTACGGCGACCTGACGCGCCGGCTGCGCGACTGACCTTCCGCATGGCCACGCCTCGCTCCCTCGGATTCCGCATGCCCGCGGAATGGGAACCCCAGTCCGCCACGTGGCTCTCGTGGCCCGCGAACCCCGCGCTCTGGCCGGGTCACTACGACCTCATCCCGGCGAAGTTCGCCGAGTTCGCGGCGGCGATCGCCAAATTTCAGCCGGTGAAAATCAACGCCGCAGGCAAGCTGCGCGCTGAAGCCGAACATACGCTCAAGGAGGCGAAGGCCGACCTCTCGGTCATTGAATTAACGGACATCGCTACGGACGACGTGTGGTGCCGCGACCACGGCCCGATTTTTGTCAAGAATGATGCCACCAAGGAACTCGCCCTAACGGACTGGGAATTCCACGGTTGGGGCGGAAAGTTCGAGGCCTCGCTCGATAACCAAGTGCCGGGCAAAATTGCCGCACACCTCGGCCTGAAGAAATTCAGCTATCCCTTTGAACTCGAAGGCGGCGGCATTGAAGTCTCTGGCGATGGCCTACTCCTCACGACTGAAGCCGTGCAGAACAACCCGAACCGGGCCGAAGGTCGCGACGATGCCGCCTTCCATGCCGCCATCCGCGATGGCCTGGCGGTCGACGAACTCCTCTGGATCGGCGAAGGCCTGGCCAACGACGACACCGACGGGCACATCGACAACCTCGCCCGCTTCATCGCGCCGCGCACGATCCTCGCCGTCAGCGAAGCCGACAAGACCTCGCCCAACCACGCGCCGATGCAGGAGAACCTCCGGCGCCTGCGCGAGATGCGCCCGCGCGGCCAGCGCCTCGACATCCTGGAGCTGCCGCTGCCCACGCCCATCCGGCTCGCCGGCCGCGACCTGCCGCCGAGCCACGCCAACTTCCTAATCGTGAACGACGGCGTCCTCGTGCCGCTCTACGGCCAGGATTCGGACCAGGTCGCGATGGGCATCATCGGCGACTGCTTCCCCGGTCGCAAGGTCGTGGGCATCGACTGCCGCATCCTGCTGATCGAAGGCGGGGCGCTGCACTGCCTCAGCCAGCAACAGCCGGTGTAAGGCGGGAGCTCGTTGATCAGTTGACCCGTTGAATGGTTGGCCAGAAAGACAGCCGGCGAGGCCCGGAGGCTCAGCGGCGCTGGAGAAGCGCGGACCAGCGGGGCCGCTGATCCCTGCCGTCGCGCGGGCACGCAAAGGGAGGCAACCGAGCGCTTCTGGCCAACGGATCCAATGGTCAACTCCTTTTGGGTCACTTCTTCGGCTTCACCTTCGTCGCGCAGCCGCAGTCGCCGGCACAGCCGCCTTCTTTGCGGCGGCGAGCGGCGATGAGCCAGCGGCGGGCCAGCCAGCCGGCGGCCACCCCCACGACCGCCCCGACAATGACAGCTTCGATGTTCATGAGATGCGGCTGACGCCCTGATAGACGAGGATCGCGACCACCCAAGCGAGGGCCGTCATGTAGACGAAGGAGCCGGCCGCCCACTTCCAACCGCCCGTCTCCTGGGCGAGCGTGGCGATCGTCGGGCCGCACTGCGAACAGAGGGCGAAGAAGACCATCAGGGCGAGCACCGCGGCGAGGGAGAAGATCGGGGTGCCGGCGCGCGGACCCTCGGACCACTTCGCATCTTGCATCGCCTTACGGAGCTGGCGGCTATCGGCCTCTGCGCCTTCGCCGACGGAGTACGTGACGCCCAGCGTCGAGACGATGACCTCGCGGGCCGGGAAACTCGCCAGCACGCCGACGGTGATCTTCCAGTCGAAGCCCAGCGGATCAAAGACTGGCTGCACCGCCTTGCCGAAGCGCCCCATGTAAGACTGTTCAACGTAGGCCGCCTGGAGCTTGGCTTTGACGACTTCCTCGGAAGCGGACGGGTTGGCGGCTTTGATGCGTTCGGCGACCGATGCGTCGCGCGGGAAATAGGAAAGCGCCCACACGATGATCGTGATGGCGAAGATGACGGTGCCAGCCTTCGAGACGAACTCGGCGGCGTTCTGCCACATGCGCCAGATAACGTCGCGCGGCTTGGGCATCTGGTAGCGCGGGAGCTCGAGGACGAACGGCTGCGGCTTCGCCTTGAGCACGAGGCGGGTGAGCACGAACGCGGTGGGGACGGCGAAGAGCAGGCCGACACAGTGCATGCCGATCATCACGACGGATTGCCAGCCCGCGCCATAGAGCGGATCGATGAAGGCGGCGCACATCAGCGCATAGACCGGGAAGCGCGCCGAGCAGCTCATGAACGGCACGACGAAGGCGGTCGCGAGCCGGGCCTTAGGGTCTTCAATCGTGCGCGTGGAGAGTAGGCTCGGAATCGCGCAGGCAAAACCGGAGAGTAAGGGAACGAAGCTCTTGCCATTGAGGCCACACCAACTGAAGAGGCGGTCCATGATGAACGCCGCGCGGGCCATATAGCCGCTGTCTTCGAGGATCCCGATGAAAAGGAACAAGATCAGGATCTGCGGCAGGAAGACCAAGAAGGCCCCAACGCCCCCGATGATGCCGTCCGCCAGCAGGCTTTGGAGCATCGGATAAGCGTCCAGGAGCGGCGCGACGATGGTCTTCGTCCAATCGACCCCTGACTGAATCCACTCCATCGGGAACTTCGCCAGCCAGAAGACGGAGCCGAAGAAACCGAGCATGATCCCCAGGAATAGAACTGGGCCAAGAAAGCGATGCAGAAGCAGACGGTCGACGGCGGCGCTGCGGCCGGCTTTACCCAAGCCTTCGATCACCACGCCTTCGAGGATGATGCGCAAGTGTGCGTAGTGCACGAGCGGCTCGGCAGCCATGGGGTTGTAGCCAGAATTGCGGACGCGATCGCGGGCGGAGCGCAAGGTCTTCTCCCGCTGGGCGATGGTCCAGCCGAGACGATCGGCGGTCGACGGATTCGTATCGAAGAGCAGCCGTTGCGCGTCGGCTTCCGAAATTTGCTTACCCGTGTCGGCGGCGGCCGCCGCGGCGACATCGGCGAGGGCGGCGGCGATGTTGGTCGGCCAGGCGACGCGCTTCAGCTGCGTCTGCTGGGCGATAGCCAGGGCGATGGCCCGACGCACGTCGAGGATGCCTTCGCCTTTCCAAGCGGACGACAGTACGACGGGCACGCCGCCCAGGCGACGAGAGAGCAGCTCGGTATCGATGCGCAGGCCTTGCTCCTTGGCGACGTCGGCCTGGTTGAGCACGACGACCACCGGACGACCGAGCTCGGCCACCTGCGAGGCGAGAAAGAGATTGCGGAGTAGGTTCGTCGCGTCGACGACGAGCACCACAGCATCCGGACGGCGATCGCCCGCGATGTTACCCGAAAGCGCATCGATGACGACTTGCTCGTCGGGCGAAGCAGCGGCGAGCGAATAAAGTCCAGGCAGGTCGACCAGTTCGACTTTTGGGCCGTCGCCGAGATCGCACGTCCCGGACTTACGGGCGACAGTCACGCCCGGGTAATTGCCGACGCGCTGACGCAAGCCGGTCAGGGCGTTGAAGAGCGTCGACTTGCCGGTGTTAGGATTACCGACGAGCGCGACCAAGAGGCCTGCTTCGGGAGTGCTCACGGCTGGCGCGGTCGTTGGATGGGACAGTCGGCGGCGACGTCGACGATCAGGTTTTCGGCTTCGGCGAGGCGCAGGCTGACGACTTGGCCGCCGAACTCGATGGCGAGCGGGTCGCCGAGGGGCGCCCGGCGGATGAGCTTGAGGACCATGCCGGGGAGGAGCCCGAGAGCCATTAGACGCTGATCCACCCCGCGCTCGGGATTGAGCGAGGCCAGCTTGCCGAATTGGCCGGGTAGAAGTTGGGAAAGCGGAGTCATTCTAATTGAGAATGAGTCTCAAAACTAGGCCTTAGGCCCCCTTTGTCAACGCCGACCATCTCGGGGGCGCCCAATTGCATTACCGGCTCCCCCTCCCCCCCATTCCCCGCTTATAACCCCTTCCAATGCACGAACTGACCCCAGACGTCGAATCGCCGGCCAAGCATACCGAGCGCGACCATGGGGGCATCGCCGGGCACCCCCGGGGGTTGAGCATGCTGTTCTACGCCGAGATGTGGGAGCGGTTCTCCTACTACGGTATGCGGGCGATCCTGTTCCTCTTCATGGTCGCCCCACTCGCCATGGGTGGCCTCGGTTGGGATCAGAAAGACGCCGCTCAGATCTACGGCAACTACACCATGGCGAGTTATATGGTGTGTATCCTTGGCGGATACTTGGCGGATAATTTCATCGGGGCGCGCCGGGCGGTCCTCATTGGCGGGTTGATCATCACCGCTGGCCACTACTGCCTGGCATTCGCTTCCGTCCCGACGTTCTACGCCGGCCTCATCCTCATCGCGCTCGGGACCGGCCTGCTCAAGCCGAGCATCAGCACGCTTGTCGGCGGACTCTACTCGCCCGAGGACATGCGACGGGACGCCGGCTTCTCGCTCTTCTACATGGGCATCAACCTCGGCGCGTTCGCAGCGCCGTTGGTCGTCGGCTGGCTTGCGCAAGGCGAACAGTTCAAGGCCCTGCTCACCGGCTGGGGGCTCGATCCGACGCATAGCTGGCACTGGGGCTTCGGCGCGGCCGGCGTCGGCATGACCTTCGGCATGATCGTGTACCTGCGCCACTGGCATTGGCTCTCGCACATCGGCCATCCCCCCGAAGCGACCGCACCACGACCATGGAGTAAGCTCGTGCTGGTTGCGGTGGGCACGGCCGCGCTACTCGGCGTGATGATTGCGTCGGACTGTTACGCCTGGATCAATCCGATCGTCTTCTCGCTGCCGTTTGTCGGCGTGATCTGGTTCGGCGTCGTGCAACGGGATCAAGACAGCCGACGCATCGCGGCGATTCTGGTCTTCTTCATCTGCGCGATCCTGTTCTGGGCGGTCTTTGAGCAAGCCGGCTCCTCGCTGACGCTGTTCGCGGATGAACTCACGCGGAACGAGCTGTTCGGTTTCGCCTTCCCGTCATCTTGGTTCCAGTCGGTGAACTCGCTCTTCGTCATCGCGCTGGCCCCGCTGTTCGCCTGGCTCTGGGTCCGCCTCCGCGAGCGCCAACCCTCGATCCCGATGAAGTTCTTCTGGGGCCTCGTCTTCCTCGGACTTTCCTTCGCGCTGCTCGTCCCGGCGGCCCAACTCACCGCCGCGGGCAAGGTGAGCCCCTGGTGGCTCGTCGGCGTCTACTTCCTCCAGACCATCGGCGAACTCTGCCTCAGCCCCGTCGGGCTGAGCGCGATGACCAAGCTCGCCCCGGCGAAGCTGACCGGGCTCGTGATGGGCATCTGGTTCCTCGGCACCGCGCTCGGCAATAAACTCGCCGGCGTGGTCGCCGCCAAGTTCAACGCCAAGGACCCGCAAGCCCTCGCGGAATGCTTCTGGCTGCAAGCCCTGCTGGTCCTCGGCGTGACCGGGGTGCTGCTCTTGCTGACGCCGTGGGTGCGTCGCCTGACCGGCGAACACCCGGTGTCCGGTCAGAGCTCGGCTTGAACACGGACCGACACCGGGCAGTGGTCCGAGCCCGTGACCTGATCGTGGATGTCCGGCTGCGAATACTTGAGCCCATCCGAAGTCAGGCAGTAGTCCAGCCGCCACCCGATGTTCCGGGCGCGGATGCCCGGGCGGTACGACCACCAGCTGTAACGTTGCGCGAGCGTCGGGTGCTGTGCCCGGAAGGTGTCCGTGAAGCCGTGCTGGGACAGTAACTGGCTGAAAGACTCGCGCTCTTCGTCGGTGAAGCCGGCGTTGCGGCGATTCGTCGAGGGATTGGCGAGGTCGATCTCGGCGTGCGCGACGTTGAGGTCGCCGCAGACGACGACCAGCTTCTGCTTGGCGAGGCGGGCGAGGTATTTGCGGAAGTCCGCATCCCATTGCAGGCGGTAGTCGAGGCGTTCGAGCTCGCGCTGCGAGTTCGGGACGTAGGCGCTGACCACGAAGAGCCCCTTGAACTCGGCGGTGACCACGCGGCCTTCCGCCGGATGGTCGCCGGGGAAATCGGTGGCGACCGAAAGCGGCGCGACCTTCGAGAGGACGGCCGTGCCGGAGTAACCTTTCTTCTCCGCCTCGTGCCACGTCTGGTGCGGGAACGCCAAGCCCAGCTCGCGGGCGGTGGCGGACTCGCACTTCGTCTCCTGCAGGCAGAGGACGTCGGGGTCGGCGGTGGCGATGAAGTCAGCGAGTCCCTTGCCGAGGGCGGAGCGGACGCCGTTGACGTTCCAAGAGTAAACCTTGGCCGCGCTCACTTGGCAGGCGTCTTCTTCTTCTCCGTCGCCGCCTTGGCATCCGCCTTCTCCTCTTCGGACATCTTACGGCCAAAGAGCGAATTCATCTTGTCGTCCAAGGAGGCGCCAGCCGGACGGGTCGGCGAAGGCTTGGTCGCCGGGGAGGCCGAGGAACCTCCCGTGCTCGGGGCCGGGGGGGTGACCGGGGGCTTCGGGGCGGGGATGACCGGGATCGGGGCGATCGGGGCCACGTAAACGGGGGCGGACTTGAAAGGCGGCGGCACCTTGCTGCCGGCGTCGATCACTTCCTGGATCTTCTTGCGGACGACGGCATCGAAGTCCGTCAGACGATGGTCGATCTCGAACTGGAGACCCTGGGCGCGCACCAGCAAGGCGCCATCACCGAGGACTTTCGAGATCTGCAAGGTGGTGCCGACGTCGAGAGGGATGTCGGCGACCTTGGCACCCTTCTCCATGAGCGTGGTGCTGGTGGCGGTGGTCACCGCGACGGCGGCCGGCCAGAAGAGCGGGCGTCCGTTGAGCAAGGTGAAGTCGAGTTTCTCGTCGCTGGCGGGCTTGGCGGCCTTCACGGGCTCGGCGGGCTTTTCCTCGACCTTGGCGACGGGCTCCACGGGTTTCGCCGGCTCGGCGGCGGTTTCCTTCATCGGGGTCTTCGCGACCGGTTCCTCGGTCTTCGCGGGCTCAGCGGGTTTTTCCTCAACCTTGGCGACGGGCTCCGCCGGCTTCTCTTCGACCTTGGCGACAGGTTTTTCCGGCTCGGCCGGCTTGACCGGCTCGGCCTTCACAACCGCCACCGGACGGTTGTCGGGATGATTGTTCACCGTCACCGAGAACGTCGGGAGGAAAAGCAGGATGCCAACGGCGCCAAAAACGGCGCCGAGGAGGAAGACGAGGAGGCCTCGGACGAATGCGAGCATGGGAAGAGAGGGGACGAGTATCAGGAGCCGGCCTTGATTTCAATCACGTCGTGCGGCGCGGCCTCACGCTGACCGGCCGGGGTGACCCTGATGTAACGGGCTTTGGCCCGATGTTCCGCCAAATTCTGCGCCCCGAGGTAGCCGAGGCCACTCTGGACCCCGCCGGCCAAGGTACCGAGGACTTGGTCCACGGAACCGGAAACCTCCTTGAGGGCCTCGATCCCTTCGGCGGCGACCTTGTTGAATTTGCCACTGGCGGAATGGCCGTAACGGGCGGCGGAACCCTTGCGCATGGCCTCATGCGAACCCATGCCCCGGTATTCCTTATAGGTCTTGCCGTTGATCTCCATCAGCTTGCCCGGGGCCTCGCGGCTACCGGCCAGGAGACCGCCGAGGATCACGGCGTCGGCGAGCGTGAGCGCCTTGACGATGTCACCTGACTTGGTGATGCCGCCGTCGGCGAGGATGCGGACGCCCTTGCGGGCCGCGGCACGGGAAGCGACGTAGAGCGCGGTGAGCTGCGGGATGCCGACGCCGGCGACGATCCGCGTCGTGCAGATGGAGCCGGGGCCCTGGCCGATCTTGACCGTGTCCGCGCCCGCGGCGGCGAGGAACTCCACCCCTTCGCCGCTCGTGACGTTGCCGGCGATGAGGGTCAGACCCTTGTGGGCCTTGCGCAGCAGGCGGATGGCCTCGCCGACGCCTTTCGTGTGGCCGTGGGCGGTGGAGATGGCGAGCGCATCGGCGCCTTCCTCGACGAGGGCGGCGGCGTGGGCGAGGAAACGGTCGCGGTCGATCTCGCCGTCGGCGCGGCGGGGGACCGAGACCGCCACCCCTACCCGCAGGCGGAAGTGGCTATCGCGCGTGGGCCGAACATGCGCGCGGGACTCCTCGGAAATCCGCTCGATGTCGCTCAAGGTGAAGAGGCCGCGGAGGCGGTTCTTGGCGTCGACGACGAGGAGTTTGTTCTGGCCCACGTGGTCGGAGAAGAGACGGTCGGCGGTGGCGATGGGGTCCTTGCCGAGGTCCTTCTCAAAGACGCTGAAGACCTGGGCGCGCGGGGTCATGACGGCGGCGACCTTGCGCTGGCCGTGGCGCTCCTTCACGGCGCTGCCGGGCAGGAGGCCGAGCAGGACGTTGTCAGGACCAGTGACCGGGAAGGTGCTGAACACGAGGCCATCGTGCTCGATGCGGGCAAGCACCTCGGCGATGGTGTGATCCGGCGAGACGACCGCAGGGTCGCCGATCATCCCGTGGATGTGGTTCTTGACGCGGCGGACCTCGCTCAACTGGACAGCCTCGGCCATGTTGTAGTGCAGGAGCCCCAGGCCACCGTTGAGCGCCATGGCGATGGCCATGCGGTGCTCGGTGACCGTATCCATGTCGGAGGACACGATCGGGAGCGAAAGCGGCAAGGCGTCGGAGAGGGAGGAATCCAGCCGGGTCATCCGCGGGAGGACCTCCGAGTAACGGGTGGCCAGCGAGACGTCATCGTAGGTCAGGCCTAGCCCGGCGTTGGCCGGGAAAAACCTGTCGGCGGACAGGTAGAAGCGTTCATCTAGGGAAACGCGGCCCGGGGATTTCGAGGAGGCCATGTGTGGTCGGTTTCCCCAAAGGGTGTAAGGGTGCCCCCCGAAGGCTGGCAATTTGTTTTTGCGGCGGGGGCCCGTTTAGCGAACATCGGACGGATGAACGGGGGCAAAATCGACTTCTTACGTGTCCGGCGGCGTTTCCGACGGCCGCTACTGACCGGTCGCGGCCCCGTGGAGGCAGTCGACCGACTCCTGCTCCGGGCCGAGACCGCCGAGGGCGTGGGCTACGGCGAGGTCGCCCCTTGGCCAGGTTTCCCGACCGAGACGATCGAGCAGGCGGTCGAAGTCATCCGCTCCGCCCAAGGCAATCTCGGGCGTTTGCGCGCCGTGGCCGAGGCCGCGGGCGAGGCCCTGCCCTGCTTACGCGCCGCGCTGTCCTCGTGTGCGCATTGGACCGAAATCGCGGGATTCACCGGCCACCTCGCGTGTGCCGGACTGGCCGAGCGCGCGACGAGCGCGGCGGTCGGCGCGAAGGTGACCGAAGGGTTCGCCACCGTGAAGGTGAAACTCGACGCCGCGATCAGGCCGGATGACGTGCGCGGCATCCTGACGAGCGTGCCCGCGGTACGCCTGCGACTGGACGCCAACGGCGGCCTCGACCTCGCCGCGGCGCGCACGTGGACGGACTTCGCCCGCGCCGAGCCGCGGGTCGACTTCCTCGAGCAACCGCTGCCCGTCGGCCATCCGGGTTACGCCTCGCTCGGCGCCGACCAGGTCGCCCTCGACGAATCCTTCCTCACGCCCGCCGGCGTCGACTGGGCCGGCCCGGTGGTGGTGAAGCCGTCGCTCGTGGGCGACTGGGATGCCTTCCGCGCCTGGCGCGCGGCGCGCCTTGGGTCGGTCGTCTACTCTTCCGCCTTCGAGACGGCCATCGGTCGACAAGCCGCGCTCTGGCTCGCCGCGCAGGATCCGGCGGCGGGCACCGTGGGCTTCGACACGTTGGGCCGCTTTGAACGCGATGGCCGCGATCGCCACGCCGGCGGGCCCTTGGTCCGGGGCTTACTCGACCTGAACTGGAACGACTTCTGGAAAGAACTCGCATGAACGGGGTCGCCGTCTTCCACCGCGACCACGCGACCTTCCTCGCCGCCGTCGCCACGGCCTGGGGCGCGGAAGAGCCCGTGTTCCTCGGCAATCCGCACTGGGGCCCCGAGGAGCTGGCCGAAGCGATGCGACTGATACCGCAGGGCACGACCGTGGTCGGGATGGAGCTCACCCCGATGGGGCCGGCGCCGGCGGGGTGGCCGGCCAACTGGCGCGGGCGCACGATGATCCCGACCGGCGGGACCGGCGGGCGGGTGAAGTTCGCGGTCCACGACCCGGCCTCGCTGGCCGCGGCGGTCCGCACCTTGGTCGACTTCCTGAGCGCACGCGGGCTGGGCCCGACGTTGCACGGGGCGACCCTCACGCCGCCGTGGCATGTCAGCGGGCTGATGCCGTTCGTGCGCGCCGCGTTGACGGGTGGGCGGCACGTGACTTTGGACGGACGGTTCCCGGCCGAAGGGCGCTTGCCCAGCGTGGACCTGCCCACCGATGGCACGCACATCGCCTCGCTGGTCCCTGCGCAGCTGATGCGCTTACTGGCGCGGCCTGAGGGCGAAGCCTGGCTCCGGCGTTTCAAGGTCGTGCTTCTCGGCGGGTCGGCGGTGCCGCCCGCGTGCCTCCGCGAAATCCGCGACCGCCGCCTGCCCGTCTACCTTACCTATGGGATGACGGAGACCGCCGCCGCGTGCGTGCTCTGCCCGCCCGAACGGCTGTGGAAGAACCAGCCACCGCGCGGGACCCCGCTGCCCGGCGTGCGTCTCGGGCTGGACGGAGACCTCCTGACTATCGCGACGCCCGCGCTCGCCGTCGGGCTTTGGCCGACGGAGCACTTCCCCTCGGCGGGCCTCCGCACGCAAGACCGCGCGGAAATAGCCGCCGATGGCACCGTGCGCATTCTCGGGCGGGCCGACGAAGTAATCGTCACCGGCGGCGAGAAGGTCGACCCGGCGCGCGTGGTGGCCGCGCTGGCTTCCGTGGCGACCGTCCAAGTCCTTGGCTTACCCGACCAAGCCTGGGGTGAACGCGTGGTGGCGCTGGTCGTGGGCGAGCCATCCCTCGAGCCGGCATTACGGCTCGCGGCCGAGCGACTCGAACCGGCGGCCCGGCCGAAAGCCTACGCGTTTGTCACGGAACTCCCGACCGACGCGCGCGGCAAGTTCGACCGCGCGGCGGCGCGGGCGGCGTTCAGGGCCTAGGCGCGGACCGCTTTCCAGACGCGCAAGCAGGACTCCACGAGCGCCGGGAAATCCGCGAGGGGCACTTGCGACGGGCCATCCGAGATTGCCTTCCGGGGGTCCGGGTGCGTCTCCATGAAGAGGCCATCCGCGCCCGCGGCGAGCGCGGCCTTGGCGAGCACCGGAACGTATTCGCACTGACCGCCGGAAGAGCCGCCGGCCGCGCCGGGGAGCTGCACCGCGTGCGTCGCGTCCATGATGGTCGGGTGACCGAAGCCGGCCATGATTGGGAAGGAGCGCATGTCGACGACTAGGTTCTGGTAACCAAACGTCGTGCCGCGGTCGGTCTGCCAGATCTCGGCAGCCTGGGCACCCTCGAGTTTATCGACCACGAAACGCATCTCGAACGGCGAGAGGAACTGGCCCTTCTTCACGTTGACGACCTTACCGGTCTTGGCGGCGGCGACCAGGAGGTCGGTCTGACGGCACATGAAGGCCGGGATCTGCAGCACGTCGACGACCTTGCCGACGGTCTCGCACTGCTCGGGGCCATGGATGTCGGTCAGCACCTGGAAGCCGTAATCCCGCTTCACCATCGCGAGGAGGTCGAGGCCCGCCTGCAGGCCGGGGCCACGGTCACCACCGAGCGAGGTGCGGTTGGCCTTATCGTACGAACCCTTGAAGATGATGTTCAGCTCCGGGTGGCGGGCGGCCAGGGCCTTGAGCTCCGTGGCGACGGTCCGGCAATTGGCCTCCGACTCAAGGGAGCAAGGTCCGGCGATGAGGAGCAGACGGCGCTTATCGTGCAGCATACGGCAGGATAGGACGGGCCGCGCCCTCAGGGCGAGCCGGAAGGAGCGCTCAGCGACCCAGCCAGCGGAGCACCTCGGGCAGCGGGCGCGTGTTGAGCACCTGCGCCTTCGTCAACCAACCCTTGCGGGCGATACGCACACCGTGGGCGGCGAAGGCCAGCTGGTCGATATGGTGCGCGTCCGGATTAATCGAGCACAGCACGCCCTTCTCGGCCGCACGGCGCCACCAACGCCAGTCGAGGTCGAGACGCCAGGGGTTGGCGTTGAGCTCGATGATCGTGTCGTTGGCGGCCGCGGCGTCGATGACCTTCGCGATGTCGACCTCGTAGGGCTCGCGCTTGTTGAGCAGGCGGCCGGTGAGGTGCCCGACCATGTCGACGTGCTCGTTCTCGATGGCCTGGATGATCCGGGCCGTCTGGGCCTCGCGGTCCAAGGTGAAAAGGTTGTGCACCGACGCGACGACGAAGTCCAGGCGGGCGAGGACGTCGTCCGCGAAGTCGAGCGTGCCGTCCTTGAGGATGTCGACCTCGCTGCCGGCGAGCACGCGCACACGGTACCGTTTCGAGGCGTTGAGCGCAGCGATGTCCGCGAGCTGCTTCGCCAGGCGCGCCTCGTCGAGGCCGCCCGCCTGGAAGCTGGACTTCGAGTGGTCCGAGATGCCGAGGTAGTCCCAGCCGTGCGCCTCGGCCGCGGCCGCCATCTGCTCGAGCGTGTGATCGCCATCGGACTCCGTGGTGTGGTTATGGAAGACGCCGCGCAGGTCGGCGAGCTCGACGAGTTGCGGGAGCTGGCTGGCTTCCGCCGCGTCGATCTCGCCGTTGCCTTCGCGGAGCTCGGGCGGAATCCACGGTAACCCGAGCGCCCGGAAGACCTCCTCCTCGCTCCGGGCGCCCGGCGCGACGGCGTGCTCGTCGACGGGCTTGAAGCCCCACTCGCTCATGCTCAAGCCGCGGCCGAGCGCACGGTGGCGCATGGCGACGTTGTGCTCCTTGGAGCCGGTGAAGTGATGGAGCGCGAAATAGAACTGCTCGGCCGGCACGACGCGCAGGTCGGCCTGCAGGCCGTTCTCGAAGCGTACGCTGGACTTCGTCTCGCCCTGCGCGGTGACCGACTTGACCCCGGGGTAGGCGACGAACCAATCCATGATCGGCTTGGGCTCCGACGAGGCCACGAGGAAGTCGAGGTCGCCGACGGTCTCGCGGGCGCGGCGGAGCGAACCGGCGGATTCGGCCAGCGAGACCTGCGGGAGCGCGCGCAGGCCGGCGAGGATCGGCTCGGCGATGGCGGCGGCTTCGTACCAGCGGTGACGCTTGCCGTAGGCGATGCGGTTCGTGATACCCTCGAGGATCTTCTCCTGCGTCTTCGCGCCGAAGCCTTTGAGCTCGGCGACGGCGCCGGCTTCGCAAACCGCCTTCAGTTGCGCGAGATCCTCGACGGCGAGCTGCGTCCAGAGCGCGCGGACCTTCTTCGGGCCGAGGCCCGGAATCTGCATCACCTCGAGGAGCCCGGCCGGAATCGAGGCCTTGAGCTTCTGGTGGAAAGGCAGGACCCCGTCGCGCCGGAGCGTCGTGATCTTATCGACCAACGCTTCGCCCAGTCCGGGGATGTCGGCGAGTTTGCCGCTCGCGATGACCTCGCCGAGGTCCTCGGTCATATTCTCGAGGATGCGGGCGCCGGCGGAGTACGCGCGGATCTTGAACGGGTTTTCCCCGGTCAGCTCCATGAACGTGGCGATCTCGTCGAGGACGGACGCGATGTCGTTTTTTTCCATCATGGGCGACGGGCCTTCTCGGCGAGGTAGATGCTTTGCAGCGCGGCGAAGTCGGCGGCGCGGCTCCCGCTCTCGACCAGGTGCTGGTAGGCCCCCGCGTGCCGGATCTCCTCCTCGGCGGCGGCGACCCGCCGGGCGATTTCATCGGCGGGGTCGGTCCCGCGACCCGTGAGCCGGCGCAGCAACTCGGCGTGGTCGCTCACCCGGATGAAGACGGTGACGAGCGCGCCCGCGAGGCGCGGGTCGGCGGCGCCTTGCGCGCGGATGGTCGCGGCGCCTTGGACGTCGACGTTAAGCAAGGCGTCGAAACCAGCGTCGAGGTGCCGACCGACATCGGCCGAGCGCGGCCCGTAGAGGTTGCCGTGGACTTGGGCGTGCTCGAGGAAGACGCCGGCGGCGACCTGCCGCTCAAAGTCCGTGCGCGACAGGAAATGGTAATCGACGCCGTCGACCTCGCCCGCGCGGGGGGCTCGGGTCGTGCACGTGATCACGCGGCGGATCGCCGATGGGTAGGCCTCGGTCAGCCGGGAGCACAGGGTGGTCTTGCCGCTGCCGGCCGGCCCCGAGACGACGATCAGAAGGGAGCGGCTCACGCCAGGTGGAAGGATTGGTAGACGCACGCTAAGCCGAGGCCGCAGAAGAGCGCCCCCAGCACGCGGTGCCGGAAGGTCGACGCGAGAACCCAGTCGCACTGCTGCACGAAGGCGGGGGGCGAAGAAGCCCACCAGAGCCCGAAGATGACCAAGCAGCCGTAGCTGACCGACGCGGCCAGCAAACTGTAAGGCAAGTGCGTGTAGCCGGCGTCGAGCGTGTGGCGCGCGAGGAACATCATCAGGACCCCGAGGGAACGAACGGCCAAGAGGTCGGGCATGTACTTAAAGGTCGCGAGGCTCGCGAGGACGCCGACGACGAGCACGACGTTGCGGCTGATGCCGGCAAGGTCCGGTTCGGGCAAGAACCAGAGCCAAGCGACAAACCAGACCACGGCGGCGAGCCCAAGGACAGCGGTCGCGAAGCCCGAGCGGCGGAACGAACGCAGGACTTCGGCGCCGGTCCAGACAAGGAAGCCGCCGAGGAGCAGGACTGCAGCGAGCGCGTGGTAGGCTTGGGCAAGAGTCACGGCTCCCATTAGGACGAGGCCGGGGTCCGAGGCAACCCGTAGGTTCAGCGGGCGCGGAGGCGGTCGACCGACCACGCCGCATGCTCGGCGACCATCGGGTCAGCGTCGCCGAGCAATGCCTCAGCGGCGGGGAGATCGGCTGGCTGGCCGACATTGCCTAGGACCGTGAGCGCGTTACGCCGCCAGCGGGCGAGCCCTAGACGCTCGACCGGCGTGCCGCGGAAATGGGCGAGGAACTGTTCGTCCGTCCAGGCCAACGTCTCGCGGAGCGGCGGGTGCGGGCGCGGGGCGAAATGGGCTTCGCGAGTGACCACGGCCCACTTGTTCCAGGGGCAGACATCGAGGCAGTCGTCACAGCCGAAGACGCGGTCGCCCAGTGCCTCGCGGTACTCGACGGGGATGGCCCCCTTGTGCTCGATGGTCAGGTAAGCGAGGCACTTGCGGGCATCCAGCTGATAGGGGGCGATGATCGCCGCCGTCGGGCAGGCGTCGATACAGCGCGTGCACGTGCCACAGCGGTCCGGCTCCTTGGCGGCGGAAACTTCGAGTTCGAGGGTCGTGAGGATGACCCCGAGGAAAAGCCACGTCCCCGCGCCGCGGTGAATGAGGATCGTGCTCTTGCCCTGCCAACCCAGCCCCGCAGCGGCGGCGACGGGCTTCTCGAGCACGGGCCCGGTGTCGACGTAGGGCTTTTGCTCGCCGCCGCTTTCGCGCATGACCTCGCAGAGTTGCGGTAGCCGGGCGAGGATCACGTCGTGGTAATCCGCACCCAGGGCGTACTTCGCGATGCGGTAGCCGGCGGGCGGGTGAGGCTGGTAGTAATTCAGCCCGACGACCACGAGGCTGCGCGCCTCGGGGAGGACTTTGCGGGCGTCGGTGCGGCGCGCGGGATCACGGGCCAGCCATGCCATGTCGCCGTGCATGCCATCGGCGATCCACTTCCTGAAATAGTCGGCCCGGACGTCGACCTCGACGGGCGCGACCCCGAAGGCGTCGAAGCCCAGCGCCTTCGCCGAAGCCTCGAGTCGCTGGCGGAGGGCGCGGGGGTCCATCGGGCTCAGCCCAGGATCGACAGCACGCGGCTGACGATCTCGTCGACCGGCGCGAGCTTCCCGAGGCCTTCGTACCCGCAAGCCAGCATGCCTTCGGCTGGCTCGACGATCGCGTGACCGCGGCCGCGGAGGGTCTTCAGGTTAGCCTGGGTCGCCGGGTGTTCGTACATCTTACCGTTCATCGCCGGGCAAAGGAGCACTGGGCCGCGGGTGGCGAGGTAGATGCTGGACAGCAGGTCGGGGGCCAGGCCGTGGGCGAACTCCGCCAGCACGTTGGCGGAGAGCGGCGCGACCAACAACAGGTCGGAGGTGTCGGCGATCTCGATATGGCCAGGAACGGAATTCGCCCCTTCCGCCCAGAGATCGAACGCCACCGGACGGCGCGAAAGCACCTGGAGGGTCAGCGGGGTGATGAATTGCGTGGCACCCTTGGTCATGACCACCTGAACCTCGGCGCCGTATTTGATGAGCTGGGAGGTCAGGTCGGCGGCCTTGTAGGCGGCGATGGAGCCGGTGACCCCGAGGGTGATGCGTTTGCCGACGAGTTGTGACATGGCGGACCGCCAAGATGGGAGCGGTCCGGGATGAGGCGAGGGGAAAGGCGGCCGGACCGGCGCACAAGGGGGTGTTTTGCAGGAAAACGGGCGTTTTCTGGTTTGCCTTGCCCGCCCCCGGGGGTTCGCATTGGCACCTCTTATGCAATCCGACATTGGTCTCATCGGTCTGGCCGTCATGGGTCAGAACCTCGCCCTCAACATCGCCGACCACGGCTTCGCAATCTCGGTGTATAACCGGACGACCGCCAAGACCGACGAGTTCGTGAAGGAAAACCCGAAGACCCCGGGCAAGCTCACCGGCTGCCCGACCATCAAGGACTTCGCGGCCTCCCTGAAGAAGCCCCGCAAGGCCGTCATCCTCGTGAAGGCCGGCGGTCCGACCGACGCCGTGATCAACGAGCTGGCCGCGGTCTTCGAGCCGGGCGACATCATCATCGACGGCGGCAACGCCCTCTGGACGGACACCATGCGACGCGAGAAGGAACTTAAGGCCAAGGGCCTCCGCTTCATCGGCTCCGGCGTGTCCGGCGGCGAAGAAGGCGCCCGCTTCGGGCCGTCCCTCATGCCCGGTGGCGATGCCGCCGCTTGGGCCGAGCTCAAGCCCATCTGGGAAGCCGTCGCCTCCAAGGTCGATGCCGTCACCGGCGTCGAACTCACCGGCGCCAAGCCCGGCCAGCCCATCAAGGGCGGCGTACCCTGCGTGGCCCACATCGGGCCCGACGGGGCCGGCCACTACGTCAAGATGGTGCACAACGGCATCGAGTACGGCGACATGCAGATGATCTGCGAAGCCTACGACCTGATGCGCGGCCTCCTCGGCATGACGCCGGACGAGATTGGCACCACCTTCGAAGAATGGAACAAGGGCGACCTGAATTCCTTCCTCATCGAGATCACCGCCAAGGTGCTCAAGCAGAAGGACCCGGAGACCGGGGTCCCCCTCGTCGACGTCATCCTCGACACCGCCGGCCAGAAGGGCACGGGCAAGTGGACCAGCGCCAACGCCCTCGACATGGGTGTTGCCGCCCCGACCATCGCCGAAGCCGTCTTCGCCCGCTGTCTCTCCGCCGTGAAGGAGGAACGCGTCAAAGCCGCCAAGGTCCTCCGCGGACCGAAGCGCGCGATGACCAATCCGGACCGCGCCAAGATCATCGAACAGATCCGCGACGCCCTTTACTGCTCCAAGATCTGCTCCTACGCCCAGGGCTTCCAGCTCATGCGCGAGGCCCAGAACGAGTATAAGTGGAAGCTCAACTTTGGCGAGATCGCCCAAATCTGGCGCGGCGGTTGCATCATCCGCGCAAGTTTCCTCCAGAAGATCACGGAAGCCTTCGCCAAGAAGCGCTCGCTGGATAACCTCCTCCTCGACCCTTACTTCAAAAAGACGGTCAAGAAGGCGCAAAAGAACTGGCGCAAGGTCATCGCCCTCGCGGTGAAGCACGGCATCCCCGTGCCGACCCTCGGCTCGGCGCTCTCGTACTTCGACTCGTACCGCACCGAAGACCTCCCGCAGAACCTGCTCCAGGGTCAGCGCGACTACTTCGGCGCCCACACCTACGAGCGCAAGGACAAGCCCCGCGGCGAGTTCTTCCACATCGACTGGCCGGATCCCAAGCGCCCGCAGATCAAGGCCTAAGCGCCTTGATAGAAACAGGAAAGGCGTCCATCTGGACGCCCTTCTTCTTTGGCCGGATCACTTCGCGGACCAACCGCCGCCGGTGGCGGCCGCGAGCCGGACGGCGACCTGCCGGCGTTCCCAGACGACCAACGAAAGCGTGCGCGCGGCCAGCGCCTCATCGCGGCGGGCGACGATGACCTCGTTCTCATGGGCTAGCCCCGCCTGGCGCCGGGCTTCGGCGTTGGCGAGACGGACGCGGACCGCCGCGAGCACGCGACCGGTGAGTTCTTCCTGCGAAGCCAGTTCCCGGAGATCGGCGAGCGCATCCTCAACTTCGCGGAACGCGCCGAGCACGGCCTTGGTCCATTCGCCGGCGGAACCATCGATGCGCGCCCGGGCGACCTCGAGGTTGGCTTCACGGCGCCCCGCGTCGAAGAGTGGCAGATCCACCGAAGGCGTCAGCGACCAGAAGCTCGCCGACCCGCGACCCACGCGCGAAGTTGGGTCGGCCTGCCAGCCCGCCTGGCCGTTGAGCGTCACGGACGGGTAGAAATCGGCGATAGCGGCGCCTTCGCGCGAGACCGCGGCATCGAGGTGCGCGGCGGCGGCGGCGAGGTCGGGTCGACGGAGCAGGAGTTCAGAAGGCACGCCGGCGCCGAAGGCCGGCATCGCGGCGGCGCCTTTGGCTTCGGGCAGTTTGTCGCCCGGGGCGGCGCCGATGAGCGCACGGAGCGCGTTCTCGGCCGCGGCGAGCCGACGGCGGCCGAGGCCTTCGTCGACCTTGGCCTGCGCGGCGGCGAGGCGGGCGGAGGAAAGCGGGTCGGAGTCGAGCAAGCCGGCGACCACGGTCTGCTCGACAATCTCCATCTCGCGATAGCGGGCGGCGAATTCGATCCCGAGGAAGGCGAGCTGCTCACGGGCGCCGCGGACCGCGAACCACCCGCGGGCGACTTCGGCGGAAAGGGCGAGGTCAGCCTGCTCGGCGGTGAACTTCGCCGCGCGCGCGTCGGCGTCGGCGGCCTTGGTCTTGGCGGCCTCGCGGCCCCAGACGTCGAGTTCCCAGGAGGCTTTGACGCCGACCGCCCCGACATCGGTGTGCCGCGGGATACCGGCGTTGAGCGGGATGCGGCCGGTCTCGAGCGAGATGCGGGAGGATTCCAGGCCGGCGCCGACGGAAAGGGCGGGCTGATCGCCGGCGTTGGCGGCGATGAGCAAGGCGACCGCCTCGCGCTGACGCGCCCGGGCGATGACGAGGTCGGGGCTGTTCCGGCGAGCCTGGGCGATCAGCTCGAGCAACGCGGGATCGCCGAAGGCTTCGGCCCACTGCGCATCGGCGACGACGCCAGCCTGGGAAAACGCCGGCGGGGTCGCGGGTGCCTTCGGCTTCGCCATCGGGTCGTGCGCACAGCCCGCGAGGACGAGCGCCGCGAGGAGCCAAGTCTTATTTACCCGGCGCATTTTGGGAGGCGTCGATGTACACGTCCATCTGTTGGCCGACGAAGAGCGCGCGGCCGGCGGGGCGGTCGAACTGGTAGATGACCTGCAAGACGCGGGTATCGACGCGTTCGATGCTGGCGCCGGTGAGCGAGGTCTTCGGGATGACGAAGGGCTCGATGCGCACGAACTTCAGGGCGATGGCCCGGTCCTTGCCGCCGGCGAGAGAACTCTCGCCCTTCAGGTAGCCCTTGGCGGGCAGGCCTTCACGCATGCGGGTCGCGAGCTGCTCATCGACGTCGCAGCGGATCTGGAGGCGGGTGATGTCGCCGAGGACGACGGGGGCCTTGGCCCCGGCGGCCACGAACTCCCCGACGCGCACGCCGACCTGGAGGACGGTAGCGTCGATGGGTGAGCGGATCACGAGGCGGTCTAGCATGACCGCGGTCTGGTCGAGCTGAGCCTTGGCGAGCAGGAACCGCGCCTTCGCCTCCTTGGCCGCCAACTGGTAGGAGAGTAGCTCGGCGGCGGAGACGGCGCCGCTGTCCTTAATCCCCGTCCAGCGGCGGGCGGCGTCCTCGGCCCGTTCGGCGCTGGCCTCGGCGGCGGAGACCGCGGCCACCTGCACGGCCTGCTGGGCGCGGAGGTCGCGTTCATCGAGCGTCAAGATGGGGTCGCCCGCCTTCACCTGGGCCCAGACCTTCACGTGAACCTTGGTGACCGTGCCGGACGTGGGCGAACCCAGGAGCGTGTTCTCCGCGACCGCCTCGAGGAGGCCCGCGGCGGCGATGAGGCCATCCTTATCGCGGGTGGCGGGCTCATAGGGCGGTGGCTTGATCGGCGCCTCATTGGCCGTGCCGCGGGTGAGCTGCCAAGCAGAGACGGCGCCGGCGAGGGCGAGGGCGAAGAGTAGGATGCGTTTCTTAAACATAAGAGGGATCAGAGATGGGTCGCATCGAGGAGCTTTGGGTCGTCGACCACGCGGCTGATGCGGCCGTCTTCCATCTCCGCGATGCGGTCGGCGAAGCGGAAGATACGATGATCGTGCGAAACGACGACCACGCAACGTTCAGGGGAACGGGAAAGGTCACGGACGAGTTCCATGATGTGCCCGCCGGTGTCCTTATCCAGGGCCGAGGTGGGTTCATCGCAGATGAGGAGCGGCGGTTCGTGGACGAGCGCGCGGGCGATGGCAACGCGCTGCTGCTGGCCGCCAGAGAGCGCGTTAGGGCGGCCATCTTCGCGGCCCTTGAGGCCGACCTTATCGATGATCGCGAGCGAGCGAGCGTGGGCTTCATCGTAAGGCCGACCCTGGATGAGGAGCGGCACCATCACGTTCTCAATCACGGAGAGCGTGGGGATGAGGTTGAACGACTGGAAGACAAAGCCGAGGTGCTTGCGGCGAAACGCCGTGAGCTCCTCCTGGCCGAGGCCGTCGAGGCGCTGGCCGAAGACCTCGACCGTACCGGCCTGCGGCGTGAGGGTGCCCGCGATAACGGAGAGGAGCGTCGTCTTCCCGCAGCCTGAGGGGCCGACGAGCATGATGAGTTCGCCGCGGCGGGCTTCGAAGTCGGCCTGCTGGAGGGCGACGACCTGGTTCTCCAGCGTGCCGAAGAAGATATCCACGCCGGAGGCGCGAACGGCGATGGTGTGGGCGAGGGGGCTCATCCGCGGAAGACCGAGGCGGCGTCGACGCGCGACACCTTGATAATGCCGATGATGGCGGAGACGAAGCTGATGCCCAGCACGAGGACGAACGTCGCCCATAGGATCTGCGGGTACATCACGAAGGGTGGCATGCCCTTCTCAATCATCGCGCGCCCGATGCCCTGGGCCATCCCGGCACCGAGGCCGAAGCCGATGAGCCCAGCGGTAAAGGCCTGCACGAAGAGCATGCGGGCGATGACGCCCATGCCCGCGCCCATCGCCTTGATGGCCGCAAAATATTTCAGGTTCTCGAGCACGAAGGAGTAGAACGTCTGGCCCGAAATCGCGATACCGACGAACAGGCCGAGCAAGACAGCTGTGCCGAACGAGAAAGGGATGCCGGTGTTGGTCCAGAACCACCAGAAGGTATTGCGCGCCAGGCTCCGCTCACCCCAGTTCCAGATGACTGTGTCCGACGTCCAGGCCTTGAGACCCGTACCGCGTTCGATGCGATCGCAAAGCTCAGCCGGCGTCACGCCCTTCTGCGGCTCGACGAGCATGAAGCTGAGCGTGCGACGGGCACCGAGCGTGTAGCCCTTGGCGCGATCATAGGTGGTGTAGACGAACGGTCCGCCGGTGAAGGCCCGCCTCACTTTGCAGATACCGACGATGCGGGCCTGGATGTCGTTGACCTCGAACGTATCGCCGACCTTCAGCGGCATGGAGCGCGGCTTGCCGTCAGGCCCGACGGTCATGCGACCCATCAGCGCGGCCCCCCACTCGTCGACGATCACCGTGTCCGGCAAGCGGAGGTCCTCGATGCGCCCCTGCGTCAGGATGGCGGGCGCCCCGGCAAAGGTGTCGGCATCGATGCCGACGAGCGTGATCAGCTTGAAGTTACCATCCTGCATGCGCGCCTGGACGAAGGAGGTGTGGAGCGGGGCCGCCCAGGCGACGCCATCGACCGAGCGCACGCGACCGAGGTCGGTGTCCCGGAGGGGCTTGGCGTCGTTGACCTGCTCGACCATCGGGTCGCTGACCCAGACCTGCGCCCGGATGTTGACCATGGGCGTGTAGGTCCAGCTCATAATCCCGAAGAAGACGGAGCTCTGCTGGGCCATCAACAGCGCCGAGAACGCCAACCCACACAGGAGCATCGCGAGCTTGGCGCGGTCTCCAAAGAGCATGTTGAGGGCGAGGCGGTACATCGGGAGACTGCTAGTCACCTCCCATCAAGTCGGCGGTCAACGGGAAGTCAAACGGCCCGGAGGGTGTCCGGGCCGTCGTGACCTGACCGGAGCGGGGCGGCTTACTTGGTGATGACTTCAACCGTGGCGGGCAGCTTGACGAAGTTCAGCTTGAACCACGCCGGCCCCCAGGAAGCGTTGACGGCCCAGGCAGCGACCAGGAGGACGAGGGCGATCGAGAAGCAGCGGACGACCTTGGCCCTGTCCTCGCTCTTGGCCGCGGCGTGGAGAAGGCCCACCGCGCCGAGGGCGAGAATCGGGTGGAACCACGAGATCGGCCGGACCGTCTGGAAGAAGGCGATCAGACCGACGACAAGGTTGATGTCGACCAAGACCGCCACGATGCGCTGGAGGGCCGGCTTGGGGCCCTTGGTCAAGGCGACGAGGATGACGAGCAGGACGAGGACGAGGAGCAGGGTGCCATAATGCTTATGCGCGGCGAGGAGCGGGTTCATACCGCCACCTTGATTCTGGCCCGGCCCGATTCAAGCCCTCCCTTGAGATTTCAGCGTTCCTCGGGGAAGAGGCCGCGGAAAGTAAACGCGGCGGCCGCCGCGGCCGTCAATTGCAAGCCAACCATGCAAAGGTAGCGCGGAGCGAACTTGCCGACGAACGCGAGCTCGGCCTTGAGGACATCGACCTGCTTGCCCTCGGCGGTGAAGGCCGCGAAGACGTCGCGCAGGGTGACCGCCAGCGTGACCGCAGGGTTGAAGGTCGGGGCTTGGCGCTCAAACATGGCGGCAGCTCCATACACGGCCAGGGCGATGGCGAACCCGAAGTAACCATTGCCGGCCGTCCGGCGCGAAGTCGCCACCATGAGAATCACGAAGGCCATGAAGTAGGTGCCGAGGAACTCGGCCACTCCCTCGGTGAACGCCCCTTGAAAGACCGGGTCGTCGACGGCGCGGGCGGCAGCCGCGGTCCGCTCCGGGTCATGACCGACGAGTAGTCCGGCGAAGGTGGCCGCGACCAAAGCGGCCAGCAACTGGACGAGGACATAGGCGACGCCGGCCAGCCAGCCATGGCGACCACGGGTGCACCAAGCCAACGTCGACGCCGGGTTAAAATGGGCCCCGGAAATCGCGCCGGCCATGTAGATGAGGGCGCACAGGACCCCGGCGATGACGAGTGGGTCGGTGGTCAGGCCGGCGGCCAGGCAAAGGAAGAAGGTGCCGAAGGCCTCGAGGCAGAGCTTGTTGCGCATGGGGCTACTGTCGGCGGCGGGTGGGCGACCTCAAGCGTGGAGTCGGCCTCAGCGGCCCCGCTGGCTCAGCCAGTTCTCGGAGAAAGTGGCGATCTCCTCAAAGGAAGGCAGCCGGCGAGAGCGTTGCCGCATGTCCTTGGCGACCTCCTCCTGTTGCGCCAACAACTCCTTGAAGGTCTCGTACAACGGGGTCTTTTTGTTCTTGTCGTCGATCAGCCAGAAACCGAGCTGTTTCCCGTCCTTCACCACGTTGTTATAAAGTTGCCAATACAGGACGAGCGCCGGTCGCCAGGAGAGGAACTTGGCGAGGATCTCGCGGTTCTTCTGCTCGTGGACCTTGCCGTCGGCGCCGCAGGCCGTCCAGGAGAGGCCGCACTCGCCGATGAAGACGCGCCGCGGCGGCAAGCCCGCCTTCGGCGGTAGCTGTTGATTCGCGTAATCGAGCGCCGCGCGCACCATCTCGGCCGGCTGCAGCTGCACGTCGTACGCGGAGTAGGAGAGAAAATCGACGTTGGTCTTGGGGATGACGGCGTTGATCATACGTTGCTTCCCACCCTTGAAGGCGTCCATCACCCGGTTGACCTCCGCGTAGGTGTAGACGCGACAGCGGGTATAGGGCACCTCGCGGCGCGCGTCATCGACCGCTTCCTGGCGGACGTTAAGCCACTCGATCATCGCGGCGGCCGCCTTGGCGTCGAACTCGCCGTTCGGGTCCATGTTGGGCAACAAGGCCCAGTCGCCCTCCCAGTGCCCGATGAAGAACGTCTTCCCCGTGGTGTCGCGCCGGGTCAGGAGATCCTTCGCAAACAGGTAGGTGGCGTTGTACTCCTTGCGGCGGAGTTCCGGCGTCATCCCCTGCTTCCATTCGTTGCCGGTGCGGAACCAGAGCAAGTAGTGGGTGAAGGGCATGCCAATGAGCTCGGTGAACTGGGGGGGCGGCGGGACTTGGATTTTGAGGATGCGCGAACCCAGCTTGGCGATCTCGCGGGCACCCTCGACCGTCGGGTCTTCCTTGGTGAACTTATAGGCCGGGCCGATGATCTGGGTGCCGACGACCTGGGCGAAGGCGTTGGGCATCTGCGGGACCGCCGGCAAATCCGGAGCTTCGAGAATCAACCCACCGGTCTTCTTCTTCTGGGCCGCCAAGGGCTGGACAAGCAAGCAGGCGAACAAGACGCCTAGCAGATGACGGGGGAAAAGTCTCATGCGGTGAACCCTAGGGGGCGGGACTTGAATTGTCCAGCGACACGCCGCCTCCTCAAGCCCGTTCCCACCCAAACCATGAAACCAACCTCCTCCCTCCTGGCGCTCGCCTTCCTAGCGTCGCTCCTCCCCTCCCCCGCCCACGGCGCGGAAAAATCCCCCGAGCCGGCGACGGCGACGACCGAAGACCGGGAGCACGCCCGACTCGTGTCGGCCCGCAAGCAGGCCAACGAGTTGCCCGAGGTGCTAGCCGCGCATCAGCAGGCGAAGGCCGACCGTGCCCAGGCGCAAAAAGCCCAGACCGAATACCAGACCGCCAACAAACGCGCGCTGGCGTCCGAAGAGGCCTATCGCAAGGCCTTGGAGGCCGGGCTCACCAAGGTCGACCCGGAAGCCCCCGCGCTCTTGGAGAAGGAGAAAGCCGCCTTCCGCGAGCGGATGGTCAAAGCGCGGGAGCTGCGCAAAGCTCAGGTGACCCCGCGGCGCGCAGCGACGGAAGAGCCCGATGAGCGCGACGACGACGAGGCGGCCCGCTAACCTCGGGCGTCACGCCAGCGCCTCGGCGAAGGCGCTCCAGATCTCCTCCATCGGCTCGGTCCCGACCGAGATGCGGAGGAGGTCTGGGTCGAGGCCGGCCGCGCGAATCTGCGCCCTGCCCGCCTCGCTCGTCACTTCCTCGAAATGCGCGAGCCAGAGGAACGGCGCCGCTAAGGTGTAGCGCAGGCCGAAGCTCGGGCCCTTGGCCACCGCGAGACGATCGTAGACCCGACGCAGGTCGCCCCGGAGCTCCACGGTGATGAGCGCGCCGGCGCCCGCACCCGGCCGCAAGAGACGGCGATAGGCGGCGGCGGTCGGGCCTTGGTCGGCCGTGCGCACGCGGGCGACGGCCGGATGCGCGGCGAGACGGCGCGCGATCTCGGCCGCGGTCGCGGAAAGCCGGGCGGTGACTTCGGCCATGCGGCCGATCTGCGCGGCGAGCGCGGCGAGGTCGGGGGCCGGCAGCGGGTCGTGGTGGCGGCGCGCGAAGGCGAGCAACGCGTCCGCCTCCGGGCGCGTCGGGTTAACGGCGAGCAGGCCAGCCATGACATCGCCTTCGGAGCTGGCGTATTTCGTCAAACTCGAGACGAGGATGTCAGCGAAAGGCAGGACGTCGACGGAAGCGAGGCCGACGCTGCTCGGGTCGAGCAGTAGCTTCGCGCCATGCCGATCGCAGAGCGCGCGGAGTGCGGGGATGTCCGCGGTCTCGAGCTGCGGGTTGTTCGGGACCTCGGTGAAGACGCCCACCACGGTCCCGGTGGCGAGGAGACGTTCGACGGCGGCGAGGTCGCGGACATCCGGGACAAAATGATGTCGGGCGGCCCGCGCCTTCTCGAAGAGACGAGCGGAGTCGACGTAGAGCCAACCGAGCTGGATCCACGCGGAACGGCCCCGGGGGCGTTGGAGGGCGTCGATCGCCGCAATGCCCGCCGCGACCGCGTTCATACCGGACGTCGCGAGGAGGGTGTCGGCCGGCGCGACGCCCGCGAGGAGCGGCGCCAACGTCGCGCGAATCGCCGCGAGTGCGGCGGTCCCATCGGGCGGGGCGTGGCCCGCCAGCCAGGCTTCCGCTTGGCGCGACGAGATGAGCGTGCCCGTGTGCTGCACCATCTTCGCCAGGCGGAGGGCCGCCTCGCCCGGTGGCGTCGCGACGAGGCACCAATCGCCCACCCGGTCGACCGAGGTGAGCGTAGCGCCGACGTGTTCAGCGAGCCGGCGCGCGCTCGCCTCGGAGACCAACGGGAAAAGTTCGCCCGTTCGACCGAGCCGGCGCGCGGCTTCCTCGGCGGCGCGGGTGACGAGCGCGTTGCGGACGAAGCGCGGGTAGCCGGCGCGCAGAAGTTTCCAGACGCGCGCCTCCTTACGCTCGTAGCTCTCGACGTCCGCGAGCGTCGGTAGGCAGACGACGGTCGCATGCGGCGAGTCGGGCACCGTGGCGCCCAAGGCTGGCGAAAGAATCGGCACGATCAGAGACCTTCGGCCGGCTGCTCGTTCTGCAGGATCTGTTCGAGCGACTGGCGGCGGCGGATCAACGTGAACTGACCATCGCGACGCAGGAGGACTTCCGGCGCCTCGGGGAAGGAATTGTAATTCTTCGTGCTCATGCCAGCGCAATACGCCCCGGCTCCGCCGATGACGCAAAGGTCCCCGGTCGTGGCGGCGGGCAGCGGGCGGGCCGCGAGCGTCTCCGGTTCGCCGGGCGCGCAGCTGATCAGGTCGCCGGATTCGCAGCAGTGTCCGACGATGACGTAATCGCGCGTGGCGCCGGTGGGCTTCGCCGGGTAGAGATGGACCGGGTGCTGGGAGCCGTAGAGCGAAGGCCGCAGGATCTCGGTCATACCCGAGTCGAGCTTGAGGAAGTCGCGGACACCGGTGGAGACGATGTCTTGGACGCGGGAAAGCACCGCGCCGGCGTTGGCGACGAGGAAGGTGCCCGGCTCGATCTCCAAGCGCAGCTTCCGGCCATCGGCGGCGGCGAACCGCTCGAAGGCGACCTTGACCGGGGCGCCGACGACCTGCGGGTCCGTGCCCTTCTCCGTCGCGACCCGCGCGACCTTGTAGCCACCCCCGAGGTTGAGGGTCTGCACGGTCGGGAAGCGGCTGACGAGCGCGAGGCTCGCCGCGGAAACTTCCTGCCAGACGACCGGGTCGCTGCCGGAACCGATGTGCGTGTGGATCCGGACGACCTTGAGGCCATGTTGCTTCACGATGGCCTGGGCCTGGTCGGCCCACTCGTGCCAGATGCCGAAGGAGGAGTCCGGGCCGCCGACGTTGGTCTTGCCGGTCCCGCCCGAGCCGCGGCCAGGGTTGAAACGCAGGCCGACCTCGTGGCCGGGCAGCGCTTGACCGATCCGTTCCAACTGGAGGAGGGAACAGGCGTTGACGTGCACGCCCTTCTTAAGAAGGGGCACAAAGTCCTCGGGGAGCTCCTGGGAGGAGAGGGAGATGCGGTCGGCCGGGACGCCGGCGAGCATCGCCCGGCGGATCTCCCAGCCAGAACTGGCGTCGAAATGGAGGCCTTTATGGGCGAAGATCTTCAAGACCGAGGCGTTGGGGCAGGCCTTCATGGCGAAACGGACCGTCAGACCGAAGGCGTTCGGGAAGGCCAGCATGGCATCGGCCTGGGCCTCGAGGGTGGCCTGATCGTAGACATAGCAGGGGGTGCCATGGGCGGCGGCGATCTGCCGGGCCGAATCAGGAAGAAGGAAGCGGTGATTTTCCACGGGAGTGTCGAAGGCGGACTGTGGCAGGCCCGCCCTGCCCTTCCAGCCTTTTTGCTGACAGATGACACCGCTTGCCTCCCCTCCCCTCGCCCCTTGGGATGACCTCGGCTCCCGCCCTCTTATGTCCGCCACCGAGACCATCGTCGCCGCTGCGACCCCCGCCGGCCGCTCGGCCCTGGCCGTCGTGCGCATCGACGGACCTCTCGCTGCGGTCATGGCCACCGCCGCGCTCAGCCGGAAGACCCCGCTGGCGGAGAAGACCTCGACCCTCGGCATCTGGCGCAGCCGAGCCGGCGAACCCATCGACCAAGTCGTCGCCGTGCTCTGGCCGGCCGGCCGCTCCTTCACCGGCAACGACTCGCTGGAGATCACCTGCCACGGCAACCCGCTGCTCGTGCGCCGCCTCACCGAGGATTGCCTCGCGCGCGGCGGGCGGCTCGCGGAGCCCGGCGAGTTCACGCGGCGGTCGTACCTCTCCGGCCGGATCGACCTCACGCAAGCCGAAGCCGTCGCCGACCTGATCCACGCGAGCTCCGAGCGAGCGCTCGCCGCCGCGCGCCGCCTGCTCGCCGGCGAACTCGGCCGGCACGTCGCCCGCTGGACCGACCGCACGCTGCAGGTCCTCGCCGAGCTTGAGGCCCACATCGATTTTCCCGAGGAAGACCTGCCTGCGGAGGACCCGCTGGGACCAGCGGCCCGCTTGGTCGAACTAGCGTCAGAACTTTCCGCTTACGCCCGCACCGCGCGGCATGACGGCGCCTTGCGCACCGGCCTGCGCGTGGCCGTCGTGGGCGCGCCGAACGCCGGTAAGTCGAGCCTGCTCAACGTGCTCGCCGGCGCCGAGCGCGCGCTCGTGAGCCCCGAAGCGGGCACGACGCGCGACTACTTGGAGGCGCCCGTCGCCGGGCTGCCGCTGGCCGTCACCGCGATCGATACCGCCGGGTTGCGCGAGGGCGGTTCGGCGCTCGAGAACCTCGGCATGGCGCGCTCGCTCGAGCAAGCGCGCGGCGCGCACCTGCTCCTGCTCGTCGTCGACGCTTCGGCCGAGCCCCCGGCCCTGCCCGCCGAACTCGTCGCGCTGCTCGACCCCGCGCGCACGCTCGTCGTCGCGAACAAGTCGGACCTGCCCGCACACCCCGCGCAAAAAAACTGCCTGCCGACCATCGCGAAACTTTCGGCCTGCCTCTTGGACGGACGCGACGCCGAAGCGCTCCGTGCGAAGCTCGGTGAATTCCTTGTCGCCCAGGCGATCGCCCCGGGCGCCGAAGACCTCGTGGTCAGCGTCCGCCATGCCGAGGCCATGGCCCGGGCGGCGACCGCTCTGACGGAAGCGGTCGGCCACCTCCAGCCCCCCATCCAGACCGAGCTAGCGGCCGCCCAGGGCCGGGCCGCCCTGGACGCCCTGGGGGAAATCGTCGGCCGCATCGATAATGAGCGTATGCTGGACAAGCTCTTCGCTTCCTTCTGCATAGGTAAGTGATTCCCTCTGGTGAGGGAGTGCCTATGCGACCTCACAAACAAATCCGCCTCGGGCCCGACCGCCCCTATGACGTCATCGTCTGCGGGGCTGGCCATGCCGGCGTGGAAGCGGCCCTGGCGGCCGCCCGCATGGGGGTGGAGGTCCTGCTCCTGACCGGCAACGTGGACACCATCGCCCAGATGAGCTGCAACCCCGCCATCGGGGGCCAGGCCAAAGGGCACATCGTTCGGGAGATCGATGCCCTGGGAGGCGAGATGGGCCTGACCGCTGACGTGACCGGCATCCAGTTCCGCCTCCTCAACTCCTCCAAGGGTCCCGCCGTCCAGGCCCCCCGCGCTCAGTGCGATAAGAAGGCTTACCAGTTCCGGATGAAACACCTCTGCGAGCTGCAGGCGGGGCTGACCATCTTCCAATCCCAGGTCACCGGGCTCATCTTTAAGCACGGCGCCGTGGTCGGGGTGCAGACCAACCTGGATCTTGATTTCCACGCCAAGACCGTGGTCGTGACGACGGGCACTTTCTTACGTGGCCTGATGCACATCGGGGCGAATAAAACCGAAGGTGGTCGGCTGGGAGACTTTAGTGCTAAGTCATTGTCAGCCAGTTTTTTAGAGGCAGGAATTGAACTCCAGCGGCTCAAGACCGGAACCCCGCCGCGCATCCTTGGATCGTCGATTGATTTCAGCAAATGCGAGGAGCAACCAGGCGACACCTCCCCCACCCTTTTCGCCTTCCACGACACTCGTCAGCAAACCGATTTGTTCCACGTGGAACAAGCCGGTGAACGCCTCCCCGGCTGGGCTCCCGGCAGCGACCAAGTATCCTGCTGGATGACCGAGGCAACCGGCGCCACGGGGAAGATCGTCCAAGAGAACCTCCACCTCTCCCCCCTCTATGGCGGCGAGATTACCAGCGTCGGCCCACGCTACTGCCCATCCATCGAGGATAAGTTCGTGAAGTTCTCGGACAAGGATACCCATAAGCTCTACCTTGAGCCTGAGGGCCGCAATACCGACGAATGGTACATCAATGGCCTTTCGACCTCCCTTCCCTTCCCTGTCCAACTCCAGATGCTGGCGTCGGTCCCCGGCCTAGAGAAAGCCGTGATGCTCCGCCCGGCCTATGCCGTCGAATACGATTTCGCACCCCCGACCCAACTCTACCCCACCCTGGAGTCTAAAAAGGTCGAGGGCTTGTTCTTTGCCGGCCAGATCAACGGCACTTCTGGGTACGAGGAAGCCGGCGCCCAAGGCCTGGTTGCCGGGGTCAATGCGGCCTGTAAAGTCAAAGGACAGACTCCCATGGTGATTGGCCGCGATGAAGCCTACATCGGGGTGCTAATCGATGACCTCGTAACCAAAGGCACCCAGGAGCCTTATCGAATGTTCACCAGCCGGGCTGAATTCCGCCTCTTATTCAACCACGGCAGCGCCGAACTCCGTCTTAAGGACAAAATCACCGAGTTCAGCCTGGTCCCGCCGGACCGCTTGGGCCGCATCCAAGCCAAAGCCGAGAAAGTCGCCCATTGGATTGAATACCTGGAGAAACTGGCCATCCCCGGCGGAATCGCTGGCGACGTCATTCGGCGCAACTGGGAATCCATGCCTAAGGACCTGCCGCCGACGTTCCTGGCCGAAGCCGCCGAAGTACAAGCCGAAGTCATGTACCGGGTCAAATACCGGGGGTACCTGGAGCGCGAAACCCGCAACGCCCGCAAACTGCACGACCTAGACTCTTTTAAGGTACCTGAAGGCTTTGACTTCTTAAAAGCCTACGGCTTGCGCATCGAAGCCCGCCAGAAGCTCCAATCGATTCAGCCCAAGACCTTAGGCCAGGCCAGCCGGATCAGCGGCGTGAACCCGGCGGACATCTCACTGCTGATGATTCTGTTCCGGTCGAAGAAGACCACCTGAACGGGGCAGGGCGGGGCTATGTTCCACGTGGAACAGACCCAAGGTGAAGATTGCGGCGAGAGCGGGTGACAGTCGTGTTTCAAACATTTGCAAGTTACTTATATATAAATACTTACGATTAATAATTCGCCCGACGCACGATTGTCGCATTCGTAACCTAACGCTGGCGGCCCAACCACTAAAGCCTTTGTGTGAGTCTCAACCTTATGGACCCAGAACACCTCAAGCGAATCCTCGTCGTCGACGACGAAGCCGACGTGACCGAGCTGCTCGACTACAAGTTCCGACAGGCGGGCTATGCCGTCCGCGCCCTCAATGACCCGCTGCGCGCCATCGGGCTAGCCCGCGACTTCCGCCCCGACTTGATCATCCTCGACATGATGATGCCGGAGCTTACCGGGGTGCAGCTGCTGCGCATGGTGCGCGCCGACTCCTTGCTCCAGGATACCCCGGTGATTTTCCTCACCGCCAAGGCGGAGACCGCCGACAAGGTGAAGGGGCTGGAGAGCGGCGCCGACGACTATGTCGCCAAGCCGTTCGACATACGCGAGCTGATGCTACGCGCGCAATCCTTGCTCCGCCGCGCGAAGTCGGCGGCGGCGAAACCCTCGACGCGGCTGGCCGCGGGCTCCTTACTGCTCGACATCGAACGCCACGAGGTGACGGCGCTCGGCAAGCCGGTCGAACTCACGGCGACCGAATTCAAACTCCTCCGCCTCCTGCTCGAACGCAAAGGGCGCGTGCAATCGCGCGAGGAACTCCTCGCGGATGTCTGGAATTATTCGCCCGACCTCGAAACCCGGACGGTGGACACGCACGTCCGTCGACTCCGCGAGAAACTCGGGCCGGCGAGCGAGATCATCGAGACGGTGCGGGGCGTGGGTTACCGCGTCGCGGGCTGACGGCTTTCCGCTCGCTCCCGCGGCCGGACCCGACACGCTGACTGCCGATGAACTGGCTGCCGTGGATCCTGCTCGTGGCGCTGGTCGCTCTGGCGGCCTGGTGTTTCAATGAACTCGGTCGATGCCTCACCTGGGCCCGCCGCGTGCTGCTGCGCGGCGAACCTTCGACGCGCCCGGATGGCTGGCTCGTGCGCCAACTCGGCCTAGATGAACTGCTGCGCTCCGTGGAAGCGCGCTCGAGCGGGGAAGGGGAGATCCGCGCCGCCGCCGCCCGCCGGATCGAAGCGCTGCTCGCGCCGCTCACCGACGCGGTCCTCGTCGTGGACGCGCAGGATCGACTCCGACTGGCCAACCCCGCGACCGTCGCGCTCTTTGGTCTACAACCCGAGGATGCGGGCGGGGCCATCGTGCCGCTCGTCCGCAGCGCCGACTTCATCGAGCTCATCGGGGAGGTCCGCCGGGCCGGCGACGCGCAAGCGACAATCCTGCTCAACCGCGCACCGCTGGCCGATGTGTGGGTGCAGGCGGCCGGCGCCCGCACCGACCCCGAGGCGTTTGGCGAGCGCGCCGCGATCTTCGTGCTCACCGACGTGACGGCGCTCAAACGCCTGCAGGCGATGGAGCGCGACTTCGTGACCAACGTCTCCCACGACTTGCGCACGCCGGTCACGATCCTACGCGGCTACGCCGAGACGCTCGCCGATGACCATGCGACCATGAGCGCGGAGGATCGCACCCGCTTCGTCCAGAAAATCGTCAGCTCCGTCGGGCGCCTCCAGGCGTTGGTCGAAGGCCTGCTCGCGCTGGCCAGCCTGGAGAGCGGGCAGGGCGCCCAACGCGAAACCGGCGCCTTGCATCGGGCGGCGCGCGAAGTCTGCGAGGAATACCAGCCGCAGTGCCGGGCCGCCGGCGTCGCACTCGAACTTTCCCTGCATGCGGCCGAGGATGTCGCCACCGACCCCGTCCAGTCTCGGCGGCTCATCCAAAACCTGATCGACAACGCGCTGGCGCATGCGGCGGGGGCCACCCGAATCGCCATCACCACCTCCGACGGGCCTAACGGGGTGATCCTCCGGGTGACGGACGATGGGGCGGGGGTCTCCCCAGCGGACCTCCCTCGGCTCTTCGATCGGTTCTACCGGACGGACAAATCCCGCCGGGCGGGCGGTAGCGGCCTCGGGCTCAGCATCGTCCGGCAGGTCGCCGAGCTCCACGGCGGGACGGCCGTGGCCGAACCTGCCCGCCCCAAGGGGTTGCAAATCACCGTCACTTTGCCGACGGGCTCCTGAGGCGGGCAATGAAAAACCCGCCGGTTTTCGGCGGGTTTTTGCTCCATTTTAAAGTGGAGCGCGCGACTGGACTTGAACCAGCAACAGCCACCTTGGCAAGGTGGTACTCTACCATTGAGCTACGCGCGCGCTGGATGGGGAGCAGACCAAAGCACCTACCGAGTGTCAAGCCTTTGGAGGAGGCGGCCGCGGACGGCCGGGGGGGTGGGGGTCAAACCCGAGGACTGCAGGCGAGCTGCGACCTCATCGGAAAAGACCCAGCGAACCAGGGGCGCGTAGGCTGTCGCCTTGTCCTTCCTTAAGTAGAGCACGAGGGGGAGGCTCAAAGGGTAGTCGCCGTTATAGATGTTCATCCCCGTGGGGGAGTAAGGGGTGGACGAGCGACCGGGACGCCCATCCACCACCTGCAAGAGCTTGGCATCCTCGACGGCGACCCAAGGCAGGACGACCAACGCACCCGAGACGCTCGCCAGGGTTTCCTTCACCTGCATCGCGGGTGTCTCCAAGCGGACCCCTTCCCGGAAAGCTTTCGACTCGAGCACGACACCGCGAAACAGTTCACGGACAAAAGAGCCCTCCGGGGAATGCAACGCGGCGGTGATCAGGTCGGTGCGTCCCGGGATGGGCAGCTCATTCCAATTACCGATGGGGTTGGTCGTTTCACGGGCGAAGACGCCGGCCAAGGAACCAAGGCTGATCTGCTCGATCGGGTTGGACCGATGCACGGCGATGGCCGCCGCCGCGCGGGCAAAAGGGAAGGGGACCAACTCCATACCACCTGGCGCGGTCGGGGCGGCTTCTTCCGGCCGCAGGAAGAGCAAGGCGCAGGCGACCTCGCCGCTGGCCAGCCCGCGCCGCGCGGGCATCGTGCCCGCTAGGTCGACGCTGGCGCCCGCCGGCGCGACCTGCCGCAAGCCGGTGGACAAGGACGGCGCCAACAAGTCGGTCCCCGCGATTTCGGCCGCCGGTAGCGCGGCGACGAGCAGAAAAATGCCAAGCCCACGCGTCATGACGGCGGCGCTTCAGCCTCGAGCTCGGGCCATTGCAATAACTTGCGATGGAGGGTCCGGCGGGAGATGCCCATTAGCTCGGCGGCGCGCGTGCGATTACCCGCCGCGGAATGGAGCGCCTGTCGCAATAATTGTTTCTCGTTCTCCGCCTTGTCCAACATCGGCGGGAAATCCCCGCCGCCCGCGGCGGGGCGCGCGGCCGGCGGGACCTGGGCGAAGCGCGGGTCAAGATCGGCCGGAGCGACGACCTTGCCGGCGCGCAGCACCGCAAGATTCTCGCAAGCGTTACGCAGCTCGCGGATATTCCCCGGCCAGGCGTAACGGACCAAGACGGCAAGGGACTCCGGCGCCAGCCGCGCCTCCGCCACCGCGTTCTCCTGGGCGAAACGCCGAAGGTAATGGGCCAGGAGCAACGGGATATCGTCCAGACGCTCGCGTAACGCGGGCAAGCGCAACGGCACGACCGATAGCCGGTAATAGAGATCCTCGCGGAACTTGCCCTCGCGGACCATCTGGAGAAGGTCGCGGTTGGTGGCGCAGACCAGGCGGAGGTCGAGCGGGATCGGCCGGTGCGACCCCAGGCGCTCGACGGCCCGCGTCTCGAGGAAGCGCAGGAGCTTCACCTGGGTCGTCCCGTCGATCTCGCCGATCTCATCAAGGAAGAGCGTCCCGCCGTCGGCGGACTCGAAGCGCCCGACCCGGCGTTCGTTGGCGCCGGTGAACGCGCCCTTCTCGTGGCCGAAGAGTTCGCTCTCGAGCAGGTTCGCAGGGATCGCGGCGCAATGCACGGCCATGAACGGGCCCTTGGCGCGCTGGCTGGCCTGGTGGATCATCTGGGCGAAAAGTTCCTTGCCGGTCCCGGTCTCGCCGAGGAGCAGCACCGTGGCGTTGGACGGCGCCACCGAGCGAACCTGCTCGACCGACCGTTGCAACGTGGCGGAGGAACCGATCACCTCGCCGAGCGAAAACTTCCGGTCGAGCCGGGTCTTCAAGACCGCGACCTCCTTCTCCGTCGACCGCGCTTTCAGCCCGCGGGCCAACAGCAGCTCGACCTGCCGGAGATCGACCGGCTTCTGCAGGAACCAATAGGCGCCGCGGCTCATCGCCTGCACCGCCGTATCCACGTCGCCGTAGGCGGTCATCATGATGCAGACCGGCTGCTGCGGGAGCTTGAGCGCGCGCTCGAGGACGGCCATGCCATCCTCGCCCGCCATCCGCAAGTCGGTGAGCACCGCGTCGGGCGGCACGTCCTGCATCAACCGCGCCGCCTCCACCGCGTCCTTCGCGACGAAGCACTCATACTTATCCTCGAACGCCGCGCGCAACCCCTCGCGAGAATGCTTCTCGTCGTCGACGATGAGGACCGTGGGCTTCATGGCTGGCCCCCTTCGGTTTGGGGGCGTTGGGTCGCGCCCCAGGTCCGCGCCGCCTTCTCCGCCAACGCGCGGCGCGCCGTCTCCACCTCGGCGAGGCGGGCCCGCAAGTTGGCGTTCGCCACGCCCGCGAGGTCATCGAGGTCGGAAAGGTAGACGCCGGGAAGGTCGCGCGCCGCCGGGTCGAAGTTCCGCGGCACGCCGAGGTCGATGAGCAACAAAGGTCGACCGCGTCGGCGCGTCGCATGCTCGCGCAAGGTCACGGCATCGAGCAAGGCCCGCTCCACGGCGGCGCAACCGACGATCACATCGTGCGCATGCGCTTGGCCGAGCGCATCCGCGAGCGACAAGGAAGCCCCGGCGAACTCGGCCGCGAGCGTGCGGGCGTTCTCGAAGGTGCGGGAAGCCACGGAGACCTGGCTGGCCCCGCGGGAGACCAAGGCCTGGACCACGCGGCGACCGACCTCGCCGGTGCCGAGCACCAGCACGCGGGCCTCGCCGATCGCACCGAACGCCCGCTCCGCCAGATCGACCGCGACATTCCCGATGCTCACGTGGCCGTGGGAGATACCGGTGTGCGTGCGCGCCCAAGCGCCGGCCTGGAAGGCGCGCTGGAAGACCCGGTTGAGCGTCGGCCCCGTCATGCCGCGCGCGAGGGCATCCGCATAGGCATCCTTCACCTGACCGGCGATCTCGACCTCCCCGACCATCTGGGAATCGAGGCCGGCCACGACCGCGAAAAGGTGTTCGACCGCGGCGAGCCCAGGGATCGGGCGGAGGTGTTGATCCAAGGCCTCCGGCTCGGCGCCCGTGGCGCGGAGGAGGGCGGCGCGCGCATGCAACGCCGCCGCTTCATCGCCGACCGCGTAGGCCTCGAGCCGGTTGCACGTCGCCAGGAGCACGACCTCGGCCAGCCCGACCTCGCGGGCCGCGGCATAAAAAGTTTCGACGCCCTCAGGCGACACGGCGAACGCGGCCCGATCATCGAGGCCGGCCGTCCGGTGCGTCGCGCTGAGCGCGACCAAGGTAGCGGGCCGGGTGATCATGCGCGGTGGGCGGGCAAGGAAAGCCACAAGGCAAAGAGGGCGGGGAGCAACAGCCACAGGCTCGCGCGCGCGAAGCCCGGCCCGAGCACCCGTTCGCGGCGGCGTTGGATAGCCAAGGCCAAGGCTCCCAGCCAGGTGAAGGTGGCGAGGGCGAGCTTCGGCAAGGTCACGAGCGAGCGGTTGGCGGACCAATCGACCGCCCCGATGACGAGCGAAAGCCCGAGCATCCAGACGGCGGCGCCCAGCAGTTGCCCCCCGATCCGCTCCAAGGGCACCAACGCCGGCAGGAAGGTATAGATACCCCCGAAGCGCCGCTCCGCCAAGGCGCGGTGCTGCAGCAAGTAAGCGAGGGAGTTCAGGGCCTGCGCGCCCAGGATGCAGTACGCGAGGACGGCGGTGGCGACGTGCAGCACGATCATCGGCTTGGCGGTGATATCCGGCTGCGTCGCCGGCAAGCCGAGGCTGGCCGCCGCGACCAAGCAAAGCGTGGTCGTCGCCGCGATCGCCCAGACCGGCAGCCGATGGTTGAACGTGAGGTCGAGGAACCCGTAAAGCGCGGTCAACCCCCACCCGAAGGTCAGCAGCAGCTCCGGGGTGCTCCCCATCGGCAGGGTGTGTGCATGGAGCCCTTGGTAAGCGAGCATCGCGGTCAGCAAAACCCACCCGCAACGAAGGACCCAAAGGCCGCCAGCCTTCAACCGACCCGACGCATCTTTAGCCGCATAGCCATCCAAGATTGTGGCGGCGAGGAAGACGGCCGCACACCCCAGCAGACAATTCGTCGTCAGCGGGGCACCAGCCATGCCGGCAGCCAAGTAGGTCATCGCCACCTTATTTAAGGGGGTGTGACAAATTGGCAAACCCACAAAACAGGCAAAATACGATGATACTTGCAGGTTTTTGGGCAAAGGGTAGGGTGCCAACCACGACTATGTCCTATAACCCCTACGACCTGACTCAACACCCCCCGCGCAGCGCTCGGGTTCGACTCGGCGGCCTGGTGATCCTCCCCCGGATGCTCGATAAGTGCCGGGCTACCCTCATCGGGAAGAACGGCGAGTACACCTACAATTGCCCCCTCGATAAGAACGTCCTGGATTTTCTCGGGGTCGATGCCGACGACCTTAAGACTCAGGTAGCCAATGGTTTAGGTGATGGAGAGATCCTCACCTGGATGCTGGCCCACGCCAAGACCCCCCGTGCTGGCCACGAGATCGCCGCGTTCAGCGCCTTCCATGAAGAACGCGCCCCCTCGGCCGTGGGCGGCCGGGCCCGCCTCAGCGAATACCAGTCCTCCACCCCCGCCGGAGCTAAGCGCGAGGACATCGTGGGATGGTTCGACGTGCTGGACCTGGACGATCACCAGAGCTTCGGCGGCAAGGTCTGATTTACCTTAAAGCCTCTCGGAAGTTACCGATGGCCGCCATCAGAAGTATCGATGCACGATGAGGGTCGAAATCTGTTACCCTCCATCACCATGAAATCACTCCTCGCCTCCCTCAGCCTCCTGGTCTGCGCCACCCTCGCCTCCGCCGCGGACTTCGATTGGAAGACGCGCTTCCCGGAAGGCCTCGTCGATAATACCGGCAAGACCGTCGACCTCGCGACCCTGAAGAACAAGACGGTGGCGGTCTACTGCTCCGCCCACTGGTGCCCGCCCTGCCGCGCTTTCACGCCGGAACTCGTCAAGTTCGCCAACGCGAATAAGACCAAACTCGCGGTCGTTTTCATCAGCAGCGACGAAGATGCAGAGCGAATGTTCGGCTACATGAATGAAGCCAAGATGCCTTGGAGCGCCGTCCCGTTCAAGTCGGCCGGCGGCCAGACGATCACGAAGGAACAGGGCGTGACCGGGATCCCGACGCTCCTCGTGTACGGCAAGGATGGTCAGCTGCTCACCAAGAATGGCCGCGATCTAAGCGTCCTGAAGAAGCTGCTTGGCAAGTAAGTGCCCCGCCGCCCACGACGCATCCTCCTCGTCTGCATGGGGAACATCTGCCGCTCACCGACGGCGGAGGAGGTCCTGCGAGTGCACGCCGAACGGGCTGGGCTGGAGCTGCACCTGGACTCGGCCGGCACGGAGAATTACCACATCGGGGAACCTCCCGATGAAC
>BJHS01000011.1 GCA_014193315.1 Verrucomicrobiota bacterium
CCATCGACAAGGGCCTCGCCGAAGCCATCGCCGAGATCTTCTCCGAAGTCATCATCGCGCCGGAGTTCGACGCCGACGCCCTCGCCATCTTCGGCAAGAAGAAGAACCTCCGCCTCATGCGCGCCAAGGTCGGCCTGCGCGCCGACACGCTCCGCGAAGTCCGCGCCGTCATCGGCGGCGTACTCGTCCAGGACCGCGACCAGAAGCCCGTCAACCCGCGCGACTTCAAAGTCGTGACCAAACGCGCCCCCACGGCCGACGAGATGACCGCGCTCCTCTTCGGCTGGAGGGTCGTCCGCCACGTGAAGTCCAACGCCATCGTCTACGCCGGCAAGGAACGCACGCTCAGCGTCGGCGCCGGCCAGATGTCCCGCATCGACTCCTCCCGCATCGCGGTCTGGAAGGCCGGCGAAGCCAAGCTCCCGTTGCAGGGTTCGGCGATCGCCTCGGACGCCTTCTTCCCCTTCCCCGACGGCCTCATCGCCGCCGCCGAAGCCGGGGCGACCTGTGCGATCCAGCCCGGAGGCTCCGTCAAGGACGCGGAAGTCATCGCCGCCGCCGACGCCCGCGGCATGGCGATGGTCTTCACCGGCATGCGGCACTTTAAGCACTGAGTTCCGCGCAGCGGAACTCAGTGCTTAAAGCGTAGTGGACAAGGGAGCACGAAGCCCCTTGCCCACGTGCCAACTTGCCCACTTGCCCCCTTAGAGTTTGACCCCGATCTTCTCCAGCAGGCGGGCGAGGTCGTCGTCACCGGTGAAGGGAATGGAGATCGTCCCCTTGGTACCCTTACGGACCACGGTCACGGGGGTGGCGAAATGGGAAGCCAGGCGCTTCTGGACATCGGCGACGACGGTCTTCTCAACCCGCCGGCGATTGCCTTTCTTGGAGACGGCGAAGGCCTTGACCTCAGTCTCGGTGGCGCGGACGGAAAGGCCCTTCTCCACGACCAGGCGAGCGATTTGGACGCGGTGGGCCTGGTTCTCGAGGCCAAGAAGCACCTTGGCGTGGCCGGCGCTGAGCTGCCCCTTGCCCAGGTAACCCAGGATCTCGCGGTCGAGTTGGAGCAGGCGGACAAGGTTGGCGATGCTGGCGCGCGGTTTACCAAGCCGCTCGGCGACGACTTCCTGCGTGAGGTTGAAGTCGCGCATGAGCGAAGCGACGCCCACCGCTTCCTCGACGGGGTTCAGGTCGGAGCGCTGCAGGTTCTCGACCATGGCCAAGACGGCGCTGGCCGAGTCGCTGGCCTCCATGATGCGCACCGGGATCGACTTCTGGCCGAGCAGCTTGAAGGCCCGGAGGCGGCGTTCGCCGGCGATCAATTCGTAGCCCGCCTTGACCTTACGCACGACGATCGGCTGCAGGAGGCCCTCGGAACGGATGGACTCGGACAGCTCCTTCACCGCCGCCTCGTCGAATTCCTTACGGGGTTGATGTGGGTTCGGAACGATGACGGCGACGGGCAGTTCGACCGGCACCAGCAAGTTGGCGGCCGCGACAGGAGCCGGGGCGGCGGAGGTCGGCGCGGTGGGCGCCGGGGCGGCCGGCTTGGCGACACCGCCGCCGATCAGGTTACCGAGTCCGCGACCGAGGGACTTCTTGGGAGGGGTGGCCATAGATTTAGCGGGGAAGGGTTTCGGGCTGCGGGATGAAGATCTCGACGTCGGCGCGGAGCGCCGCCGGGCTGGAAAGTTTATTCGCGGCGAGAATCCACTCGGACTTCGAACCATGCAGCCGCGCCAACTTGGAAACACTGTCACCGGACTTCACGCGGACCTTGATGCCCGTGCGCGGCATGTCGGCCGGCAGCCCGTCATCCACGGGCGGCTTGTCGGGAGCCGGCGGGACCCCGGCGGGCGGACGGTTCGCCACCGGGGTGGCGCCCTTGCCCGCGAGGGCCGCGTTCACCTGACGAGTCAGCTCCGCCAGCGCCGCGTTCACCTCGACCATCTGCTGCTTCATGCGACGATCGACCTCGGCCAGGATCTCGGCGCGAGCCTTGGCGATCGCCTCCGCGCTCCTCGCGGCGGGGGCTTGACCGCCCTTGGACTTGACCAACGCATCGCGTAGGTCCGCATTCTCCAACTTAAGTTTTTCTACCTCATTCTTCAGTTCGGCCAAGTCCTGCTGCATCCCGGCAAACTGGGCGGCATTTTGGGCGAAGAGGGGGGCGAGACCGAGGAAAAGGAGGGCGAAACCAAAGCGCATACCCCGAGCCAAACACCTCCGCGCCCCAAGGGCAACCCTGTCCGTGGCCTGCGGGACCAAATCATCGGCACCCCTCCCCTGGGCCGCCCCACCTTTGCCCCTTTCCTCCCCTTGGGCTTTCCGCTACGACCCCTACCCATGTCCAAGATCCTCGTAGCGCTCTCGGGCGGCGTCGACAGCGCCGTGGCGGCCCTGCTGCTCAAGCAGCAAGGGCACGAGGTCCATGCGGCGTACTTCCGGACCTGGATGAACGAAGAAGGCCTGCCCTTCCCGGGGGAATGCCCGTGGGAAGACGACGTCCGCAACGCGCAGGCAGTGGCGGAGCACCTCGGCCTGCCCTTCCGCATCATCGATCTCGTCCAAGACTACCGCGACACCGTCGTGCAATACCTGGTCGACGGCTATCGCCATGGCCTGACCCCGAACCCGGACATCATCTGCAACCGCGAGATGAAGTTCGGAGTCTTCCTCCGCAAGGCGCTCCAGGATGGCTACGATGTCATCGCGACGGGCCACTACGCGCGACGACGCGCGAACGCGGACGGAACCTTCGACCTACTCGAAGGCCTCGACCCGGGCAAGGACCAGTCCTACTTCCTCGCGCTCCTTCGTCAGGAGCAACTCGCCAAGGCCATCTTCCCGGTCGGCGAGCTCTTGAAACCGGAAGTCCGCCAACTCGCCGCCGATGCCCAGTTACCCAACGCCGAGCGCAAAGATAGCCAAGGCATCTGCTTCCTCGGACAGGTCCCCGTGCAGGACTTCCTCGAGCGGCATATCCCGGATTCGCCGGGCCCGATCGTGAACGCCGCCGGCAAAGAGATCGGCAAACACCGCGGCCTCCACCGCTTCACCCTCGGCCAGCGCAAAGGCATCTGCCTGCCGTCCAACACCGACCACGAGTACTTCGTCGTCGTGAAGAAGAACTTCGCTACCAACACCCTGCATGTCGCCTTCGACAAGCCCGACGCGCCTTGGCTGTACACGGACGAAGCCGTCGCCCGGGACTTCACCTGGCTCAACCAGCCCGTGGTCGGCGAACAAGCCATCCTCGCCCGCGTGCGCTACCGCGACAAGGCGACGGCTGCCCGCTTCATCCCGCAAGCCGACGGCACCGTCCGCCTTCGCTTCGCCGAGACCCAACGCGGCCTCGCCCCCGGTCAAGTCCTCGCCGTCTACCGCGACCGCGTGCTGATGGGTGGAGGGGTGTTTGTTTAGGTGATAGGAAATAGGGAGTGGGTTTTGGGTGTTGGGTGCCTACGCCCTACCCCCACATACCCACCCCCCAATCCCTCAATCTCTTCTCCCTATTCCCTAATTCCTACCCCCGCCCTCTGCTTGACCTTCTGCGCTTTGTCCCGAACTTGAACCCCATGCCCGAAGGCTCTGCCGTCCAACGCCTGTTCGCGGGAATCGCCTCGCGTTACGACCTCGCGAACCGCGTGCTCAGCCTTGGCCTCTGCGTCGGCTGGCGGGACCGCCTGGTCGCCGCGACCCAAACGACCAGACCGACCAAGGTCGCCGACCTCGCCACCGGCAGCGGCGACGTGGCCTTTGCGTTGCGGGCGGCGCTACCTGCGTCCACGACCATCACCGGGTATGATTTCTGTGAGCCGATGCTTGCGCTCGGCCGGAGGCGCGCCGCGAAGGAGAAGGTCGCCCTCGAGTTCCAGCCCGGTGACTGCATGCGCTTGCCCATCGCCGACGAGGGGTGCGACGCGGTCACGATCGCCTACGGCGTGCGGAACTTCGAAGACCGGGCCCGCGGCCTCCGCGAACTCCGTCGGGTGACCAAGCCGGGCGGCTCCGTCTTCATCCTCGAGTTCTCCAAACCGGCCGCGTGGTTCGCACCCTTCCACTTCATGCATGTGCGCCTGATCTCGCCAATCCTCGCCGGACTCCTCACCGGCGATTTCGCCGCCTACCGTTACCTAGGCACCAGCATCGCGGGCTTCCCAGATGCCGCGGGCCTGACGCAGGAACTGAAAAACGCGGGTTTTTCGGAAGCTAGCCACGAAAGCATGCTGTTCGGTACGGTGGCGCTCCATCGGGCTAAAAAGTAGGCCTTTCCAAAAACTCCTTGCCATTCGAGTCTGGGATGGTTCTTTCAATCGTCTCGGAACGGGCTCGTGGTGAAATGGATATCATTTCTGACTACGGATCAGACGTTTGGGGTTCGAATCCCTACGGGCCCACCACTTTAAGCACCACCCGGATTAAAATCCCGGGTGGTCTGTTTTAGGGCATGCCAGGGGCAGGCTTTGGATCATGGTAGGGATGAGGGGCCCTGCTCGTCCGAACTACAGACTATCCCGAGCCCAAGCCCACCCCCGACTCCGCATCGCCTAACTCCGCAGTTCGGGTTTCGGCTCCGGCATCTGGGTGCCCGAAGGGTAGACGTACATCCGGTCCTCGAAATTACGGAGCTCGACGATACCATCATGGACGGCCTGCACGTATTCGGGGTTGATCGGCACCTTCCCGCCACCGCCCGGGGTGTCGATGATGAGTTGCGGCACCGCGTAACCGGTCGTGTGCCCACGCAGGGCGCGGATGATGTCGATGCCCTTCTGGATTGGCGCCCGAAAATGGGTCGAGCCCTCGATGAGATCGCAGGCGTATAAGTAATAAGGCCGCACGCGCATCATCAGCAACCGGTGAACCAAGGACTTCATCACCTCGGCGTCGTCATTGATGCCGGCCAGGAGCACGGACTGATTGCCGAGCGGCACGCCGGCCAGCGAGAGACGTTCGCAAGCCGCGGCGAGCTCGCGCGTGACCTCCTTGGGGTGATTCGTGTGGATGCTCATCCACACCGGCCCATGCTTGCGGAAAATGTCGGCCAGCTCGGGCGTGATGCGCTGCGGCAGGAAGACCGGGATGCGCGACCCGAGGCGGATGAACTCGACGTGCGGGATGGCGCGAAGCCGGCCGAGGAGCGCGTCCAATTTAGCGTCGGACAGCAGCAAGGGGTCGCCCCCGGACAGGAGCACGTCGCGGATCTCAGGGTGGGCGGCGATGTACTGCAGCCCCTGCTCCATTTCCGGATGAAAGTCGTACGATTGGGCATTGGAGACCAACCGACTGCGGGTGCAGTAGCGGCAGTAGGCCGCGCAACGGTCGGTCACCAAGAAGAGCACGCGGTCGGGGTAGCGATGCACGATGCCGGGCACAGGCATCGTCCCCTCCTCGCCCACCGGATCGGACGACTCGCCCGCCGCGACATAAGACTCCTCGATCCGCGGAACCACCTGGCGGCGCACGGGGCAGTTGGGGTCCTTGGGGTCGATCAAATTGAAGAAGTGGGGCGTGATCGCCAGCGCCAGTTTGTGGGCGGCGAAGAGGCACCCCTCCCGTTCCTCCTTGGTCAGTTCGAGCATCGTCTCCAGCTGCGCCAGTGTCGTGATGCGGTTACGGAGCTGCCAGTGCCAGTCATTCCAATCGGCCGCAGGCACGTCGGCCCAACGGCCTTGGCCGGAGTGCCAGTCATCACGTCGATCAGCGGGATACATCAGTTAAGAAGCGACCGTAGCACTTACCTGCCTGCATGCAAACGGGGAAGTCGAATCAGGACAGCTTGCCCCCCTGACTTCCCCAAAAACCAAACGCCCCGGCAGGCCGGGGCGTCGTCAGGTGACGGGCGGGAGGCTTACTTCTTCTCCAGCACCCACATATTCCGGAACTCGACGGGGTCGCCATGGAACTGCAGCCCCAGGGGCAGCTTGTCGTCGTGCTTCTTGTAGGGCGGGTTGACCTTGTGGCTGCTGGGCCCGATGTACTCGGAATTATCCTGCACTTTCACGCCGTTCATCACGACGGAGATGCGGGCCTTCGAGACCACCTTGCCGTCCTTGTCGAAACGGGGCGCGGTCCACTCCACGTCGTAGCTATTCCACTCGCGGGACGGGTTGCAGGCGTTGAAGAGCGGCGGCAGTTGGCCATAGATCGCGGCCGTCATGCCGTCGGCGTAGGTCTCGGTCTTGGCGCAATCGAGCACCTGCAGTTCGTAGGTGCGCATGAAGAAAATCCCGCTGTTGGAGTTGCCCTGCCCCTTCTTCTTCTCGTTCTTATCGTAGCCCTCGGCCGAGCGCCATTCGGCGTGCAGGGTGATATCGCCAAAGGACTTCTTGGTGTGGATACCATTCTTGCGGGCGACCATCGCGCCATCCTTGACCTCCCAAGTCACGCCCTTGGCCCCGTTGTCGGCTTCCCACTCGGCAGCGGCGTCCTTGCCGTCGAAGAGCACCACCGCGCCGGCCGGGGCGGCGGTCGTCGTGCACTGCAACTTGTCCTTCTCGGCGCGGGGCGGCTGGGGGCGGGTGGAGTCGTGGACGTGCCACTGGGTGCCGGGGATGAGCGGGGTATCCAGGTAGCCCTCGGCGCGGAGACCAGAAGCGGCAAACAGGAGAAGGAAGGCGGAGGTGCGCATTGGGGTGGGGTTAGGGGTTCCGACAGGCTGGAGGCCCAGAGGTTCGGGGAAAAGAGCGAAAAACGGCAAATTCGGGATTTTCGGGGCGTCCGCATCCCCCTATTCCCGTTGCCCTACGGCCTTAAAATGCCCTATTTAGTCCCCCATGTCCGCCCCGAAGCCCCGCTTCACCCTTGAGTTCGAAAAGCCCATCCGGGAGCTCGAGGACAAGATCAACTCCCTCCGCGCCTCGTCCGAGACCGCCGGCATGGACGTGACCAAGGAGGTCCGCTCCTTGGAGGCCAAACTCGAGCAGACCCGCCGGGACGTCTACGGGAACCTGAACCCCTGGCAGCGCGTCCAGCTGGCCCGCCACCCCCGCCGTCCATACTCCCTGGATTACATCGGGATGCTCTTCGACGACTTCCAGGAGTTGCACGGCGACCGCTTGTTCATGGACGACGAGTCGACCGTGGGCGGCACCGCCTTCTTCGAGGGTCGGCCGGTCATGGTCATCGGCCAGCAGAAAGGCCGTGACACCAAGGAGAACCTGCGACGCAACTTCGGCTGTCCCAACCCGGAAGGCTACCGCAAGGCTCTCCGCCTGATGAAGATGGCTAGCACCTTCGGCCTGCCGATCATCACTTTAGTCGATACCCCGGGTGCCTTCCCTGGCATCGGTTCCGAGGAACGCCACGTGGCCGAGGCGATCGCTGTGAATCTCCGTGAGATGAGCCAGTTCGGCGTGCCCATCATCACCTTCGTCATCGGTGAAGGCGGCTCGGGCGGGGCGCTCGGCATCGCGGTCGCGAACAAGGTCTACATCCTGGAGAACGCCTACTACTCCGTCATCTCCCCCGAAGGCTGCGCCGCGATCCTCTTCAAGGACCGCGCTCACGCGCCGAAGGCCGCCGAGGCCCTTCGCCTCGACGCCCCCAACCTCCTGAAGCTCGGCGTCGTCGACGGCGTCGTCAAGGAACCCCTGGGCGGCGCCCAGGAAGACCCGGCCGCCACAGGCTCCAACATCCGCAAGACCCTGCGCGACTCGCTGGCCGACCTCTCCAAGGCAAGCCCCGAGAAACTCATCGCGATGCGCTACGCCAAGTTCCGCGCGATGGGCGTCTACGGCGAATAACGACGCCCGACTCGTCGCGGCAATAACCACGAAAAAGGGCGCGTTTGCACGCGCCCTTTTTCGTGGTCGGACGGGCCGACCTCAACCACCGTTCGACAGAAGCCGGATGTAGCGGGTGTAGGCGCGTCCCTGCTGGACGATGATCCGCTTGAAGTCGTTGGTGGTGACCTTGGTGCCGCTCCCGGAAACGTTGGCGCTCGGCAGCGACTGGAGCAACGCGAGCTCCTTGGCGCCTTCGGGCGTCAGCACGGTCACGGACACCTCAATCGCTCGCAAAGAATACGGCAAGTAAGGCAATTGCGTCGCGGTCGGGGCGGTCGCCGAGGAAAGCGCGTCCGGATAAATCCGGTCGGAATAGATGCGCAACCGACCGCTGAACTCCTCGTAAGGGTGCGTGCCCGTTGTCACGACCGCCGGCACGGAAGGTACCGTCGGGGCGTAATGCAGGGGAGCGCTCAGGGTGTCGGCGGAACTGGTGCCGGTCGAATAAGCGGCCCGGTAACCGGTCCCGTTGCTGAATTTGGCCCCTTGGTCGAACACGTCGGTCTTGTTGACCGGCAAGATCGGCCGAAGCATGAGCGCCGGACGCTTCAGCGGATCGGTCAAGGGCACCGGCGCCACGGTAACCGTGGTCGACTGGGGCAAAGAGGATGTGCACCAAAGCACCAAATTCATACCGACGACATTCGAAGCCAGGAAGTTGTGGTCATCCAGCGTCCAGGGCATCCCGGAGCTGCCGGAAACGACGGGATTAATCAGGGGCGTGCCGGCGGTGGTATACTTCTGGTTATTATAGTCTCCGTAAGTCCGGGTGCCGGGGGTCGTCGTGGACCAATAATCCCACGGGGACTTCGGGGCGGCGGCGGTACCGGCAAGGATGATGGGCAGGGCGTCCGCAAAAGTCTTCTCGGAGTCGATGATCGTCCGATAGACCCCATAGATCTGCTGATTTCCGGTCCCTGGGGTATTGAACGGCGAGCGTTGCCCGATCCGATAGGCGACCGCGCAGACATCGCCCTTGAGGGCGACACGTGGCGCGGTGGCGGAAGTCTGGTCCGGCCGCCAGCGGGGGCGATCCTGCGGCGCGGCAAAGAGCATGATGATCGGGTGCTCCGCGGGATTCAGGTTGCCGACAGCGGGCGGGGGGGACGCGGGGCCGCCGGTGGCGGACGAGGCCGGCAGGACGATCTCCATCCAGCAACGACCGTCGGGGCGAATGACGGCGGTCTGGAAATCATTCTCCAAGGCGTCGAGGACGGAACGCGCCTCGCTCTGGGTACTCAGGTCGGCGACCGCCCGGTCATAGGCCTTGAAGGTGTCGGCGGCGATGGAGACGACCGCCAGCACGATGATGACCATGAGGGCCGTCGAGACCATCAGCTCGATCAGCGTGAAGCCCCGGCGGGCCGGACGGAGGGAGGACGGGCTCATCGGTTGATGATGATGTTTTGGATGAGCAACGGGGTCTGCTCCATCGTCTTGTAGCCCGTGGGACCTGTCGGAGCCGTGAAGTCGTGCGGGAAGAACTCGGCCACAACGGGCAGGTAGGCGACGCCAAAGAGATTCGGGTCGGCCGGGAGGCTGCCGCCCGCGATATAGCGAATGGCGGAAGGCTCGGCCGTGTTCGGGTCGACGGTCACCCGCTGACCGGCGAGCAACTTTGAAACGGTGATGCGGACGCGCATCGGCGAGCCGATCACATTCCGCTGCGCCGCCATTTCCGGGGTGAAGTTACCATCGGCCACATAGGCGACTTCCATCGAGGAAGGGTTCGAAGTGATGTCATACCGATCCGTGCCCCCCGAGACGACCATGGCCTTATCGGGCCCGACGGTGCGACGGTCATAGACAAAGAGCCAGACCGCGGTGGCCGAAGTGGACGCGGGCGAAAGCAATCGATAGGTCAGTTCGAAGTTCGGGCCACCGCCTGGGGCGGGGTCAAGGGTGGTCACCCCCTGCGGGAGGAACTTCGGGGGGTTCGTCGGCGCGGTCTCGCCTGCGGCGATGTAGGCGATGGACCGGGGATTATCCAAGGCACCGATGAGACGCGTCACGCCGGCCAAAGCGCGGTTGGTATCCATGATTTCGCTGACCTGCGAAAAGGTCGCGCTCAGGATGCCGACCAAGGAGAGGATCGCGAGCCCGAGGATACCGATCGCGAGGGTGACCTCGATGAGCGAAAAGCCACGGCGGCGGGGGGAGGCAGGGGAAGTCACGGGATTACTTATAGAGGGTGGTCGAGGTGGTGGTATCGAGCTCGTCGGGGTCGGAGGTGTAGGAAACGCTGCCATTCGGTCGCACGGAGATCGCGGCGAACTGGTTGATGTTATCGCAATCGACGGCGACCTTGCCACTGGCCTGCACGCGCGCGGTGCCGACAGCCAACATCAGGACGACTTTGCCTAGGTGATTGGAGGCACCATTGGGCTGCAACTCGACATAGTACCAGGTCTTGCCGGCAGTATGCGGGGCGACGGCAAGCGAGGTCGGCTGGTTGATCGGCTCGAACCGCATCATCGGCGGGCTATTGGCCGCATCGGGCAGGCTCGTCCGGGCATTATCGCTGATCGCGGGCAGGACACTGCGATGCCCCAAGGCCGTGGACCAAATGCCGGCGCCGCCGCCCGGCAGCGGCGGGGCGGTAATGGTCGCGACGGGGGAGGAGTCCGTCAGCGGCGGGATGAAAAAGACATTGGGCGGCAGGATCGACGGGGCGTCGGGGGCATACCATTTGAAGTTGGTATTGGCGGTATCCGTGATGGTCGCTGGATCGACGCCAGTCGGCGGAATCACGCTACCGATGGCGATGCAGAACTGGCGGAGGTGATTCACCGGATCCGTCTCGTCCTTAAGGATGAGTAGACGGTAGCGACCGTTGTAAGTGACGTTGGAGGCGAAGGAACCCCGATTCATCAAGGCCATCGCCCGGACGGACTGGACCGAGGAACCAAGCATCTTCTGCGCCGCGGGCAGACCGCCCCCCGTGCCTGGCCGGATACTCAGAAACACGCCGGCCAAAAGCAGGATGATCGTGATCACCATCAGCAACTCGATGAGGGTGAAGCCGCGCCGAACGGCCCGGCCCATGGGACGCAGGAACGTACTCACTGGATGACGAAGATGTCGGCGGCGTCGGACGGGCTCAGGTCAGGATTGAGGGTCCCGATATCTAGCTCGGTCGTGAAGATGATGATCCGGCCCGGGACGCCGGTGGTGCCCGCGGCATCGGCCAAGTCGGGCGGGAAGGTGCCGGCCAAGGACTTGATCAGACCATTGTTATCCAGGTCAAAACAGACGCGGATCGCGGTATTGCCCAAGCGGTCCTGCAGGATGGGGTTGGACTGCCAGGTGGAATCACCGGCCGCGAAATTAAAGAAGTCGTCCTGACCGAAAGCGCAGAACTCTATGGCCTGCCGGTTGTATTTGACGCGATCTCCGGAGGTGCCGCCGCTCAAGGCGGTGCCGGTGAGGTTCTTCCCGTACAAGCACTTGATGAAGATCATGGTTTTATTGGGATCGTCCAACTTATGTATGAAATCCTTCGAGGGGTCATAGCTCGGGGACAGGTTGGGCAGGTAGGCACCGTACTCCTTCTTATATAGGGTGCAAGAGGTGGCCCACTGGGCGAAGACGGACTTGGCCTGAGCCTTACGGGCCGCCTTCTTGACGGCTTTGACGGCCGGCACCAAGGCCGTGGCAAGGAGACCGATGATGGAAATGACCACCAGGAGCTCAATGAGGGTGAAACCTTTACGGAAGCGGGTACGCATAAAAAGCAGGGGGTAGAACCAGAGGGAAGTGAGTCTATCGCCCCCCATCCCCGATTGAACAGTCAAAAAGCGTCCGTTCCAACCCACCCTCCGGGGTCAGCCCCGGAGAAAACCTAGACAAATGACTGCCAAGAACGTGGGGACTGCCGCCCACCCTGCCAACTTCCAGGGCGACACCGCTCCATCGAAATGGGGAGCAAGGATGGACTGCCCGGCGGGATTCGGCGCATTGGCGATCACCGTCAGCCCCCCCCCGGCCAAGGCCCCCGCAACGACGGCATGCCGCAAGGCAGCCGCGACCTCTCCCGGCGCCGCTAAGGCCGGCACCTGGGCGGCCAAGTAGGTAATGGCGGCGTTGTCGTTGAACGAAGTCAGAACCGTGGCCGCCACGAGCAATGCTTGGTCGCCTAAGCGGAGCAGGACCGGAGCGATCCACCAACCTTGCAGGCCACCCAGCACGACCAACCCGGCCAGAAAGAAACCGACCAGCAGCGGCCCCCGGAGGCTCAGCGGCGACTGCCACTGCGGCGTCGCTACCGTGAAAGCAAGAAAGGCGAGCAACCCCCCGAGCATCAACACAGGGTGATGCCCAGCCAGCATGGCGACCGTCCATACCATAAAGAGAAGGTGAGCTCCGGTCACCCAGACCGGAATCGCTGGCTCAGGGCTCGCAGGCTTCGGTGCCCCGCGCAGGGCCGCGAGCTCACGACGGAAGCGCAGGAGGTAAAGTCCATTCGAGAGCAGAATCGTGGCCAAGGCGCCCAGCCCGAACTGTCGGAAGACATCCGCAGCCCCCCACCCCCAGCCGCCCGCGACCATGACGATGGGCGGAGCGGCGAAGTGAGTCAGGGCGCCGCCGACCGACACATTGACGAAAAGCAGCGCCAGCGTGGCATACTTCAGCGACTCCGACGGTCGGAGCACGAAGAACTGACGGGACAGCAACCAGGCGCCAATCGTCATCGCCGCCGGCTCCGTGATCAGAGAGCCGAGCAACGGGGCCAGGGTCAGCAAAGTAAACCAGTGCGCGGCGGGCGACCCGCCGAGCAGGCGGGAGGTCGCGCCCAACGCTCGGCCGGCCAGGCTCACGATCGGACGGGCCGAGGCCAACGCCATAATCACAAAGACGAATAATGGCTCGATGAACTTGGAGGGACTGGTCGCCCCCGCCCCCATCGCCTGGGCGTAATCACCGCTCTCCACATAACGGCAGGCAAAAACCCAGCCCTTACCAGGCCAGGCGATGAGCACCGCGAAGAGCACGAAGGCCCAGAGGCCAAAAACCGCTTCGACCTCGCCCAGCAGATGCAGGGCAGCGGCACGGAAGTCCGACGACTCCCCGCGCTCATTGACGGGCACCGAACCCGAGGCGATGCGCGCCGCGTGGGCGGACTCGAGGCGATGGGCCGCCCGGGCGAAAAACGGGGCGGCGAAGGCATGCAAAACCGCGAGGCCAAAGACCCCGCTCGCGACCGGCAGGAACGGGTCGGCCTGAGCCGCGGCGACAAGTTCCGACCAAAGAGTGGCGGGGGCGGGCATCCCGTACCTAAATCCGCCGACTCAAGGATTGCAACCCGAGGCCGTGGGGAAAAAATAGCCCCGATGCCCAAGTCCTGCGCGATCCTCTTGTTCGGCGCCCTCGCCCTCATGGCCAAGGAAGACACGCCGAAACTCGTCTACCACGAATACCATGGGATGTTTGCCGATGACCCGGCCGTGCCCAACGGGTTGCGCAACCCCGAACGCGGGTTTCGGCTCGAGTGCCCGATCGGCCTAGGCGAAGGGCAAATCCTCGTCCAGCGGACCGACGGCCACATCGTCCGCAAGCGAGCCCCAGCGGCCAATGACGAGAAGCCCGTCCCTTTCCTGGGCGTCGATGTTACCCGCAACGGCTGGTCTGACCGGGCGATGGCCGAGGCCATCAAAGGCTGGGAGGCCAAGGGCATCACGAGCTACCTCGGAATCGTCTGGCTTGATGAGTACTGTAGCCGCCCGCTCGACCCGATCCTCTTTACCCGCCTGGAACGCTCGCTCGAGGTCTTCCGTCGCGCCGGCGTGAAACTGCAGATCCGGTTCGCCTACGAACTGGACGACAGCAAGACGGCGGGGCCTGACCTCGCCATCCTCAAGGGGCATTGGGCCCAGCTCAAACCGGTGCTGGCCAAGAACCATGATATCCTCACCGCGGTGCAGCTCGGCTCCATCGGTCGACGCGGTGAAGGCCCTAACGCCACGCGCCTGCCCGCCGACGTGGCGACGCACTCCGCGCTCTTACGCGACGCCTTCTCCGCGCTCCCACCCGACCGCGCGATCCTGATCCAATCGCCCACGATGCGCGAGGACCTGTTCACCGAGCTCAAGTGGCCCACCCGGCTCAACCAGGGCACGGCCTTCGAAAAGGGTAACCCCTCGGCGCGCACCGGCCAAGTGAACGCCAACTTCCTGGTCGACCTCAAGCACGGCGGCCAATTCGAGGCCGACATCGGGGGCACCAACGCCGAATGGCAGAAGATGTGTGCCGAGACAATCTGGGTCCCGTACGATGCGGACCTCTCGGCCAAGGCAGTCGCCGAGAAGTTCTCGGCGGACGGCTGGCTGGTCGCCCAAGCGGCCTCCAACGAGCACGCCAGCACCCTCGGCCTGAGCCAAGGCTGGTCGGAATCGGCGGCCGACCGCAAAGAGGGCGTCGTCGATGGCTGGAAAAAGCAGCTGAAGACGAAGGCCGAAGCCACCAAACTCGGGCTTTCCGTCTCGGACGGCTATTTCACCGATGCCAAAGGCAATGAGGTCTCGCGCTCGGCCTACGACTACCTGCGGGATCACGTCGGCTATCGCTACGAGCTGCTCAGCGCCACATGGCCGGTCAAGGTCAAGCAGGGGAAGGACTATGAGATCAAACTGCGCCTCGTGAACCGCGGTTTCGCCATCTGCCCCACCCCGCGCGGCCTCTACCTCGCCTACGTCCAAACCCCGCAGAAGTACACCCTGTCGCCGGGCGAGGGCGAAAGTTTCGACATCCGCCGCATCCTTCCCAACGCCGCCCTTCAGAACACCGAAAACGGGCAGGAGATCACAATCCGGGCCATCGCGCCCAAGGACCTTCAGGGTAAACACCAGATCGTCGTGATGTTCCCGGAGCTCAATTTCACCAAATTCCCCAACAAGCAGGACCAACGCAACATGGTCCGCTTCGCCAATCGCGACGCACCGTTCTGGCAGTCCAACGATAAACTCTTCCAGGGCAATCTCCTGGGCGAGATCGACATCACGCGCTGAGGGCCGGCCTCACCGGGCGACCGGGACGACCTCCGGCCGCGCCCCGCCGAGCGCCTTGATCAAGTCCACCTGGGCGCCCAGGCGATCCAAGCGGACGCGGGCGACGGCGAGTTGCGACTCCGCGAACCCGCGGCGCGCGGCCAGCAAATCGGGCAGCGGCGACTGGCCGGTACGATCGCGCACCTCGGCGACCCGGATCGCCTCCGCCGCCGCCAGCCGACGACGTTCGGCCGCCTCCCAGGCCGCGGAGGTCTCCCTGACATCGGCCAACGCATCCCGCACTTCCCGGAAAGCATTGAGCGTCGTCTTCTCATAGACGGCGACCGCCTGATGTTGCGCCGCCACCGCGACATCCACGCGGGCCGCCCCCCGCCCGTTGTCGAAGAGCGGAAAGCGCAGATCCAGCCCCAGCACGGAGGTCGAGGTGCCGCTCTCCATGATGCTGGCGAAATTTCTCCCCTCCGTCCCGATCGCGCCGGTAAGCGCAAACGACGGGAAGCGGGCGGCCTTTATATAACCAATCCGCGCGTTGGCGGCGATGAGCGCCTGCTCCGCGGCGCGGACATCGGGACGCCGGGCGAGCAAGTCGGAAGGCAAGCCGGCGGCGGGTAGCGGCGGCAGCGCCAGCGGCCGGGGGTCGACCGGTAGCAACAAGGCCGGTTGACCGATCAGGAAGCCCAGCAAATGCTCCGCTTGCCCGCGGGACCGACGAGCGTCGGCCAGCAGGGTGACGGCGGTCGCGCGGGCCACCTCGCCGGCCGCCACTTCCGCCGCCTGACCGACCCCCGCGAGTTCGCGCCGACGGATCAACGCCAGTTCGCCCTCACGAGCGGCGAGCACCGCCTGGGCCGCCTCGACCTGCACGTCCGTCGTCCGCAAGGTGGCGTAAGCCCGGACGACCGAAGCGACCAAGCCGAGTCGGACTTGCTCGGCGGCGTGGTCGGCGGCGAGCAATTGGGCCCGGGCGATTTCCTCGGCCCGGCGCAGCTTCCCCCAGAAGTCCAATTCAAACGACGTGGTCAAACCACCCCGCAGCGTCCGGCGATTACGGCCCGCGGCTGTACCACCGACGGGCACGTAGGCACCATCGCTGACCTTGTAACGGCTGTCGGCGGCCGTGGCATCCACCGAAGGCAACCCCGCCCCGGCCGTGTCGTCCAACTGGGCCGAGGCTTCTTCGACGCGGGCGACGGCGATCCGCAGGTCGGTATTGGCGACGAGGGCGAGGGCGACCAGCCGGTCGAGTTCCGGCTCGGCGAAACCCTTCCACCACTCGGCAGAAATCTCCCCCGCACTTGGCGCTGACTCGGGAAAAGCCGCGGCGCTCGGGACGACCGGGCGTTCGTAGTTGGGCCCTATCGTGCAGGCGGCCAAAAGGCCGGCGAGCGGCAAGCCCAGAAGCCAGGGGCGGTGGCTCATGCGCGGGGCTCCTTCCGATCTCCGGTCAGGAGCTTGAAGAACAAGGGAATGAAGAGCGTGGCCACAAAGGTATCAAAGAGCATGCCCCCGAAGACGCCGGTGCCCATGGAACGACGGGCCCCGGCCCCCGCGCCCGCGGCGAGGACGAGCGGGACCACGCCCAAGACGAAGGCCATCGAGGTCATGACCAGCGGGCGGAAGCGGATGCGCGCCGCCTCGACGGCGGCCTCCGCGGCAGACTTGCCGGCATCGCGCGCCTTGACGGCGAACTCGACGATCAGGATCGCGTTCTTCGCCGCGAGACCGATGAGCGTGACCAAGCCGATCTGGAAGTAGAGGTCGTTAGGGGTGCCGCGCACCCAGATGGCCACCAAGGCGCCGAGCAACGCGAACGGCACGGTCAAAATGACGCCAATGGGTAGCGACCACTTCTCGTAGAGCGCGGCCAAGATGAGGAAGACCATCGTCAAGGCCATCAGGAAGGCCGGCAACGCCGAGGTGGCGGAGCGCTTCTCCTGCAGGGCTTGGGCGGTCCAATCCAGTTCGTAGCCTTCGGGCAAGGTCTCCTCGGCGATTTCCTCCACGAGGCGGAGCGCCTCGCTGGAACTGATCGACGGCGCCCCGGCCCCCAGCACCCGGGCGGCGACGAAGCCGTTGTAACGATCGATCTGCTCCGGGCCCGAGGAGGCCCGGAGGCGGACCAGGCTAGAGAGCGGGATCATCTTCCCGTCGGCCGCGCGCACATGGATGCGGCCGACATCCGCGGCATCCATGCGCTCCGAGGGCTTGGCCTGCATGAGCACCCGGTAGGTGCGGCCGGCGCGGTTGAAGTCATTGACGTAGCTGGCGCCAATCATCGCCTGCAACGACTCGTAGATATCGGCCAGCGGCACGCCGAGGCTCATCGCGCGGGCCTCGTCGACGTCCGCGACGTATTGCGGGACGCTGGTTCGCATTAGGGAGCGGAGGTTGACGATCAACGGGCGCCCGGCCTTATCGCGGGCGGCCCCCAGGGCGGCGATGAACTGGTCGGTCACCTGCCCGAGGCGGACAGGGTTGTCGTCCTCGCGGGCTTGGAGGTAGAACTCGAAGCCGCCCGCGGTACCGATGCCCCGAATGGGGGGCGGGTTCACGACGAAACACATCCCCTGCGTGAACGGGGCGGTCGCTCCCATGAGGCGGCCGGTCAGTTCCTCGGCGCCGACGGAGCGCTCCGACCAATCCTTCAGCGGGAGGAAGATGGTGCCCGCGTTGGTCTTCTCCCCGCCCCCGATGAGGTCAAAACCACTGATGGCGAAGGCATGGAAGACGGCGGGGTTGTCGGTGGGCGTCCGGAGGAGCGTCGGCACGATATCAGCAATGTAAGCCCGGGTGCGCGTGACGCTGGCCCCATCGGGCAAGGACACCATGCCGAGCACATACCCCTGGTCCTCGGACGGCAGGAAGCCCCGCGGACGCTCCCAGAGCAGCGCGGCATTGGCGGCGAGGATCGCGAGGAAAAGGCCGCCCGCGGAACGCGGGTGAGCGAGCAACCACTTCACGGCGCGATTATGCCAATCGGCGAGCGCCTTGAAACGGCGCGCGAACCAACCCAGGAAGCCGGTCGTCGCGCCATGCGTGCGCGGCCGCAGGATCGCCGCGCATAGGGCGGGCGTGAGCGTCAGGGCCACGAAGCCGGAGATGATGACGGAGATCGCCACGGTGAAGGCGAACTGCCGGTAGAGGGTGCCGGCGATGCCCCCGAGGAAGGCCACCGGCAGGAACACCGAGACGAGCACGAGGACGATCGCCACGATCGCGCCGGAGACCTCGTGCACCGAGGCCAGCGCCGCCTCGAACGGGGACAACCCTTTCTCCTCCATGAGCCGTTCGACGTTCTCGAGCACCACAATGGCGTCGTCGACGACGATACCGATGGCGATGACCATCGCGAACAGCGTCAAGGTGTTGATCCCGAAACCGAAGACCCAGAGCCCCGCGAAGGTACCGATGAGCGAGACCGGCACCGCGATCATCGGGATCAAGGTCGCGCGCCAGCTCCCCAGGAAGCAGAAGACCACGAGCAGGACGAGGATGCCGGCCTCGAAGAGCGTGTGCTCCACCTCACGGATGGAGGCGGCGACAAAGCGGGTGGTGTCGAACGGGACCTCGTAATCGACGCCCGAAGGGAAACGCTTCGAAAGCGACGCGACCCGCTGCTTGACCGCGTCCGCGACATCCAAGGCGTTGGCACCGGGAGCGAGGAAGATGCGGATGCCCACGGCGGTCTGGCCGTCCAAGGTCGCCTGTTGCTCGTAACTCTGGGCGCCGAGCTCGACCGTGGCCACATCGCGGAGGCGCAGCACGCCGGCGGCCCCGGTGGCACGCAGCAGGATATTGCCGAACTGCTCCGGCGTCGCCAAGCGGCTGGGCGTGATGATGGGCATCACGATGGCCTGCCCCGCCACGGTGGGCTCCTGCCCGAGACGGCCCGCCGCGTACTGGTTGTTGCTGGAGCGGATGGCGCGAGCCACGTCACCTGCCGTGACGCCAAGCTGGGCCATCTTGTCGGGGCGCAGCCAGACGCGCATCGAATAGTCGCGGGCGCCAAAGATACCAGCGTCGCTGATGCCGGGCACGCGCTTGATCTCCTCGACGATATTGACGGCGGCGTAATTACTGAGGAAGACCGAGTCACGGCTCCCATCCTTGGAGATCACGGAAATCGACATCAGGATGTCGTTGGACCGCTTCTTCACGACGATGCCGAGGCGGCGCGCCTCGTCGGGTAGACGCGGCTCGGCGACCTTCACCCGGTTGGTCAGGTTAATGACCGCGAGGTCGGGATCGGAGCCTGGCTCGAAGGTGACGGTGATGGTGAGCAGACCGTTCGAGGAGGAGGTCGAGGAATAGTACAGCAGGTTGTCGGTGCCATTGATTTCGTCCTCGATCGGCGCCGCGACCGTCCGCATCAAGGTCTCCGCCGAGGCGCCGGGATAGGAGATGGCGATGGTCGCCGTCGGCGGCGCGATCTGCGGGTACTGCGAGACGGGCAGCAGACGGAAAGCCATGAGGCCCGCCATGACCACGATCAAGGAGAGGACCGTCCCGAAGATGGGGCGGCGGATGAAGAAATCCCAGGACATCGCGGGGGCTTACTTGGTGGCTGGCTTGACCGGGTCGCGGAGAACCAGGGGGGTGCCCGGGCGGACCTTGACCAGGTTATCGAGCACCACCTGATCGCCGGCCTTCAGGCCGCCGGAGAGGATGGCGCGGTTGCCGCTGACGAGTGCCAGCTCGACCGGACGCATCTGCGCCTCCTTCTCCGGGCCGAACACATAGACGAAGCGTCCTTGCGCGGACTGCAGCAGGCAGGAGGCCGGGACGGTGACGGCGCCGACGATCGGGCGGCCCGCCAGGCGGACGCGGACAAACTGCCCCGGCAGCAGCTGCGCCCCGCGGTTCGCGAACTCCGCGCGCATCTGGATGGTGCCGAGCCGGGACTCGACCTGGGCGGCCACGAAATTGATCTTGCCCACCAAGGGCAGCGGCTGACCGGTGGCGTCGAGCACCTCGACCTTAGTGCGGGCGGCCACCGCGGCGTCCGCGGCGAAGAGCCGTTGGAAATCTTCCTCGGAAAGCCCGAAGCGGACCCAGACCTGCTCGCGTTGCACGACCGTCGTGAGCAACCCATCGGCGCCCGGCGATACCAGCGACCCTTCCGACCGGACCAAGCGCCCGGTGAAGCCGGCGATCGGGGCGCGGACCTCGCAGTAGGAGAGATCCAACTCGGCGGTACGCACCTTGGCCGCGGCGATATCGCGGGCCGCGAGGGCGGCGGCCGCGAGGGACCGGGCATCCCCCGCTTCCTTGACGCTGGCGGCGCGCGCCTCGAGCAGCGCCTGCTGCCGCGCGGACTCGGCCGCGGCCTGGTCGGCGCGGGCCTGCTCCTGGGCGAACTGGGCCTTCGCCAAGGCCAACGCGATCGAGTAGGGGGCGGGATCGATCCGGAAAAGTAGGTCGCCCGCCTTCACCACGGCGCCCTCCTGATAAGACTGGGCTAAAAGTATGCCCGAGACGCGGGCACGCACCTCGACCTCGCGGGCCCCCTCCACCTGGGCGGTCAGTTCGGCGAATTGAGGCACCGCGGCCACCTCGACGATCAGGGCATTGACCGGCAACGGGTCAGGTTTGACGGGCTTGCCCGGCTTGCCGTCCCCGCAACCGGGAAGCGCCATCAAGGCACCGAGGAGCAGAAGACCCTCGACAGGGTGCAATTTACATACAGACATGAATGTAAATCTACCTACCCCCGTATGGCTCGCAAGACGAAAGCAGAAGCCGCCCTGACACGTCACCGAATCGTTGAATCGGCCCGCCAGGTCTTCAGCCGTGCCGGCGTGGCGAACACGTCGCTCGAGCTGGTGGCCAAAGAGGCATGCGTGACCCGCGGGGCGGTCTACTGGCATTTCCGCGACAAGGCCGACCTCTTCCTTGCGGTGCGCGCCGACACAGGGACGTTACTGCGGTTGCCACCGGCCGGCACGGGGGACGCCTTACGGCGACTGGAAGAGAGCCTGCTGGCGGCGATCCGCCGACTGGAAACAGAGCCCACCGCCCGGCAGACCTATGAAGTCATGCTGTGGAAGTGCGAGTACGTGGCCGAACTTTCCCCGGTGCGGACCGAGCTGATGACCGCCGGCCAAGCGTTCAGCGAGGAAGTACGTCAGCTCTACACCCAGGCCCGGGAAGCCGGCCTGACCGCGCCGAACCTAGACCCGGGGCTCGCGGCCCTGGAGACGTTCTGCCTCTACGCCGGTATGGTGAAACTTTGGCTCGCCGACAACACCGGCGAGGTCCTGCGACGGCGGGTCGAACCGATGATCCGCGCGCATGTCGCCAAGCACCGCCGCGAACCTGCATTGACCCCTCCCTCCGGGCGTGCTAATAAGAAAGCGAAGTGAAGTCCCTCTCCCATGGGTTGCTCTGCCTGCTGGTTGCCTCCCTCGGTGCCGCGACCGACGAGCCTTCCCCGCCGACCACCCTGCCGTTCATCTACGACGAGATCGGCGGCAAGTTCCTCCTGCGCCTGGACAACCGCCGCTACCAACTCGCATCGACACTCAAGGACTCGGTCGCCCACCTGCTCGCCGACGCGAACTACCCGCAGGCGAAACTCTGCCACGAGGACTACAAACGGGCCCTAGCCGAGAAAGCCAAGGCCGAGGCCACCGTCGCCCGCTACGATGCCAACGCCAAGCGTCTCGGCACGGTGGTCGAACGGGCCCGGCAAAGCCTGGAATCGGCGCGGAATCAACTTTCGCTCTACCGAAGCTACCCGACCTATGAGGCGGCTCAGTTGCTTTTCCTGCAAGAGCAGGTCACCCGGGCGACCGCCCAGTTAGCGATGGCCGAAGATCAGGAAAACCGGGCTCGGCAAAAGACCGAGGAGGTCCGGCAGGCCACCGAACCCGCCCAGGAACGGGCGGAGAAGGCGCGTCAAGCCTACCAGGCGGCGTTGACGAGTTACGAGAAGACCTTGGCCAGCCTACGCGCCCTGGCGTTGTCGGCCGGCACGGCGCTCTAGGACTTCCCGGCCAAGCCGACATTGACGGACCGCGGGAAGCGACTAGGGATAGCCACGTGAAGGTCTCCCCCGCCCTCCTCGCCCTGCTGTCGGGCGCCATCCTCGTGATGGCCGCGCCGGTCGAGGAGACGCCGGCGCCGCCACTGCCACCCACGCTCTACGCCCAACCGGCCGGAAAAATCAAGGTACGCTTCGAAGGCAAGTCCTTCCTGTTGGCCGAGGAGTTCAAACCCGCGGTCACCCGGTTGCTGGGCGAGGCCAACTACGCGAAGACGCGCGAGTTCTACCTCTCGGTTCGCCGAAGCCTCACCGAGAAAATCCTGCTCGAGGCGAAGATCCGCCAGGTCGAGTCACTGGCCAAGGGCGCGAACGACCGGCTCGAAAATTTGCGCGCGAAGCACGTCGAATTGAAGGCGAAGCTCCTGGCGATGCGGCTCGACCCGGAAGCATTCCCCGACGCCGACCTCGACAGTTACGTCCGACTAGGCACCAGCATCGCCGCGACCGCCGCCCAGATTGACCGCGAGGAGGAACTCGCCGCCAGCGCCCAAGGCAAGTTCGAGGACATGCGCCTCAAGGTCGAACCGGCCCTGCAGGCCGCCCGCAAACTGAGCGACGACTACCTCGAGACACTCAAGGCCTACGAACGTCCGATCACCGAGCTCCGCGAACTAGCCGTCGCCAAGGGCACCGCGCTCTGAGCCCAGCCGGCGTTTTCGCTGGCGAGGGTCCAACCAGCACCTAGTTTGCGCTCGCCCCGCCTACCATGCGCTCGCTTACCCTGCTCCTCGCCTTGACCGCCCTGCTCGGCGCCCAGACGCCCGCCACCGCCAAGCTCGACCCAGCGATGGCCGCGAGCGCAACCAAGGCCGGACCGGACCTCGCGTGGCATGATCCGGCAGGCTGGGGCATCGAAGGCCGGCTCTGGCCCGAGCAGGAACGTCGCAGCTACTTCGATCGCCTCCCCGCCGCCGCCGAGCAGACGGTGCCGGCGGCGGTCTGGAACCTCAGCCGCGATAGCGCCGGCCTGATGGTCCGCTTCCGCACCGACGCGAAGAGCATCCATGTTCACTACAAGGTGACCAAGCCCGCACTGGCGATGCCACACATGCCAGCCACAGGCGTGAGCGGCGCCGACCTCTACGCGCGTGACGGCCAAGGTCGCTGGCGCTGGGTGAACGTGACGCGCCCGGCGCAGGTGGAGACGCGGACCGAGTTGATCGGCGGTCTCGACGGCACGTCGCGCGAGTACGCGCTCTACCTGCCGCTCTACAACGGCGTGCAGTCCCTGGAGCTGGGCGTGCCCAAGGGCGCCGCATTCGCGGGCTTGGCCCCGCGTCCCAAGCCGATCGTGTTCTACGGCACCTCCATCACGCACGGGGCCTGCGCCAGCCGGCCCGGCATGGTCCACACGGCGGTCCTCGGTCGACGGCTCGACGCGCCGGTGGCGAACCTCGGCTTCTCGGGCAACGGCCGGATGGACGCCTCCGTGGGCGCCCTCCTCGCGCAGGTGGACGCGGCCGCCTACGTCATCGACTGCCTGCCGAACATGGGGCCGGAACAGGTGACCGAACGGTGCGTCCCGCTGGTCAAGCAACTGCGCACCGCTCACCCCGACACCCCCATCATCTTGGTGGAAGATCGCCGCATGACCAACGAGTGGCTCCAGCCTGGCCGCCAGAAGTTCCACGACCGTAACCACGCGGCGCTGCAGGCTGCCTTCGCCGAACTCAAGCAACAAGGCATCCCGAAACTCCATTACATCCCGGGCGACGCCCTTTACGGCACGGACGGCGACGGTGCGACGGATGGCTCGCACGCGAGCGACCTCGGGTTCTTCCGCCAGGCCGACGTCTTCGAGCCGGTGCTGAAGGAGGCGCTGGGTCGCTGATTTTCCACCGCCCCCGCTGGCGTCCCCGACCGTTTCATTCAGACTGCCTCCCATGAACCGCGGCTTCCGCTACTACGACCTAATCCTCGGCGCGTTCGTGGCCGTGCTGCTCTGCTCCAACCTGATCGGCCCCGCCAAGGTCGTGATGCTGAACCTGCCGTGGCTGGGCCCGACGCAGTTCGGCGCGGGTAACCTGTTCTTCCCGCTGTCCTACATTTTCGGCGACATCCTCACCGAGGTCTACGGCTACGCGCTGGCCCGCCGCGTGATCTGGGCTGGCTTCGCCGCGATGCTTTTCGCCACCGTGATGACGTGGGTCGTCCTGGTGCTGCCGGCCAGCCCTGACGAGCCCTTCAGCGCGCAACTCCAACCCGCCCTGGTGCTTTGCTTCGGGGGCGGCTGGCGCATCGCCCTGGGCTCAATCCTGGCCTTCTGCGTGGGCGATTTCCTGAATTCCTACGTGCTCGCCAAACTCAAGGTACGCACCCAAGGCCGCCATGCTTGGCTACGCTTCATCGTCTCGACCATCGTGGGGCAGGCGATCGACAGCCTGATTTTCTACCCGCTGGCCTTCGCCGGCATCTGGACGGGGGCGACCTTACTCAAGGTCATGGCGGCCAACTGGGCGTTCAAGGTGCTCGTCGAGGCCGCGATGACCCCCGTGACCTACGTCGTCTGCGAGAAACTCAAGCAAGCCGAAGGCGTCGATGCCTACGATGCCCAGACCGACTTCACGCCCTTCTCGCTCAAAGGCTGAAGGTCGGAGAGAGCGTCGTGCCCAAGACCGGGCTCGAACCGGTAAGCCTTGCGGCGACAGATTTTAAGTCTGCTGTGTATGCCATTCCACCACTTGGGCCGACCCGAGGAACTTACCCGTGGGTGCCCGTCTGGCAAACCCGGAATCAGGCGCCGGCCTTGTCGAGCAGCGGCTGACAGAGTTTGTAAACCCCGCCGGTGAGGGCACAGGCCACGAGCAACGCCGGCCAGAATGCGAGGCCGGCCTTCAAGAGGTAAGGCAGGGCGAGGAACAGGACGAACGACGGGATCGTGTAAGCGAGGATGGACCAATTGAGAGCGATGACCTTGGCCTGATCGCCGGTATCCACCCACGTCCAGATCATCACCATCAGGCTCGTCAGGGGCAGCGCGCATAAGAGCGCGCCCAGGGAAATATCGCGCTTCGCAAGCTCGGCGGCGCCGACGATCACGGTGGCCGAAAGGAGGAACTTCAGGATCAGCTGCAGGCTCATGCCGCCATCCTGCGGAGGCCCGGGCCGCGGGCAAAGCGGAAATGCCCGTGGCCAGCCCAATAAGTCGCCTTGCCCTCCCGCCCAAAGGCGGCTTGCCTCGAGGCGATGGACCGACTCGCCCAGACGTTCGCTCGCTGCAAAGCCGAAGGCCGCCCGGCCTTCGTGAGTTACGTCTGCGCTGGCGACCCCGACGTCGCCACCTCCAAGGCCATCCTGCTGTCGCTGGCGGCCAACGGGGCCGACATCCTCGAGGTCGGCGTGCCGTTCTCGGACCCGCTGGCCGACGGCCTGACGAATCAGCTCGCCGCGCAGCGCGCCCTGGAGGGCGGCATGACCTACGACGGCCTGCTCGACATCCTCGCCACGACCCGCGCCGGTACGGATAAGCCGATCGTCCTCTACTGTTACTACAACCTGCTCTTCTCCTTCGGGGTCGATGCGTACTGCCGCAAGGTCAAGGTCGCCGGTGCCGACGGCCTGCTCGTCCTCGACTGCCCGCCGGAGGAGGCCGATGAGCTCATCGCTGCTTCGAAGAAGCACGGCCTCGCCAACATCTTCATCGTCGCGCCGACGACCCCGCCGGCGCGCGTGGCGCTCATCGCCCGCCACGCCAGCGGCTTCATCTACTACGTCTCGCGCGAAGGCGTGACCGGCGAGCGTTCCGAGCTCGCGGCCAACCTTGCCTCTGCGGTCGCCGAGATCAAGAAACACACGGCCTTGCCGATCTGCGTTGGCTTCGGCGTCTCCACCGCCGCGCACGTTCAGGCCATCGCCAAGGTCGCCGACGGCGTGGTCGTCGGCAGCGCCCTCGTCAACGTCATCGCCGCGCACAAGGATAAGCGCGTCGAAGCCGCCCCCGCCATCGGCGCGAAGGTGCGGGAGTTGTTGGGTCGGTAAGCCCCCTCATCAGGGACAGAGGCAGGAAACAGGAGAGCACCTCGGTCGTTCGCTCACTTCCTCGCCCTGTCACTAACCCTGTCCCTGCAACCTAAGGTGGCAGGCGGCATCGCCCCTGACTGGTGCACGCTTAGCCTTGTCCACTGGCCAACTGGCCAGAGGGCCAGCCTACTTCCCACCCCCTTTCCTCTTGCCAACCCCCTCCCCCTCCCCACTTTCCCCATGGTCCTAACTTCGTTGGGGCCACGCACCTACCCAGCATGGCCAAACAAGACTCCTGGACGAAGAAAGACCTGACCGGCATCGAGGAACTCAGCCTAGCCGAGATCGAGTTCCTCTTCCGCCAGGCCGACCGTTTCCTGCCCGCCCTCGCCCCGGGCAAAGGGCTCGACCTGATGAAGGGACGCACGGTGGTGAACCTCTTCCTTGAGCCGAGCACCCGCACCCGCACGGCCTTCGAGATCTCCGCCAAGAAGCTCGGGGCCGAAGTGGTCTCGATCAACACCACCGCCTCCTCCCTCGTGAAGGGCGAGACGCTTCGCGACACGGCCCTCAACATCCGCGCGATGGGCGTGGACGCCATCGTCATGCGCCACTCCTCCGCCGGCGCGGCCCGCTACCTCGGCGAGGTGCTTGATATCTCGGTGGTGAACGCCGGCGACGGGGCTCACGAGCACCCGACCCAGGCCTTGCTCGACGCCTTCACCCTGCGCCAGCGCTTCGGCAAGGTGGCCGGACTCAAGGTCACCATCCTGGGCGACATCCTTTTCAGCCGCGTCGCCCGCTCCAACATCCTCTGCCTTTCGAAACTTGGCGCCGAAGTCACCCTCGCGGGCCCGGCCACGCTGGTCCCGGCCGCGCTCAAGGAAGCCTTCCCGCAGGTCCGCATCGTCCACGACCTGAAGTCCGCCCTGCGCTACTGCGACGCCGTCATGCTGCTGCGCATCCAGCACGAACGGCAGACGACCACGCACTTCCCCTCCCTCGGTGAGTACACCTCGCAGTTCGGCCTCAACGCCGAACGCGCCGGCTGGCTCAAGCCCAAGGCCATCGTGATGCACCCTGGCCCCATCAACCGCGGGGTCGAGGTCGAGAGCGAGGTCGCCGACGGCCCCCGCTCCGTGATCCTCGAACAGGTCCGCAACGGCGTCGCCGTCCGCATGGCCGTTCTGCACCTTTGCACGAAAGCCCTTTCCCGATGAACCCCGCCGACCCCTCCCCCCTCTGGATCCGCGGCGCGCGCGTGCTCGACCCGGCGTCGGGCCGCGACGAGGCCAAGGGCGACGTCTTTGCCCGCGAGGGCGTGCTGGTCGCACGGCTCTCCGCCGCGGAGCAGGCCAAGGCCCGCGTGATCGACGGCCAAGGCCTCGTCGTCGCCCCTGGCTTCGTCGACCTGAACTGCCGCTTGGGCGAACCCAGCCGCACGGCCCGCGAGACGGTCCGGACCGGTACCCGCGCGGCGGCCGCCGGTGGCTTCACCACCCTCCTGACGATGCCCGACTCGCTCCCCGCGGCGGACAACGTAGGCACGATCCAGCTACTCCGCGAGATCTGTGCCCGCGAGGCGGCGGTCCGCGTCCTGCCGACCGGCACCTTGACCAAAGGCCATGAAGGCAAGGCCCTCGCCCCGATCGGCTCGCTGAAGAAAGCGGGCGTGGTCGCGGTGACCGACGCCACCTCCGGCGTGCAGAACAACGAGATCATGCGCCGGGCGCTCGAGTACGCGGCGATGTTCGACCTCGTGGTGCTCGACCATTGCCAGGATAGCAGCATGACCGACGGCGGCCAGATGCACGAGGGTGCCTGGTCCTTGAGGCTCGGCCTCCGCGGCCTGCCTCGCACCGCCGAGGAAATCGTCGCATCCAGCGACTGCCTGCTGGCCGAACTGACCAAGGCGCGCATCCACCTGCAACACCTCTCCTCCGGCGGATCCGCCGAGATCGTGCGTCGCGCCAAGGCTCGCCGCCTCCCGGTCACGGCCGAGGTCTCCGGGCTCCACCTGTTGCTCGCCGATGCGTCGCTCAAGGATTACGACACGCGCTTGAAACTGAACCCGCCGCTGCGCGAGGAAGCCGATCGCGCCGCGCTCGTCGCCGCGCTCGTCGACGGCACGCTCGACGCGGTGTGTTCCGACCACTCGCCCTGCACCGCGACCGAGAAGGACTGCGAGTTCGATCAAGCGCCTTTCGGCGCGGCTTCGCTCGAGACGACCTTCTCCGCGGCCTTCGAGGCGGTGGTACTTTCCGGCGCGGCGGACCTCGCCCTGCTCATCGCCCGCCTCACCGTCGGTCCGGCCAAGGCCCTCGGCCTCGACGCCGGCACCTTACGCGTCGGCGCCGCGGCGGACATCGTCGTGCTCGACCCCAAGGCGAAGTGGACCCCCTCGGCCCGGACCTTGTATTCGAAGTCAGGGAACAACCCCCTGACCGGTCGGGCGATGCTGGGTCGCGCGGTCGCGACGTTCGTCGGGGGTCGCCAGGTCCACGGGGCCTAAGCCGTGACGATGGATAAGTCGCTCGAGAGCACCCCCGCCTTCACCTCCTGGGATTGGGCCTGCTTCGGCTACACCCTCGTGCTCGGCCTGCTCGGGCTCTTCTGGCTGGGTCGCTGGCTCCGCGAGGAACAGCCGGACGAGCCCGCCCCGAGCTCGGTGACGGAAGCCTTGTTCGGCCTAGGCTTCGCCCTGCTCGCCTTTGGCTTCATCTACCCCTGGGTGCAAGCCACGCTCATTCGCCAGTTCCAGTCGGAGCAGCTCCTACCTTCGGCTTCCACGCAACTGTTGATGGGTTTGATGGGGCAGCTGGTGGCCACCGCCCTGATGGTCGCCCTCTGGCTCGCCCTGCGCAACGCCGTCGCCTGGACCCCGACCGCCGCGCCTTTCCTGCCACCGCCGACTGACCCGACGGAGCCGAACCTCCCGCCGAATGACCCGTGGTCCGCCCGCTCCGGACTCACCCCCGGCATCATCGGCACCGCGCTGGTCTGCACCATCGGCCTAGGCCTTGCGGGCGGGGTGCTTTGGAAGGCGATCCACGTGGCCTGGGAATTCGTCGCCGCCCACGGGTTCCCCTTCGCCGCCCCGGCGGATGAGCCACAAGACGTCGTGCAATTGGTGCTCGATGTGCCCGTGCCGTCCCGAACCTTCACGATGCTGACGCTGACGGTCGCGGTGGGGGCGCCGATCATGGAGGAGATCGCCTTTCGCGGGATGATCTACCCGGGCTTGAAGCGGCTACTCCCGCCCTCGCGCCTACCGGCCGTGATCCTTACCGGCCTGCTCTTCGCGACCGTGCACCTCAGCTGGTCGGCGGCCCTGCCCTTGCTGGGCTTCGGCTGCTTCCTCTGCCTGGTCCGCGATCGCTACGGGCTGCTCGCCTGCATCGCGGTGCATGCGACTTTCAACTTCACGAACCTGATGTGGTTGAAACTGGCGCCGAACGCCTCCAGCCTCTGAGCCATGGGCGCCCTGACCACGCAAGCCGACCGCTCCGTGGCCAAGCTCACGGAAGAGGAAATCATCCATCGCGTGGTGCAAGCCCTCGGGGTGGCGACCCCGCCTTTCCCGGAAGGACCCGGCGGCGATTGCGCCATCCTTGACACGACGCGCGGCGGACGGCGCTACCGCGCCAGCACGGTCGACTCCGTCCTGCTGGGCCGCCATTTCGACTTGGCCTGCGCCGGGCATCGCGCGGGCGCGAAGTTGGTCAATCGCAACCTCTCCGACCTCGCCGCCGCCGGCGCCACCCCGTCCGACGGGTTACTCTCGCTTCTCCTGGGCCCCGACGTCGACGTCGCTTGGCTGGAAGACTTCGCCCACGGCGCCGGCAAAGCAGCCGCCAAGGCCGGCCTGGATTTGGTCGGCGGCGATATCTGCCGGGCCCCGGCCGGCATGTTCGCGGGGACGCTGGCCCTGCAAGGCTTCGCCCACCGTGTCCTCACCCGACGGACGGCTACCGTGGGGGATGCCCTGTTTGTCACCGGACAACTCGGCGGCTCGCTCTACGGCCACCACCTCGACTTCACCCCGCGACTGGCCGAGGGCGAGTGGCTCTGTGGCCAAGGCGAGGTCACCGCATGCACCGACCTCTCTGATGGGCTGGCGAAAGATCTGCCTGGGCTGCTCGGGCCGAAGCTCGACGCGCGCGTGGACCTGACGACGCTCCCGCTCAGCAACGCGGCCCAAGCGCTGGCCAAGGCCGATGGTAAACCAGCGCACGAGCATGCCCTGAACGACGGCGAGGACTACGAGCTGCTCTTTACCGTCGCCACCGACCGCGCCGACTTCCTCGAACGCGCCTTCCGCCAAGCCTTCCCGCTCACCCCGCTCACCCGCCTCGGCGCGACCGAAGCCGGCAGCGGCCGCCTCCTCGACCTTGCCACCGGCGAGCCGGTGAAGGCGAAGGGCTTTGGGCATTTTGGGTGAAGGCGGGGCTATGGCCCACAAGTTGATCCGTTGATCGGTTGGCCAGTTGGCCGGAGCGTTACAAGAGCATGGGCCGATTTTCGATTGAGCGCCAAGAGGGAGTGGTAACCAGACATGAGGAGGCGAAAGGTCACATCGACCCCGGGGATGGCTGTCAGCTCCGATTGCCATCGCTGCCCTCTCACCGCCCCCGTGCCTTGGGATTGCTGTCTCTCCCTGGCCAACTGGCCAACCGATCAACGGATCAACCTCCTGGCTACCCCCTACAACTTAAACTGCCGGATGATGACGAAGAGCGCGAAGATCAGGGCGCAACCGGCGAAGGTGACGGTGGTGGTCTCGTAGGTGGAGAGAAGGCGGACGACGGTCTCGAGGAGGCCGATGCACTTGGCGGTCTGCACCTCGGCCTTACCCAGCGCCGTCTCGGCATAGCGGGCGGCGGCCTCGAGCTTCTTGTTATCCGACTTCACCCCTTCGTCGGTGATGAGGACCACCGCGGTCTCGGTCGACTTCATCGCGACCTTGTAGCCTTCGACGGACTTCTGGATTTCCTTGGTGGCGGTCAGCACATTGTCCGTGGTGTCTTTCAGCTCGTGGCTGAACCAGAGACCAGCCAGCGAGACGAGCAAGGTCACGACAGCCATGCCGACGATGCCGACTTCGGCCTGGACGAGGCCACCGCGGACAGGACGGCGGGAGGGTTGGGTCTTATTCATGATAGTTTTGGTAAAAGTTTAGGCACCCTTGGGTTTGGCCGGTTTCGCCTTTTTCGCAGGCTTGGCCGACTTCGCCGCCACGGACTTGCGCGCGGCGGACTTGGGTCGGGAACGTTTCTGGCCGGAGGAACGCTTGCGCCGGCGCCGGGGGGAGCCGCGGGCTGGTTTCAGGAGGCCGAGTTTCTCCCGCACGCTGTGCGTGATCCATTCGACGAGTTCGGGGGCGAGGGCGCCGGTGAGTCCCTGGATGATCGCCTTGTTGATGGCGGAAAGTTTCCAGGCGTACGTGACGAAGAAAGCGATGATCGCGAAGATCGCCGCCGCGAGGATGTGCTTGAGCGAACGTCGCCAATGGGTCTCCGCGGCCTCGTCGATCAAGAGCCGGCCGACCATCGCCGCAGCCCCGATGAAGGACACGATCCAACCGCCGCTCCCGAAAGTCTTCAACGCGAGCGCGAAATTACGGACGGAGTCGTCGGCGCCCCCTTGGGCGGCCAGCCAGGAAAGCGTGGCAGGCAGGATCACCACCGGTAACCTCCCCTCGCCGGTGTCTGCGCGAAGACCGGAATGATGCAGGTTGATGGAATGACTGGGGACAAGGCGGAGTCGCCACGCAGGGCGGAGACCAGTCAAGCCCGGGGGAGGCTGGACTCAACCACCAACGCCGCTCAAAGGGCCAGGCGGCGGGCCGGGCGGCCCTCGTCGACCTCGATGTAGTCGAACATCGTATCCACCCCGGCCTCCGGCCCGAGCTGGTTCTCCTTCAAGCGACGGAGAAGCACCTCGTTGGCCTCGTCGCGCCAGCCGCGCTTCGTCATAAAGCCGTTCCAAATCTCGATATCGTTCGTGCTCAGTCGTCGGCCCTTGGACTCAGCCCAAACCAGCGCTTCCTCCGCCGTGGCCTGAGGGTGCTGGAGCACCCAGACGCGCAGCTCATCGTAGGCGACCCCGAGGTACTGGCAGCAGCGGTCATCGAAGGCCGCACCCAGGTTGTTGACAAAATCAGGGTGGAGCTGCCCCGCCGCATGCAGGCGGAGTTTGGAGATCAGGCGCGGCAGGTAGACGAAGCCGCGGACGGCATCATAGGGGCTAAGCAGGCCAGGGACGGTAGGCATGCCCCAAGTTAAGACACCCGGAAATCAGGCGGAAGCGTAAAAGGCACGGGGCGGACGCCTCTCATTTTTATGATTTCACTTTTGCCCTCGCCCTCCCCGCCCCTTATCCCCCTTCCCATGCGCACCCCCGCCGCCTTCCTCCTCGCCTGCCTACTGGCCCTCCCCGCGTTCGCCGCCGACGGTGCCAAGCCCGCCCCCAAGGCGGACGCGAAAGCCGCCTCCCCCAAGCCGCTCGCGGAACAGCCGTTGCGCATGGCGAAGGATATCGCGGCCTTCGAGGCCAAGGATAAGGCCAACCCACCCCCTCAGCATGCCCTCCTCCTCAGCGGCGCGAGCTCGTTGCGCATGTGGAAGAATGTGGACGAAGCGCTCAAGCCCTACCTGGTGATCAACCGCGGCTTCGGCGGCTCCTACACCACCGAGGTCCTCGGTTACATGGATCGCATCACCCTGCCTTACCACCCGCGCGTGGTCGTCTTTCATTGCGGCGGTAATGACGTCAACGCCGGCGACGCGGCCGAGGCCCCGCTCGGCCGCATCCGCGAGTACGTGAAGCGCCTGCGCAAGGACAACCCCGACTCCGCCGTGGTCTTCATGGCCACCACGCGGGCCCCGTCCCGCAAAGCCAAGTGGCCGGAACTCGACAAGTTCAACGCCGGCCTCGCCGCCTACTGCAAGGAAGAGTCGAACGTCTGGTTCGTCGATATCAACCCCGCCCTCAATCAGGCCAGCGGCGAAGGCAAGGAAGGCCACTACCTCAAGGATAACCTCCACCCCAGCGAACTCGGTTACCAAGAAATCGCCAAGGTCCTGAAGCCCTCCGTCGACGCCGCTTGGAAGGCGACGGAAGCGGCGTTTAAGAAGTAAGCGGGGCTAAATCCGACAGTTGATCTGTCGATCGGTTGGCCGGCTGGCCAGAGGGTGACGCATTAAGCCCAGAAAGGAATCCGTTAGGGCTGACCGTCCCCGTCGGACGTGTCTCTTGGGAAAACGCAGCCGAGTACGGATTACGGAGTACGGAACGGCGCATCAGCCAAAAAGCAGGCCGCACCCATTCCCTGACCCCATCAGTACTCAGTACTCCGTACTCGCTTCTACACTCCATACTCGATCCAGCACCCGATCCGGCACTCTACCGTATCTATCCCCGCCCCTGTCCCTTATCTATTTTACTCCTCCCTCGCCTGCCCCCACCTTCTGACCACCGATGTCCTCCCCTTCCGAGCAGCCCACCCCCGAGCGCTTCCCGAACGGGCCGTTCGTGCGCTACATGGCCGGCGAAGGGATCTCGATGACGGGGACGTGGATGCAGGGTATGGCGTTGGGTTGGGTCATGACGGAGGTCGTCGCCCGCGAAGGCCTCCAGCGCTATGAAGGTCTCCTCCAAGCCTTGCCGCACCTCGCGAGCGGTCTGGTCATGCTGGCGCTCTTCCGCCCGGGCGGCGCGTACGCCGACCGCCATGACAAGCGCTTCATTCTTCAGGTCTGTCAGTTCGCGCAGATCGGCTTCGCCCTCGTGATCGGCCAGCTCATCGCCCACGACGCCTTGCACACCTGGCACCTCATCGCGGCGGCGGCCCTGCTTGGCATCTCCAGTTCATTCGAAATGCCGGCCGCCGCGGCGATCGTCCCGGAACTCGTAGCCAAGGAGAACGTCGCCAAGGCCATCTCGGTGGACCGCGCGGTCTTCCACGCCACCCGACTCGTCGGTCCGGCCGCCGCCGGCTACCTCGTCACCAGCTACGGCGCCGAATGGGCTTTTTACCTGAACGCGGCTTCTTTCGTGGCGCTGATGATCGCACTGGCCACCCTACCCCGTCGACCGCAAGGCACGGCCGAGGAAGAGCAGAAACGTCAAGGCGGGGCCGGGGAAGGCTTTCGTCACGTCCGCCAGGACAAACCTAGCCTCGCGATGGTCGCCCTACTCGCGACCAACACGCTCTTCGTCTTCCCCGTCATCATCGTACTCCTCCCGCTGTACGCGAAGAACGACCTCCACGCCACCGCCAAGGAAATGGGCCTGTTGATGCTGTGCTCCGGACTGGGCTCGGTCTCCGGATCACTCCTCATCATGGCGCTGAATGTCGCGTGGCGCCGCATCGCCATCCTGACCGGCATGGTCCTCGCCTGCGGCGCGCTCGTCAGTCTCAGCCAGGCCACCGGACTGATTTGGGCTGGCCTCTCGCTCGTCACCCTGGCCGTGGGCGTGTCCACGCTGGTTGGCCTCGCCAACACCATCGTCCAAGAACGCTCGCCGGCGGAGCTGCGCGGGCGCGTCTCCGCGGTGGCTGGACTGAGCTTCTTCGGCTTCCTACCCTTCGCCGCGGTCATCATGGGCTGGATGACCGACCTCTTCAAACTACGCAACGTCCTGCTAGGCTCGTCGATCTGCTACGCCATCATCGGTCTTCTCGTGATGCTCACCCTCGGCAGCAAGGTCACCGGGGACGAGGAACGCAGCAGTGAGTAGGCCGCGGGGAGTAGGGAGTGGGGAGTCGAGTCCTGGATCGAGTACAGAGGGCTGAGTTCTGAGTATAGAGAGCTGAGTACAGATCGGGTCAGGAAATTGGTATGTTCTGCTTTTGGGCTGATGCATCGTACTGTACTCCGCAATCCGTACTCAGCTGCGACCCCCCAAAAGTCACGGCCGACCGGGACGGTCAGCCCTACCTAATTAATAACTGTCCCTGTCCCGTCCCTGCCCCTGGCGAACTTTGCTCGCCCCAAAGTGGTGCACCCGTTGGGACTCGAACCCAAATCGCCGGCTTCGGAGGCCAGAATTCTATCCATTGAAATACGGGTACTGAAAATCCATCCAACCGAGGCAGGCAGAGCGAGTCAACCCTTCCCCTCCGCCTTGCATTTACTTAGCCGCGTCCTTTTCTTCCCGCGCCTTGGCTTCCGCCGCCTTGGTCGCTTTGGCTTCCGCCGCGGTCACCGGGGGCTTCCCGCCCACCTTACCATTACCACCCTTGGCGTCGGGATCGGGCTCGGCATCGAGGCGATCGGGGATCGACATGATGCGGGGCACCGTCCGGGACGCGTCAGGCACGACGAAGAGCAGGTTGCGCATGCGGGCTTCCTTGACCCAGCTTCCGCGCACGATGGGAACGGTCTCCGTCTCCGGGGGGACCGGCGAGGCATCGACATAGACGACGTAAGGCTCATCGATACCGACGGTGGGCATGCACAGGGCGGAGCCCTTGGGGTTCACGGTGACGGTGGCATTGCCGAGCTTGGCGTAGATGATGCGGTCCGAAAGGTTGAACCAGACCACGGCACCTTCCGGGGCGCGATTCTTATGAAACTCCACCGGCAGCATGATGAACGAAAGTGGGCCCGGCTGGCCGGTCGGGAGCAGGACGATTAGCGCGTCGCTCATCGCCTCCGGAATGTCGGTGAAAGGGGTGTTCTCCGGCAACGGCTCAGCCTTCGTCGGGGCCTTTAACGCGGCATAGACGCGGACCACGCCGGAGGGCAATTTCGCCCGGGCCGCCGAGATGGTCAGGCGCGGGAGGTCGAAATCGGTGCTTTCCTTCCCCACCACGAGGACGACCTTTTCCGGCGCATCAAAGGGGGCCTGAAAGTAGAGCATCCGGCAGGTCCGCGTGGAACTGCCCGGGGTGTCGGCGGCGCTAGCGAGTGCAGCGATACCAAGGACGAGGAGGGAGGAAAGCTTGTTCATGAAACCAAGGGGAGCGGGTGGCTCAAAATGAGGGGTCTCCCCCACCTTGACGATACAACAATTCAGGTTTGGCCTATTTACGGGCGAGCACCCGGTCCGCAAAATCGAGGTAGGCCTGCCAATCCTCGAGCGTGACGTCATGCTTACCGGCACGCACGTGGTAGCCGATGGACTGGCCGACCCTCTGGCCGACCGCCGGGTAGACCTCGGTGCCAAGGCCAGGCTGGCCGAGGAGTTTAAAGACCGGCTCGGCCGCCAGCGCCCCGAGGAACTCGCCCTTGGGGTCCGACCAGCGGTCCTCGACGGCGCTGGCGACGTAGAGCGGGCGGGGGGCGATGAGCGCGAGGAGGTGGTGCTGGTCAAGGGGCATGCGGTCCTCTTTCTCGGCGAAGGTGGCGTAGCGGGCGGTGAACCAATGCGGGAAGCCGCGACCAGGGTAAGCGCCGGCGATGATGCCGACGGTCTCGCCGAAGATCCGTTTGCCGAGGGCGGCACCGCCGCAACCGGACTCATTGGAGATGATGAGCGCAAAACGTTCGTTCTGGGCGCCGGCCCAGAGCGAGGCCTTGCCGAGACGCGAATGACCAATCACGGCGACACGCTTGGCGTCGACCGCGGGAATCTGCTCGAGCGCGTCGAGCGAACGCGAGAGGCCCCAGGCCCACGCGCCGATGCAGGCCCAGTCGCCATCCTTCCACACGGTATTCGCACCGTCAGGGGAGAGCGCCGCGCGGAAGCCCTGCTTCCAGCCTTCGGGGAAGTCGGGTTCGAAATCCCCGCAGTAGACCGTCGCCAGCGCGTAGCCGCGCGCGATTAGAGTCTCGACCTGCCAGCGGGCGGCCTGACTACCCCGCCCTTTCTCGGCAGCGCGGCTCGACCCATCGGCCGCGGCCCACTGCTTCGAGACCCAGGTGGAGGGCAGGAGGACCGCCTTATCTTCAACCGCGGTGTGATTGCCGCCGAAATTGAGCCCGAGAAAAACCGGGACAGCCCCCTTCGCCCCATTGGGTACGTAAAGCAAGAGATCGAAGGCCGGGCCGGACTTGCCGATCGGCCAGACCTTGAGCTGCGTGCGCGTGGCCTTGCCGTCGAGGGCCGTGGCGGAAGTTTCGACGACCTCGGACACCGCGGCCAGCTGGCGCGGACGCGTGTCGGGCGTGCGACCGTAGATGTTCTCCTCGACCAGCTTCATCACCTCGGGTCGGCGGGACTCGCGCCACTGCTTCGCCTCCACGACCCGGCGGCCGGCGTTGTCCACCAGCGGATCCGGCAGCGTGTACGGCGGCACCTTCGCCTCATCATCGATCGTGGCAGGTATCGTCGCGGCCAGGAAAAGCAGGGGTAGAAGCATGAGGGATTGGGGTTTAAGTATTAGGAATCAGGGATTAGGTTTTAGAAAGACGGAAATAATCACCGAACTAAAACCCACCCCTTCTTCCCACCCCCCTAACACCTAATCCCCAATCCCTAATCCCTACTCCCTATTTCCCCCTCTCCTACCTCTCCCAGACCTCAAACGTGTACTTCACGCCTTCGTGTTCTCCGTCCTGCGCGAAGGTCCGGCGGGTGAAGTGACTCTGCCAATCGGCGGGGAAGCGGCGGTCGCCTTCATAGTCGCGATGGATCCGGGTGATGAAGAGCTTGGTGCAGAGCGGGAGGCCCTCGGCGTAGATGCGTTCGCCACCGGTGATCCACACGGGGCCGGACCAAGGCATCGACTGAGCCACGCACAGCGCCTCTCCGAGGTCGGCCGCACGCTCGGCACCCGGAAAAGCCTTCTCCAAATCTCGCGAGACGACCACGGTCCCCCTCCCCTCCAAGGCCTTACCGAGTTCAGCGTAGCAGGCCGGGCCTTCGATCATGATGCCGCCGCGGGTGGTCTCCAGAAACCACGCCAGGTCCTCCGGCAGGTGCCAGGGCAGCCGACCAGCCGCCCCGATGACGCCATTGCGGGCGACGGCGACGATGCACTGGACGGGCTTGGGCACGGGTTTAAAGTGGGGCTAACCCCCTCTGGCGCAAGCGCAAGGGAGGGCCCGCTGGACAGATTGACAGAGGCCGATGGGGTGGGCAAGGTGACCCGATGATTACCTGGCTACAGAACGCCACCTCCAAGCACCACCGCACGATCTTCGGCTTCCTGCTCGTGATCGTGGTCGTCTCCTTCGTCGGTTACGGCTTCGCCGGCCGCGGGGCCCTCGGCCCCAATTCCGAGCTCCGCTACATGGGCATCGACCTTGCGGACTCGCGCAACCGCCAGCGCTACTACTTCGACTGCCAGACTTTCTCGCTCGGTCGCATCCAGGGTCTGACGATGCAGTCGCGTATCGCCGAACTGCACCTGGCCGACGAACTGGGTATCCCCGAGCCGACCGAGGGCGAAGTCCGCCGTATCGCCCGCGAGATGTCCAAGATGTTCGCGACCAGCGCCGACGGCAAGCCGTCCGACGACGGGGTCACCAAGTTCCTGGCTTTCACTTCCCGCCAGCTGAGCGTGAACGAGCCGGAGGCCGCCGTCCGTTTCGAAACCTTCATCAAGGATACCTGGCGCATCAACAAGCTCTTCACCACCTTGTCGGGCAAAGGTCACGCCACCGCCGCCTTGCTCAAGCGCCAGTTGGACCGCTCCCGCACGCTCTGGACGACCGATGTGGCGACGTTCGCCACAAAAGACTTCAAGCCGGCGATCAAGGACGACGAAGCTGCGATCAAGGCAGCCTTCGACAAGAACAAGGAAGCCTACAAATTACCGCCCCGCGTGGAGGTCACCGCCGTCACGATCTCCAACCTCACCCCCGACACCGCCCCGATCACCGACGACGAGATCGTGAACTACGGCTACAACCTGGCCGAGAAGTTCAAGTTCGAGACGGGCAAGGTGAAGGAACAGGCCCTCGCGAAGCGCCCGGAGATCGAGAAGATCATCCGACAAGACCGCGCCGTGACGAGCCTCGCGGGGCAAGTGTCCGACGAGCTGGCCGAGAAATTTGCGACCGACGCGACCAAGGCGAATAACCCGGGTTTCGCCGAGTGGCTCAAGAGCCGTAAGGCCGTCCTGAAGACCCTGCCCACCTTCGACGTGGGGGCGGCCCCGACGACCGAGAAGGTGCCCGCCGAGGCCCTGCGGGCCGCCGGCGAGCTGACCGAGAAGGAGTGGCGCACCGAGGTCTACCGCACGGAAGATTCCGTGGTCTTCCTCACCCTGGTCAAGCGCACCGAAGCCCGCGTGCCTGAATTCAAGGAGGTCGCCAAACTGGCCACCGACAACTGGCGCGACGCCCAGCGTCAGCGATTGGTCAAGGAAGAGGTTCAGCTGCTCGGCAAGGCCCTCCAGTCCGACCAAGCCGCCGGCAAGACCTTTGCCGACAGTACCAAGGCCCTGGGCCTCAAGCTCACCTCCCCCGCCCCGTTCTCCATGAGCACGCTGCCCGACACGGTGCGTGCCTCCGAGGAAGACTCGCTGATGGCGATCGAACTGGCTGGCCTCAACAAGGTCACCCCAGGTCTGCGACTGGACAACGGCGACTACGCCTTCATCCGGGCCGCGAAGAACGAGCTCCCCAAGGAAGCCGTGAAGCCTGAGGAGCTCAACGAGTTCAAACAGTTCATCTCCAGCCGCCAGCGTAACCAAGCCGCCGACGGCGTGATGCAGGAGCTCGTGCCCGCCCCGCAGGTCCTGCGCTGAGGAGACGAGGGTGTAGGTGTTGGGTGTTGGGAACCTACTCCCCACTCCCTAACTCCTCCCCCCTGCTTCCTACACCCTCACCCCTTCAACCTCTTCAACACGGTCTCCTGGCCGAGGACGCGGAGGACGGCTTGGAGATGAGCGCCGCCGCCCTGGCCGGAAACGGCGAACCGGACGGGCGCAAAGTAGTCGGTAGGCTTACGGCCGTGGGCTGCACCGACGGTGGCGAAGGCGGCATCCATCGCGGCCTCGGTCCACACGCAGCCCGCGAGGGCGGGCAGGATCTCGGCCACGCGGGCCTGCGGGTCGCCGCCCTTCTTGGTGAGGTTGGCCAGCGCGTTCTCGTCCTTCTTGAAGTCGTCGGTGAAGAAGAACCGCACGAAGTCGGGCAGGTGCTCCAGCGAGACGGCCTTCTCCTGGACCACCGCGAGGACTTCCTCTAGGCGGGCATCGGTCACCTGTGCGTCGATGACGCCCGCGTCCGCCAGGACCGGGCGGGCGAGCGCGGCGAACTGGGCCGGGGTCAAAGCGCGTAGCGTCTGCATATTCACGTTCGCCATCTTCCGCTCGTCGAACCGGGCGTTGGACTGGTGCACCGCGCCGACCTCGAACTGCGCGATGATGTCGGCGATGGGCAGGACCTCGCGCCCGTCCGTCGGCGTCCAACCGAGCAGGCAGAGGTAGTTGCGCACGGCCTCGGGGAGGTAGCGGCGCTGCTGGTATTCCTCGATCAGCGCGCCCCGGTCGCGCTTGGACATCTTGCCCGGACCGTCGGTCTTGAGGATCAGCGGGATGTGGGCGTACTTCGGCGGCTCGACGCCGAAGGCCTTGAAGAGCTCGAGGTGCTTCGAGGTGTTGGAGAGGTGGTCCTCGCCCCGGATCACGTGCGTGATCTTCATCGCGATGTCGTCGACCACGTTGACGAAATGGAAGACCGGCTCGCCGTTGGAGCGGAAGATCACGAAATCACGGTCCTCGGCGCGCTCGACACGGCCGCGGACCAGGTCATCGAGCACCATCGGGGCGGCGTCGACCTTCTCGATCTCCTTCTTCAGGTGGTCGTCGAAGACCGTCGAGCGGGCGCCCTCGAGGCGCAGCCACCAGGCACCGTCTTTCTCGTAGGCGCGCCCCTTGTCGGCCAGCTCCTTGAGTTTGGCGTGGTAGAGCTCGGTCCGCTGGGACTGGAAGTAAGGGCCGTGTTCGCCGCCCACGACGGGGCCTTCGTCCCAATCCGTCCCGAGCCAGTGCATGGAATCGAGGATGACCTTCAGGAATGCGTCGGAGTTGCGCTCCTTGTCGGTGTCCTCGATCCGCAGGATGAACTTGCCGCCGGTGTGCCGGGCGTAGAGCCAGTTGAACAGGGCCGTGCGGGCGCTGCCGATATGGAAGAACCCGGTGGGGCTGGGCGCGAAACGCACGCGGACGGAGGACATGCCCAAGGAATAGACGGAAAGCCGAGCCAAGGGGAAGTTATTTAAGCGGCGGCCGGGCCCCGCCCCACATTCCCCTTTCCCTTCCGAGGCCTTTCCGTCTATTCCTAGGGCTTGGGCGACCCCGCCCGCCCCCGCAGCCATGTCCTCGGAAACGCACCGCCACTTCATCCAGCAGATCGTCGACGCCGACCTCGCCGCCGGCAAGCACGCCGCGATCGCCACGCGCTTCCCCCCGGAGCCCAACGGCTACCTCCACATCGGCCACGCCAAGTCGATCTGCCTCAACTTCGGCCTCGCCCTGGAATTCAAGGGCCGCTGCCACCTGCGCATGGACGACACCAACCCCACCAAGGAAGAGGTGGAGTATGTCGACTCGATCAAGGAGGACGTCCGCTGGCTCGGCTTCGACTGGGGCCAGCACTACTACCAGGCGTCCGACTACTTCGCGCGGATGCACGCCGACGCCATCCGGCTGATCGAGCTGGGCAAGGCCTACGTGTGCTTCCTGTCCCAGGAAGAGATCCGCGCCCACCACGGCGACGAGAAGACCCCGGGCAAGCCGACTCCGACCCGCGACGCCACCGTCGCCGCCAACCTCGCGGCGTTCGCCCAGATGACCCGCGGCGAGTTCGACGAGGGCAAGGCCGTGCTGCGCGCCAAGATCGACATGGCGTCGCCCAACATGCACCTGCGCGACCCGGTCATCTACCGCATCCGCAAGACGTCCCACCACAACACCGGCGACACGTGGTGCGTCTACCCGATGTACGACTACGCGCACCCGCTGGAGGACGCCTACGAGGGCATCACGCACTCCATCTGCACCCTCGAGTTCGAGGTGCACCGCCCCTTCTACGACTGGCTACTGCGCACCCTCGACACCCCCGCCAAGCCGCAGCAGATCGAGTTCGCCCGCCTCAACCTCACCTACACGGTGATGTCCAAGCGCCGCCTGCTCGAGCTCGTGCAGGAGAAACGCGTGTCCGGCTGGGACGACCCCCGCATGCCCACCATCTCCGGCATGCGTCGCCGCGGCTACACCCCTGCCGCCGTCCGCCGCTTCTGCGAGACCGTCGGCATCACCAAGCACAACTCCCTCTCCGACGTCGCCCTGCTCGAGCACGCCGTCCGCGACGACCTCAACAAGACGTCCTCCCGCTTCATGACGATCCTCGACCCGGTGAAGCTCGTCATCGAGAACTACCCCGAGGGCCAGGTCGAGGAGCTCGACGCGACCAACAACCCCGAGGACCCCGCCGCCGGTACCCGCAAGGTGCCCTTCTCCAAGACCCTGCTCATCGAGCGGGCCGACTTCATGGAGATCCCGGAGAAGAAGTATTTCCGCCTGACCCCCGGCCAGGAGGTCCGTCTGCGCTGGGGCTACTTCGTCACCTGCACCGGCTGCAAGAAGGACGCCGCAGGCAACGTCACCGAGGTCACCTGCACCTACGACCCGGCCACCCGCGGCGGCGACGCCCCGGACGGCCGCAAGGTCAAGGGCACGATCCACTGGGTCTCCGCCGCGCACGCCGGCGACGTCGAGGTCCGCCTCTACGACCGCCTCTTCTCCCACGAGGACCTCAACCACATCCCCGAAGGCGTCGACTGGCGTACCCTCCTCAACCCCGGCTCGCTCTCCGTGATCCGCGGCAAAGTCGAACCCGCCCTCCTCGCCCTCGCGCCCGCCACGCGCGTCCAGTTCGAACGCACCGGCTACTTCTGCGTCGACGCCAAGGACTCGCAGCCCGGCAAGCCCGTCTTCAACCGCACCGTCGGCCTCAAGGACTCCTGGGCGAAGGTGGCGGGAAAGTGACGGGCAGGGGCAACACCGCGTGCTGACCTAGTATCCGGAGTTAGGGACGAGCGTCCCTGCTCGTCCGCCCCACGCACTGCCCCTGACCCTGTCCCTGACCCTTTCATGGGCCTTTCGTGCGTCCTTTCTTCTCCCTTGACCCACCCCCCTCCCTGCCTTTGATGCACCTTCTAGCTGGTCAACAAGGAGAGGTGGCAGAGTGGTCGATTGCGCAGCATTGGAAATGCTGTGTACCGCAAGGTACCGAGGGTTCGAATCCCTCCCTCTCCGCCAGCTGAGTCTAAGTCGATAATCATGAACGGGATATCGCCCTTCTGACCTTATGCGGGCGGCGGAACTCTAACAAAAAGCCCAACAAAGGTCAGCGGCAGTCACTGGTGTTGTTACCACCCTCGAAAAGAATCACGGCCCGCGGCTTGAAGGCGATCGCGAGGTTATCGATGAAGTACTCCTCGGCCTGCGTCATGCGGCTGCCCCCGATGCCGTAGTTATGGACCGTCAAGGGGGCGAGATCATCCTGCACACCCTTCCACAACTGCATGTGCGAGCTACCGATGCAGATTACCGCACCCGGCGCGGGCGGATCCTTCCGTGCGGCGGCGAGGGTCTTCTGGTACAGGGCCAGGACCTTCGCGGAGGTGGATTTATCCGTCAGCACCTCGTCCGCGGCGAGGACGCCGACGACCGAAAGACCGAGGGCCAGGAGGTGGTGGCGGAACATGGCGCTTACTTGCCCTCCTTGGCCTTCTTGCCCTTCTTCTCGTTGCCGGCGCTGCGACCTGAGCCGTCGCCCGACTCGTCCTTATGGCCGGCCGCGGGATTCAAGCCCGCCAGGGCGGCGGCCAGACGCTCGCGGGCGGCCAAGGCGGCCGGATCCTTGGTGTCGGCCGCGACGGCCAGCTCCTTGAACGGCGCATCCTTCATGTCATACAAAGTGCCGGTCTGGTCGAGCTTCCAGCCCGCCTCGCGGACATAGTAGTTGTTGCTCAACTGACAATAAGCCCAGGTCCGCGGCGACGTATCGGCGCCCTTGAGCTGGGAGACGAGGCTGCGACCATCGATCACGCGGCCGCCGGGCAGCGGCGCGCCGGCGACCTCGGCGAACGTCGGCAGGAGGTCGCTCGCGTCGGCGACGTTGGGGTTGACCTTGCCGGCCGGGGTGACGCCGGGCCAGGTGGCGAAGAACGGCACGAGGCCGCCGCCTTCCTTCATCGAGCCTTTTTCGCCCTCCAGGCGGCGGCCGCCGATGGTCGCGTCGGGCGCGTTCGGCTTGGCGCTGCCGTTATCCCCCATGAACACGATCAGCGTGTTGTCGCGCAGCTTGAGCCTGTCGAGCGCGGTCATCAGCTTGCCGACCAGCTTGTCCATGTAGCCGATGTTGTCCGCATAGTGACGCTTCCGCCGGGCCTCCTCGGTCTCGCCTTTCGGCGCGGGCGCGCTGTCCGGCGTCGGCAGGATCTCGCCGTGCACGTGCGACATCGAGTAATAAAGGAAGAACGGTCCTTGGCGATGAGCCTCCAGCCAGGCCGTGGCGTCCTTGTGCAGGAGATCCGGGATATACTCGTCGTCCTTCACCTTGATGGTCTTGCCGTCGATGACATAGCTGTCGGGGTCGCCGCGCACCTGCCCGCCCTCGGACATCGGCTTGGCGACCTTGCTGTTCCAGTACATGCCGCTCCCCTTGAAATGGAAGTCGTGGTCGAAACCCCACTCGGCCGGATCGCCCGAAGGCGAAAGCTGGCCCCACTTGCCGATCATGGCCGTGGCGTACCCCGCTTGCTTGAGCACCGTGGGGATCATCCGTTCGGCCCTCTCGCCGGTGCGGACGACGGTCTTGCAGGCGTCCTGGCTGACGGCGCCGGTGCGGAAAGCGTAGCGGCCGGTCAGAATCAACGCCCGCGACGGACCGCAGAGCGGCACGGTGTAGAAGCGGGTGAAACGCACGCCGGCCTTGGCCAACGCATCGATGTTCGGGGTCTTGTAGCGGTCGGAACCATTGCAGCCCAGTTCGGCGAAGCCCAGGTCGTCGGCCAAGATGAAGATGATGTTCGGCTTCGCGGCCGGCGTCGCTTGCGCGGCACCGCATGCGGCGCCGAGACCGAGCAAGGCAAAGACGAAGAGGAGGTGGCGGGCTTTCATAAAAGGGTGGCTTCGGGGATAAAGGCGGGCTTCGGGGATTCAACCCCTCAAATGTCCGAAAAATGCGGAGAAAATAACCGTCGAAGCAATAACCGCTCGCCACCCCTCAGGCCCGGGGCCCAAATGAGCCCATGACCTGTCCGGCCAACCCTGCCGACCGCCGCCCCCTTACCCGTCGACTCTTCGTTCTGGTACTGCTGGGACTGGCCGTCTCGGCCCCCGCCGAAGTGTCCCTGCCTGGCATCGCCCAGGCCAAGCTCGAGCCCGCCGCCAAAGGCCGTCTGTTACTCGAGGAACTGAACTGCGTGGCCTGCCACCGCTCAACCGACGAGGCCAAGGCTGCCTCGAAGCAGGCGCCGCGTCTCAGCGACGTGGCGAACCGGGTGAACCCGGGCTACCTCGCGCCGTTCATCCGCGACCCGCACGCGGTCAAACCCGGCACGACCATGCCGGCGCCGCTGGCCGGCCTGACCGCGGCCGAGCAGACGAGCGCAGCCGAAGAGATTTCCCAGTTCCTGCTTTCGACCCAGCCTTCCCGCTTCGCCCCGGAAGCGCCCGATGCCGTCGCCGCCGCCCAGGGCGAGAAACTCTTCCAGGCCCGCGGTTGCGCGGCGTGCCACTCACCCCGCGACCCCCAAGGCCGGGAGACGCTGGCGGCGACCTCCGTCCCCCTCGGGGCGCTGGAAGGAAAATACAGTTTCCGCAGTCTGGTGGACTTCCTTCGCCAGCCACACATCAGCCGCCCGTCGCTGCGCATGCCCGACCTCCGCCTGCCGGCCCGCGAACTGGAATGCATCGCCCACTACTTGCTTCGCGACACGGTGGTGCCAGGCCACCTTAATTACACGATGTATCGCGGCCAGGTCTGGGAAGGCATCGGCCACGAGGCGGTCGAACCGGAGCGCGCCGGCCTCACGGCGGACTTCACGCTGGCGAACCTGGACCGCATCCACCACCACCTCGCGGTGCGCTTCGAAGGCTGGATCAACCTCCCCGCGGCCGGCGATTACACCTTCTCCCTGAAAGCCAACGGGGCCACGCTGACGGTGGACGGCAAGGAAGTCGTGGCGCTGGCGCCCAAGGATCGCCGCGGACCTCAGGCGATCGAAGGCAAGGCCACCCTCGCGGCAGGTTGGCGCAAGCTGCGGCTGGATTATTACCACACGGGGCGGGAGCCCTCCCTTGCATTTAATCTTACCGGCCCCGGCTTCCCGCGCGGCCCCATCCCCTCGACGATGCTATCCGTATCCGACCGCCCCATCGCGCCGTTCCGCGCGCCGACGCTAGACCCGACGTTGGTCGCCCGCGGGCGTGAGCGTTTCGCCCAGCTGGGTTGCGCCCGTTGCCATGACGACCTGGGCGTGAATTCCCCCGAGGCGACCCCGCTCGCCAAACTGACCCCTGAGCAAGGCTGCTTAGCCACCACCCCCAGCCAAGGGGTGCGCTTCGACCTCTCCGTCGAACAGCGCGGCTGGATCATCGCGGCGCTCCGCGCCGGGCCCGCGACGGTGGCTTCGCCCGAGCAAACCCTGCACGCCGAGCTGGCGCGATTGAACTGCCTCGCTTGCCATGAGCGGCGCGAGCTCGGCGGGATCCCACCGACCCGCAACGCCCTCTTCACCGGGACCGCTCCCGCCCTCGGCGACCAAGGCCGCCTGCCCCCTCCGCTCTCGGACGTCGGGGCCAAGCTCACCCCGGCCGCCCTGGAAGCCGCCTTACTCCAAGGCCACCGTCAGCGTCCGTACGTCGATGCGGCGATGCCGCAGTTCGGCGAGGCCAACGTGCGCCGCCTGATCGCGCTGTTCGCCGAAGTGGATCACCTCGAGACGGTCAAGCCGCCGACCATCGCGAACCTCCAGGAGTCGCGGAACGCCGGCTACGAGATGGTCGGTGCGAAGGGCTTCAGCTGCATCGCTTGCCATGATTTCAACGGGCAGAAATCCGCCGGAGCCGGGGCGCTCGACCTCGTCAACCTCACCCAGCGACTCCAGAAGAACTGGTTCCACCTCTACATGCGTTCGCCGCAACGCTTCCACCCGGGCATCATCATGCCAAACTACTGGCCCGGCGGGCAATCGCTCCGACCCGATGTCCTGGGCGGCGACACGGACCAGCAGATCGAGGCCCTCTGGCGCTACCTCGAGACCGGCAAGCAAGCCAAGAACCCCGCGGGACTTTCCCGCCAGTCCAAGGAGCTACGCGTCACGGACGTCGCCGAGATCGCCCGAGGCCGCAGCAGCATCGGCTACCGCGGCCTCGCCGTGGGCTACCCCGGCCGCATCAGCCTCGCCTTTGACACCGAAGAGATGGCGCTTCGCCAGCTCTGGAAGGGCGAGTTCGCCAACGTGGACCTAGGCTCCTTCCAGCCGCGGGCCCTGGACACGATGGCGTCCCTGCCGGCGGGCGTGCCGTTCCATCGACTGAAGTCGCTGGAAGACAACTGGCCGGCCAAAGGCAAGACCACCTTCGGCTTCCCGCAGAACCTCGGCTACCAATTCCGCGGCTACGACCTGGACGCGGCCCGGCGCCCCACCTTCCACTACGAGTACGGCGAGGTGAAGGTGGACGATCGCTTTGAAGACATGGTCGACGCGGCGGGCGCGGCCTTCTTCCGCCGGACCCTGCGCCTGACGGCGCCGGCGGGCACGACCCCCTTCACCTTCCGCGTCGCGGCCGGCACGAAGGTCAGCGCCACCGGCCCGCAGGCCTATGCGGCCGATAAATTAAGGGTGCGGCTCATCGCGTCACCCGCCGCCATCCTGCGCGAGGGCGAGTTATTGATCCCGCTCACGCTGCCCGCCGGCACCACCACCCTCACCCTCGACTACCAATGGTAATGCGCCGACTTTGCCTCGCCCTGGCGGCCTTCGCCCTCCCCCCCTCACTCCCCGCCGAGGACCTCGGTGCGATGTGGGGCACCGCCGCCGCGGAAGCGAAGTACTACCCGGTCGTGAACATCCCGATCCCGACCACCGTGCCGCTGCGACCGGGCGGCCTTGAGGTCCTGCCAGATGGCCGCCTCGCCGTCGGCACGCGTCGCGGTGACATCTACTTCGTGACCGGGGCGTTCGCGACGCCCCCAAAGCCGGAATACCACCTGTTCGCGACGGGGCAGGACGAGATCTTCTCCCTGGCTTGGCGCGACGGGGCGATGATCTCGACGTCCTTCGGCGAAGTGACGCGCATCAGCGACCTCGACGGAGACGGCGTGGCTGATCGCTACGAGACGCTCTCGAACAATTGGGGCTACGCCGAAGGGCATGAGTTCGCCTTCGCGTCCAAGCCCGACGCGGAAGGCAATGTGTGGATCGCACTTGGCCTAAGCGGCTCCTACGAATCGCATAACCTCTTCCGCGGCTGGGCGGTGAAAGTCACCCCGGACGGACGGATGATTCCGGTGTGCAGCGGCCTGCGCAGCCCCGGCGGCGTCGCCGCCAATGCCCAAGGCGCGATGTTCGTCATCGAGAGCCAAGGCCCGTGGAATGGCTGTTGCTCGCTCAAGCCCCTCAAGCCCGGAGCGTTCCTCGGACACCCGGCGAGCTACAACTGGTACCCCTACACCGCCGACCTCAAGGCCCCGGTGAAGCCGAACAGCAACTCTCGGCTGACCGTTGAGCGGGCCCGCGTCGCGGAGCTGGTCCCGCCGGCGGTCCGCTTCCCCTACATCAAGATGGGGCGTTCGATCTCGGGCTTCCGCCTCGACACCACCGGCGGCAAGTTCGGTCCGTTCTCGGGTCAGTTCTTCCTCGGTGACTACACCCTGAGTATCGTCCTCCGCGCCACGACCGAACAGGTCAACGGCGTCTGGCAGGGGGCCTGCTACCCGTTCCGCGAAGGCCTCGCCACCGGCCTGATGAACGTCGAGTTCTCCCCGCAAGGCCAGTTGGTCGTCGGGGGCTTCACGACGAACACCCAATGGCCCGTGCGCGGCACGGAGCCCTTCGCGCTGCAACGGCTCGACTGGAGCGGCCTCACGCCATTCGAGGTGAAGGAAATCAATATCCGCCCCGATGGCTTCCTCCTGACCTTCACCCTGCCCGTCGATCCCGCGGTTGCGGCCGACCCGGCGAACTATGCGGTCTCGACCTACACGCACATCTACCAGGGCGGCTACGGCAGCCCCGAGGTCGACCAGACCGAGCCGCGCGTCCTCAAGGCCGTGCCCTCCGCCGACGGCCTCTCCGTCCGCCTGACGCTCGCGAAGATCGAGCTCGGCCATATCCATGAGTTCGACTTCGCCAAGGTCCGCGGCCGCGATGGCGCGCCGCTGCTGCACACGAAGGCCTACTACACGGTCAACGAGATCCCGCCCAAATAACCCCTCGACATGTTCCCTCGCAGCCTAGCCCTTATCCCCCTGCTCGCTCTCACGGTCTGCGCCCACCCCGTGCCGGACAACCCGCAATGGCTCACCTACGCGGGCGGCGAGGGCCCCGGTAAAGGCAAGCACATCGTGCTCATCGCCGCCGATCAGGAATACCGCAGCGAGCAGTCCATGCCGATGCTGGCGAAAGTACTCAGCACGCACCACGGGTTCGATTGCACGGTACTCTTCGCGGTGAACGACCAAGGTTTGGCCGACCCGACCATGCCGGTCTACCCAGAGAAAGGTAAGGAAAAGGAATTCAAGACGCACCACATTCCCGGGCTGGAGCACCTCGCCTCCGCCGACCAGGTCATCTTCTTCTGCCGGCTGCTGACGTTACCGATGTCCGAGCGCGAGCAGATCGTGAAGTACGTCGACTCCGGCAAGCCGTTCATCGCGCTGCGCACGGCGAACCACGGCTTCCACGCCGCCCTCCCCTATAAGATCGATGGCAAGCAGGTGAACTGGGGCGAGGACATGCTCGGCGGCAGCTTCCGTGGGCACCATGGCCGCTACCATGCCGACTCGACCCGGGGCATCTTCGTCGAGGCGCAGAAGGAGCACCCGATCCTCCGCGGCGTCACCGACGTCTGGGGCAACTCCGACGTCTACCGTACTTACAAAGAAGGCGGGAGCCTGCCCGCCGGGTGCACCGCGCTCGTCTGGGGACAGCCGCTCATGGGCCGGCAGCACGACGACCCGCCGAACCCCAAGCTGGAGCCGCTCCCGGTGGCTTGGTTCAAGACTTGGCACACCAGCGGCGGGCTCGATGCGCGCGTCTTCCAATGCACGATGGGGAGCGGCGACGACTTCCGCAGCGCCGGCCTGCGCCGCCTGGTGATCAACGCCGCCTATTGGGGCATGGGGATGGAGTCCGTGATTTCCCCCACGCGCTCGGTCGAGACCGTCGGCCCCTACGAACCGCTGCGCACCGGGTTTGATTACCAGCGGCTCGGCGTCACACCCAAGCCGGTGTCGGCCTACCGGTAAGCAGCCCGGGATCCCCCAGGTTTATTTTATAAACCTTGTGTATGAATCCGTCGGGGGCACGGTCAGGGGCGTATGCCTTTCCTCGCCTGGCTGGTCTTCGCCGCCCTTTCACCGAACCCGGCCCCCGCCGCCGCCGCCCCGGCGCCCAACCAAGGCAACTACGCGAGCTTCGTCGCTAGCCGCGCGGCGCTCCAGACGCGACACTCGACCACCCAAGCCAAAATCTACGCGGACCCGGCGAAGGCGCCTGACGTCGCCCACCGCGACATGGCCAAGATCATCGAAGAAACCGCCACGCTCAAGGCCGCGGTGACTCTCTTTGAGCGCGAACGGGCGCTCTACTGGAATAACCCCGGCTATTGGCGCAGCTACTGGGACCGCGGGCCTGGCGCCCATTTCATCGTGATGAAACTCTTGGCTAAACTCGACGCCCTCGCCGCCCTGCCGCCGACCGGCGACGCCCCCTACACCCGCGTGGACCTCAACACCGTCCAGAAGACGTTGGACGGTTGCCGAGAGGCGCTGGACCTCGACCGGCAACTGCAGCTCGCCGCCCAGTCGATCCGGTAGCGACCCGCCGCGACCGCGGCGAGAGCTGAGGGAAATCCCTTGTTTCGGACGCTTTACAGAACAGGGAGCAGCCCTAGGGTGAGTCTACCCCATGAGACCCGCCCAGCTCATCGCCTGGCTGATGTTCGGCCTGGCTGACCTTGCCGCCGCCGAGCCGACCAAGCCCAACATTCTCTTCCTCATCACCGACCAACACATGGCCGACGCCTTGAGTTGCGCGGGTAATCCCTACGTCAAGACGCCCAACCTCGACAAGTTAGCGGCCCGGGGGGTGCGCTTCACGCGAAACTATGTCGCCAACCCGCTCTGCGTCCCCTCGCGGGCCAGCCTCTTTTCCTCGCGCATGCCGCACGAGCTCGGCATCTACGGGAACACCCTCGGCACCGACCTGGCGGGCAAGGGCGTGCCGACCATGGGAGAGCTCATGCGCGCCGGAGGCTACGAGACGTACTACGCCGGCAAGTGGCATGTGCACGAAGCCTTCCCGGGCTACGCCACCGTCGCCAAGCGCCGGACCTTGCCCGGCTTCGAGCTGTTGCCCATGGAGGGCGGTAAGGACCCCCGGGCAGGCGACAAGAAGACCGAACAGAAGTCCCCGCAGTGCGACCCCTTTGTCGCGATGGCGGCCGTGAAATTCCTCGAAGCCAAACACCCCAAGCCGTTCCTCCTGACGGTCTCATTACTCAACCCCCACGACATCTGCGAGTTCCCCTACTTTGAAGGTTTCAAGACGATGCTGCCAGCCGATGAATCGGCGTTGCCCCCGCTCCGACCCAACGCGCAAGACACCACCGTGGTACCCTCCGTGCTGCATTCGGAGAAGGAAAACCGCGGGGCGTGGTCCTACGGGCGCTGGACCGAACGGCAGTGGCGCCAATACCAGTGGGTCTACTACCGACTCGTCGAGTCGTCCGACCGCCTCCTGGGACAGGTCATCGATGCGCTGGAGCGATCCGCATTCAAGGACAACACGCTCATCGTCTTCACCTCGGATCACGGCGAGATGCTGGGCTCCCACCGGCTCATCTCCAAAGAGAAGCTCTACGAGGAGTCCGCCAGCGTGCCGCTCATCTTCGCCCTGCCAGGCAAAACCGGCGCCGTGAACACGCGAAGCCTGACGAGCGGCCTCGACCTGATGCCGACCTTCCTCGACTTCGCCGGCGTGCCCCGGCCGGTGGAATTACGGGGGCACAGCCTCCGCCCGCTGCTCGAAGGCCAAGCCTACCAAGAGCCCGCCTTCGTCGCCGCCGAATCGTTCGACCCCGAGGCGCGCATGATCCGCACCAGCCGCTACAAGTACATTAAGTACACCTACGGCGAGAACACCGAGCAGTTCTTCGACCTCGACCAGGACCCCCACGAACGGCGGAACCTGATCGCCCAACCCGAGCTGGTGGCGGAGATTGAACGTCACCGTGCGCTCCTCGCCAAGTGGATGGCCGACACCAAGGATGAATTCAAGAAGGGCTCCGAGACCCTCGCCCAAATCAAGGCACGCGAGGAATCGGACGAGGACGGTAAAGCCAAGGCCAAGAAAAAGTAGGCCGGCCGGAGGCCCTCCGCGTGCGACGGCTTGCAGGCCACCGCTCCCTCGACACAGTGGCGGGCTCATGGCCAACCCAAGCGCAAGCGAACTCCTGAACAAAGCCCTCGCCACGGCGGCGACCGGCGATGTGACCGCGACGAAGGCCGACTTCGACAAGGCGATGAAGGCGGCCGAGTTCGGCGATGGCGGCACGCTCGACCACGTGATGCATGCCTATGCGGCCTACTTGCGGGCGCAGCGGGAGTTCCCGAAGGCGATCCAACTGAACCGCATGCGACTCGACCTGCGACGCCTCGCCAAACGGGAGGAGCCCGGCCTGATCGTGGACGGCATCCTCGACCTAGCGATCACGCTGCGCGGGGCCGGCGAGAACCTCGAGGCGGAGGCTTTGCTGCATGAGGCCATCGCCATGGCCGAGGCTTCACCGATGCCATCGGCGCTGGTGGCGAACGCGTTGATCTACCTCAGCATGCATCACTTGGAGCGCAAGGAGTTCGCCAAGGAGCTGGCGTTGCTCGAGCGCGCATTGAAGGCCCGAGAGGCGGACCCAACCTGCCCTCCCGCCGAACTGGCCCTCACCCGCGACCAAACCGCCAAGGCCTGCCTGCGCGCCAAGGATTTTCCCCGCGCCCGCGAGCTTTTGAGCCAAGCCCTACCGGTGCTCGACACGACGCCGCAGTTCGACCTCGACCCGAATATCCCCCAAGGCTGGCTAGCCTTGGCCACGCTTTGCGCCGAACAAGGAAACCTGCCTGCGGCCGCCCGCCACGCCCGCCAGGCCTTTGAGCGAGCCCGGAAGTTAGCCAGCAAACTACCCCATGCGCCCACGGAACTGCATTTCTTCGTGCTCCAGACCGCCCACCAGGCCGCGACCTACGCGGCGATGGCGCAGCAACCCGCCGAGGCCGCCCAGCTCACCTGGGAGGCTCATGAGCACGCCAAGGCGAATTTCGCAGGCAACCCGCTGCCCGCCCTGGAGACCTTACAGATTCACTTGAACTACGTGATTGGCGCAGGGGAATTCGCCAAGGCCGAGCCGCTGATGCGCCAGGTGGTGGCAGGCAAGATGATGCTGCTCGGCGAGGACCACCTCGATCTCAGCGTCCCCTTCAATAACCTCGGGTTCATCCTCATGAACCTCGGTAAGGATGCCGAGGCCGAGACCTGCTTCCGCAAGGCCTGGGCCGCGTGCGTGCGCGCCCCCGCCACCGAACACAACGGCCACGCGCTTAAGAATCTCGGCCTGCTTTATCAGAAACAAGGCAAGACCGCCGAGGCCACCGCTGAGTTCAAGGCCGCCCTCGCCGTACTGGAACCACAGCTCGGCGCAGAGCATCCCGTGGTGAAGATGGTGAGGGCGGGAGCGGCCAGCTCCCGCTAGCTGGCCGGCGGGCAAGTGGGCCGGTGGACAAGGGGTGGTGCGTTTGCCGCCTAGTTAGAGAAACAAACAGGGTCAGGGAAAGGGAGGCAGAGGTTTGAGGGATTAGGGAGTGGGGAGTGGGCCGAACACCTACTTCCTAAATCCTAGACCTCTTCAGAGCTGCTGCCCCTACCCGCGCGCGGAGCGCGATAAAAGCGGAGACAGGTCTACCCTTGCCCACGTGCCCAGTGGCCAGCCGGCCAGCTCTGTCTCTCCAACCCCTTGCCCACCTGCCAGCTCAAACTCGCTTCGCCCTAAAACAACCCTTCACATGCTCGTCGTACACGCCGACGGCCTGGAGCATGGCGTGAATGATGGTGGGGCCGACGAATCTCATACCGCGCCGCTTAAGTTCCTTGGAGATGGTGAGCGCCTCCGGGGAGACGCCGAGCGGGGTGGCCGAGCGACGTACGATGGGGCGATCGTCGACCAAGGACCAGAGCCAGCGCGCGAAGCTGCCGTGCTCCGCGGCGATCGCGAGGAACGCACGGGCGTTCGGCGCGACGGAAGCGAGTTTGCCGCGATGGCGGATGAGCCCGGCATCCTTCATCCAGAGGTCGACCTTCGCCGGCGTAAAACGGGCGACCTTGCGCGGGTCGAAGCCCGCGAAGACCTGCCGGTACCGCTCACGCTTGCGAAGCACGGTGAACCAAGAGAGCCCGGCCTGCGCGCCCTCGAGAATCAACTGCTCGAACAGCAAGCGGTCGTCATGGACCGGCACGCCCCATTCCTGGTCATGGTAAGCAACATAGAGCGGGTCATCCCCGCACCAGGCACAACGTGACCGCGGCTTCGCCACCTCAGGCCTTGGTGGAAAGGCCGCGCAGCCAAGTGATCCAACCTGCGGGTAGACCGCGGGCCAAGGCACCCCGCAGGATTTTATCGTGGTAGGTCTTCGACGGCAGGTGCGGTCCGGTGGGATCAACGACGCGGAACGCCTGGCAATCCAAGGGACAATCCTCCACGCCAGCCTCATGGACCGTGACCTTGATGCGCTTATAAGCCGCCCCTTCCGCCTCGGCGAGGCGATGCCAGTCGTCGGCCGTCAACTCGTAGATCGCCCCCCAGACACCACTGGCTCCCTCGTCATCAATGATGTCGGCCGAACCGCCACCCCAGGTCGAACTTGGGTGCGTGAACGCCATCCGGTGCTTCGGCAGGAAAGCCTTGCCGCGGTACTGCGACCCTGGACAACGACGCTCCATCTGAGTAGCATCGAGGTTGGAAGCGTAAGCGAAGTAGTACCGACTCATGGAAAAGTCCAGTTTGGTCGGACGTCAGGGGAAAAGCAAGGGGCCGAAGCGAGCTTCGCTCGCGAGGGATTGGGGAATAGGTGGCAGGGAGGAGCTGATGGTACGGGCAACGGCCCGACCCGTCGCTTAAGTTGCTATATTTCCTCACGCTCAAGGCCTCAGAGCCTCTGGGCCTCTAACTACTTCCTAATCCCTACTCCCTAGTCCCCTACTTAGAAGGAACCTTCGCCGCCAAAAGCACTCCTATACGTTCGACAATGGTGCAGGCATGGCTCAAATCGACCTAACCTACCCCGCACCCACCCCTTTTACCCAAGCACCCTATGATGACCCCACGCAACCTGTTCACCCTCAGTGCTCTGGCGCTGTCGGTCTTCACTGGCTTCGCCGCCGATGCCCCCAAGAAGGCAGAGGCGCCGAAGAAGGCGGCCAAGCCGACCGGAAAATACATGGAGATGGACTACGGTCGCTTCTTAAGCGCCTCCATCGACAACGCCCAGGGAAAGAATCCTTTCGAGAACAAGGGTTGCGCCGCCAATAAGGCGATTCTGGTTAACCTCGGCAACGAGGAAGCCGGCTACGCCTTCGACACCGAGACCCTGCGCGGCGCTGGCCTCTGGTCCGGCGGCTGGTTCAAGCGCAAGGGCGTCGCCTTCGATGGTGGGCACGGCCCTAACCCGGCCCCCGCCGAGGGCGCCGACCTCTTCGTCGAGACCAACCCCGGCCCCGGCTGGAGCCAGAACGGTAGCTTTACCGACCCCCGCAAACTCCCCGTCGGCCCCGCCGGCGTCATGTCGCCGATCCCGCTGGGCCCGCTGCCCCGCGAGCACTCCAAGTACCTCGGCCTCTACCTCTCGGGTGACCGCGTCACCTTCGCCTACACTGTCGGCGGCGCCAGCCTCCTTGAAAGCGCCGAACTCGAGACCATCGATGGCGTCAAGGTCATCAGCCGCACGTTCACCGTCATTTCCGGCGAACTGACCGAATCCCTCCGCCTCGCGAACCTGCCCTACGGCGGCTCGATGAAGGCCGACAATCTCACCGCCGCCCTCACGCTCGGCAAGGGCAAGCCGGGGGGCGAACTGCCCACCGCGGTCGCCGTCCACGGCGTCGCGGGCGCGCTTTCGACCGAGGGCAACATCCTCGTGCTCAAACCCGGCAAGGTCGCCGCCGGCGCCAGTTTCAAGGTCTCCTTCGCCCACGGCGGCAAGGACGCGGAAGCCAAGCAGGCCCTCGCCAAGGCCGCCGCGGGCGCCACCAAGCCCACCGACCTGCGCGCCTTCACCAAGGGCGGCCCGTCGCACTGGAAGCAGGAAGTCGTCACCGAGGGTGTCCTCGGCGAAGTCGACCAGGCCAAGCAGGTCGAGACCGTCAAGGAGCAGATCGCCAAGGCCACGGACGCGAACAAGAAGGCCGCGCTACAGGACAAGCTCGCCGAAATCCTCAACGCCCCTTACCTCGTCGACAACGTCACCGTCCCCGAGACCAACCCCTACAAGTCCTGGATCCGCGTCGGTGCCCTCGCCTTCTTCAAGGACGGACGCATCGCCTTCTCCACCTGGAGCGGCGACGTGTGGGTCGGCCAGATCGCCGACGCCAAACTGTCCAAGATCAGCTGGCGCCGCTTCGCCACGGGCATCTTCCACGGCCTCGGCCTGACGGTCGTCAACGAGGAGCTCTACGTCCTCGGCCGCGACCAAATCACCCGCCTGAAGGACCTCGACGGCGACGGCGAGGCGGACTTCTACGAGAACTTCAACAACGACGTCCAGGTCACCTCGAACTTCCACGAGTTCACGTTCGACCTACAGACGGACACCCAGGGTAATTTCTACTTTCTCAAGGGCGGCCCCGTGAACCCGGGCGGCCGCGGCTGGGGTCCCCTGAGCGACCACCACGGTTGCATCTTCAAGGTGTCGCCCGATGGCAAGAAGTTCGAAGTCTACGCCACGGGTATCCGCGCCCCGAACGGCATGGGCGTCGGCCCCAACGGTGAGGTCTCCAACGGCGACAACCAGGGCACCTGGGTTCCTGCCGATTACATCCACCTCTCCAAGCCGGGTGAATTCATCGAGGTCCCTGACCTCGCCCACCAGACGCCTGCCCCCACGAAGTACTCGCCGCACCTCTGCTGGATACCGTACGACGTGGACAACTCCAACGGCGGCCAGACCTGGGTGACCAGCAAGCAGTGGGGGCCGTTCGAGGGCCGCATGCTCTACCTCTCCTACGGCAAGTCCTCGCTCTTCGGCGTCCTCCAGGAACGCGTGGGCGACGTGGCCCAGGGCGGCGTGGTCAAGTTCCCGCTGAAGTTCACCACCGGCCAGATGCGCGGCCGCTTCAGTCCGGTCGACGGCCAGCTCTACACCTCCGGCCTCAAGGGCTGGCAGACCAACGGCGTCAAGGACGGGGCCCTCCACCGCGTCCGTTACACCGGCAAGTCCGTGACCATGCAGGAGACGCTCCACGTCACCACGCAAGGCATCACCATCGGCTTCACCGGCGCCCTCGACAAGAAGTCCGCCGGCGACCTCCAGAACTACTCCATCGAGCAGTACAACTACCTGTACTCCGGCGCCTACGGCTCCGCCGACTACAAGGTCAGCAAGCCCGGCGAGAAAGGCACCGACCCCGTCGCGATCAAGTCCATCAAGGTCTCCGACGACGGCAAGACCGTCTTCCTCGAGGTCCCCGGACTGAAGCCCGTCGAGCAGATGCGCATCAAGATGAACGTGAAGGCGGTCGACGGCACCCGCGTGCCCGACGAAGTCTGCAACACGATCAACGTGGTGCCGGAAAAGCAGGGCTCGGACTACCGTAGCTTCGCCAAGTAAGCCACCCCGCCCAGACGCCCCGAAGGCCCAGCCACCCGCCCGCCGCATTGCGATGCTTGCCATAGGCGGGCAAAGTGACGCAATGGATGGCGAAGCCCGCGACCATGCCCCGCCTCCTGCTCCTCGCTCTACTGCTCGTCACCGGCCTCCACGCGGCCGAGCCGCAGGCCGGCCTCGCCGTGACCTTCACCGCGAGCGGCAAGTCCGATGCCCGCGCCGACCGGCTGCTGGCCCTACACGTGCCGGCCGGTCAGGCACCCACCCCCTTCATCGCCCCCGGCCCGTTCGTCGCGAAGTGGGAAGGCCAGATCCAATCGCCAGTCCGCGGGACCTTCACCTTCGCTGCGGAAAGTTCCGGCGGCTTCAAACTTAGCCTCAATGGTCAGCCGCTCATCGACGGCCCCGCCCCACGGACCGTGACGCTCAATCAAGGCAACAACACGCTCGTCGCGGAATTGCCCAGCGCCAAGCAGGGCGACACGTTCGTCCGCCTCACTTGGTCCTCCAAAGACTTCCTGCCGGAGCCGGTGCCAGCGACCGTGCTCTCTCATGTGGCCGGCACCGCGGAGGTCGCGGCCCAGCGACTCCGCGAGGGTCGCCTGCTCTTCGCCCAACTGAACTGTGCTTCCTGCCACGCCGATGCGCGGATCCCGGCCAAGGGCCAAGGCCTGCCGGAACTCGGCCACAACGCGCCGCTGCTCGCCGACCTCGGTAGCCGCTATAACCCGGCCTTCCTCGCGGAGTGGATCCATGACCCGCACTCCGTGCGCCCGCATACCTGGATGCCCAAGGCCCTGACTGGGCCCGACGCCGCCCAGCAGGCTGCCGATCTTGCGGCGATGCTCACCCAGGGCGCCGCGCCCACCACCGGCAAACTCGACCCCGCGCTCGTCGCCCCCGGCGGCGCGCTGTTCGCCAACCTCGGTTGCATCGGTTGCCACCAACGCCCCGACGCCGAGGTGGACGGTAAGCCCGAGACACTGGGCCGCATCCCCCTCGCCCACCTATCCGACAAGTACCAGTTGCGCGTCGATGCGCTGGCCGACTACCTGAAAGATCCCGCGAAGAACTACCCGGCGACCCGCATGCCGAACTTTCGCCTAGCCGACGAAGAGGCGCGCCAGCTCGCGACCTACCTGCTGGCCAACGGGCGCATGATCAAGCGGGAGGCCTGGAAAAGGGGCGACGCCACCCGGGGGGCCGCGCTGATCGTCTCCGCCGGTTGCCTCAATTGTCACGCGGGCATGCCCGCGACCACCCAGCCGCCACTGACCAAGGTGGTGGACGCCGGGGCGAAGGGCTGCCTCGCCCCCGATGCCGCCGCCCGGGCGCAAGCGCCCGACTTCAGCCTCGCCCCCGCGCAACGCGCCGCGCTCCTCGCCTTCCTGGCCACCGACCTCGCGTCCCTCAAGCAGGACACCCCGGCGGAGTTCGCCGAACGCCAGATACGCGACCTCAACTGCGTCGCCTGCCACGCCCGCGATGCCCAAGGCAGCACCTGGTCGAAGGTCGACGGCGAGTGCAAGCAACTGCGCGACGCCCTCCCCTCCAAGGAACACGTTGAAGGCGAACCCGTGCCGGACGCACCGGTTCCCGCGATGACGTGGTTCGGCGAAAAACTCCAGACGCCATGGATGACGAAGTTCATCGGCGGGCAGGTCGGCACCAAGCCGCGCACTTGGCTCATCGGCCGCATGCCCGGGTTCGCGACCCACCTGACCGAAGGCCTCGCCCTCGGCCTCGCCCACCAGCACGGCCTACCCGCCCAAGAACCCGCGGAAAGCGCCCCCAAGGCCGAGCTGACCGCGCTCGGCGAGAAGTTAATCGGCGTGGACGGCGGCTTCAACTGCGTCACCTGCCACGCGGTCGGCGACACCCCGGCCACCGCGGTCTTCGAGGCCCCGGCGATCAACTTCAAGCAGACTGCCGAACGCCTCCGTCGCGGCTACTTCCTCCGCTGGGCGCTCGCCCCGGTGCGCATCGACCCGGAAACCAAGATGCCCAAGTACGCCGACGCCGAAGGGATGACGCAATTGACCGACACCCTCGACGGCAAAGGCATCGAGCAATTCGAAGCCATCCGACAATACCTGCGCACCCTCGAGGGCAAGTGACCTGCGGCGCGGCTAGGAAGGGTTCGCTTCGGCACGGGTCGCGACGTCAGCGAACTGCGCCCGCTGCAATTGGCTCCAAGTGACACCGTTCTGATAGAAAGAGGCGGCCGCCCGGAGCTCGGCGCAAGGACGGGGCGGGCGACGCGCCGGACCGGATAGCCGTTGCGAATTCAGCACGCCGATCGGCAAATTGGAATACCGCCGGGCCAAACGGATGGGCAAGGCGAACTCCGGATTGCCCGTCACGACGATGGCCGCATCGAAGCATCCGAGCATCACATCCGACAACAGGTGAGACGTGAGGTTAACCTCGGTACCGCGCTCCTCGAGCCGCACCCCCAGCCCGGCCGGCAAAGCGCGCCGACGGAAGCGCCCCTCGATCAGGTAGAAATTGGCGATCGTCCTTAATAATTCCCAATGGACACGCTGAGCCTCGACCTCGGCCGGGGCGAAGTCGGCCCTCGGCAATGAGGTGCCGAAATACTTGACGCAGTGGATGGGATTATCGGGGAAAGCCTGCTCGACCAAGGCGGCCGGGTTAAGTCGACCAAGGTTGGTCCCCTTGATCGTCGTCTGGAATAGGTGGTTGCCGTCGATATAAAGCCAGGTGCGCATGTCGTAAAAATGCAGGGGCGACCCATTGGCTGGGCCGCCCCGCGTCCAGCGCCCGGAGGGGCCTGGAGAGATGTACCCAGAAATATGTGCCTTAAATCCCTGCCAACAAACACTTTGAGATAAGGTAAAAAACCCAATTCCAGCCTCCGTTGCGGCTTTCACCTCGCCAATAACTATTGTATTAAAACGACAAACCGAAGTAAAGCCCGCCGGGCATCGCCGAGCGCCCTACCCTTAAATCGCGAGGGAAACTTTCTCGACTGCCTCACCGACCCCGTTTCTGCTATACCCCACCCCAAGCCCCCCATGTCCCAACTCAATCGTCGCAACTTCATCAAGACCTCGGCCATGGCCGCCGCGGCCGCTGGCCTAAGCGCCCGTGCCTACGGCCAGATCTCCGGCGCCAACGGCGACCTCCGCGTCGGCGTGGTCGGCTTCCGCAGCCGTGGCCAGGAACACCTCAAGGAACTCTCCAAGATCAAGGGCGTCCGCATCACGGCCCTCTGCGACGTCGACGCCGGCGTGGTCGCCAAAGGCCTGAAGCAGTACCCCAACGCCAAGGGCTACGCCGATATCCGCAAGATGCTCGAAAGCGGCGAGATCGACGCGGTCTCCATCGCCTCCCCGAACCACCAGCACTCCATCCAGGGCATCTTGACACTGCAGGCCGGCAAGCACCTCTACGTCGAAAAGCCTCTCTCGCATAACATCTTCGAAGGCCAGCAGCTCGTCGCCGCCTCCCAGCACTTCGGCAAACTGATCGTCCAGGCGGGCACCCAGAGCCGCTCCGGTGCCGGCATCCGGGCCGCCATTAAGGCCGTCCACGCCGGGGAGTACGGCAAGGTGAAGGTCGCCCGTGCCATCTGCTACAAGCGCCGCAAGTCCATCGGCCCGGCCAAGAAGAACGCCATCCCCGCCAACCTCGACTACGACCTCTGGCACGGCCCGGCCGACCTCCAGGAGTCGATCCGCGGCAACCAGACCGACAAGAACAGCGAGACCACGAACACCGGCCCGGTGCACTACGATTGGCACTGGTTCTGGAACTACGGCGGCGGCGACCTCTGCAACCAGGCCATCCATGAAATCGACATCGCGCGCTGGTTCCTCGGCACCCATGAAGTCGCCCCGGAGGTCGTCTCCGTCGGCGGTCGCTTCGGCTACGTCGACTGCGCCGAGACCCCCAACACCTTCATCTGCATCCACAACTACGCCAACGCCCCCCTCATCACCGAGGTCCGCGGCCTCACGGCGGACGGCAAGATGGGCGGCCCGGTCAATAAGTTCGGTAAATTCAAGAAGGCCCCCGAGATCGGCATCATCGTCGAGTGCGAGAACGCCACCATCGTGGTCCCCGATTACAACTCCGCCCAAGTCTACGACAAGGACGGCAACCAGACCAAGAGCTACGGCAAGGCCATCGAGCAAGTCGACCTCACCGGCGGCGCCTCGGGTCACCACGCCAACTGGGTCGAGTGCATCCGCAATGGCTCGGCCGAGAACATCCACGCCCCGGTCCGCGAGTGCCACCTCTCGACCGCCCTGGTGCATTCCGCCAACATCTCCTACCGCCTCGGCGCGAAGAAGAGCGCCGGCGAGATCTCCGAGGCGATCAAGTCCAGCACCGGCCTCGCCGAAGCCTGGGGTCGCCTCCAGGACCACCTCGGGGTCAACGGCGTGAAACTCGACGAGACCAAGGCCACCCTCGGGGCCCCGCTCTCGATCGACCCGAAGACGGAGCTCTTCACCGGTGCCAACGCCGAAGCCGCCAACAAGGACCTTGTCGCCAAGCGCGAAGGTCGCGGCGGCTTCAAGATCCCGACGACCTTCTAAGTCGTCACCTCCCGGGGCGGGGCGGCCGCCAGGCCGCCCCGCCCCACTCTTTTACCATACCCGCACCCCTATGAAGAAGCCCCTCCTCACCCTCGCCCTGTTGCCCCTCGCCGCCTTCGGCGCGGAGATCTTCAACGGCAAGGACCTCACCGGATTCGCCAAGAAAGGCGGCGAAGCCACCTACGCCGTCAAGGACGGTATCCTCGTCGGCACCTCGACGCTGAACACCCCGAACACCTTCCTCGCCACCGAGAAAGACTACGCGAACTTCGTCCTCGAGTACGACTTCCTGAACGACCCGCGCCTCAACTCCGGCGTGCAGTTCCGCAGCCATGCCTACGACAAGGCGACCGAGATCGTCGACGCCGCCGGCAAGACCATCAAGGTCCCCGCCGGTCGCGTACACGGCTACCAGGCCGAGATCGACACCGACCCCAAGAACGTGAAGAAGCCCGACACCCTGGCCCGCATGTGGTCCGCCGGCCTCTACGAGGAAGGCCGCCGCGGCTGGATCGTCCCGGGCTTCGGCGGTGGCGACGCCCTCGCCTTCTCCAAGCAAGGCCGCGAGGTCAGCAAGGTCGGCGAGTGGAACCACGTGAAGGTCGAGGCCAACGGCAACCGCGTCCGCACCTGGCTTAACGGCGTCCAGCGCGTCGACGTCCGCGACGACGGCGACCTCGCCGGCTTCATCGCCTTCCAAGTCCACGGGATCGGCAACGCCAAGGACCGCGCCGGCACTACCGTGCAGTGGAAGAACATCACCCTCACCGAAGTCGCCGACAACACCCTGACCGAGTCCGAGAAGTCCGACGGCTGGGTGCTGCTCTTTGACGGCGTCTCGACCAAGGGCTGGCGCTCGGCCAAGGGCCCGGCGTTTCCCGAGTCGGGCTGGTCCGTCAAGGAAGGCACTCTCCGCACCGCGGCCTCGGGCGGCAAGGAATCCGCCGCCGCCGGGGACATCGTCACCCTCGGAGCCTACAAGCAGTTCGAAGTCACGGTCGACTTCAAGCTGACCACCGGCGCCAACAGCGGCCTCAAGTACTACGCGCAACCGTCCCTCAACCAAGGCGCCGGCTCGGCCTTCGGCCTCGAATTCCAGATGCTCGACGACGACGTCCACGCCGACGCCAAACTGGGCCGCGACGGCAACCGCACGGTCTCGTCGCTCTACGACCTGATCACCGCCAAGAACAAGCGCCCCAACGCCATCGGCCAGTGGAACAACGCCTACGTCGTGACCAAGGGCACCAAGGTCGAGCACTGGCTCAACGGCCGTCTGGTTGTCGCCTATGACCGTGGCTCGCAGGAGTTCCGCGATCTCCGGGCCAAGTCCAAGTACGCCGACCCCAAGTTCGGCGCGAACTTCGGCGAGTGGGAATCCGGCCACATCCTGCTGCAAGAACACGGCGACGAAGTCTGGTTTAAGAACGTCAAGATTCGCGACCTGAGCAAGTAAGGCCGGCGTCAGCCGACCGCGATGGCGGGCCTCCGGGCCCGCCTTTTTTGCGCCGATGCAAGGGGGCACGCCCGTGCCCACATGCCCACTGGCCAGCGTGCCAGCCCTGTCTCCCCCCCTTGCCTTTCCTGCCCCTACTCCCTAGTCCCCTACTCCCATGCGCCTCCTCGTCTTGCTCCTCGCCCCCTTCGCGCTGTTCGGCGCCGAAACGCCGACGGCGACCGAGCTGCGGGTGATGACCTTCAACCTTCGCTACGCAAGCAGTCGCCCGCCGAATGATTGGCCGACCCGTCGACCCGTGATGAAGGCCTGCCTGGAGGCGACGAAGCCCGACCTCATCGGAACCCAGGAAGGGTTAGCGGCGCAGTTGGCCGATCTACGGGCCGACCTACCGGGCTTCGCGATGCTGGGCCATGGCCGCGAGGGCGGGGATAAGGGCGAGTACATGGCCATCTTCTACCGCCGCGAACGCTTCGAACTGCTGGAGACCAAAGATTACTGGCTCTCGGCGACCCCCGAGGTGGTGGGCTCGAAATCCTGGGGCACGTCGCTGCCTCGCATGGTCACCTGGGCCCGTTTCCGCGACAAGACATCGGGGCGAACCTTTCTCTTCGTGAACACGCACTTCGACCACCTATCCGAGGAGGCGCGCGCCGAATCCGCCAAGCTCGTCCGCCGTCGACTCGAGGCTACCCCGACCGACCAGCCTGTCCTCCTCGTCGGCGACTTCAACGCCGCGGCGAAGGCCAGCGCGGCCTATACCACCTTCACGGCGGGCGACTTCCTGACCGACCTCTACCGCACCGCGCCGCAGCGGACCGGCGAGGAACTGAATTCCTTCCACGGCTACCGGAAGCCGCGGACGGAGGGAGTGCACATCGATTGGCTACTCGGGCGCGGCGGCTGGAAGCCCAAGGCCGCGGCGGTGATCACGTTCGCCCAAGGCGGCGAGCATCCCAGCGACCACTTCCCGGTGATGGTCACGCTGGAGTGACCGGCCGGGGCGCGACCTACTCCTTCAACGGGCAACCCGAGGTCAGCTTCTCCGGTGCGCCGACAAACGTCAGCTTGGGCGCCGGCAGGCGAGCATACCGCGCGATGAGCCCGGCGAGCTCCTGCAAGGTGCCCGCGCTGTAGCCGGGGTTGGCCTTGGCGATGATCCCGCCGGGAGCGACCAAGAACGTCGTCGCACTGCGCTCCGCCTTGAACGCACCCGCGATGGCCAAGTCCGGATCGGCCAGGACAGGGAATTTAGCCTTGGTCGCCGCCTTCCACGCCGCCGCCGTCTCGCCGTCGGCGTTGATCAGACCCACCACCTTGACGGCCGGCCCGAAGGCCGCCTGCAACTGGTCGATATAGACCGCCGCATCGCGCGAGCACGGGCAGGCCTTCTCGATGAAATAGAGCAGCACCGGCTTGCCCGCCGCCTGCTTCGCCAAGGTCGTCGGCCTGCCATCGACCTCCTTCCACTCGAAGTCCGGGGCCTGCGTGTTCGCCTGGCCGGCCGCCGTCGCGAGCAGTTTAGCCGTGAGCGGGTGCGCCATCTTCGGGCGGAACCGGATCGCGCCGGACGCGTCGCGCTTGAGCGTGGCAGGATCCTTCACCACCAGGAACTGCCCCATCATGCCACCATCCTCGTGATTGCCCATGTGGCAGTGGTACATGAACGGGTCGGTCTCGCTGGCGAAGTCGGCGAACTTCGCGACGAACGTCACCGAGGCGCCCTTCGGCAGGTAGGCCGTGTCCTTCCACCCCTGTTCCCATTCCGCGACCGCGCGGTCGCTCCGGGCCAGGATCTTGAACTGCACGTCGTGGATATGGAAGGCATGCCCGAAGATATTGTTGTTCGTCACCGTCCAGGCCTCCGTCGCGCCCAGCTTCACCACCTGGTCGTTGCGGGTCATGTCGAACGGCTTCCCATCGAAATTAAAGAACGGCCGCCCATCCGCGACCTTGATCGTCCGGCGATTCGTCACCTCGGCCTCCGTCGGGTAGCGGTTCGTCACCAAGGTCGCGGGGATCGCCTTCACCAGCCGCGCGGTCGGGGCGCCGACGTTGACGCGCAGCACCCGGAAAACGCCGTTATTGAGCAAGCTGCCATTGGCCCCGCCGCTGTCGGGCTCACCGCCCGGGAAACCGAACGGCTGGTTCGAGTTATAAGCCATCAGGTCGAGCGTCGCCCCCGGTTGGTCGCCGGAAAGATCGACCAGGATCTCGGCTCGCTCGCCCACCATCAAGGTGATGCGCTTCAACGCCACCGGCTTCTCCAGCAGACCGCCATCGGTCGCGATTAGATGGAACGGGCGACCGTCGGACAGCCCGAGGATGTAACCACGCTCATTCTCGGCGTTGAGGAGGCGGAGCCGCACGACCTGCGCCGGCAGCTTGACCTGCGCATCCAAAGTCCCGTTGGTCAGCGGGTAATCGCCATACTTGTCATTATCACCGTCGTAGCTGAATTGCTGGTCCGACTTGAACCGTCGACTCGCGAGGACCAGCGGGAGGTCGTCGACCCCGTACGTCCGCGGCAGCGCGAGCTTCGCCTCGACCGGGTCGCGGATGATGATCAAGCCGCCCGCGCCCAGCGTCAGCTGCTTCTGCGTCAGCTCATGGGGGTGCGGGTGGTACCAATACGTCGCCGCTTGATTATCGACCTTCCACGTCGGCGACCAAGTCGCGCCCGGCGCGATGGTCTGGTGCGGACCACCATCGGTCGCGGCCGGCAGGTGGAGGCCGTGCCAATGCACCGTCGTCACCTCCTTCAGGTTGTTCTTGAAATGGACCTGCACCTGGTCCCCCTGATTGAAGACCAAGGTCGGCCCCCAGAAGTCGGCGCCATTGAAGCCCGCCGTCGGGGTGGTCCCGGTCAGGAACTTCTTCGAGCTGGCCGCCAAAGTCAGGTCGAAGGTCTTCCCCTCGAGGAGTGGGGGAATCCACAGGTCTTGCAAAGGGCGATCGCTGACCACCACCCCTCCAGTCTTGCCCCGGCCACCCCCGCCGGGACCCCCTGGACCACCGGGGCGACGTTGCCCTCCCGGAGGCCCCTCCGGACGGCCTGGGCGGGCGCCAGGGCCGTCGGGACGGGGCGGGCGGCCGTCTTCCCCCTCCGGCGGGCGTCCTTCAGCCTGAGCCCGTGTCTCCAGCGGGGCCAGCGCCAGCCAGCCGGCAAGGGCGGCGGCGAGCCAGGTCAAAAGGCGGAACGGGCGGAGCATGGGGCAAGAGTAACACAGGCTTGGTTAAAAGAATATTAAGGCGAGTCTCCTTGAACAGGTTGCCTCCAGCCGGGGGCAGCCTAGGAATGGACGCACCCCCGATGATGCGTCGCCTGCTGCTTCCCTGCCTTTCGTGGCTCACCGCGGTGCTCGCGGCCGCCGAGCCGGCCGCCCAGCGCCCGAACATCCTGTTCTTCATCATGGACGACTGGGGCAGCGGCCACGCCGGTGCCTATGGTTGCCGCTGGGTGAAGACACCGAACTTCGACCGGGTGGCCCGCGAGGGCTTGCTCTTCACCAACGCCTACACGCCGACGGCGAAGTGCGCGCCGTCGCGCTCCACCATCATGACTGGGCGCTACCCCTGGCAACTCGGGGCGGCGGCTAACCATCAATGCATCTTCCCTCCGGAATATGGCATCTTCCCGGAGGCGCTCACGACGGGCGGCTACTTCTACGCCTCGACAGGCAAGACCTGGGGACCCGGCAGCATGGTCGACGCCCAAGGCAAACGCCGGATGTATGCCGGCCAGAGCTATGATCAGGTGAAGGCGAGCCGGCCCGCCACGGGCATCACCAACAACGACTACGCGGGCAACTTCGAGGCCTTCCTGCGCGACACGCGGCCGGAGCAACCCTGGTTCTTCTGGGCGGGCCCCATCGAACCCCATCGCGACTATGAGTACGGGACCGGCGTGCGGCTGGGCGGAAAGAAGCCGAGCGACATCGACCGGGTGCCGGCGACTTGGCCGGACAACGAGACGGTGCGCAATGACCTGCTTGATTACGCTTTCGAAGTCGAGCACGCCGACCGCCACCTAGGCCGGATGCTCGCGGCCCTCGAACGAGCGGGGCGGCTCGATGACACGCTGGTGATCGTGACCAGCGACAACGGGATGCCCTTCCCCCGGGTGAAGGGTCACATGTACGAGAACGCCAACCACCTCCCGCTCGCGATCCGCTGGCCGCGCGGCATCCGCGAGCCGGGCCGGAAGGTCGACGCCTACATGAGTTTCATCGACTTCGCACCGACCTTCCTGGAGGCCGCCGGCATCGAGTGGGCGCTCAGCGGGCTGGCCCCGACGCCCGGTCGGAGCCTCTTCGACGTCTTCGCCAACGACCAAGCAGCGAGCCGCACCCGCGACCACGTGCTGGTCGGCCGCGAGCGCCATGACTTTGGCCGGCCGAACGACGAGGGCTACCCCGTTCGCGGTATCGTCAAGAACGGCCAGCTGTTCCTGGAGAACGCGGAACCGACGCGCTGGCCTTGCGGCAATCCGGAGACCGGTTACCTCGACACCGACGCGAGCCCGACCAAGACCTTCATCCTCCAGGCCCGCCGGGATAAAGGCAGCGACCCTTACTGGGACCTCTGTTTCGGCCGGCGGCCCGCCCAGGAGCTCTACGACCTCCGCGCCGACCCCGACTGCGTCCGCAACCTTCTCGCGACGCCCTCCCCCGCCACCGCCGCCGAATTGCGCACCCAGCTTTGGTCCGAGCTCAAGGCCTTGGGCGACCTACGCGCCCTCGGTCGCGGCGCGGAGTACGAAGCCTACCCGTCGGCCGACATCCGTCGACGCGGCTTCTATGAGAAATACCTCCGCGGCGAAAAACTCGACGCGAATTGGGTCATCCCTTCCGACTGGGAAAAAGCCCCTTTGAAATGAAATCAGTCCGCCTCTTCCTACTCACCCTCGCGACCCCTCTCCTCGGTGCGGAGGAGGTCAAGCGCCCCAACATCGTGTTCTGTTTCGCCGACGACTGGGGTCGGTACGCCTCGTGCTACGCCCAGATTGACGGACGCCCGAGCCTGAACCAGGTCATCAAAACGCCGAACATCGACCGCATGGCGAGCGAGGGAGCCCTTTTCCGCCACGCGTTCGTGACGGCGCCGAGCTGCACCCCGTGCCGCAGTTCGCTGCTCTCGGGCCAATACTTCTTCCGCACCCACCTCGGGGCCATCCTGAACGGCGCCAAGTGGGACGCCGCGATCCCGTCCTACCCCCTGTTGCTCCGCGACGCCGGCTACCACATCGGCAAGAGTTTCAAGGTCTGGAGCCCCGGCACGCCCGCGGACGCCCCCTATGGCGGTCAGAAATACGCCTACCAGAAGTCCGGCGGCCGCTTCAATAACTTCTCCGAGAACGCCACGGCCATGGTCAAGGCGGGCGCGACCTTCGCGGCGGCCAAGGCGGAACTTCTCGGCGAAGTCCGCGGCAATTTCCAGGCCTTCCTCGACGACCGCAAGGGGACGCAACCCTTCTGCTATTGGTTCGGGCCGACCCTGACCCACCGCGCCTATGAAAAGCACAGCGGCGTGGCCCTCTGGAAAATCGACCCCGACGCCCTGAAGGGCAAACTCCCCGCCTTCCTGCCCGACGTCCCGGAAGTGCGCGCTGACGTGGCAGATTACATGGGCGAAAGCCAAGCGTGGGACGCCGGGGTCGGCGTGCTCATCGCCGAACTCGAACGCCGCGGCGAGCTGGACAACACGATCTTCGTGATCAGTGGGGACCATGGCATGCCCGGGGTACCCCGCGGCAAATGCAACCTCGTGGACCATGGCACCAATGTGGCGCTCATCGTGCGCGGTCCAGGGATCAAAGCCGGGCGGACCATCGACGACTTCGTCAACCTGATGGACCTCGCCCCGACCTTTCTGGAAATCGGCGGCGTCGCTCCCCCGTCCGTCATGACGGGCCGTAGCATCGTGCCACTCCTGAAGTCCGTGCAAGCCGGACAGGTCGACGCTACCCGCACCTGGGTCATCACCGGGCGCGAGCGCCACGTCGGCTCCGCCCGCGAAGGCAACCTCCCCTACCCGCACCGGGCCCTTCGCACCAAGTCTTTCCTCTACATTCGCAACTTCGCACCTGACCGATGGCCGATGGGCAGCCCGCGCTTCACGTCGCGCGCCGACCTGCCCGCATTCGCGCAAATCGAGCAGTCGACCTACGCCGTCTTCGCGGACATGGATGCCAGCCCCACGAAAGCCTGGGTCGTGCACCATTTCGACGACCCCCAGTACAAGTGGATCTACGACCTGAGCTTCGGGCAACGCCCCGGCGAGGAACTCTATGACTTGGCCCAAGACCCCGACCAGATCAACAACGTCGCCGCCCTCCCCGCCTACGCGACCGTGCGAAAGCAGATGTCCGACCAACTCCTCGGCACCCTCAAGGAGGTCGGCGACCCGCGCGTCGGCCCGTCCCCAGTAAAGTTCGAGCTACCGCCCTTCACCCAGCCGGGGAAGTGACGTGGGCGCCGGCCTTTTGAGCGAAAAAGGCCACGACGCCCGCTTGTCTTTCGGGGGTGCAGGGCTTTACCGTTCGGGATGGCCAAAAAATCCTCCGCGATCACCGACTTCCCCGATTTCCTCAAGGACCTCCTGACCGCGAAGTCCCCGACGGGCCACGAGTTCGCCGCCCAAGCGGTCGTCGATCGCTACGTCGAGAAGTCGGCCGACACCTACGCGAAGGACTCGATTGGCAACCGCATCGCGACGCTCAAGGGCAAAGGCGGCCCCACCCTGATGTTCGCCGGCCACATCGACGAGATCGGCCTTATCGTCTCGCACGTCGACGAGAAGGGTTACCTGTACTTCGAGTTCCTTGGCGGCCACGACCAGATCATTCCCTCCGGTCGTCGCCTGCATATCCTCACCCGTAACGGCCCCGTCCTGGGTATCACCGGCAAGCGCGCCGTCCACCTGCTCTCGCCCGAGGACCGCAAGCGCGTGCCCGAGCGTCACGACATGTGGATCGACATCGGCGTGAACAACCGCTCCGACGCCCTCTCCATCGTGCGCATCGGCGACCCCGCCGTCTACGCCGACGGCCCCGAGATGTTGCGCGGCAGCATCGGCGTCGCCCGCGCCTTCGACGACAAGGCCGGCGCCTACGTGTGCATGGAAGCCTTTCGCCGCCTCGCCAAGGAGAAGTCCCTCACCGCCACCGTGGCATCCGTCGCCACCACCCAGGAAGAAATCGGCGTGCGCGGCGCGCAAGTGGCCGCCCAATCCGTCAACCCCGACGTCGGCATCGCCGTCGACGTGGGCCATGCGACCGACCACCCCGATGCGGACAACCGCAAGTTCGGGCGCTTCAGCCTTTCGGGTGGCCCGATCATCGGCCGCGGCCCGAACATCAACCCGATCGTCTTCGACCACATGGTCGAGGCCGCCGAGGACGCTAGCCTCCCTTACCAGATCCAGGCTGAGCCCCGCCCGACCGGCACCGACGCCCGCGCCATGCAGATGGCCAACGCCGGCGTCGCCTGCGGCCTCCTCTCCATCCCCCTGCGCTACATGCACACCCCCGGTGAAGTCGTCGACCTCGCCGTGGTGGAACAGTCGGTCCAACTCCTCGTCACCTTTGCCCGCCGGATCAAGAAGGGGCAAAAGTACAGTTGGTGATAGCGGTTAGCGGTTGGTCAGGGACAAGAGCTGGGGCAACGAATCCCCATCCTTACCTTGCTTAGCTGATTAATCCTCCGGCGGGTTTGCGCCTCCGGCCTTTTCTCCATCCCTAACCCTAGCCCAGCCCCATTTCCTCTCCGCCATGCCTTCTCCCGCCCTCGTCTGGTTCCGCTTGGACCTACGTCTCGCCGACAACCCGGCGCTACAAGCGGCGATTGCGGCGGGCGGGCCGGTCATCCCGGTCTACATCCATGACCCGGAGGCCGAGGGGCGATGGGCGCATGGCGGGGCGTCGAACTGGTGGCTCCACCACGCCCTGACCGACCTCGCGGCGCAGCTCGCGGCGACTGGCGCACCGCTCGTCCTGCGCCGCGGCGATAGTTTGGCCGAATTGAAGAAGCTCTGCGCGGAGACCGGCGCGAAGCTCGTGACGTGGAATCGGCGCCGCGAGCCGCGAGTGGTCGAACGCGACACCCAAATCAAGACCTCCCTACGCAACGCGGGCCTGCAAGCGGAGTCGTTCAACGGCAACCTGCTTCACGAACCGCAGGCGATCAAGAACCTGTCCGGCAACCCGTTCCAAGTCTTCACGCCGTTCTGGAAGAACTGCTTGGCGAACCTGAAGTTCGGCGAGCCGACGAGAGCCCCTCGAAAGCTGACGCCCCCTTCGGCCGCCCCTCGCACGGTGCCGCTGACGAGCTTCGGTTTGTTGCCCAAACTCACCTGGGCCAAGGGCTTCGACGAAGCTTGGCAGCCCACGCGGACCGGCGCGGAAAAGCGCCTCCAGGCCTTCGTCGGCGGACCGGTCAAGGACTACCCCGACGACCGCGACATCCCCCGGAAAGATGGCACCTCGCGGCTCTCGCCTTACCTGCATTTCGGGCAAATCTCGCCGCTCGAAATCGTCGCCGCGGTCCGCGCAGCCGGCAAACTCGGGACCAAGGGCGGGGATAAGTTCGTCGCTGAAGTGGGCTGGCGGGAGTTCGGCCATCACCTCCTGCACCATTTCACCGACACCCCCGAGCAACCGTTGCGCAAGGAGTTCGCCGCGTTCCCCTGGAAGAAGAACGCGAAGCTGCTGCGAGCCTGGCAGCGGGGACTTACCGGCTACCCGATCGTCGACGCCGGCATGCGCCAGCTGTGGGCCACCGGCTGGCAACACAACCGCGTGCGGATGGTCACCGCGTCCGTCCTCGTCAAACACTTGCTCCAACCTTGGCAGGACGGGGCCGCCTGGTTCTGGGACACGCTCGTCGACGCGGACTTGGCGTCCAACACGCTCGGCTGGCAGTGGGCCGGCGGTTGCGGCGCCGATGCCGCGCCCTATTTCCGCGTCTTCAACCCGGTGCTGCAAGGCCGCAAGTTCGACCCCGAGGGCGACTACGTGCGGCGGTGGGTTCCGGAACTGGCCAAGCTTCCCGCGGAATGGATCCATGAGCCTTGGGATGCGCCGATGCACGTCCTGGCCGAGGCCGGCATCACCTTAGGCCAGACCTATCCCCACCCCGTCGTGGGCCTGACCGAGGGACGTGACCGCGCCTTGGCGGCCTTCAAGGAGTTGCGCGGGCGCTAAACCGCCCGACTTTTACTTGCCAGCGGGCGCGGCATTGGCCTTCCGGTCGCGTTCCTGGGCCTTGCGGCGGATCTCCGCCTTGGCGGCCGTCAGCCGCTCCGGCCAGGTGAACGTCGGGGCCTTCGACGGGTCGTAGCCGGCCATATGCCCCGTCAGGCGGGTCGTCGGCTTGGTGTACTTGAGTTCGGTGTCGCCGAAGACTTCCTGGCACATCGCGGCCAACCCCGGGTCGTACTCGATCAGCTGCGAGCGGAGGTGGACGTGGTTGTGGTCGTGGTCGTTGACGCGGTTATCATCAAACCAGGACTGCACCCCCTCGGCGAAATACTCGTGGTGATTCGTCGCCGCGTACTTCCCCTTCCAAAGCCCCTTGGCCATGGCGGCCTGGTAGGTCGCCTTCAATCGCTGATCGAAGGTCGCGTCGACCTTGAGCATGCCGCGCAAGTGGATGTTGTGCGCGAACTCATGAATGAAGATGTTCTCCGCCGCGTACGGGTCGCCCGGGTAGGCCAACGTGTTCTCCTCGGCGCAACAGCAGACCGGGTCGGTCTCCGAACCCCCGAGGCCCCGGGCGCGGGCATCCCAGTAGTCCTTGGGCTTGAAATGGGCGTACTCCGGAATGTCCGTGGTGAACTCCCGATACCCCATCACGATGATCCGGGACCCATTGGCGATCATCGCCGCACGCACGTCCGGCCGCTTCGCCAGCATCAAGTCCGCAAGGTAGGCCGTCTCGAGGAGCGCATGGTCGGCCACCGCGGCGGACGCCACGATCGGCAGGCCTTGGGCGCTGACGTACTTCTTATAAAACGGGTCAAGCTTCAAGGCCGGTGGCGGGGGGGCGACGGGGCCGTAGCCGGCGGGCGCGAGGGTGCAACCGGCTAAGAGCAGGCCGAAGGCGAGAAGGAGCGGCGGTTTCATTTTTCGGATTTTTCCTTAAGGAAGGCGCTGGCGGGCGGCTCAGGCAGGTCGCCCGCCTTGAGGGCGACGAACCGGGCGCGCATCTCCGCGAGCTTGGCGGGCTGCTCGCCGGCGAGGTCATGCCGTTCGTAAGGGTCGTCGGCCAAGTCGTAGAGCTCGGCCTTGCCTTGCGGGTTACCGTGCGGGGCGATCAATTTCCAATCGCCGAAGAGGACCGCGGACCGCTGGTAATGCGGGACGTAGATGGTCCGCGGGGCGGGATGGGCTTCGGCACCGGAAAGCACCGGCCACAGGTCCTGCCCATCGAACTTCTGGTCCGCAGGCACCGCGGCGCCGACCAAGCGACAGAGCGTCGGCATCCAGTCGGCCGCATGCATCGGGACGCCGCACTTCCCCGCCGGGAGGTGACCCGGCCAGCTCACGAAAGCGTTCACGCGCATCCCCCCTTCGTAGGTTTGATTCTTCCAACCGCGCAAGGGCGCGTTGGTCGTGACCGCCGGGCTGCCCTTGGTCGTGCCGACGTAAGGATTACCCCCGCCCTCGATGCCGCCATTATCCGAAGTGAAAATGACCAACGTCTGCTCCCACTGACCCGTCGCCTTCAACGCCTCGACCAACTGCCCGACCTTCGCATCCAGTTGCGAGACGAATGCGGCATACCTCCGGATCGAGTCATCCTTGACCGGGTCTGGACTGAACCGGACGCCTTCGTAGGGCTGAAAATACTCCTTCGGGGCGTCGATCGGGATATGCACCGCACCGAACGGTACATAGAGGAACCATGGCCCGCGCTGGGCCCGAATCTGCCGCACGGCCTCGGCGGCGACCAGTTCGGTCGCATTCCCCTCCTCCTTCACGAGGACGTCGTTGCGATTCCAGGTATCCTCGAGGTCACCCTTGCGGTACTTATGCGTCCACGGGTCCACCGCGCCCGTCAAGAAGCCATAGGACTCATCGAAACCGTAACGGCGCGGGCCCCACTCGAACTTGCCGCCGAGGTGCCATTTGCCGGCGATGGCCGTGCGGTAGCCGGCGGACTTCATGGCGGAGGCCAGCGTGAAGGTGCCCTCGGGGAAAGCCCGCATGTTCGTGGGACCGAGCACATGCGGTCCGAAGCGGCTAGTCCAGCGACCAGAAAGCAGGGCCGTGCGCGTCGGCGTGCAGACGGGCTGCACGTAATGCCGATCCAACTCAACCGACGTCCGGAGCAACTCCGCCATCCGTGGGGTCTGGAATCGCCCGCCATGCCAGCTCACATCCGCCCAGCCCATATCGTCGGCCACGATGAGCAGGACATTAGGCTTGGCCTCCTCCGCCGCCGACAGGCCGAGCGCGAGGCAACAGGCGAGCAGGAGGCAGCGGGGGGGCATAGGGGCAACCTAGCCTTCGGCGGCCCGATTTCGAGGGGAAAGCGACGTTCCGGGCAGCGTCACTTCTTCGGCAGCATCGCGAGGTACTGAACCTCGGCCGCCTTGACCTTGGCCTTGAGCGGCTCCACCTGCGGCTGCAACTCAGCCAACGCGCGGGCGATCTCCTCGAGGTTCTTGGTCCGCTCGGGGACTTCCCGGACCAAAGCGGCATACGCCTTCTCGGCGGCACCGAGGGAACGGCGGGTTGCCGTGACCAACTGAGTCGCCTGGCCCGCTTCGCCGCGCTTGGCTTCCACCGGTTTAAGCGCCGTAGCGAGTTCGGCGCGGAGCGCCACCAATGGCGCCTCCAGGGCGGGCAAGCCGGCCTTGGCGACCTGCACCTTCTCGCGCAAGGGCGCCGCCTTGGTTTCGAAATCTTTGTCCACCCCGGCCGGGAGCGTCTGCAGGCGAGCGTACTCCTTGACCTGCGCGGAGCGAACCTTGGTCAGGTCGGCGCTTTCCTTAGTGAGGGGTCCGATGCCCTGTTCGTTCTTGGCGATCTCGGCGGCGAACTCGCCAAATTTACGCTGGAAATCCGCGGCGGCGGCGGTCCGGCGCGGGACCTCGGACTCGGACTTGGCCAAGTCGGCCGTCGCAACGGTGACGGCGACCTGCGCGCGCGCCTGGATGGCGAGCGCGGTCGTCAACGCGGCCTCGGCCTCGGTCAACTGCGCCGCTCGGCGGAAGGTGAAGTAGCCGCGGAACGAGTTGGCTGATTCCTGGCGGGCACGGGCCTCGACCACGACGGCCGTGGCGAGTTGCGCCGCGGCTCGGGCCCCGGCGAGCGAGCGGGCGGCCTCTTGGGCGGCGCGCTGCGCGGTGGCGATCGATGCCGTGGCGGTGGATAAATCGGCGGAAGCCTGGGTCTGCGCCGCCTGCAACTGTTTCAGCTGCTTCACGGAGGCCTCCACTTGCGCCGTCAAATCGATTAATTTCAGGCGATTCGGACCGATCGCCCG
>BJHS01000012.1 GCA_014193315.1 Verrucomicrobiota bacterium
CACGCTCGCGGGCACACCTGTCTTCATCCATTCCCTCCGCGCGTTCCTCAATACCGGCTTGATCGGCCGCGTCATCATCACCTACCGCGACAGCGACCAATTCGCCCGGCTCCGGCTCCAGTTGGCTGAGCACCCGATGCCCCACCACCTGATCCAGTTCGTGGGTGGCGGTCAATCCCGCCAAGATTCCGTCAACGCCGCCCTCCAGACTTGTGAAGGCCATACCGGCCTCGTGCACATCCATGATGGCGCTCGCCCCCTAGTGACCGACGAAGCGATCCGCAAAGTCCGCGCCAAAGCCTGGATTACCGGCGCAGCCATCCTCGCTGGACGCTCCGCCGACACCGTCAAGATCGCCAAGGGCGACTCAGACTCCGTGGAGACGTCGCCCGACCGCGGCCTGGTCTGGACCGCGGAGACTCCCCAGGTCTTCCGTACCGCGACGGTGCTCCGCGCCTACCGCAAGGTCGCGATGCTGGGCCGCAAAGTCACCGACGACAGTTCCGCCGTCGAGTACGTCGGGCAGGATGTCTCCTTGGTCGAGAACACCACCGTCAACCTGAAGTTGACTCGTCCGGCCGACTTCGTCCTGGCCGAGGCCATCCTCAAGTCACGCTAATCAGTACCCTGCCTGGCGCAGGGCGGCGTCGAGCTTGGTCTGAAATTCGACGATATCCTCCTGCGTCGGGCGATAACCCGGCAGGCGCACGGTCATCCCGGGACGGCCTTGGTGGTCGATGGACCAGTCCGCTTTCTGCCCATCGGAAAAAGTGACGTTACCGCTGACCATGGCATGAGGCTGGGCGATGGTATCGACCTCCACGGTGACCGTACCGCCGGTCGCCGGAGGCGCCGCGGCGGGATCTTCGACGCCAACCGGCGCGGCGGCGACTTCGTCCGGTTTCTTGGGTTCCTCTTTCTCGACCAAGGTGAGGTTCAAGTCATCCACCAGGAAGCGGACATCCATGAAAGTCATCGTGATGCCGAGCTCGGACGAGAGCCTGGCTTGGATTTGCGAGAGCGTTTCGCCGGCGGCGACCCAGGACGAGACCTGAGCGGATTGGGCGGGAGTAAGGCTGGCCATGGGACGAAAGTGTGGCGTTGCCGGGCGTTTTTCAAGCATCCCGTCGCTTAATCGTTGGAAATCGCAGGCCGCTCCTACAAGTTGTGCCCATGCCGTCCGAAATCCAATGGGAACGAAGCGGGGACTTCCAGGACATCGTCTACGAAAAGTCCGCCGGAATCGCCCGCGTGACCATCAACCGCCCTCACCGGCGCAACGCGTTCACGCCCGACACCGTCGCAGAAATGCTCAAGGCCTTCGCCGACGCCCGCGATGACGCCCGCATCGGCGTGGTGCTCCTCCGCGGCGCCAACCCCCAGACCGACGGCAAGTTCGCGTTCTGCGCTGGCGGCGACCAGAAAATCCGCGGCGACCAACGGGGCGGCTATGTCGGCGCGGACGGCGTGCCCCGCCTCAACGTCCTCGACCTCCAACGCCTCATTCGTTCGATGCCCAAGGTCGTCATCGCCTTGGTCGCTGGCTATGCGATCGGCGGCGGCCACGTGCTCCACGTCATCTGCGACCTCACGATCGCCGCCGACAACGCGATTTTCGGGCAGACCGGCCCCAAGGTCGGCAGCTTTGACGGCGGCTTCGGCGCTTCCTACCTCGCCCGAGTCGTCGGCCAGAAAAAGGCCCGCGAAATCTGGTACCTTTGCCGCCAATACGACGCCCAACAGGCCCTCGAGATGGGGCTGGTCAACGCCGTCGTGCCTTACGAGCGACTCGATGCCGAGGGCGTGCAGTGGGCACAGGAAATCATGACGAAGAGCCCGCTGGCCATCCGCTGCCTGAAGTCGGCCTTCAACGCCGAGCTCGACGGCCAAGCGGGCATCCAAGAACTCTCCGGCAACGCCACCCTCCTCTACTACCTAACCGAGGAAGGCGACGAAGGGCGCAAGGCTTGGAACGAGAAGCGTCCGCCCAACTTTGGCTCCTTCCCTTGGCTCCCGTAAACCCCACCCGCGTCACCGAACGGGCCCGCCACCTCGCCCAGGAGGTCCTCCGCCCCGGTGACATCGCGCTCGATGGGACCGCCGGCAAAGGCCGTGATACCGCGACGCTCGCCCAAGCCGTCGGCCCGACCGGGCACGTGCATGGCTTCGACATCCAGCCCCAGGCGATCGCGGCGACGCGCAACCTCCTCGAGCTCGCGGGCCTGGCCCCCCGCGCGACCCTCCACCACCGCAGCCACGCCGAACTCGGCGCCGCCCTACCACCCGCCCATCGCGGCCGCCTCGGTGCGGCCATCTTCAACCTCGGCTACCTGCCAGGCGGCGATGCCGGAATTATCACCAAACCGGAATCGACCGCCACGGCCTTGCGGGCCGCTTACCAAGAACTGCGCGCGGGCGGGCGCATCATCTGTGTGGCTTACACCGGCCATCCCGGCGGGGTGGAAGAATCCGACGTGGTCCGCGCCTTCGCCCTGGAGCGCGAAGCGGCGGGCGACCCCGTCGAGCGCCACGGCCTGGTCCCTAACCCCGGCAAGCCGTGGGTGCTCGTCGTGACGAAGCCCTGACCATGAGCGCCGCGCGCCCACGCATCGTCCTCACCGGAGCCACCGGGCTCGTCGGCCGGGCCCTCACGAAAGCCTTGATCACGCGGGGCTACGAGGTCGCCCCGCTGCGCTCGCGCACGCAAGGCCCCGGCGGGATGGACGGAGCCAGTGGTTGGCTCGACACGAGCTTCCTTGAAGGCGCCCACGCCCTCATCCACCTGGCGGGTGAGCCAATTGCGCAGCGTTGGACCACCGCCGCCAAGGAGCGCATCCTTTCCAGCCGGGAAAAAAGCACGAGCCTGCTGGCGGTGGATCTGGCCTTTCCCGCCCCTGAACTGCGCTACCCGCCTAAAGTCTTCCTCTCGATGTCGGGCATCAACCGCTACGGCATCCACCGACCGGGCGAAACGCTGACGGAGTCGTCCGCGGTATCCGACGAGGGTTTCCTCGGACAGGTCTCCGCCGCCTGGGAAAAGGCCGCGACGCCGGAGGGTGCCGGCTCCGAAAGAGGCATCCGGACCGTCCACCTTAGAACCGGCATGGTGCTAGCGGCCTCCGGCGGCGCGCTCAAGGCGATGCTGCCGGCGTTCAGGGCAGGCCTAGGTGGCCGGGTGGGTTCCGGCTGTCAGCAAGTCAGCTGGATTCGGCTGGGAGATCTAGTCTCCATGATCATCTGGGCGCTCGAGTCGCCCTGGGTCGAGGGCCCGCTGAACGCCGTGGCGCCCCACCCCGTCAGCCAAGCCGACTTCGCCCGCGCCCTCGGCCGGGCCGTGCATCGTCCGGCGGTCATCCCCGCCCCGGCCTGGGCGGTTAAGTTACTCTTCGGCCAGATGGGCGCCGAGACCCTGCTGGCCGACCTCGCGGTCGTGCCGGTCAAGGCCCTCGAGGGTGGGTTCACGTGGTCGACGCCGACCCTGACGGAGGCCTTGCCCGTCGCGTTAGGTGAATGATTTTAGATTGAAGGGCGGTCGGCTCAGCAAGATTGTGCGGGCATGGTTCGTACCGCTCTGACTTTCTTCGTTTTGCTCCTCGTCGGTTGCGACGATACCACGCCCGGCCTCCCGCGCTCCCTTGAGACGGAAGACCAAGACTTCAAACAGGGACAGCTGTTCCAAAAACAAGGCGAAAGCCGCAAGGCCTTGGAATGTTACCTCAAGGTGATCGACGCCCGCCGTGGCTCCGCCGAATCTCACCTCGAAGCGGGTCGGCTTTGCAGCGAGTTGAACGACCCGTTGCCGGCCATCTACCACTACAATCAGTACATCCGCCTCAAGCCGACCTCCGAGCAGCGAAAGATCGTCGAGCAGATGATCCGCACGGCCGAGAAGCAGTTCATGCAGCAGCTCCCAGGGCGCCCGATGGAACCCGATGCGGTCGGTTCGGGAGACCTCCAAGACCAGTTACGTAAACTCCGCACGGAAAACGACCGGCTGAAGCTCGAGATTACCAACCTGACCCGCGGGCAAGCCCGGCCCAACGCCCCAAACCCGACCACCCCGGTCGCCACCGCCACTCCCGAGCGCCCCGTCGTCGCGACCCCCGCCACCGTCCCGGGCGCTCCCGGTCGGGCCTTTGCCACTTATGTGGTCGGCAAGAACGACACGCTTTCAAGCATCTCGCGTAAAGCCTACGGCACTTCGGCCCGCAGTAACGACCTCCTCAAGGCCAACGCCAACGTGATCTCGAGCCCGAACGCGCTGAAGCCTGGGATGACCTTGGTCATCCCGGAGTGAACCATGCGCCTGACGCGCATCCGGGCGGCTGACTTCCGCAACCTCACCTTCGCGGACGTCTCCACCGATGCGCCCCGCGTTTTCCTCCTCGGCGACAACGGCCATGGTAAGACAAATTTACTGGAAGCGGCGGGCCTCGTTTCCGCCTTTCGCTCCTTTCGGACCACCGAGATCACGCCACTGATCCGGGCCGGGCAAGGCGAGGCGCGGCTAAGGCTCGACGTCGCCCTGCTCGGGTCGGATCGCGCCGAGGTGGAGGTCCGCCTCGCCAAGGGCTCGCGCAAGGCGCTGTTAAACGGGACGCCGGTGACCTCCGTGGCACAACACCTCGGGCAATTCCCCACCATCGTCTTCTGCTCCGATGACCTGCGCCTGGTGCGCGGTTCGCCCGGAAATCGGCGGCGCTGGCTCGACGCGGCGATTGGCGGCACGGACGGCGACTACCTGACCGCGGTGCGCAGCTACACCCGGGCGCTCGAAGGTCGCAACGCCTTGCTGAAGTCCGAGCAGCGCAGCGAGGAGGAACTCCGGGCCTTCGAACAGGCGATGCAAGCCCCGGGCCAATTGATCGTGCGTACCCGGGCGCAGGTTCTGCCCGAACTCGCCGCCACGTTGCGCGAAGCCTGCGCCCGCGCGGGCTTCCCTGACCGCGGGGCGGACCTTCGCTATCAACCCGACTGCGCGGCGGAACAACTGACGGAGACGTGGCTCAAAATGCGACCCGCCGACCTCGCCGCCGGAACGACCTTGCGCGGGCCGCAGCGCGACGACTTCGGGATTCTTTTCGGCGACGAGGATGCCTCTGACTATGCCTCCGAGGGTCAGCAGCGTCTCCTGGTCCTGGCCCTGTCTCTGGCCCGCTTACAACGCGACACCCGGCGGGCCCCCACCCCGCCCGTCATCTTGGCCGATGACGTCCTCGGGGAACTGGACGATACCCGCCGCCTGGCTTTCTGGGACCAGGTCGGCGAGGCCCATCAGGTCATCGCTACCGGGACCGTCCCACCCCCTTCGGGCCAATGGCTCACCTACCGGGTAACCGACGGGGCCTACGCCCTGGTCTGATTTTGACGTTGTTTTATGGGGCGGGGAGCCCTTGGATAACGGGATGAAGGACTTCCTGCTCTACGCCTCCGTCGTCATCCTCTTCCTGGTCTGCGTCCTCGTCGTCCTCATCATCCTGATGCAACGCCCCAGCGCCAACGCGGGCATGGGTTCCGCCCTGGGCGGGGGTGCCGCCGAATCCGTCTTCGGCGGGGAGTCGGCCAATGTCCTCTCAAAGTTGACCACGACGTTAACGGTGCTCCTCTTCATCCTGAGTTTCGGTCTCTACTTGGGCTTCGTCGGTCGTGCGAGCAAGACGACTTCGGCTTTGACCGCCGCCCCGACCGCCGCCGCACCGGCCGCCGCGACCGCCGCCGCCAAGGTGACCCCGACCCCGGCCTCGACCCCAATCGTTCCGGCTTCTACCGCCCCGGTGGCCCCCGCCGCGCCGGCTACCAAGGTCCCGACTGCTCCGGCTGCCCCGGTTCCGGCCAAGTAACCTGCAGTGCGCACACCTCGGCTCAGCTTGACCGTCCGCTGGGTGGCGCTGCTTTCGGCCGGCTTAGCCTTCGCCCTGCCTCCTGGCGTTGGAACCGATGACTATATCCAACTCACGGCACCCCAGGCGAAGGAAGTCCTGGGCGATTTCCGGTCGTCCCGCCTGAACGGTGACCTTTGCTTCAAGTTCGAGATGATCCACAAGCCCCGTCAGGGCGACTCGGCCCCCGCGGTCCCCGGGGTTCTCTGGGCTGGCTGGACCAACGAAGGACCGCGCGTGCGCGTGGAATTGCGACCGACCGACGGCACCCGGCCGTTGGCGTTCATCGCCGCGAAGTCGGCCCAAGGCTCCCGCCTCTGGCTCCGCCGCGGTGCCACGACCGTCGAGAACCCGCGCCAAGACGAACCGCTGGCGGCGGGCCTCTTACTACTCCCTTCCGACCTCGCCCTGCCCTACACGCATTGGGAGGACACCCGCTACGTGAAGACGGAACGGAGTCGGGGCCGCCCGGTGCACTTCTTTTTGGCGACCAACCCGGCGAAGGTCGCCCCCGCGAGCGTGGGCTTCGCACTCGACCGGACCTACGGCACACTGGTGCAGGCCACCTCCTTCGACGGCGCTGGCATCGCGCGCCGGACCTTGCAGGTGGAAGAATTCTCCAAGGTCGACGAGCAGTGGATCCTCGGATCCTGCAGTGTGCGGGATGAGGCGACCCGCGATGTCGACCTACTGAAGGTAACCGAGGCGGCGGTGCGGCGACGCTTCGACGCCGCCACCTTCGACCCGGCGACCCTGGACCGTCCGGCGCCTTTACCCACCGGCTTCAAACCGCTTTGACCCATGCCCGCCGACGCCCTTCGCATCGCCCGCTTCTGCGACCTCCTGACCAACCGTAAGGAGATCACCGATTTCCCCGGCGCAGATAACGGCCTACAGCACCGCGGCAAGGCCCGCGTCCGGAAAGTCGGCGCGGCGGTCGACGCCGGCGCCAAGGTCTTCGAACTCGCCGCCAAACGCGGCGTCGACTTCCTCATCGTGCATCACGGCATGCGCTGGCGGCCCATCTCGCCGGAACGCGAGGTACGCCGCCTCCGGCTCGCGGCGCTGAAGAAGGCCGGCCTCTCCCTTTACTCCAGCCACCTCCCGCTCGACGCGCACCCCGCCATCGGGAATAACGCGCTCATCGCCGCCGACCTCGGGCTCAAGGTCGTGGATTGGTTCGTGGTTCACGAAGGCCTGCCCATCGCCTGCCTTTGCCAGGGAATCCCGCGCGCGACCTTGCAGCGACGCTTGCGGCAAAGCTACCCGACGACCTTCAAGGGAATTGAGTTCGGCTCCGCCCGGCCGAAGAAAATCGCCATCCTCAGCGGGAGTGGCCGCAGCGCGCTGGATCACCTGCGCGCCGAGGGCTGCGACACGCTCATCACCGGCGAGCTGCGCGAGGAACACTTCAATGAGGCCCACGAGCAGGGCTGGAATCTCTACCCCTGTGGGCATTACGCCACCGAGACCTGGGGCGTGAAGGCGCTCGCCGCGGCGGTCGCCGCCGAGTTCAGCGTGCCGTGGGAGTTCATCTCCACGGGCAACCCGCTCTGATGGCGCGCGGACGATTAGCGCCCACCCCCACCGGCTTCCTGCACGTCGGTCATGCGCGCACCTTCGCCTTGGCCGCCGCCCGCGCCCGCCGCGACGGCGGGACCTTGGTCTACCGGACGGAGGATCTGGACGGCGCCCGTTGCCGCCCGGAGTTCGCCAGCGCGGCGATGGAAGACCTCCGCTGGCTCGGGCTCGAATGGCAGGAGGGTCCGGATGTCGGTGGCCCCGACGGTCCCTATGTGCAGTCGCAACGGCGGCCCTGGTTCGCGGAGGTCTGGCGGCGGTTGCAGGCCTCCGGAACGATCTACCCGTGCGACAAGTCCCGGCGCGACGTCGACCGGGCGCTCACCGCACCCCACGCGGAGGATGACGCCGAACCGATTTTCCCGCCGAGCCTGCGCCCGGCCCTCGGGTCCGGCCAAGCCGCCGCCGAACCAGGCTCGATGAACTGGCGCTTCCGCGTACCCGACGGGGAGTCGATCACGTTCGTCGACGCTTTGCGCGGACCGCAGGCCTTCGTCGCGGGGCGGGATTTCGGCGATTTCCTGGTCTGGCGCAAAGATGGCCTTCCCTCCTATGAACTGGCCGTCGTTGCGGACGACCACGCCATGGGTATCACCGAGGTCGTGCGTGGGGCGGACCTACTGCTCTCGACGGCACGGCAACTCCTCCTCTACCGGTCCTTGGACTGGACTGCCCCAGCCTGGGCCCACGCGCCGTTGATCCAGGATCCCCATGGTCGCCGCCTCGCCAAGCGATCGGCCGGCCTCTCGCTCCGCGAGCTACGGGCCCGCGGATGCCGCCCCGCCGAAGTCCTGAACGCGCCACTGGAAAGTCTCGTCGACTAAACAAACCCGGCCGCGACCCGACGGAACACCCGCCGCAAGCGCTTACCTGACGGGCGGGGGCTCGGCGCGCAAGGCCGGCAGCCAAAGCGGGTCGGGGCCGTTGCCCGGGATCGAAGCATCCGGCCGCCGGTGCAATCGGAAGACTTTGGCCAAGACCCATTCCAGCGCCGACCAAAAGCCAAGAAGGTCAAGGACGGGGTTCAACAGGTTGGTGATGGGGCAATACCGGACGTCCTTAGGATTCGTGTGGTGCACGCCATGGTGGGCAGAGGTCTGCAGCACCCGCAGATCCTGGAAGAAATTGATGCAGGCGCCATTCTCGGCGCGGGTGCGGTGCGACCACTTATGGACCTGGTTGGCGTTCATGCCGATGGCGACGAAAAGCCACACCTGCCAAGTCAGGCGACCGAGCCCCCAGGCGGTGAGCACCACCACGACGGCGATAAGCAGGAGGTCCCACGAACTCTGCCACCAGTTGTGACGCGTCATGTAACGGGGGAGGAAGTGGTGGATGGTGTTGGCCTTACCGATGGAGGCACCAATCCAAGGGGTGTCCTCGCGGATATAGGCATCTTCCAGCCAATGGATGACGCCGGCGACGAAATCAGCCAGCAGCGCCACGGCAACCACTTGCAGGAGAGTAAAAAATAGGGCCTGCATGGGGGTGAGGAAGTGGGCTTCCCGTGTTAAGGGATAGGGTGCCCCACTCTATTAGCAACCGACTAATAACCGCGTCGCCGGCAAGGGCTTGCCCAACAAAAACGCCGAAGATGGCCTCCGGCGTTCGGCGTGGATGGCGAGAGCGATCAGGCGCCCGCGGCGGGCTTCTTGGCCGCCGTCCCGGCCTTCGTCGCCGGAGCCGCCCCGGACTTGGGCTCGACGGCCTTCGGGGCGAAGGGATTCTCCCCCGCGGCGACCTTGTCGCGATCGGCTTGGATCCGAGTGACCAAGGATTCGTTGCCGGCGGCGTCGACGAGGGCGGCGTCGATCAGCTTGAGCGCGCGCTCCTTGTTGTCGGCGTCGATCCGCAGGGAGAGGATGGCCTTGTTCATGTTAAGCATCGCCTTCTGCGGACCCGACACGGCCCCGAACATCTCGTCATAGGCGACACTGCCCGCGGCGAAGTCCTTCGCCTCGATGGCGGCCTTGACCTTAGCGGAGGCGGCGGCGCGCTTCGCGCCAGCCTCGGAGGCGACTTTCGCTTCGGCGGCGAGGGCCTTCTTGCCTTCCGGGGTGTTCTGCTTCGTGAGTTCCTGGAGGTGGGCCACATACTTCTCCGGACCACCCGCCTGGTAACCGGTGCGGGCGTAGACTTCGCCTTGGGCATCCATCAGGAGGATGGACGGGAAACCCTTGATGCCGTACATCTGCTGGGCGGCGCGATTCTTCGCCTTCACTTCGTCGGACTGCGGCTTCTTGTTAGGAAAATCCAGTTCCACGAGCACGAACTTCTTGGTCGCGACCTCGAAGGCCGGGAGGTCGAAGACTTCCTTCTTCAGCTTGATGCACCAGCCGCACCAGTCGCTACCGGTGAAGTCGACGAGGATGTCCTTCTTTTCCTTGGCGGCCACCTTCTTGGCTTCGTCAAGGTCGGTCAGCCAGGTCGGGGCGGCGGCGGCGGGGAGGATGGCCAGCAGCGCGAAGGCGAGCGTGGCGAGGGTCGTGGATTTACGCATGGTCGTTAGGTGGAAGGGGTTACTTGGCGGTGGTCTTCTTGCGCTCGGCGTCCTGGTCGCGGACTTTGACGACGCGCTCGCGGAGGCTGGCAATCTCGGCGAGGACTTCCTTGCTCTGGGTCATGCTGGCGATCTCATCGACGACCTTGAGCACGGCGTCGTGGTCGCCGGGCTTGCACTCGGCCGTGATGCCGACGCGGACATTGAGGGTCATGCGGACCAGGAGGTCGCCCTCGAGGCCCTTGGCTTTAAAGAACTGTTTCATCGCGGCCTCGGCCCCGGCTAGGTCCTTCTTCGAAAGCGTGGGCTCGAGCACGGGCCCCAGCTGCTCCTCAATCTCATGCTCGAGGGCATCCTGCTTGAGGCGGGCGGCGAGGGACTGCTTACCCTCCGGGGTATTCTGCTTGGAGAGCGTGTCGAGGTGTGCGAGGTACTGCTTCGCTCCCCCCTCTTGGTAGCCGGTCTGAGCATAGACCTGCCCCTGCGCATCCAAGAGCAGGATGGTAGGGAAACCAGCGATCGCGAACTGCTTCGAAAGGGCTTCGTTCTTGGCCTTCAGTTCCGGCGACTGCTTCTTGCCACGCGGGAAGTCGAGTTCGACGAGGACGAACTTCTTGGAAGCCTCGGCGAATTCCGGCTGGTCGAAGACTTCCTTCTTCAGCCGGATGCACCAGCCGCACCAATCGCTACCGGTGAAGTCGACGAGGATATCCTTCTTCTCCGCGGCCGCCTGCTTTTTCGCGGCTTCGAGGTCGGTGAGCCAGGCGTCGGCCGCGAAGAGCGACGGCAGCGAGGCAAGGAGGATTAGGGCCGACAGGCCGAGGCGGGCGAGGTTACGGGGCATACGCCAATTTCCTTCGATATTCCCAAGGTTGGCAAACCACAAAACCAACCAGGCGTTGCCAAAACTACCCCAACCCCCATACCTGCGGCCCATGGCGGCGACCCGTATCCTTCTCGTGGACAATGGCTCCCTGCGCCCGGAAGCCACCCTCGCCCTGCGTCGGCTATCGGAGGAAGTCGGTCAATTGCTTAGTCAGCCAGTGCTACCTATTTCCGTCCTGCACTCGCACAAAATTGACCCTACCCTACTCGGCGGGGAACCGGCGATCATCTTTGAACAGGCCGTGCAAACCGCCAAGCAAGATGGCATCGAAGAACTCGTCGTGCTGCCGCTCTTCATCGGGCACAGCCTCGCGCTCACCGAATACTTACCCAAAGTTTTCGCCGAAGCCCGGGCCGGCAAGATGCAGCTGCGCATCCGCGAGCCGCTCTTCGACCCGCGCGACCTCGCCGAGCTGCCCGGCATGCTGATCGACAACTTGCAGTCGACCGGCTGGACTAAGGGGAGCGGCACGGTCTTCCTCTGCGACCACGGTTCGCCCACCCCGAAGGTGACGATGTGCCGCAACACGCTTGCCGCGGTGCTGCGCAAGGAACTCGGCCTGAAGGCCGACGAGCTCATCCCCTGCTCGATGGAACGTCGCGAAGGTCCGGAGTACGACTTCAATCAACCCTTGCTCGCGGATGCTTTGAAACAAGCCAAGGGCGAAGTCGTCATCCTGATGCTCTTCCTTCTGCCGGGGCGACATGCGGGACCGGACGGCGACGTCGCGACCATCGCCAAGGAACATGCGCCCGCCGGTGTGCCTTGCAAACTCAGCCCCCTGCTCGGCACGCACCCTCACCTACCCGCCCTGCTGGAACAAAGGTACCGCTTCGTCCCGCGCGTCCAAACCGCAAAACTCGTCGGCATCGCCGCATTACTCCTCAGCTTCGCCCTGGCGATCGTCATGAAAAGCCACCTTCCGCCGAGCCTGCAAAACCTCTTCGGGTTTCTACTCGTCCAGGTCGGTGTGATCGCCGGGGTCGTGGCCCTGGCCTTCCGCTACCTCCGCTCAAAGCACCGGAATAAGTCCTGAAATCAGGCGAACGCCGCGATGCGGCCCATCAGGCCGGCATGACGGGGCGGAGCAACGACCGCGCCGACGACCGCGATGAGCGGGGTCGGTAGCACGGAGACATCGACCTTGCCTGATGCCAGGTCGGTCAACGTCGTGAGCACGTCGGACGAGCCCTCCTGCGAGACCTTTGAAAGCAGCCGAATCGGCAAATCAGCCTGGGCCCCGGCGGCGATGAGTTTGGTCGCGACCGACGGTAATGCCTTCGCTCCCATGTAGAGGCAAAGCGTCGCCCCGGTTTCCACGTGGGCTTTCCAGTTCTGATCGCTGCCATCCGCGCAATGGCCGGTTAGAAAAGTCACGGAGGCGGCCTTGCCCCGATGGGTCAGCGGAAACGCCGCATCGGCGCCCGCCGCGGTCGCAGCGGTGACGCCCGGCACGACTTCAAAAGGAATGCCGTGGGCCGCGAGGTGATCCATCTCCTCGCCCAGACGACCGAAGACGCCAGGGTCACCGCCCTTGAGCCGGACGATCAAGCCACCTTGGCGCACTTCGCGCACGAGCACCGCATTGATCTCGTCCTGCGTCATCGAGTGGACGCCGCAGCGCTTACCGACCGGCACAATCTTCGTCGTCGCCGGAATCTCCGCCAGCAAAGCATCACCCGGGAGGGCGTCATGGATGACGACATCGGCTTGCTGAAGCAGGCACAGCCCTCGGACGGTGATCAGATCGGGAGCCCCCGGTCCGGCACCAACAAAGACCACTCGGCCGATGTCACAATTTACCATTTATTTAAACTTGACCCTATTTATGTAATCATCAGTCATCTTATCAAGTTAAAACACCATGGATAAACCCCCTGAAAAGCCGTTCACCAAGAGCGAGGTCATGAAGGCCGAGAAGCCCGACCTCTCCGGCACGATCCGCGAAACCCTCGCCAACCCGACCGCCGACCGCTTCAGCGGCGACGATGAGCAGTTCATCAAGTTCCACGGTATCTACCAGCAGGACGACCGCGACAAGCGCAAGGTCTCCAAGGTGTACTCGGTGATGGTCCGCACCCGCCAGACTGGCGGCATCGTCCCGGCCGCTCAATACTTGGTCTACGACGAGCTCTCCGGTCGTTTCGCCAACGGCACCCTCCGCATCACCTCGCGCCAGACTTTCCAGTTTCACGGGGTCGCTCAGCCAGGTATCGGTGCCCTCATCAAGTCGATCAACGAAGCCCTCTCCTCCACCCTCGCCACCTGCGGCGACGTCAACCGCAACGTCACGGCGCCCTCCAACCCCGCCATCGACGAGGTGACCCAACAAATCGAGGACGATGCCTTCACGCTGACCCGCGCCTTACTGCCGAAGACTACCGCCTACCACTCCATCTGGGTGGACGGCGTGCAGCTCGACCTCGGCCTCGGCGAGAAGATCGCCAAGGCCCGCGCGTCGGTCGACCAAACAAACCCTTACCTGCCGCCGCCCGCCGACCACGATGACAGCGGCGCGCCGATCGACCTCCTCTACGGCAAGACCTACCTACCCCGCAAGTTTAAGACCGGCTTCGCCCTCCCGCCCAACAACGACGTGGACATCTTCACCAACGACATGGGCTACGTGGCCATCATCGAAGGCGGCAAACTCGTCGGGTACAACCTGCTCGTCGGGGGTGGTCTCGGCACCTCCCACGGCAACAAGGCGACCTACCCGCGCCTAGCCGACGTCATCGGCTACCTCTCCCGCGAACAAGTCGTCACCGTCGGCGAGGCCGTGATCAAGATCCACCGCGACTGGGGCGACCGAACCGACCGCAAGCACGCCCGCATCAAGTACGTGCTGCAAGAGAAGGGCGTCGAGTGGTTCCGCGCCGAGCTCGCCAAGCAATTGGGCGCCCCGCTGCCGGCCGCCAAGCCCTTCCAATTCAAGGGCCAGGGCGACTCCTTCGGTTGGTCGAAGCAGCGCGACGGCAACTGGTTCCTCGGCCTCTTCATCGAGACCGGCCGCGTCAAGGACGCCGGCGAGTACCGCCTCAAGACCGCCTTGCGCACCATCGCCGAGCGTTTCCACCCGACCTTCCGCCTGACTGCCACGCAAAACCTAATCCTCTCCGACGTGAAGGAAGCCGACAAGGCCGCCCTCGAGCAGGTGCTACGCGACCACGGTTGCGCCATCGTCTTCAACCCCGGCCTCGTCAAGGGACGCGGCATGGCCTGCCCCGCCCTCCCGACTTGCGGTCTGTCGCTCGCCGAGTCCGAGCGCGTCTTCCCGGCCATCCTCGGCAAGATCGAGGACGCCCAAGCCGCCGCCGGTTTCGGTGGCGAGGAACTCGTCGTCCGCATGACGGGCTGCCCCAACGGTTGCGCCCGTCCCTACAACGCTGAGATCGGTTTCGTCGGCAAGGCCCCGGGTAAGTACAACCTCATGCTCGGCGGCAACCGCGAAGGCACGCGCCTCGCGCGCCTCTTCAAGGAATCCGTCCTCGCCGACGACATCCCGGTCGTGGTCGGCTCCCTTTTCCAACAGTACGCCCAGGAGCGCAAGTCCGGTCAGGCCTTCGGCGATTGGGTCGACCAGGCCGCGGTCTGGCCCGCCGCCCCGTCCGCCTAAGCCCGCTGATGGCCGAGCTCGACCCAGCCCGTATCCCGGAACTCGACGCGCATCTCACGACGCTGGCGCCGGTGGCTCGTCTGCGCTGGGCCTACGAGACGTTCGGCGCGCGCGCCGGCATCGGCACGAGTTTCCAGCCCGCCGGCGTGGTCATCCTGCACCTCGCCAAGACCGCGGGCCTCCCGCTCCAAGCCTTCACGCTCAACACCGGCCTGCTCTTCCCGGAGACCCTTGAATTCAAGGCGAAGCTCGAGGCGCACCTCGGCATCACGGTCGCGGAGGTACTCCCCGCGCAGACCGTCGAACAACAGGCCGCCCAGTACGGCGCCGAACTCTGGAAGCGCGACCCGGAGAAGTGCTGCGAACTCCGCAAGGTCGACTCGCTCGGCCAGAAGCTCTTCGAACTCGACCTCTGGATCACCGGCATGCGCCGCGACCAGTCCGGCGAACGTGCCGCGACCCCCTTGCTCAGCCTCGCCGCCCGGCCCGATAATTCCGACGTCTGGAAGCTCAACCCGCTCGTCGACTGGAGCCGCGACCAGGTCTGGGCCTACCTCAAGGAACACGGCCTGCCGCACAACGTCCTGCATGACCGTGGCTACCGCTCGATCGGTTGCGCCCCCTGCACCCTGCCCACCTCCGGCGGCGATGAACGCGGTGGCCGCTGGCCCGGCTTCGACAAGAAGGAATGCGGCCTCCACACCCGCACCAAGAAGTAATCGCTTGCATCCACCTAGCCCTAGCCCTGCCCCTAGCCCTTTATACCCAATGTCCCGCAACGCCCAAAACGACCACCTGACCCGCCTCGAGCAGACGTCGATCCACGTCTTCCGCGAGGCCTTCGCCAACTTCCGCTCCGTCTGCATGCCTTGGTCCATGGGCAAGGACTCCAACGTCCTCATCTGGCTCGCGCGCAAGGCGTTCTGCGGCAAGATCCCCTTCCCGCTCCTGCACATCGACACGACGTACGAGTTCCCGGAGATGTACGAGTTCCGCGAGAAGGCCAAGGTCATCCACGACATCGACCTCATCGTCCGCGTCAACGAGGACGCGATCCGGCGCGGCATCGGCTACGCCACGCACGACCCGGTCACCGTGACCCACGAGCTCAAGACCGTGCCGTTCAAAGCCGCAATCGATGAGTTCAAGTGGGATGCGCTGGTCACCGGCATCCGCCGCGACGAAGACCCGACCCGGGCGAAGGAACGGTGGTTCTCGCCCCGCTCCGCCGAAGGCAACTGGGACTACAAGGACCAGCCGCCAGAATTCTGGGGCCAGTTCGCCAGTTCCGCCCCCGAAGGTGGCCACGTGCGCGTCCAGCCGCTCCTGGAATGGACCGAACTCGACATCTGGGAATACCTCCGCCGCGAGAACATCCCGAACCCGACCCTCTACTTCGCCCGCAACGGCAAGCGCTTCCGTTCCTTGGGCTGCCACCCCATCACCCACCCGGTCGACAGCCCGGCCAGCAATATCGACGAAGTCATCGAGGAGTTGAAACTCACCAAGACCAGCGAGCGGGCCGGCCGCGCCCAGGACCACGTCGGCCGTAATTCCATGCAGGAACTCCGCGCCAAGGGCTTCATGTAAGCCCGACCCAGACCATGCGCACCTCCTCCCTTTCCCAACCTGTGAGCACCTCCCTTCCCTCCGTCGAAGACCATCGCAAGATGCACGTCGTCGTCGTCGGCCACGTCGACCACGGCAAGTCGACCTTCGTCGGCCGCCTCCTGCATGACACCGACTCCCTGCCCAACGGCAAGATGGAGCAGGTCCGTAAGAACTGCGCCATCGAAGGCATGGAGTTCGAGTACGCCTTCCTCCTCGATGCGCTGATCGAAGAGCAGGAACAGAACATCACCATCGACACGACGCGCATCTTCTTCCGCACGAAGCAGCGCGCCTACGCCATCATCGACGCTCCGGGCCACAAGGAGTTCCTGAAGAACATGGTCACCGGCGCCGCCTCCGCCTCCGCCGCGCTCCTGCTCATCGACGCCAAGGAAGGCGTGATGGACCAGTCCCGCCGCCACGCCTTCCTCCTCTCCCTCCTGGGCGTGAAGCAGCTCGTCGTCCTGGTGAACAAGATGGACCTCGTCGACCATGCGGAGGCCACCTACCGCAAGATCGTCGTCGAATACTCGGCCTTCCTGAAGACCCTCGGCCTGCATGCCGTCCACTTCATCCCCATCGCCGCCAAACACGGCGAGAACGTCGTCGAACGTGCGACCAAGATGCCCTGGTGGCAGGGCCCGACCGTCACCGAGGCCCTCGATGCGTTCGCCCACGAGGACGACCTCACGGGCCTACCCTTGCGCCTGCCGGTCTCGGACATCTACCGCTTTGACCACCGCCGCATCGTGGCCGGACGCGTCGAAGCCGGCGCCATCCGCCCGGGCGACGACCTCATCTTCCAGCCCGGTGGTCGGCGCAGCACCGTCCGCACGTTCGAAGACTGGCCGGGGCCCGAGTCCCGCTCGGTCGTCGGCACCGGCGGCTCCGCCAGCGTCACGCTTGCCGAGCAGATCTTCGTGGAACGCGGCCAGGTCGCGTCCCATCCCTCCAGTCAACCCCGGGTCGGCCGTGAATTCCGCGCCCGCATCTTCTGGTTGGGCAAGGAACCGCTGGTCCCGAACAAGACCTACCGGTTGCGCCTCCTGACCCAGAACGTCGAAGCGGTCATCGCCAAGATCGAGAAGATCACCGATGCCTCGACGCTCGAATCCATCCAGGCCGACAGCGTGCCGCGCGACTCCATCTGCGAGGTCGTCGTCCGCACGACCCGCCCGGTCGCCTTCGATCTCCACCACGAGTGCGCCATCACCGGCCGCTTCGCGCTCGAGGAATCGGGCCGCATCCATGGCGGCGGCATCATCCTCGAGGCCCGCAGCGAGCACGCCCAGCGCTCCGGCAAGGTCACCTCCGCCGAACGCGCGGCGCGGTCCGGCCATGCCCCCGCTGTCCTGTGGTTCACCGGTCTCTCGGGTTCCGGGAAGTCGACCATCGCCGAGGCGGTCGAACGTCGCCTCTTCGACGCCGGGCGTCAGGTCGTCCGCGTCGACGGAGATGACCTCCGCGTCTCGCTCAACCGCGACCTTGGGTTCTCGCAAGCCGATCGCGCCGAAAGCGTCCGCCGGGCCTCGGGCGTCGCCGGACTCTTCGCCAACGCCGGCAACATCGCGCTCGTCACGCTCATCGCGCCGCTCGCCGCCGACCGCGCCAAGGCTCGGGCCGCCCTGGCCAACCATGCCTTCGTCGAAGTCTTCGTCGACGCCCCGCTGGACGTCTGCGAGCAACGCGACGTCAAGGGACTCTACGCCAAGGCCCGCCGAGGGGAGATCGCCGAATTCACGGGCATCTCCTCCCCGTACGAGGCCCCGGAATCACCGGAAGTGCACATCCGCACCGACCAGGTCAGCACCGAGCAGGCCGTGGAACTGGTGCTGAAGGCCCTCGATAAGATCCTCGCCGGTAAGGGCGAAGACTGGGAAGTGTAAGCGCGCAGGCAGGGGGTATGTGGGCAAGGTGACAGGTGGGCAAGGAAGCGCAGCCAATTCTCGTGAGTCTTGGTTGCCTATCCCTCCCCTGACCTAACCCCTACCCCTAATCTTGCCCCCTTGCCCCAGTGCGCACTTGTCCCCTATATGGGCGCATGCGCCTCCCCGCCGCCGCCCTGCTCCTCGCCTGTGTCTCGACCTTCGCCGCCGAGGCCAAGCGCCTGAATGTCCTGCTGCTGGTGTCCGACGATTGCCGCGCATCGATGGGTTGCTACGGGGGTCCGGCGCTGACGCCCAACCTCGATAAGCTCGCCGCCCAGGGCGTGCGCTTCGACCGCACCTACTGTCAGTATGCGCTGTGCAACCCGAGTCGGGCGTCCTTTCTCACCGGCCTGCGGCCCGACACGACCAAGGTCCTGGACAACGCGGTGCAGTTCCGGGCGAACGTGCCCGACGCGGTGACTTTGCCTGAGTTATTCAAGCACCAGGGCTACTCGGTTGCGCGCATCGGCAAACTCTACCACTACGGCGTACCGAAGGAGATCGGCACCAACGGGCTCGACGACCCGCGCTCCTGGGAGAAGGTCTGGAACCCGCGGGGGCGGGATTGCGATGACGAGGATAAGATCTTCGCGGTCATCGCGGGCCAAGGGGCCGACGCACCGGCCAGCGTCAAGGTCGGCACCAATAACTACGGGGCGACGCTTTCCTGGTTGGCCGCCGAGGGTACCGACGCCGAGCAGACGGATGGCAAGATCGCCGCGCAGGCGCAGGCCTTCCTCCGCGAGAAGCGCGCGCAACCCTTCTTCCTCGCCGTGGGATTCTTCCGCCCGCACACGCCCTACGTCTCACCGAAGGCCTACTTCGACCTCTACCCGAAGGATAAGCTGAGCCTACCCGGCTCGCCCGATCGCGCAGGGCGTCCGACCCAAGCCTACTTCAGCACCGCGAAAGCCGACTATGGCATGAACGAGCCGCAGAAGCGCTCGGTGATCCAAGCCTACTATGCGGCGCAGAGCTTCATGGATGCGCAGTTAGGACTGGTCCTGGCGGAGCTCGAGCAACAGGGCCTAGCCGAGAACACGGTCGTGGTTTTCCTAAGCGACCACGGCTACAACCTAGGCGAACACGGCCTCTGGCAGAAACGCGCCCTCTTCGACCCGTCGACGCGGGTGCCTTTCATCATCCGGGCCCCTGGTCTCAAAGGCGCGGGCAAGCCTTCACCCGCGGTGACTGAACTCATCGATCTCTACCCCACGGTCGCCGACCTGTGCGGCCTCACGCCCCCCAAGACGCTCGAAGGCCGGAGCCTCCGCCCCCTTCTCGATAACCCGTCCGCCCCTTGGCCGTATGCGGCGTTCACCCAAGTAACCACGGGCGGCAAGAAAGATGCGGGCGGCGGCCGCTCGATTCGCACCGATCGCTTCCGCTACACCGAATGGAATGAGGGTAAAGGCGGCGCCGAACTCTACGACCACACCAACGATCCGGGCGAGAACCACAACCTCGCCACCGATCCTGCGCAGGCCAAGGTCATCGCGGAGCTGAGGAAGCGGCTGAGGGAGATGAAATAGGGAATAGGGACTAGGCTTTAAGGAATAGGTATTGGGTGTTGGGTGTTGGGTGTTGGGTCGGCGCCGAAGCGCCGGTTCTCCGCGACCATCAATCCCATCTCCAATCCCACTCCCTACTTACTAATACCCGCCCCTACTCCCTTAAACCTATTCCCTATCACCGACTCCCTATCCGCGCCCTGTCCCTTGCCTTTCCCCTCCGCGTCGGTAACCTCGCACCTATGAAGCTCCTGCACATCGATGCCTCCTCTCGCACGATCCGCTCGGTGACGCGTAAGCTTTCGGCGGGCTTCATCAACACGCTCCGACTGACCCACCCCAACCTGAAAGTCACGCATCACGACGTGGGGCACCACCCGCCTCCCTTCATCTCCGACGCCTGGGTCGGTGCCGCCTTCTCCCCGGCGGACCAACATGACCCGGCGATGAAGGGCGTGCTGCACCATTCGGATGAACTGACCGCCGAACTCCTCGCCTGCGACCGCCTCTTGATTGCCTCCCCGATGCACAACTTCACCGTCTCGGCCTCCCTCAAGGCCTGGATCGACCAAGTGGTGCGCGCTGACATGACCTTCAAGGTGACCGAGGAAGGCGTCGTCCCGCTCCTGCACGGCAAGAAGGCGCTCATCATCACCGCCCGCGGCGGCTTCGTGGCTGGCACCGAGTATGACTTTCAAGAACCCTACCTCCGCAAGATCCTCGACTTCATCGGGATCACCGACGTCACGTTCATCCACGCCGAAGGCGTTAATAACGGCGAAGACGCGCGGGTTGCGGCCATGACCAAGGCGGTGGCCGACCTCACCGGCCTCGCCCCGACGTGGTAGGCAGGATTAGGTGTTAGGGAGTAGGTAACAGGGACTGGGGAGAACTCGGCGTGAGAGGACAGCGATCAGGGAGTGGGAGACGTGACGAGAGAACAAGGGCCCACCCCTCGTGCCACCGCATACACCCCACCTTCCATCACCTACTCCCCATTCCCTACTACCTAAAACCTACCCCCTATTTCCTAATCCCTCCTCCCTTACGCGTACTTCAGTTCCACCTTCTTACCCGTCTTGATCGACTCGTAGATTCCCGCGATGACCACCATGTCGCGGCGACCGAGTTCGCCGGTCACGGTCAGCGGCTGGTCGTCGCGGAAGGCCGCCGCCACACCATCCATGTGGCGCTGTTGCTGACGGAAAACGCCAAAGTCCAGTTTTCCCTTGGTGGACGTGGAGATATTGAGGTTGCGGTAACTGAAGACCGGGCGCTCGCCCTTAAACCAACCCTTGGGGGCCTCGGCGAGGAACTCCGCCCGGTTGGCATTATAACCGGTCCAGACATTGGCCACGGCACCGTTGGCGAAATCGAGGCGGAACTCCAGCGCCTCTTCGACCTCGGTGAAGAACTCGGGCTGGGTCTTGGGCAGTTCCTTAGCCGTGACGGCCACCGGGTTGGCGTCCGCCGCCATGCAGCACGCATGCAAAGAGTAGATGCCCATATCCAGCAACGACCCCCCGCCGGCCAGCTTCTTGTCAATACGCCAAACCTTCCGCCTGAGCGTGAAGCCGTTCGCCGAAGTCATCTTCATGAACGGGCCGAACTCCTGCGACCGGGCCAGCCGGATGAGCTCCTGATGGTAGGGGTCGTAATGGAGGCGGTACCCGATGGCCAGGCGCTTGCCGGCCTTCTTGCCGGCGGCGATCATGGCGTCGCATTCGGCGACGGAGGTCGCCATCGGCTTCTCGCAGATGACGTGCTTGCCGGCGCCGAAGGCGGCGATGACGTTCTGGGCGTGGATGCCGGGCGGCGTGACCACATAGACCACGTCGATCGCCTTGTTCGCGGCGACCTGATCCCACTGGTCATACGAATAGATATTGGTTTCGGGGAAGCCGTGCAGCTTGGCGAGCTTCTCGCCCTTGGCGCGCGTGCCGGTGATCGCGGCGACAAGCTTCACGTGCTTGGTCTCGAGCAACGCGGGCGACAGCTCGCCGTTCGAATAACCGCCCAGGCCGCAGAGGGCGAGCCCGAGAGGCTTGCCGCCGGCTTCGGCCGCGCGTAGCGCGGGGGCGAGGGCATAACCGGCGGCGAGGCCGCCGAGGGAACCGAGGAAAGCGCGACGTGTAGGGCTCATGGGGGTGCCATCGTTTGTATGCCCACGGTCGGAGCGGGCAAGCCCGATGACACCCCGAGGCCACCGGTCACTTGCCGCCATGGACGCCAAACGCCTTGCGATAGAACTCCCAGTTGGCATCACCCAAGGCCTCGAAAACCCTTTCGGGCTCGTGGCCGACTCCGGGGACGATGGTCCAACCGTGCGGGATCCCGAGGGCTTCGAGATGCCGGTGGAAGGCCTCGTTATTCCCGAAGGTCTCGTCCTGCTCGCCGATGACCATGCGGACCAGCGATTCCTGCGCGACCTTCTTGGCGTTACGCTCGGCAAGCTTCCGCGGACTGACCTCCAGGAAAGCGGCCTGATCACCCCCATAGACGCGCTTCAGGAGTTCCTCGGCCTGCAGCCGGCTCGCCCGCGGCGTGCTGCGGAGTTCGGACTGCAAGGGGCCGGCGCCGGCGAGCGAGACCGCGCGGAAGAGCTCGGGATACTTGAAGCCCAGCCGGGCGGCTCCGTAACCGCCCATGCTGAAGCCATCGAGCAGCCGGCCCTCCCGCTGCGCGATCGTCCGGTAAGTCGCGTCCACATGCGGCAGGAGGTCGCGGATGATCATCGATTCGACCGGGGCCGAGCCGTCGGCCCAGTCGACATACATGCCCATTTCGAGCCCGTTGACGAGGACCACCAGGCAGGGCGGCAGTTTCCCCGCCGCGATGGCCGCGTCAAAACGCCCGGCCACGACGGGGATGCCGGGCAAGCCTCCGCCCGATCCGTGGAGCCAGTAGACGACGGGGAAGCGGCGGGTCTCGTCGGCATAGGCGGCCGGGCGGTAGAGATGGTAGCTGACGTTTCCTTTCGTCGCGGCGCTGGCGAAGACATGGTGGGTGACCCGGGGCGCCGGGACGGCGCGGGTCACCCATGCGGGCGCACTTGTCGCCGGCGGCGGCTGACCCGGGACCGACGAGGTCTCGGGAGGAGGGGTGGGCGCCGCGCACTCGAGCGAGAGGAACGCGGAAAGCAACCTCAGCGGCGCCGGGAAACGCAGGCTCATCCTAGGATTAAAACCGCCCCGACACGAAAGTTGCCGGACCAGCCCTCCTACCGCCGGACGAGGAAGACCGCGCCCAGCAGGATTGCCGCGCCCAGCAGGCGACGGGTCATGACCGCAGGGCCGACCGAGCGCTCGGCGTTGCCGAACCAGTGGCCGACGACCCAGACGAGGGCGACGCTCCAGATGCCCCGAGTGTTGTAAAGAATATTGGTCCGCGTGACCTCATGGGCGAGCGAGATCGCCAGCACCATGCCGGTGCACTGCAACCAGAGCAGGATACCGCCCGCCAGGGTCCAGAGCAGGACCCGCGGCGGCAACGCGAGCAACGGTTGCGAGAACTTCGGCACCAGCAGCCAGGAGTAGAACAGCATGGCGCCGAAGGCCAGCGGCGCGAAATGGGGCATCCCCAGCTCGCCGACCCAGGTCTGCGTGAGGATGTCGGAGGTCGCGAAGAGACCGGCGGCGAGACCGCCGTAGAGCAGGCTGGAGAGCATCCGGGCCCGGTCGGCGCGCCACTCGCCGCCCAGCAAGGCCATCGCGACGCAGGTCATGAGGGTGGCGACCCAGAGCGAGGCGGTGAGGGGCTCGCCCAGCACCAGGACGGCGAGGAACGCGACGAACAGGACCTTGGCGCCGAGCACCGGGGTCGCCACGGAGACATCGCCGCGGCTGAGCGCCAGGAAGGTGAAGTACTGGCCGGCAAAGAAGACGGCCCCCACGATCAGGGCGTGCAGCACCGCGACCACGGTGAAGGGACCGCCCTGCCCGTCGTCGAACCACCAGAACAGCTGGAACAGCGCGCCCATGGTCAGGTTCACCACGAAACCGATCCGCCACGGACCGGCGCCGCCTTCGGTCGCGCGCTTGAGTATGATGGCCGCGACGGCGTAGCCGAAGGCGGACAGCAAGGGCAAGGCGGTGGCGACGGCGGGCGAAAGGGTCACGGGAAAGCCTCCAGCGGGGAGCAAATCGCCCGGTTTCGCAACCGCGGACTACTCGTGGAAACGGATCCGCGGCTTCGGGCCGTCCTTGGCCTTGGGCAGGCGCTCCGGGTCCGTCAGGGAAGGCGTCGATTGCAGGTCCGACTTCCCCTTCCACTTGCGCTCGAAGCCGGTACTGGCGAGCCGCACCGCGTCGCGACCGAGACGGTGATTGAGGGCGTCGACGGCCTTCATCAAGCGGTCGCGCTGCGGGTCGATCGGCGCGCCGAGGCCCGGCAGGCCGGGCTGCACGACGGCCGCGGAGGACAACCCCTGCAACAGCACGCCGGCCTTCTTGTACAGGTAGCCGTCGCGGCGGATGCGGGCGAACGCCCGGCCGGCCGCGGCGCAGATCGCGCGGGCGTCGTCCGTCGGCGGATCGAGCGGCTCCGCCTCGTCGGCGAAATACTGCTCCTGGTCGAGCCGGTGCCGGTTGGTGCGCAGCATCACTACGACCGTCGCGGCGACCAGGCCGTCCTCGCGTAGTTTCTCGGCGCCACGGGCGGCATGGGCGGCCACGGCCTCCGCGAGCTCGGCGGCATCGCTCACCGGCCGGCCGAAGGAACGCGAGACCATCACGCTCTGGCGGGGGCCGGCATCCTCGACGATGTCATGACAGGAGATACCGCGGAGTTCGAGGGCGAGACGTTCGCCGACCACGCCGGCGACACGGCGCACGAAGGCGGGGTCGGCCTGGGCGAGGTCGAGGGCGCTGACGATGCGGTGCGCCCGCAGGCGCGCGGCGAGACCGGGCCCGACGCCCCAGACGTCCTCGCTGTCGACGCCCCGCAGGAACTCCTCGCGCCCGGCGTCGTCGTACGGGACGACGAGGACGCCGCCGGAGGCCCGGTCGGACTTCGCGCGCTCGTTGGCGAGCTTGCAGAGGACCTTCGTGGCGCCCATGCCGAGCGAGACCGGGATGCCGGTGGCGCGGAGCACGGCCTCCTTGATCCGCAGGCCCAAGGCACGGGCCTCGGCCGCCGGCATGTCAGGGAAACCCAGGAAGGCCTCGTCGACGGAGTAGACCTCGATGTCGCGGGCCTGCTCCGTCAGGGCAGCCATGACGCGCTCCGAGAACTCCCCGTAAACGGCGAAGTTGGAGGAGAAGATGCGCACGCCGTGGGCCTCGCAGGTGCGGCGCACCTCGAAGTAGGGCGCGCCCATCGCGATGCCGAGGGCCTTCGCCTCCGCGGAGCGCGCGATCACGCAGCCGTCGTTGTTCGAGAGCACCACGATCGGCACGTCGCGCAACGACGGGTCCAGCACGCGCTCGCACGAGGCGTAGAAGTTATTGCAGTCGGCGAGCGCGCGGAGCATCGGGTCAGCAGCGGCGGACCACCGCCACCACGGTGCCCCAGATTCGGAATTCGCCGGCGAAAGGCAACGGTCCCTTGGGCCAGCCGGGCCCGTCGGCGCGCAGGCACCAGGCACCGTCGGCGCCGCGCTCGAGCCGCTTCACGGTGAACTCGCCCTCGAGCTCCGCCACGACCACCGCGCCCGGCCGCGCCGGCGCCGCCTTATCGACCACGATCAGGTCGCCCGACAGTATGCCCGCGCCCGCCATCGAATCGCCCTCCACCCGCAGGAAGAAGGTCGAGACCGGGTTACGGATGAGGTGCTCGTTCAGGTCGAGCCGCCGCTCCATATGATCGTCGGCCGGCGAGGGGAAACCCGCCATCGCCCGGCTCTCCAGGAGGGGGAGCGGACGGAAGAGGCGGACTTCGCATCCGATCGACTGGGTCACATCCAGCATATGAACATATGTTCACTCATCAGGGGGAGGCTTCAAGGAGAAAGCATCATTCCCTAGGGCAGCACGCGTTGCTGCCCTGCCAAGAAAAAGGCCCGCGTCGGGGGACGCGGGCCGATCGGGCCGGAGGCCGGCCGATTTTTACGAGGCGGTGAGGGCGGTGACCTCGGCGCGGACCTTCTCGGCCAGAGCGGTCGAGAGGTAGCGCTCGCTCGGCGAGCAGGCGATCGTGACGATGCGCTTGCCGGCGAACTCCGGACGCTTGGCGAGCTGAAGGGCGGCCCAGATGTTGGCGCCCGAGGAGATGCCGACGGCGAGGCCTTCGCGGACGGAGACTTCCTGCGCCGTGGCGAAGGCATCGTCGTTGGAAACCTGGATGACCTCGTCGATCAGGGAGATGTCGCAGTTCTTGGGGACGAAGCCGGCGCCGATGCCCTGGATCTTGTGCGGGGCGGGCTGGACGGGCTGGTGGCTCATCGTCTGGGTGATGACAGGCGAGGCGGAGGGCTCGACGGCGAAGGCCTTGAACTTCGTATTGCGGCTCTTGAGCACGGAGGCGACGCCCGTGATGGTGCCACCGGTGCCGACGCCGGCGACAATCGCATCGACGTTGCCATCGGTGTCCTTCCAGATTTCCTCGGCGGTGGTGCGGCGATGCACTTCCGGGTTGGCCGGGTTATCGAACTGCATCGGCATGAAGGCGCTAGGGCCCTGCTCGTCGCGGATCTGCGTAGCGCGCTCGATGGCACCGCGCATGCCCTTCGCACCAGGGGTAAGGACGATCTCGGCACCGAGCAGGCGGAGCAGCACGCGACGCTCGACCGACATCGTCTCGGGCATGGTGAGGATGCAGCGGTAGCCGCGGGCGGCGGCGACGAAAGCCAGGGCGATGCCGGTGTTACCCGAGGTCGGCTCCACGATGATGCCACCCGGCTTGAGGCGACCGTCGCGCTCAGCGGCGTCGATCATGGCGCGACCGATGCGATCCTTGACGCTCGAGAGCGGGTTGAAGAACTCGAGCTTCACGAGGACCTCAGCCTGAAGGCCTTCGGTGACCTTGTTGAGGCGCACGAGCGGGGTGTGGCCGATGGTGTCGAGGACGCTGTTGTAGATAGCCATGGGGGTTAATGATTAGTAGTTGAGTAATGATTAATAGATTAAGACTGCAAGCTGGCAAGAAAAAACCCGGGGGTACCGGGCTCGTAGGTCTTAGCGGCGCCGGGGAGGCGGCGAAGAGGTCCGCGGGGCGGTGTCGCGGAGGCGGAAGACGATCAAGGCCTGGGTCAGGTCGGAGGGCATCATCTCGACCTTCACGCGGTCGCCAGGGTTGATGCGGATGAAGTTCTTGCGCAGGCGGCCGGAGATGCGTCCCAGCACGACGTGCTTATTGGGGAGCTCGATCCGGAACATTGTGCCAGGGAGCACTTGCAGGATTTTGCCTTCGAGTTCGATAACGGGATCTTCAGCCATGCCTTGTAGGGCTTGAGTCGTGCCCGAACCCTCGAGGGAGTCAATCCCCGTATCCCGCCCTCCCCGCTTGCCTAAAAGCCGGGCTTGGGCTGTCCTGCTGGTCACCGATGGAAGGCGACATTCCCACCCCCCGCCCCGGGCTGACCTGCCCGTTCGATAAGCTGCGCCCGTCGCAGCTGGTCCGGGATGACGCGTTCTACATGTCGCTCGCCTTCAACCTGGCCGTAGACGCCTGGCGCCTCGACGAGGTGCCCATCGGGGCGGTCATCGAGCGAGGGGGCGAGATCCTCGCGGCGGCCCATAACGAGGTGGAACGCGCCGGCGACCCGACGGCCCATGCCGAGATGCTCGCGATCACGCAGGCGGCCCGCAAGATCGGGGACTGGCGATTGAACGACTGCACGCTGTACGTGACCAAGGAGCCGTGCCCGATGTGCGCCGGTGCGACGATCATGAGCCGCCTTGGTCGGGTGGTCTTCGGATGGGGCGACCCCAAGATGGGTTGCCTAGGCGGAGCCACCGCCCTCCATTCCCTGCCGAAGCTCAACCACCGCGTTAACGCGCTCGGCGGGGTGCTCGAAGCCCCCTGCAAGGAGATCCTCCAGGCCTATTTCAACCTGAAGCGTGGCCGGGATTCCTCCGCCCCGGCTTGACCCCGGCCGGGTTTCGTCATCGTTCACCGCATGGACCGACGCGACTTCCTCAAGCAGACCTCGCTCACGGCCGCCGCGGTCGCCGTCAGCCCCTTGGTCGCCGCCCAAACCTCTTCCACCCAAACCATGAGCTACACCCTCGCCCCCCTGCCCTACGCCCACAACGCCCTCGAGCCGCACATCGACCAGGCGACCATGGAGATCCACCACGGCAAACACCACAACGCCTACGTGACGAACCTCAACGCCGCTCTCGCCAAGGAGCCCGGCTTCGCGGCCGGCACCGACGTCGACGCGCTAATCGCCGACCTCTCGAAAGTCCCCGAGTCGATCCGCACCGCAGTCCGTAACAACGCCGGCGGCCACGCCAACCACACGTTCTTCTGGCACAGCCTCTCGCCGAACGGCGGGGGCGAGCCGGTCGGCGCGCTCGGCGAAGCCATCGCCAAGGCCTTCGGCGGCCTCGAAGGCGAGAACGGCCTCAAGGCCAAGTTCAAGGTCGCCGCGACCACGCGCTTCGGTTCCGGCTGGGCCTGGCTTGTCGTCAAGTCCGACAAGTCCCTCGCCGTGACGTCCACCCCCAATCAGGACAGCCCGCTGATGAAGGGTGTCGCCGACGTCAACGGCGCGCCGATCCTCGGCCTCGACGTCTGGGAACACGCCTACTACCTGAAGTATCAGAACCGTCGCCCGGACTACGTCGACGCCTACTGGAAGGTCGTCGATTGGAAGAAGGCCAACGAGCTCTACCTCAAGGCCATCGCCTAAGTCGCCCGGGGGCGACGCTCCGGCCGCCCTCCCGGGCGGCCTTTTTGTTGGCACCGAAGGCCGGCAGCGTTGTCCTAAAGGGTAACCCCATGACCCTCCGCCCCTGCGTCCTCCTCCTGGCCACCGCCCTCGCCGGCGCCGCCGAAACGCCTCCGCCTATCAAGCTCTTCGAGACCGCCGAACTCGGACCGCGCGTCGCGCCCTCCGAGGCGACGCTCCAACGCATCGGTCCGAAGGGCAGCACGCCCGGGCGCGAGACGCACATCACCGAGCCGACGATCACGGTCTACCCCGCGGAAAAACCCAACGGCGCGGCCGTCATCGTCTGCCCCGGCGGCGGCTACTGGTTCCTCTCCACCCACAACGAAGGTACCGGCGTCTGCGATTGGCTGAACAAACTCGGCGTCACCGCGGTGCTCCTGCGCTACCGCACGCCGACCTCCGACGAGGCCGTCCCCTACCAATACCCGCTGCAGGACCTGCAACGTGCGCTGGGCGTCGTCCGTCATCGCGCCGCGTACTGGCGGATCGACCCGAGGCGCGTCGGCGTGCTCGGCTTCTCCGCCGGCGCGAATCTCGTCGGTCATGCGTCCTGGGATCGCGCCGCGCGCACCTACCCGCAGAAGCCCGGCGTCGACGACCCGCGCGGCCCCGACTTCACGCTCTTCGTCTACGGCGGCGGCTTCCTCGATAAGGAAGATAAGACCAAGTTCCGCGCCGGCTTCGCGGTACCGGCCGACGCCCCGCCTTGCTTCTTCGTGGTGGCGCACAACGATGGCCAGAACCCGCTCGAGGCCGGCGAACTCTACCTGGCCTACAAGCGCCTGAACTTGCCGGCGGAGCTCCACGTCTACGCGCAGGGTGGCCACGGTTTCGGCACCCGGGTGACCGGATTCCCCGTCGACGGCTGGACCCGCAACGCGGGAGAATGGATGGCATCAACCGGTTGGTTCAAACCCGCCGCCAAGTAAGCCGAGGCCCCCGCGGAAATACGATTGAGGCCCCCGTCGGCGGCGCTAGAAACACTCCACCCCATGGCCTTCCTCCCCTCCTTGTTGCTCGGCGTCGTCGCGGCCGTCGCCCCCGAGCCGACCCTGCTCGTGCAGCCCTACGTCCAACCAGGCCCGCAGGGCAACCTCGGGGCCACCGACGAGGTCAAGGTCGTCTGGATCGCGGAACCGACGAATGCGAACTTCACCCTCGAGTATGCGCCCAAGGGCCTGCCGCCAGCGGCCGCGAAGATCGCCCGGACCGAGTTCGAATTCACCCCGCCACCCGCCAAGGCGCTGACGCCGGCGGAGAAGCCCCAGCAGTACGTGCGCTTCGTCGCCTCCCTGCCCGGCCTGACGCCCAACGCCGAATACACCTACGTGCTCCGCTCCGGAGGCAAAATCCTCGCCGAACGCACCGCACGCGCGCGAAAAACCCCGGATCAGCCGACGCGGCTGCTCCTGGTGGGTGACCTCGCCGACGGCAAGACGGGCCAGAACGCCATCGCCTACCGAATCGCGCAGGAGAAACCGGATGCCTTGGTGGCGCTGGGCGATATCGTCTACCCCAGCGGCCGGAGCTTCCATTACTTCAAGCATTACTGGCCCACTTACGTGAACGCCGCCGAGGCCTCCGAGAAGGCCGGTGCGCCCCTGATGGCCACGATTCCCTTCTACGCGGTGCTCGGCAACCACGACGCCTATGTCGGCAAACTGAGCCCGACGCTCACGGACGCCTTCGCGGCCTACTACTTCTTCACCGCGCCGCAGAACGGCCCCGGGGAAGGCGCCTGGACCACCCAGCTCCCAAAATCGGACGAAGGCGCGAAGTTCCGCCGCCTCGCCGGCGCCACCTACCCGGCGCTTGATTTCTATTCCTTCGACTACGGCCCGGCGCACGTCGTCGTGCTGAGCAACGCGAGCAACGGCAAGGGCGACGACCCCAAGGTGGCGGCCTGGGTCGAGCAAGACCTCAAGGCCTCCCGGCAACCTTGGAAAATCGTCTGCCTGCACGCCCCGCCCTTCCAGATCACCACGAGCCACTTCGGCGACCAGCGCTCCCGCAAACTGGCGCCCATCTTCGAGGCGCAAGGGGTCGACGTGGTCTTCGCGGGACACGTCCACAACTACCAGCGGAGCAAGCCGCTGAAGTTCAGCCCAAGCGCGGCGATCGTTCCGGTGAAGCCAGAGGACCCCAAGGAGGCCGCAAAGACCGAGCCCTCCGGCGCCCCGAAGATCCCGCCGTCCTACGTCAACGGCGCCTTCACGATCGACGACGCCTACGATCCCTCCGGCCAGACCCGCCCCAAGGGCGTGATCTACATCGTGGCCGGCGGCGGCGGCGCCAAGCTCTACACCGGGACGGTCGAGAAGAACCTGGCCAAACTGCCGAACGGAGGGAAGGACAACTACGCACCCTTCAACGCCAAACTCTACGACGCTCAGCACTCCTTCGCCGTCCTCGACCTGACGCCGAAGCGTTTCGAGCTCCGCGCCGTCAACGTCAAGGGCGAGGAGATCGATCGCTTCGCGCTCCAGAAGTGACGGGGTGGACGGGCCGTCAACCCGAACAGGCGCCCTCGCGCAGAGCGACCCGGGGCGACCGCGATTCCGTTGCCAAGCCCGTGGGACGCCATCCGCCTTGCCTTGGGCGGGCCCAACGCCTAGCCCTTCGGCGTACATGCTCCCTTCGCGGCTCAACTTCAAGCTGGAGGCCGTGGCCACCGGTTCCCGGGCCCGCGCCGCGACCTTCCGCACCTTGCACAACGAGGTGAAGACGCCCCTCTTCATGCCCGTGGGTACCCAGGCGACGGTGAAGGCCCAGACGTTCGACACCCTGCTCGCGTCCGGCTCGCAGATTCTGCTGGCGAACACCTACCACCTGCTCCTGCGTCCCGGCCCCGAGGTCTTCCGCAAGTTCGGGGACATTCACCGCTTCACGGGCTGGGAGAAATCCTTCCTGACGGATTCCGGCGGCTTCCAGATCTTCTCCCTGCCCCATGCCCGCTCGATGGGCGAGGAAGGCGCGGAGTTCCGCAGCTATGTCGACGGCCAGAAGCTCCTGCTCAGCCCCGAGGTGAGCATCGCGACGCAGCTGGCGATCGGCAGCGATATCATGATGGTGCTCGATCAGTGCATCCCCTCCACCGCTGATAAGAACACGGCCCGCGCGGCGCTGGAGATCACCCAGCGCTGGGCGGTACGCAGCCTCGCGGCCCGCGGCGACTCGCCGCAGTCGATGTTCGCGATCGTGCAGGGCGCCCTGTACCCGGATCTCCGCCAGGAGAGCGCCGACGGCCTGACGCAGCTGCCGTTCGACGGCTTCGCCATCGGCGGCCTGGCCGTGGGCGAGGAGAAGCACCAGCGCGAGGATATGTGCGAGGTGGCCGCGGCGATGCTGCCGGCCGACCGCCCCCGCTACCTGATGGGCGTCGGCACGCCGCTCGACCTGCTCGAGGCCGTCCATCGAGGCGTCGACATGTTCGACTGCATCATCCCGAACAAGGTCGCGCAGTTCGGCACGGCCTTCACCTCCCGCGGGATCCTCCAGCTTCGCCGCTCGGTCTACAAGTTCTCCGAGGAGAAGATCGACCCGGCCTGCGGTTGCCCGGTCTGCCGCAAGTACTCCCGCGGCTACCTGCATCACCTGACCAAGACGCAGGAGCCGCTGGGCTGGACCTTGCTCGGGCAGCATAACATCTGGTTCTACCACCAGCTAATGCGGGAGATCCGCCAGAGCATCCTCGAGGACCGCTTCCTCGCTCTCTACCGCGAAAAGAGACAGTTCCTGCAGGTCGAGGACATGGACCACCCCGCGGTCCCGCCGAAGGTCGGCAAGGAGCGCCGCCCGCGCACCCTGGGCGACTACGAGGTGCACCTCGCGGCGGAGGGCTTCGCGAGCATCCGCCAGATTTCTTCGGGCGAGATCATGCATTCGCACACCCCGCCGATGACCGAGGCCCAGGCGCTGTACGTCGACCAATCGGGACTCGCGGAGCGCCTGCGGCTGACCGCGGACGCCGACGCCGCCACGGCCGAGCCGCTCGTCATCTGGGATCTCGGCCTGGGCGCGGCCGCCAACGCGATGGCCGCGATCCGCTGCTACGAAACCGAGGCCGTCAAGGGCCCGGTGCGACCGCTGCGGGTCATCAGCTTCGAGTCCGACCTCGATTCGCTGCGGCTGGCGATGACCCACAAGAACCGCTTCGAGTACCTGCGCCATTCGGGCCCCGACGCGCTGCTCGCCCGCGGGAACTGGAAATCCCGCCAGTTCGCCGGCTTGAAATGGGAACTGCACGTCGGCGATTTCTGGACCAAGGCGACGGAAGCCTCGGCGCGCCCCGACCTCGTGTACTTCGACTTCTTCTCGCACAAGACCGACGTCGCCTGCTGGCGGCCCGCGGCCTTCGTCGAATTACGCCGGCTCCTCGGCGACGACCGCCCGGTCGAGCTTTTCACGTACTCCGCCTCCACCGCGGTCCGCGTGTCCCTGCTCAACGCCGGCTTCCACGTCGCGATCGGCACCGGTACGGGCGTGAAAAAGGAGACCATCGTCGCCCTGACGCCCGGTTACGCGACCCCTTGCCGTTACGACCTGCTGGGCAAGGCCTGGCTCGACCGCTGGCGCCGTTCCTCGGCGAAGTTTCCCGAGGGACTGGACGAGGCGGATCGCGCGGCCCTCGAAGCTCGCATCGAAGGCCACCCGCAGTTCGGCGCCTGACCATTAGCGGTTACAGGGAACGCCCGGACCGCCAGCGTGTCTTAACCTAATGAGCCTCTCCCGCCGTCGCTTCCTCACGACCGCCGCGGTCGCCACCCTCGGCTTCCCCGCCCTGCTCCGCGCCCGCAACCTCAATTCCCGCCTCCAGGTCGTGGCGGTCGGTTGCGACGGCAAGGGCTTCGATGACATCAAAGAGATCGGCTCCCATGCCGCCGTGAAATACGTCGGGTTCTGCGACGTCGACGCCGGGCGCTTCCGCCACGCCGACGCGGCTTTCCCGGGCGTGCCGCACCACGCGGACTTCCGCGCGATGTTCGCGCAGCTGGCCGACGGGTTCGATGCGGCAATCGTCTCGACGCCCGACCACATGCACGCCCTGCCGGCGCTGCTTGCGATGCGGATGAAGAAGCACGTCTACCTGCAGAAGCCGCTGGCCCACTCGATCGAAGAGGCCCGCCGGCTCCGGCTTGAGGCGGCCCGGTACGGGGTCCGCACGCAGATGGGCAACCAGATCCATTCCCGCTCGGAATACCGGTCGGCCGTGCGGCTGATCCAGGAAGGCCGTATCGGCAAGGTGCGTGCGACGCATTCCTGGCTGACCAACAAGGGCAACGGCTACACGAAACTCGCGACGCGCCCACCGGCGGGCCCGGTGCCCCCGGGGCTGGCCTGGGACCTCTGGCTGGGCACGGCGGCGGCCCGACCCTACGCGCCCGCGGTCTACCACCCGTTCAACTGGCGAGATTGGCTGGACTTCGGCAGCGGCACGCTGGGCGACTTCGGCTGCCACTTGCTCGACCCGATCTTCACGGCGTTGAAGTTGGGTGCCCCCACCCACGTGCAGGCGGAAAGCACCGGGTTGAACCCCGAGACTTGGTGCGAACAGGAAACCGTGCACTGGACCTTCCCGGCGACGCCGTTCACCGCCGCCGAGGGCGTGACCGTGCACTGGTATGATGGTGGCCGTCTGCCGGACCCCGCCTTAGCCCACCTCCCCCCAGGCCGCAGTTTGCCCACCAACGGCTCGATCTTTGTCGGCGAGCAGGGCTCGCTGGTGCTGCCTCACGTGGGCATGCCCGCGCTCTACCCGGAGGAAACGTTCGGCTTGAACCTCAGCCCGGGTGAACTCTCGCGCCGCCAGCGGCGCCTCGACGCCGGCGAGAAGGACGACCGCGCGGTCGCCGCGATCAAGCCAGCGGACCACCGCAACCATTACCACGACTGGGTCGACGCGGCGATGCAAGGGCACGAGACCACCGCCAACTTCGCTTACGCCGGGCCCTTGACCGAAGCGGTCCTCCTCGGGACGGTCGCCGCCCGTTTGAGCGGGCAACGACTGAAGTGGGATGCCCCCGGGCTCCGCATCGCCAACCACGCCGGCGCCGACGCCTTTGTTCGCAAGGCCTACCGCGACGGCTGGAAGCCTTGAGCCGTTAGCGCAGCACTTCCGCACCCTTGGAGGCATCGTAATCACCGTTCCACCGGGACACCACCAAGGTGCCGACGGCGTTGCCGATGAAGTTCGTGACGGCGCGAGCTTCCGAAAGGAATCGATCAACCCCGAGGATGAGCGCAATCCCGGCGACCGGAATACTCCCCGTGGTGGCGAGCGTGGCGGCCAGAGTGATGAAGCCGCTCCCGGTGACCCCGGCGGCCCCCTTGGAGGTGATCAACAGGACCGCCAGCAAGCCGAGTTGCTGCCCGAGCGACATCGGGGTGTCCGTCGCCTGGGCGAGGAAGAGCGCCGCCAGGGTCAGGTAGATGCAAGTGCCGTCGAGGTTAAAGGAATAGCCAGCGGGCACGACGAGCCCGACGGTCGGACGGGCGCAGCCGACTTGCTCCATCTTGGTCATGAGCCCGGGCAAAGCGGTCTCCGAGGAAGAGGTGCCCACCACAAGCAAGAGCTCCTCCTTGATCAGACGCAGGATCTTCCGAAGACTGAAACCAGCGAGGTGTGCGATGGCCCCCAACACCACGAAGATGAAAACGCCGCAAGTCAGGTAGACGCAGAGCATCAAGTTGGCGAGTTGGGCGAGGGCCCCGACGCCGAATTTGCCCAAGGTGTACGCCATCGCGCCCGCCGCGGCGACCGGCGCGAAGGCCGTGACCAGCGAGACCATCCCGAAAAAGACCCGCGAGACGTCATTGAGCAGGTTGCTGACGGGCCGGCCGTGCTCACCGAGTCGGTTGAGCGCGAGGCCGAAGAGCAACGAGATCAGCAGGACCTGCAGGATATCGCCTTCGACAAACGCCGAGACAAAGGTGCGGGGGATGAGGTGCAACAGGGTGTCGACGACCCCGGCGGACTGCGCGGCGGTCGCGTAGGCGGCCACGGACTTGGCGTCGAGGGTAGCGGCCGTGGCGTGAAGCCCCGCGCCCGGGTGGAAGGCATTGGCCACGACGAGCCCGATGACCAGAGCCAGGGTGGTGACGACTTCAAAATAGACCAAAGCGCGAAGGCCGACCTTCCCGGCGCGACGGAGGTCGCCCATGCCGGCGAGGCCCACGACCACGGTGGCGAAAATAATGGGCCCGATGAGCATCTTGATGAGAGCGACGAAGGCGTCGCCGAGGGGCTTGAGCTGGGCGCCGAGCGCGGGCTGAAAATAGCCGAGGAGACCGCCCAGCACGATGCCGAGGAGGACTTGAAAATAAAGGGTACGAAGGAGTCGCATGGCGAGGTAAGGCCTTCATAGCCCTCGCCAGCGGTCAGGCAACCGCCACTTCCGTTGACTCCGGCCGGCGACCGACCCAAGGTCGACTCAGCCCCGATGCGCCCGCTCCTCCCCGCCCTCCTCGCCCTCGCCCTGGTCGCGGGGTGTTCGTCGGATCAAAGCCCCGAAGCCGGCCCGAAGGTCGACCTCCACGAGCAGAACGCGGTCTTCAGCTACGCCCTGCAGGAATTACAGGAGCAGGGGCAATTCGCCGGGGCCGTGACCTTGGTCGTGGCGCCGCGCGGCGCGATCGCCTTGGAGGGCTTCGGCCTTGCGGACATCGCGAGCAAGCGTCCGATGCGCCGAGATTCGGTCTTCTGGATCGCCTCGATGACGAAGCCGATCACCTCCCTGGGCATCCTCATGCTCGTCGAGGAAGGGAAACTCGGGCTCGACGACCCCGTCGGTAAATTCCTGCCTGCTTTCCGGGACCAGACGCTCACCTCATCGAAGGGACCGACGAAACCGCGGCGCGCCGTCACGGTGCGCGACCTGCTCACTCACTCGAGCGGCTTGACCTCGGCTTCACCGACTCCCGCCGGCCAACCGGTCGATGCCATCAGCCTAGCGGCGATGACCGACTTCTATGCCCGCCAGCCCTTGGTCAGCGAACCGGGGGCGACATGGGCCTACAGCAATGCCGGCATGAATACCTTGGGCCGGATCATCGAGGTCGTGAGCGGCCAAGCCTACGGCGATTTCGTGCAACACCGCTTCCTCGACCCACTCGGCATGGACAGCACGTCGTTCTGGCCGACGACGGAGATGGTCGGCCGGATGGCCACGCCTTACCGCAAGGACAAGGACACAGGGGAACTCGTCGCGGTCGGCAACAGCCGCTTCAGCTCCCCGCTCAACGATCGTCGGCGCACCCCTCTCCCGGCGGGCGGCCTCTTCTCCACCGCCGAGGACCTCACGCAACTCTACCAGATGCTTCTCCGCGGAGGCGAACTGGATGGCCATCGCTACCTCCAGACCGAGACGCTCCGCCTCATGACGTCGAACCAACTGGGCGACCTGCCCAAGGTGAGTTTTGCGCCGGGCATGCACATGGGGCTGGGCTTTCATCTTGTGCACAGTCCCCAAGGGGTCACCGAGAGCCTCAGCCCCGGGACCTACGGGCATGGGGGCGCTTATGGCACCCAGGCGTGGCTCGACCCCGTGCGCCAGCGCGCCTACATCCTGCTGATCCAACGGACCGACCTGCCGAACTCCGACGGGAGCGAAATCCGCCGCGTCTTCCAACAGACGGCACGGGAATTCTTCGGACGCTAAGCCCGCGGAACTACCACCAAACGCGGAAACCGCTCGAGAGCCCCCACCCATGGTAGGCGCCGCCGTTCGCGGCGACGTCCTGCATGGAGGTGTGCTGGCAACCGAACATCCACTTGAGCTTATGACCGTAGAAGTAGCGGTTTAGGCCGAAATAGCATTCCTCGTAACGGTCGCCGTGGCCGGCGTTGACCATGTTCTCGTAGCGCGTGAAACGTAGCCCATCCGGGTCGGCGCTCGCCATCAGGGTGTAGCGGAAAACCACCTGCCAATTTTCGTCGAACGCGTAGCTCGGCATGACCTGTAAGCCCCGGAGGTCGGACTGCGCCCCGCGACCATCCGAGGCCGCCAGATCAAGGCCGAGCGCCCACGGCCCACGTTCATAATGGTAGTTCAGCGACCAAACCTGGGCATGGTCGCGCGTAAAGGCCGCGGGCTTACCGGTCGCATTCTGGGGGTCGGCACCCTGCAACATGTAGTCGAGGCGCAGCAACGAATGACCCGCGGAACCGACCGCGGCGAACTCGTGCCCAACCGAGAACACCCCGAAGAGGGCGGCATTGAAATCGCCGAAGCCGGGCGTGGAAGCGCCGGCGCTGTAGAGGCCGGCACGCAAGTACCAAGGGCCCTGGGTCCGCTCTAAACAAATCCCCGGCACCGAATCCTCCGGAACGCCGATATTCCAAGCGATGGCCGAGCGCTCGATGGTCAACAGAACATTGGCGGGAGTCGCCCCGTCGAGCGTGATGCGGGTCGATTGCTTGCCGATAGTGAGGGCATAGCCTTCGCCCCATTCCTGCTTGAGAAAGCAATCCGTCAACTTGTTGTAATGGAAGGCGCCGGCGCGCGCCGCCCAGTCGACCTCGAGCTTGAAGCTCAAGCCAGCGCGGAACAGCAGGTCGGCGCCCAGTCGGGTCCGGCGATTGGAGAACCCCTCGTCCCGATGGCTGCCATCATGGAAATCATACCAGTCCACCTGTTCGCGGCCGAGCAACCTGGCCTCCTTCAGCCAGCCACCGGCGCTCCCGCGGTAAAGGACAGCCTTCGACCAGAGACGGTCGTAATCCTCGGTCGAAGCGGCCAGCGTCATGCTTCCGAGCAATAAGGCGACGCCTTGGGCGATGACAGGACGGGAGGACACGCCCCGTCAGACCAAAGGTTTCACTTCTTTCCTGCAAACCTTAAGCGAACCTTAAGGGCCGCAACCCAGTTCGGCTTGCAACCACGTTGTGTTTATGGGGTTGTAAGACCAAACCACCATGCGTCTCGCCACGACCCTCGCCTTGCTCGCCACCCTCCTCGCCCCAGGTGCCGAGACGAAGCCGCCCAATGTGCTCTTCATCGCGGTCGATGACCTCCGGCCGGAACTCGGCTGCTACGGTAACGCGGTGATCAAGACGCCGAACTTCGACCGACTGGCCGCGCGTGGCATGGTCTTCAACCGCGCCTATTGCCAACAGGCCGTGTGCAGCCCCTCGCGGGCCTCCATCATGACCGGCAAGCGCCCGGACGCGACCCGGGTCTGGGACCTCGAGACGCATTTCCGCGTGGCCCTGCCCAACGTCAAGACCGTCGGGCAGTACTTCAAGGAGCATGGCTACTTCTCCCAAGGCATGGGGAAGATCTTCCACGGCGGCTTCGATGACGAGCCGACTTGGTCCACGCCGTGGATGACCCCCAAGGCTCCGACCTATGCCAGGGAGGCGACGGCCGGTGACATCGTGAAGAAAGACCCGAAGAACAAGGGCAAGGGCGTAGCCTTCGAGGCCGGTGACGTCCCGGATGATTTCTACACCGACGGTAAGACCGCCCGGCTGGCCGCTCAGACGATCGCGGACCTGAAGAAGAAGAACCAGCCCTTCTTCCTCGCCGTCGGTCTCTCCAAGCCGCACTTACCCTTCGTCTCCCCCAAGAAGTACTGGGACCTCTACGACCCGGCTCAAATTCCGGACACCGCTAGCGCCTTCCCGGTCAGCGCCCCCGCTTACGTCGGGGATAGCGACAGCGGTGAATTCCGCGCCTACACCAACGTCCCGCCCAAGGACAAGGCACTCGCCCGCACCCCGCTGCCGGCTGCCTTCGCCTCACAGGTGCGTCACGGCTACTACGCCGCAGTCAGCTATACCGACGCCAACCTCGGCATCCTCCTCGATGCCCTCGAGAAGGAAGGTATCGCCGACAACACGGTGATCGTCCTCTGGGGCGACCACGGCTGGAAACTCGGCGACCATGAGGAATGGGGCAAGCACACCAACTTCGAGGTCGATGCCCGCGTCCCCCTCATCTTCAGCTACCCCGGCCAGAAGACCGCCGGCCAAAAGAGCAATTCGTTGGTCGAGTTCGTGGACGTGTACCCGACGCTCACCGAGCTCTGCGGCCTGCCCAAGCCCGACGTCGACGGCGTCAGCCTGAAGCCGGTCCTGGAGAACCCCACGGTGACCGTGAAGGCCGTCGCCATCAGCCAATACCCGAAGGCCGCGGGCATCGCGAAGAAGGAAGGCGCGAAAGTCACGGCCAAGCGCGACGTCATGGGCTACAGCATCCGCGATGATCGCTGGCGCCTCACGCTCTGGCGCAGCCTGGAGGACAACCGCATCGTCGACACCGAGTTGTACGACGAGGTCAACGCGCCGAAGGAGCCGGAAAACCTCGCCAAGAAGCCCGAGAACCAGGAAGTGATCGCCCGCCTGTCGAAGTTCCTGCCTCCGCCCATCCCGGCCGCCGACCCGAACGCGAAGAAGATCACGAAGGGGAAAAAGAACGTCGTCGACATCACCGCCAAGAACACCGACGTGACCGCCCCCAAGCTCACGCCCCCGACGGCCAAGCCCGCGACCGACGACGTCGAGAAGGACCGGACCGCGATGTTCGAGCGACGAGACGCCAACAAGGACGGCAAACTGTCCAAGGAAGAATACCTGTCCAAACAGAAGGACCCGGCGCATGCCGCCGAGAACTTCGTGAAATTCGACCGCGACAAGAGCGGCGAGCTCACGAAGGACGAGTTCGTGAAGATGGGCAAGTGACGCCCCCTTGACCTCCTCGCCCGGCCGCCCCACCTTGTCGCGATGCAAGGCCTCCTGATCGTCCTCCTCGCCTTCCGCGCCCTCTTCCTCCTCGCCGCAGCGGGGCTGTGCATCTACGGCTTCCTCGCGGCCGGCGAACCGGGAGTACCCGCCTATTGGCGGGTGGCCTACGGCGCCGGCTTCGCACTCTCCCTCGGGATGCTCTGGGCCCTTTGGCGTTCGTTCCAAGCGCTTCGCAAGGGTTAACCCGATGCGCCTCACCGCCTTCCTCCTGACCTGCTGCGCAGCGGCGTGCGGGGCTGAGCTCCCTACGGTCACCGTTGACTTCGACCACCCGGGAGTCCGCCTCCCTGCCGACTTCCTCGGCATTAGTTACGAGAAGAACGCCCTCGTGGAGCCGCACTTCAAGCCCACCAATACCGTCCTCGTCAACCTGCACCGCAACCTCGGTCCCGGCACGTTACGTCTCGGCGGCAACAAGGTTGAACTCACGCGCTGGCAGGCGGACGCGACCGCCGCGCTCGATAAAACCACCGGCCTCGCCGTCATCGGGCGCGCCACCATCGACGACCTCTACGGCTTCCTTAAGGCGATTGACTGGAAATGCCTGCATGGCATCAACCTCGCCAGCAACCAACCTGCCGCCTCGGCCGAGGAAGCCGCCTACGCGCTCAAGGTCGGCGCAGCCTCCGTCCTGGCATTCGAAGTGGGCAACGAGCCCAACCTCTACCCCAACCACGACCTGCGAAAAAAAGGCTACGACTGCCCGACCTACCTGCCGGAGGCCGTCGCGGCCATCCAGGTCATCCGGACCCGCAACCCCGGCGTCACCCTCGCCGGACCCGCGACCGCCCGCCGCACCGACCACTGGTTTGAAGACGCTGTCGCCGGCCTCAAAGGCCAACTCGCCATCGGCACGTCACACCTTTACGCGCTCTCCGGTGGCTCGACCAACCCCAAGTCGGCCAATTTCCCCTCCGTCGATAACCTGCTATTAGCAGCGACGATGGCCAAAGACTTAGCCATGGTGGACGAGCACCTCGCCGCCGCGAAGTCCGCGGGCATGCGCTATCGCCTCGCCGAATGCAACTCGGTCTCCAACGGTGGCCGCACGGGCGTGAGCGACACCTTTATCTCCGCGCTCTGGGCGACCGACTTCCTGTTCTCGGTCGCCGCGCACGGCGCCGATGGCATCAACTTCCACTGCAACCTCAAGCCCGGCAGCTATTCGCCGATCTCGCGCGGAACGATGCCCGGCGCCTACTCGCTCCACCCGCTCTATTACGCGATGCTCGTCTTCCGCGACGCCGGTCACGGACGCATCCTAACCACCCAGGTCAAGGCGGGGATGAACCTCGTCGCCCATGCGACCCTCGGCGATGACGGCAAGGCCCGGGTGATTCTCGTGAATAAATCACTAACGGAACCAATCAGCCTGACGCTGCAGACCGCCCGATACCGGACCGCCGGAGTCGCCCGATTGGTCGCCCCCTCACCTTCGGCGAAGGAGGGCGTGACCTTTGCCGGTGCCTCCGTGGCGCCCGACGGTTCTTGGCCGGCCCAACCCGTTCCCCGCAGACCGCTGCCCGGCGGCCAGCTGACACTGGACCTCCCGGCGGCCTCGGCGGCCGTCGTGACCTTGGAATAACCCTTGGCGGCGGCGGAGTCCGATTGACGGACCGAGGGGATTCCTCCGATGCTGGGCCACCCCCATGCGCCTCCTTCTGTCCTACCTGGCTCTCTTGCTGGTCCAGCTGCCGACCAGCCAAGCCGCCGACGCCCCGAAGGCCCCCGCCAAAACCAAGGCGCCCGCCAAGAAAGCGGGCGACGCCAACGCCGGCAAGGCGGTCGGCGAGAACAAGGCCACGCCGGTCGACCGCATCAAGGCTCCCGCCGGCTTCAAGGTCGAACTGCTCTACTCCGTCCCGGGTAGCGAGCAAGGTTCGTGGGTCTCGCTCTGCGCCGACGACAAAGGGCGCATCTACGCGTGCGACCAGTACGGCGACCTCTACCGCTTCCCCGCCCCCGCGCCGGGCCAGCCGCTCCAGGCCGCCGACATCCGCAAGATGCCGGTCAAAGTCCGCGCGATCAACGGGATGACCTGGGCGTTCGGCGCGCTCTACGCCGGCGTCAATGACTATGAACGCAAGTTCCCCAGCGGTTTCTACCGGATCGTCGACACGGACGGCGACGACCTGCTGGACAAGGCCGAGCTCCTGCGCGAGTTCCAGGCCGGCAGCGACCACGGCGTCCACAAGGTCGTCGTGACGCCCGACCGGCAGGGCTTCTACCTGATCACCGGCAACAACGCCGTGAAGACGGAGACCGCGGCCACCTCCTCGGTCGCGCCGCTCTGGGGCGACGATCACCTGCTGCCCCGCCTGCCCGACGGCCGCGGGCATAACCGCCACGTGCTCGCCCCGGGCGGCATCGTCTACCGCATCAGCAAGGACGGCAAGACGTTCGAGACCTTCGCCAGCGGCTTCCGCAACATCTACGGCGGCGCACTCAATCGCGCCGGCGACCTGTTCACCTACGACGCCGACATGGAGTACGATTTCAACACGCCCTGGTATCGCCCGACCCGCGTGAACCATGTCGTCAGCGGCGGCGAGTACGGCTGGCGTAACGGCGCCGGCAAGTACCCCGAGTTCTATCCCGACAACCTCCCCGCCACCGTCAACATCGGCCCGGGCTCGCCGACCGGCGTGGCCTTCGGCTACGGCGCCAAGTTCCCGGCCAAGTACCAGGAGGCGCTCTACATCATGGACTGGAGCTGGGGCAAGATCTACGCCGTACACCTCAAGGCGCAGGGCGCGAGCTACGTCGGCACCAAGGAGGACTTCATCCTCGGCGCGCCGCTGCCCGTGGCCGACCTGCTCATCCATCCCGGCGACGGCGCGATGTACTTCGCCATCGGCGGGCGCAAGGTCCAGTCCGGCCTCTACCGCGTCACCTACGCCGGGACCGAATCGACCGCCCCGGCCCGGCAGGACGCCCCGGCGCCGACCGCCGAGGCCGTCGCCCGTCAGTCCCTCGATCGCTTCCACGGCAAGCAGGATCCGGCCGCCGTCGAGGCCGCCTGGCCGCACCTCGCCTCCCCGGACCGCTGGCTGCGTTTCGCGGCGCGGGTCGTGCTCGAGCACCAGCCTTCCCGCGGCTGGGCGGACCGCGCCTTCGCCGAACCCGGCGCCACCGCCCGGCTCGAGGCGCTGCTCGCCCTGACCCGCCAGAACGCCGAATGTCCCTACCATACCGCCAAGGCGGCCAAACCGGATCCGCGGACCGGGGTGGCGCCGACGACGGCCGAACCGAACGCCGAACAGGTGCGGCTACGCACGCGACTCCTCTCGGCCTTGCGCGCGATGGATTTCGCGACGCTGACGAAGGAACAGAAGCTACTCCACGTACGGCTGGCCGAACTGGTGCTGCATCGCTACGGCTCACCCGACGCCGCCGGCGTGGCCGCCCTGGTCGCCCAATACGATGCGGCCTACCCGGCCGCCGAGTTCGAGCTCAACTGGCTGCTGACCGAGACGCTGGCCTACCTGCAGGCGCCGACCTTGGCCGGTAAGGCGATGGCCATGGTCGCCGCGGCGGGCAGTCAGGAGCCGGAGATGGAACTCATGCGCAGCCTGCGCCTCCTCAAGACCGGCTGGACGCCGGCGCTGCGCGAACAGCAGCTCCGCTGGTTCGTCCGGGCGGCCAGCTACCGCGGGGGTTCCAGTTTCACCAAGTTCATCGAGTTCATCCGCAACGACTCGCTCACGACCTTCACGCCGGAGGAGACCGCCCGCCACGCCGAGCTCATCGCCACCGCCAAGAACCCGCCGGTCAAGTCCGCCTACGAGAACGTCGGCGCGATCTTCGCCGGTCGCACGCCCACCGCATGGACGCTCGATGAGCTGGCCACGGCCGCCGAGATCGGCCTCAAGGGGCGCGACTTCGCGAACGGCCGCAAGATGTTCGGCGCCGCCGCCTGCTTCGCGTGCCACCGCTACGGCAACGCCGGCGGCATGAACGGCCCCGACCTGACGGGCGCCGGCGGCCGCTACAGCCCGCGCGACCTCCTCGACCAGATCATCCACCCGAGCAAGGAGATCAACGAGCAGTTCGCCCCGGTGATTGTGACCCGCCAGGACGGGTCGACGGTCAGCGGCGTCATCGTGAACCTCAACGGCGATACGGTGCAGATCAACACCGACCTCTCCGACCCCGACCAGCGGGTGGGCGTCGACCGCAAGCAGGTCCGGAGCATCGAGGTTTCCAAAGTCTCCCCCATGCCCCCGATGCTGCTGAACATGCTGACCAAGGAGGAGATCCTCGACCTCGCGGCCTTCGTCCTCAGCGGCGGCGACAAGGAATACCGCTATTTCAAGAAGTAGGTCGGAGCCGGTTTTTCCGGTGGTAAACCGGCGCGGAACGGCAATCTTGGGGTCACCCCATGAGCTCCCGCCCCGCCCTCGTCTGCCTAGGTCTTTGCGCCGCCCTGTGCGCGGTCGCGGAGCCGGTGGAATTCAACCGGGACATTCGTCCGATCCTCTCCGACAACTGCTTCGCCTGCCACGGCCACGACGCCAGCCACCGCAAGGCCAAGCTGCGTCTCGATGTCCGCGCCGACGCCCTGGCCAAGGAGGCGTTCGTGCCCGGCAAGCCGGAGGCGAGCGAACTCGTGAAACGGCTCTTCCTGACCGATCCGGACGAGGTCATGCCTCCGCCGGAATCGCACAAGACGCTCACCCCGGAGCAGAAGGAACTCTTGCGTCGTTGGGTCGCCGAGGGCGCCACCTACCAGAATCATTGGTCTTATGACCGTCCGATCAAGGCCGCCGCGCCGAACTCGGCCACGGCCATCGACACGCTGGTCGAGACCCGGCTGCGCGCGAAGGGTCTCCGACCCGTCGGAGAGGCCGACCGCCGCACGCTCGCCCGCCGCCTTCACCTCGACCTCCTCGGCCTGCCGCCCACGCCGGAAGAAGTGGATGCCTTCGTCGCCGATCGCGCGCCCGACGCCTACGCCCGGCTGGTGGAACGCCTGCTGGCCAGCCCGCACTACGGCGAGCGCATGGCCCAGGGCTGGCTCGACGTAGTACGGTACGCTGACACCATCGGCTACCACAGCGACACGCCGCGCAATGTCTGGCCCTATCGCGATTACGTCATCCGGAGCTTCAACCAGAACAAGCGCTTCGACCGATTCACGTTGGAGCAAGTGGCGGGCGACCTGCTGCCGGACGCCGATGTCGAGGCCAAGGTGGGCTCCGGCTTCAACCGCCTGCTCCTGACCACCGAGGAAGGCGGGGCCCAGGCCAAGGACTACCAGCAGCGGATGCTGACGGACCGCGTCCGCGCGATCGGCGCGGCCTGGCTGGGCCAGACGACCGGGTGCGCCCAATGCCACGACCATAAGTTCGACCCGTTGACGCAGCGGGACTTCTATGCCCTCGGGGCGTTCTTCGCCGACATCCATGAACCCGATATCGGCCGCCGCGAGGAGGGCATGCTCGTGGTCACGCCGGCCGACGAGCGCCGGCTCGCCGAGCTGGCCACCGCCGTGACCCGCGCCCGGCAGACGCACGAGACCGCCCTGGGCGGGCTCGGCGCGGAACTCGCCGCCTGGGAGAAGGAGGCGACCGACGACCTCGTCCCGGCCGCGACCCCCGAGGCGAAGGCCAAGGGCAAGGCCAAGTCGCCCGACGCGGCGTTGGCGGCCAAAGCTCCGGCGATCCTCCAGAAACCGGCCGCCCAGCGCTCCGACGCGGAGCGGTCGACCTTGCGGGACTACCTGCTCTCGTTGCACCCCGAGGCGCTCAAGAGCCAGCGGGATGCCGTCGCCGCGGCCCAGCGCGAACACGACGCCTTCCGCGCCGGCCTGCCGAAGTCGCTGGTGACCACCAAGGTCGCCGTCGTCCGCACCGTCCGCATCCTCCCCCGCGGCAACTGGATGGACGAGTCCGGCGAGGTCGTGAAGGCGGCCTTCCCCCATTACCTCCCCCAGCCGAAGCTCGACGGGCGCACGCCGAACCGGCTCGACCTCGCCCGCTGGCTGGTGTCGCGAGAGAACCCGCTGACCGCGCGCGTCACGATGAACCGTCTCTGGATGCAATTCTTCGGTACCGCGCTCAGCAAGAACCCGGGCGATCTCGGGGCGCAGGGCGAACTCCCGCCCAACCAAGCCTTGCTCGACTGGCTCGCCGTGGAGTTCATGGACTCCGGCTGGGACGTGAAGCACATGGTGCGCCTCATCGTCTCCAGCCGCGCCTACCGCCGCGCTTCGGCCACCCCAGCGGAGCTGGCGACGTCGGACCCCTTCAACCGCGAACTGTCGCGGCAAAGCTCCTACCGGCTCGAAGCCGAGCTGATCCGCGACAATGCGCTCGCGATCGCCGGACTGCTCGTCCCGAAGGTCGGCGGACCCAGCGTGAAACCCTACCAGCCGGATCGATATTGGGAAAACCTGAACTTCCCCGTCCGCACGTATGCGGCGGACCAGGGCGAGTCGCAATACCGCCGCGGCCTCTATGTGTGGTGGCAGCGCACCTTCCTTCACCCCAGCTTGCTGGCGTTCGACGCGCCCAGCCGCGAGGAAGCCTGCACCGACCGCACCCGCTCGAATATCCCCCAGCAAGCTTTGGTGCTGCTGAACGACCCGACCTACGTCGAGGCCGCGCGGGCGTTCGCGGCCCGCACCCTCGCGACCGCGGGCGACGACGAGCAGCGGCTGACTTGGGCTTGGCGCCGGGCCTTGCAACGCGCGCCCGAAGCCAGCGAGCTGGCCACGCTCCGCCGGGTGCTGGCCGAGCGTCGCAAGAGTTACTTGGCCGACCCCACCGCGGCCCAGGCCTTCCTGAAGGTCGGGCTGACGCCCCCGCCGACCACGGTCGCGCCGGCCGAGCTGGCCGCCTGGACGCACGTGAACCGCGTCCTGCTTAACCTGCACGAAACCATCACCCGCGAATGAGCCTGCCTCCCGAACTCCAGTCAGCCCTCACGCGCCGGGCCTTCCTCGGCCGCACGACCCAAGGCGTCGGCGGCCTCGCGCTGGCCTCGCTGCTCGGCCCCGCCGCGCTCGCCACCCCGGGCGCTTCTGGTGCCCTCTCGCGGCTGCCCCTACCCCAGAAAGCCAAGCGCGTCATCTGGCTGAGCATGGCGGGCGGGCCGTCACACCTCGAGACTTTCGACCCCAAGCCCAAGCTGGCCGCGATGCACGGCCAGCCGATGCCCGAGAGCTTCACCAAGGGCCAGCAGCTCGCCCAGCTGCAGGGCCAGAAGCTCACGTGTTTCGGTCCGCAGCATAAGTTCGCCAAGTTCGGCCGCGACCAGACCGAGATCTGCGAACTCTTCCCGCAGATCGGCTCGGTGCTCGACGAGATCTGCCTGATCCGCTCGATGACGACGGACGCGATCAATCACGACCCGGCGCACATGTTCATGAACACCGGTTCGCAGATCGCGGGCCGTCCGAGCATGGGTTCCTGGGTCACCTACGGCCTCGGCACCGAGGCCGCGGACCTCCCGGGCTTCGTCGTCCTGACCTCGCTGGGCAAGGGCGGGCAGAACCAGCCGATCGCGGCCCGCCAATGGAGCAGCGGTTTCCTACCCTCCAAGCACCAGGGCGTCCAGCTGCGCTCCAAGGGCGATCCGGTGCTCTACCTGTCGAACCCGCCCGGCGTCTCCCGCGACGCCCAGGGGGGCGACGTCGACGCCATCGCCAAGCTCAACCTGCACCGGGAGCGTTTCGTGGCCGACCCCGAGGTCGCCACGCGCGTCGCGCAGTACGAGATGGCCTTCAAGATGCAGGCGAGCGTGCCGCAACTGATGGACGTCAAGGACGAAGACCCGAAGACGCTCGCGCTGTACGGCTGCCAGCCGGGCGACGGCTCCTTCGCCGCGAACTGCCTGCTTGCGCGCCGCCTCGCCGAACGCGGCGTCCGCTTCATCCAGCTCTACCATAAGGACTGGGACCACCATGGCGACGTGAAGGACGGCGTGGCGCTCAAGGCCGCCGAGATCGACCGCGCCTGCATGGCCCTGATCACCGACCTCAAGCGGCGCGGCCTGCTCGAGTCGACGCTCATCGTCTGGGCGGGCGAGTTCGGCCGCACCCCGATGTCGCAAGGCAACGGGCGCGACCACCACAACAAGGCGATGACCGTCTGGATGGCGGGCGGGGGCGTCCGCGGCGGCCTCGTCCACGGCTCGACCGACGAGCTCGGCTACGCCGCCGTCGACAAGGTGGCGACGGTGCACGACCTGCACGCGACCATGCTGCGCCAGCTGGGCATCGATCATGAGGCTTTTCGCTTCAAGTTCCAGGGACTGGACGCCAAACTGACCGGCGTCGAACCTTGCAAGGTCATGTCGGACATCCTAACCTAAATTTCCCCATGAAAACCGCCCTGACCGCCCTCCTCCTCGCCGTCGGCCTGACCGTCCCCCGGTTGACCGCCGCCGACCAACCCGCCGACCTGAGCAAGCCCGTGCAGGTCTTCATCCTGCTCGGCCAGTCCAACATGGTCGGGCTAGGCAAGGTGACGGGCCCCACCGGCTCCTTGGAGTTCGCCGTGAAGACGAAGAAACTTTACCCCCACCTGGTCGACGCCAGCGGCAATTGGTCCGAGCGCCCCGACGTGCGCTTCGTGCGCGTGATGACCGGCCGAGGCGACATGCAGCTTTTCAATAACGAGTTCCTCAAGGTGTCCGGCAAGACGATGGGACCGGAATACGGCATGGGCCACCCACTGGGCGACGCCGTGGAAGCGCCGGTGATGCTGCTCAAGAGCTGCATCGGCAACCGTAGCCTCGGCTGGGACTTGCTGCCGCCCGGCAGCGAACGCCACGTCTTCGAAGGCAAGGTCTACGCGGCCTACAAGGACCGCCCCGATAGCTGGCCGGTCGATGCCGCCAAAGGCACCGCGACGCCGCCCCCGCCCTGGCTCGACAAGGCCGGCAAGCCGATCGAGTGGTACGCCGGTAAACAATACGACGACGATACCGCCAACGCCAAGAAGGTCCTGGCCGACCTCGCGAAATACTACCCAGGGGCCAAGGGTTACGAGGTCGCGGGTTTCTTTTTCTGGCAGGGCGAGAAGGACGGCGGTAACGCCGGCCACGCCGCCAAGTATGAGGAAAATCTCGTGCGCTTCATCAAACAGCTCCGCAAGGATTTCGCGGCCCCGGACGCCAAATTCGTCCTGGCGACGCTCGGCGAGGCCGAAAAAGGCTCGAGCGGTAACGGCGGCAAAATCCTCGAGGCCCAGCTGGCGGTGGATGGTACCAGCGGCAAATACCCCGAATTCAAGGGCAACGTGGCCACGGTCTATGCCCACCCGCTCTCCAAGGGCGGCAGCGGCAACAGCCACTACAACGGCAATGCCGAGACCTACATGGAAGTCGGCACGGCCATGGGCCAGGCGATGGTGACCCTCCTTCGGAAATAGACTCATCGTGCGCTGCCTCCTCCCGTGCCTCGTCTTCCTCGGCTGCCTCGCGGCGGAGGCAGCCGACCTCCCGGTGATCCACCTCGAAGCCAAGGACCCCATCAAGTCCGACGTCCGCACGGCGTGCTCCGCCCGCTTGACCTGGCCCGCCGGGCAAGGCGTCGACGACCCGGCCCCACGCAGCGCCCAGATTAAATTTCGCGGGGCTTCCTCCCAGGCCTACGACAAGAAATCGTTCGCCGTGAAGCTCGACGAGGCCACGGGCTGGCTAGGTCTGGCCAGGAATCGCGAATGGGTGCTCAACGCGGCGTTCGTCGATTGCTCGCTGATGCGCCATAAGCTTTCCTACGACCTGTTCCGCTCCCTCGGTACCACCGCCGCCCCGCGCTTCGCCGCGGCAAGCCGTTTCGTCGAGGTCGAGCTCAACAGCAAATACCACGGGGTCTACCTGCTCATGCAGCCGGTCGACGACCTGCTGGTCGGCTTCCCGCCCACGGCCAAGTCGGAGACCATACCCGGCGTCATCTTCAAAGCGGTGGACCATGCGGCCAACTTCGGCCAGCCGGGACACGAGGGCTTCGAGCAACGCGCCCCGGACCCGGCCACCAAGGAGGTCTGGGCGCCGCTCGATGACCTGAACCGCTTCGTCAGCCAAGCCTCCGACCACGACTTCTTCGACCCGGTCAACGGCATCGCCCGACGACTGGACATGGACAATGCGATCGATTTCCACCTGCTGGTACTCGTGACCAGCAACCTGGACGGCATCACCAAGAACTATAACTTGGTGCGCCCGCCGGCGACGCCCGCCCAGACCGAACCCAAGTTCAGCTTCGTCCCCTGGGACTACGACGCCACTTTCGGACGCAATTGGGATGGCACGCGCGTCGACGCCAAGTCCTGGCTATCGAACCGGCTCTTTGACCGGCTGCTGGGCCATGCCGAGTACCAGGCTCGATACGCGAAGCGCTGGCAGGAACTGCGCGCCCGCCAGTTGACCGTGGCGAACGTGACTCGCCTGATCGATGAGAACATCGCGGCCTTAGGCGAGGCGACGCTGCGCAACGAGCGACGCTGGAAACGGATCGACTACGCCCACCCGGGGGAACTGACCTTCACCCGCGACACCCTCGAGATGAAGCGCTGGGTGCCCGAACGCCTTGCCTGGCTCGACGCCGAATTATCCCGCCGGACTAAACATTAAAAGCCGCCCGCCCCCTCCCCATGCGCACCGCCCTGCTCCTCCTTACCGCGTTCTGCGGCCTATCCGCTTCGGCCCAACCCCAACCTAGCGCCAAGAAGGCCAGCGGCTACCCGCCCGTCCTCTCCGGAACGAAAGCGGCGACCTACCTCAAGGTCGGCGAGACCGACCTCAAAGTCTGGATCTTCGAACCGACCGCCCCGCACCCGAAACCCTTGCCGGCCATCGTCTTCTTCTTCGGCGGCGGCTGGAGCTCCGGCTCCCCGACCCAATTCGAACCGCAGAGCCGATACCTCGCCGCCCGGGGGATGATCGCCATCGTCGCCGACTATCGCGTGAAGAGCCGCCAAGGGGCCAAACCCGCCGACTGCGTGGCCGACGCGAAGGCCTGCGTTCGCTGGGTCCGCGCCAACGCCGCTCGCCTCGGCATCGACCCGGAGCGCCTCGCCGTCGGCGGTGGCTCGGCCGGGGGCCACCTCGCCGCGTCCGTGGCGACCCTTCCCGGCCTCGACGTCGCGAAGGACGACAAAACCATCTCCTGCCTACCCAACGCCCTCGTGCTCTTCAACCCTGCCACCGTCCTCGCACCCTTTCCCGGGCTCGACCTCAAGGGCTTCGGCGCCGGCCTGGACAAGGATATGTTCGGTTGCGAACCCACGGCGATCTCCCCGCTTCATCACGTCCGCCAAGGCCTGCCCCCGACGATCATCTTCCATGGCAAGGCCGACACGACCGTACCCTATTCCACCGTCGCCAAGTTCGCCGAAGTCATGCAAGCCGCCGGCAACCGCTGCGAGCTGGTCGGTTACGAAGGCGAGAGGCATGGCTTTTTCAATCAATCGAAGTACGCCGAGACCCTCGCCGCCACCGACGACTTCCTAGTCTCCCTCGGCTACCTCCCGAAAAAATAAGATGCGCCCGCTCCTCGCCTGGTTCGCGGTCACCTGCGCGTGGGCCGCGGATCGCCCTAACGTGGTGATCTTACTGGCGGACGACGCCGGCTGGGGCGATACCTCCTTCAGCGGCAATCGCCAGCTCGCCACCCCGAACATCGACTCGCTCGCCCGGACAGGTGCGCACTTCGACCGTTTCTTCGTGCAGCCGGTCTGCTCCCCCACCCGGGCTGAATTCCTGACCGGCCGCTACCACCCACGCCTCGGGGTGCGCGGCGTCTCCACGGGACAGGAGCGAATGAACCTCGACGAGAAGACCTTCGCCGACTCCTTCAAGGCCGCGGGGTATGTGACCGGTATCTTCGGCAAATGGCACAATGGCAGCCAATGGCCCTACCACCCACTCGCCCGCGGCTTCGACACCTTCTGGGGCTACACATCGGGCCACTGGGGGGAGTATTTCGACGCCCCCCTCGAGCACAACGGGGTCATGCAGCCGTCCCAGGGCTACATTGTTGACGTCCTTACCGACAAGGCCCTGCAGTTCATCGAGCGCAACCAGCGCAAGCCGTTCCTCTGCTATGTCCCGTTCACGACGCCGCACTCCCCTTTCTCCGTGCCCCCGACAGACTGGGCGCGTTTCAAGGACCTACCCATCACGCAACCGGCCACCGTAGCCAAGGACGAGGAACCCGACGCCACCCGCTGCGTGCTGGCGATGCTCGAGAACCAGGACCGCAACGTCGGGCGGATCCTTGCGAAACTCAAAGCCCTTAACCTAGAGAACGACACTCTGGTCATCTACTTCTCCGACAACGGGCCCAACACCTCCCGCTGGAACGGCGGGATGAAGGGCAAGAAAGGCATGACCGACGAAGGGGGCGTCCGCTCGCCGCTCTTCGTCCGCTGGCCGGGCCGGATCGCCGCCGGCACGTTGGTCAAGCCCATCGCCGGGGCCATTGACCTCAGCCCGACGCTGCACGCCCTCGCCGGCGTGAAGCGGGTCGGCGAAAAGCCCCTCGACGGCCGCGACCTATCGCCCCTCCTCCTTAAGGGCGTCGACGCCGATTGGGCACCGCGGCGGCTCTTCAACTCCTGGGCCAACAGCGTCAGCGTCCGCACGCAGACCCACCGACTCGACAACGTCGGCAACCTCTTCGACCTGGTCACCGACCCGGGCCAAACCACCCCCATCCAAGCCCAGCAGCCGGAACTTGCCCGGCAACTGAGCGAGGCGGTCGCAGCTTGGCGCCAAGAGATGAGCCTCGGCGGGCCGAACCAACGAAAGGGCGATGGCAGCCAGGTCGACCCGCGCCCCTTGGCGATTGGCTACCGCGAATTCCCATCGACGATGTTGCCCGCGCGCGATGGCACCCCCCTCGGCGAGATGCGCCGGAGCGCTAAGGCGCCTAACTCCTCCTACTTCGTCCACTGGACCAAACCCACGGATGCCGCCGTCTGGAACATCGAAGTGATGACGGCAGGGACCTACACCGTGACCTTGGATTACACCTGCCCCATCGCTGACGTGGGCTCGACCCTAGAACTCGGCATCGGCCAGACGAAGATCACGGGAAAGGTGACCGCCGGCTGGGACCCTCCCCTGCTCACCGAGCAAGATGTCGTCCCGCGGAGACTGCACGGCGAATCGCTCATGAAACCCTTCCACACGATGACGCTGGGCGAAATCAAACTCGAGCCGGGCCTCGCCGCGCTAAAACTGCGCGCCCTTGCGATTCCTGGCCAAAGCGTGATGGACCTCCGCCGGGTGACAATCACCCTGAAATAGGGCGCGGTGCTACCTTCACCTTCCCTGCATGCGCCTACCCACCTACCTTCTTCTGTTCGGCAGCTTGCTCGCCGGCACCCACCCGCTCTTCGGCCAGGCCAAGCCGCAAAAAGTACTCTTCGTCGGGAACAGCCTCACGAGCCACGGCCCTAAGGCCGACATCGACTGGCAGGGCAACTGGGGCATGGCCGCGACGTCCTTGGACAAGGATTACGTCCACGTCGTGACGAAGGCCCTCACCGCCAAGCAAGGCGTGACGCCGGTGATCATGGTCAAGAACGTCGCCGACTTTGAACGCCACCACGTCGGTTACGATATCGCCGGCAAGTTTGCCGACGCCGCCGCCTTCAAAGCCGACCTCGTCATCCTGTGCATCGGCGAGAATGTCGCCGCGCTGCCTACGCCGGAAGCCCAGGCCAAGTACCAGGAACAGGTCGCCGCCTTACTGAGGACCCTCCAGTCCAACCCGAAGGTCACCCTCATCGTCCGCAGCAGCTTCTGGCCGAGCCAGACGATCGACACCGCGCTGCGCAAGGCCTGCGAAACCGTCGGCGGTACGTTTGTCGACATCAGCGCCCTTTCCCAGGACGAACGGAATTTCGCCCGCTCCGAAAGGCTTTTCAAGCATGCCGGCGTGGCCAATCACCCCGGGGACCGCGGCATGGCCGCGATTGCCGAGGCGATCGTGAAAGCGGTGAAGTAAGCAGGCAGAAAAAAGTGAGGCACGGAGGCCCGGTGGCTCGGTTGACCAGATAGATACCTAGCCCAAGGGGAGAACCGGGGTAGATGCCTTGGTCTTGGGTGGGGACGCGGCGGCGACGCATCCTTCCTTCCCCGAACCCCCCGGTCGCGAAGGCGTCGCGCCCCTTCTTCATGATGCCCCCAGCCAGTCATCCGGTCTCGGGTTTTCCGATGAGCAATTCACTTCCCGCCTCCTGCCACCCGCGGTCGTCCCCCCTCACCCGAAGCGGTGTCGTACCCACAAAAAAGCCCCCGAGAGCGGGGGCTTTCGAAAGACCGACGCGGCAGGCTTACTTGCCGCCGCAGCAACCGGTCGAAGCAGGCTTATCGGAAGAGCTGCAACCGCAACCTCCCGTGGTACCGCAACCGCAACCACTGGAACAACCACAGGTGTTCACGCAGCAGAGGGCGCAGCGCTTGGAGTAAGCCACGATGAGGGCGAGGATTGTCAGCACAATGACCAGGCCGTCCGTCTTACCATCAAGAAAGAAGCCGATGCAAAGGAGGTTGACGAGAATCGGCCCAATGATGAACAGACCCCAGACGCGGGTGCGCGGGAGAATCAACAGGATGCCGCCGAGTATCTCCAGAACCTTGACGAACCGCAGGTAGCCAGAAGCGTACATGGTAGCGATCATCTCGCCGGCCTCCTTGGAGTGCTCGGGCTTCGGCACAAAGCCGAAACGCGCCCAGAAATGGACGCCGAAGAAGATGAAAGCGGCGCCGAGGAGGAGCGCCGCGATACAGGGGATATTTTTCATAGTAAAGGCAGGTTACCTGAAAGGACGGGGGTTGAAAGGGCTAATTCCAGAGGGCCTTGTGCGAACCATCGCAGAGCGCACCCTGCTTAGCATGCTTACAGCCGCAGAAGTACACGATGCCACTGGCCTCGGCCTTGTATGGCACGGGCGTGAAGGCGCTCCCCTTGTGGGCGCCGTCGCAGAACGGCTGCGACCGACTGTGGCCGCAAGAGCACCAGTAGTAAGTTTTGCCGGCCTCGACGAGGATCGGGAGCGGGGATTTTTGCGGGATGTTCGGGGTGGGCATGGGAAGATGTGGGATTAGGAATCAGGGATTAGGTGTTAGGAAGTGGGTAGAAGGGAAAGTTCAGACGAGGTCGAAGAGGAGGGCTTCAACCGGGCCGTCAGACTTAAACTCCAAGGCACCCGCTTCCTCGGAGCTCACGGCATCACCGGGGCCAAGCTTCACATCGCCAACCTGGACCTGGCCTTCGATCAATTGAAACCAGAGCCCGCGGCCCACCGCGAGATTGTGGGCGACGGTGGTGGCGGCGGCCGACTTGATGCGGTAGACGGAGGCGTCCTGGCTGATGTGCGCGGAACCGGCGCGGCCATCCTGGGAAATAATCAAGACTTTGGTCGCGGCCCGCTGTTCCTCCGTGGGCGTCCACTCGGCGTAGCGCGGTGGGAGGCCCCCGCGGTCCGGCAGAATCCAGACTTGCAGGAGGTGGAGTGGCTCGGTGGCGGAGGGGTTGAACTCGCTGTGCCGGACCCCTGTGCCGGCGCTCATGACTTGGATCTGACCTGGCCGGACCTGCGCATGGGTACCGAGGCTGTCGCGGTGCTCGATCGCCCCCTTGAGCACATAACTGAAGATTTCCATATCCCGGTGCGGGTGCATCGGGAAACCGACCTCGGGCGCGATGATATCCTGATTGATGACCCGTAAGGAACGGAAGCCCTGATGGGCCGGATCCTGGTAGTCAGCAAAACTGAAGGAATGCCAAGTGCGTAGCCAGCCGTGGTCGGCATGGCCGCGGTCTTGGGAACGACGAAGGGTCAGCGACACCCCCCAGAGCGTGGTCAACTTTGCCGGAAAGTCCAATAAACCGATATGAAATCGACGCCCCTGCCTCCGGCGAATTTGGGTTGAACTCCGCCCGGGGATGGTTTCTGTTCAATCCTTCGTCGGGCTGTGGCTCAATCTGGTAGAGCGCTGCTTTCGGGTAGCAGAGGCTGAGAGTTCAAATCTCTCCAGCCCGACCAATTTAAAGACCTCGGGGGGAGATCCCCCCGGGATCCTTTGCTTAGGTAATTGCGCCCAGTCGACCTAAAATCGGTTTGTCTCCTCCGCCCGACAGTTCGCTAATCCCCTACCCCTATGCGACTGCTTCTCTGGCTCTGTACCCTAAGCTGCCTGCGGGCGGGCAACCCTGACATCGAGTTCGCGGGTCCACCGCCCGGACGGGCCCAAGCCGGGGGCAAGGCCGGGGTCTTTCGACTGGAGAACGCGGTGCTCTCGGCGACTTGGGAGGTCCGCAATGGCCACCTCCTCCCTCGGGACGTCACCGATCAATTAACCAAGCGTCGCATCGATCAGGGCGGGGCGGAACTTTTTCGCCTGACCACGACCCCGACGGCACCCAGCGACGGGACCTACCAAGTGGACATCCAACTGGGCACCGATCGGGTGATCGTCCGAGCCGGCCAAAGCGGCAAGGGCCTGCAGGAAATCGCCTCCTACCCCCGGACGGACTTCCCCGGCGAGCCTCGGCTCATCCGCGTCGGCAAGATGAACCTCAAGGCCCAAGCCAAAGATCACTCCGGTGAGGCCGGCCCCGTCGGCGAAGGAAGCATCTTGGAAATCAACCCCGCCCCGGCCGGCAAGACGAGTTACGGCTTCAAGCGCCCGGCGAATCGAACCGCCGTGAGCGAGTTCCCCTGGGCCCAAGGCTCGAGTTCTTTCTCGGCACGCATCGACCGCGGCACCGACGCCGCGCTCTCTTGGTCGCCGGCCGTGGCGTTGGTCTGGGAAGACGGTGAACGCTTCCTCCTGGTCGGGGTTCGCGACAAGCGCGGCACCTTCAACCTCACCACCGCCAAAGGCGAGAGCGTCATCAGCCCGAAACTGACGCCTTTCCCGGGCGGCGAACTCGCCGCCTCCAGCTTCGACCTGGTTGGCGACGTCCGCGTCTCGCGCCTCGCGGACGGCCAAGCCCTCGAAGCTGAACTGCGCTCCCGGCGTGGGGTCAAAGCCCGCTGGCGGGCCGAACTGCGCGATGACTCGCACTATTTCCGCCAAACCCTGGAACTGAGCGCCGACGGCAAGCCGTTCGAGCTCTACGGCGTGGAGTTCACCGACCTGCGACTCCCTTCCTTGCGCACGGTGGGTTCAAGTCCGGGTAGCCCGTTGGCCGGGGACGGCTTCTTCGCCGGGGTCGAGATGCCCGGCTCCACCAACGTCGTGACTGCCCAGGGCGGCCGCACCGCCTTCGCGTGCACGTTGACGCTTTCCCCGGAGCAGTCCTACGCCTTCGGCGCCGTGACCGGCCTGGCGCCCGCGGGCCAGCTCCGCCGCTCCTTCCTCCGCTACATCGAGCGCGAACGGGCGCGCCCCAGCAGCCCATTCCTCCACTACAACTGCTGGTACGACCTCGGGTTCGGGGTCGATGAACCGAAGATGCTCGAGGTGGTGAAAGCCTTCGACACGGAACTCGTGAAAAAGCGCGGCGTGCCGGTACTCTCGTACCTCGTCGACGACGGCTGGGATCAACCGTCCAAGGGCCTATGGATCGAACACGAACGCAAGTTCCCCGGGGGCTTCACGGCGACCAAGACGAAGATGGACGCGTTCGGCGCGCACCTGGGCATCTGGATCTCACCGCTCGGCGGCTATGGCGGCGACAAAGAACGGACCGCCCAAGCCCAGAAGATGGGGATCATCCCCGCGGACGCGAAACTCGACCTCTCCTACCCGAAGTACAAGCAGTGGTTCGTCGAACGATGCCGCCAGCTGATGCGCGAGGGTGGCGTCAACGCCTTCAAGTGGGATCGCGCCGGCGACGGCGTGAGCCCGCACTTCATGGCCCTCCTCGACGTCGCCAAGCAGTTGCGCAAGGAAAACGCGGCGGTGTTCATCAACGTCACCGTCGGCACCTGGCCTTCGCCGTTCTGGCTTAACCACGTCGACTCCACCTGGCGGATGAACAGCAGCGACGTCGGCTGGACCGGCAAGGGCGACGACCGCGAGAAGTGGCTGACGTTCCGCGACGGCTACTGCCTTAAGTTATTCGTGCAGGCCGCCCCGCTCTACCCCCTCAACTCGGCGATGCACCACGGCGTGGTGCACGGCAGCGCGTTCCAAGGCGACAAGGTGGGCAAGGCGGGCAACGACCTGAAGAACGAGGTGCGCTCCTACTTCGCCAACGGCGCCTCGCTCCAGGAGCTCTACCTCACCCCGTCGATGATGACGGCGACGGCCTGGGACCACGTGGCGGCCGCCGCAAAGTGGGCGCACGCCCACGCCGACGTGCTCCGCGACGCCCACTGGGTCGGCGGCGACCCGCTTAAGCTCGAGCCCTACGGCTACGCGGCCTGGAACCCCCGCCAGGCGACGCTGATGGTACGCAACCCGGACGACCAGCCACGGACGATCGAGCTCGACGCGGACGAAGTGTTTGACTTGCCGCAGTCGCCCCGCACCGCGACGCCGGCGTTCGACCTCCGCTCCCCCTACGCTGACCAGCGGGTGCGCACTCTCAAGCTCGCCGCGGGCACCAAGGTCACGGTGACGCTGGAACCGTTTGAAGTCCTCGTCTTCGACACGGATTCCGAGCGCTGAGCCATGCGCACCCTGCTGTCGTTGCTGGTGCTGGCCAACCCGCTCTGGGCCGCCCCACCCCCCACCGTCGAACCGGCCGAGGGCCGTCGCATCGTCTTCAGTCCCGAGAAATGGGAGGCCGCCCAAGTTGAACCCCGCTTCGAAGCCTGGACCGGCCGGCATCTTTCGCTTCTGACCTTACCAGGCAAGGTCACGCCGGCCATGGCCGAGCACTACCTACGTCAACTCGACCTCGGCTGGGAAACCTACGCCGACCTCACCGGGCGGAAACCCGCCACGTTCAAGCAGTACGCCGGCATGCCCACCGTGACCGCTGTCCCTTCGCCCAGTTTCACCTGCGGGGCAGGTTGCGGCTTCGTCGGCTCCTCGGGCGTCGAGCTGGCGCTCTTCTATGACCGGGATACCCGGGACTGGGTGCGCAACCCCCAGGCCTTCCCGCACTACGGCTTCTACGAGCTCGGGCGAAACTTCTACACGTTCGGCCGACGCCATGACGCCTTCACCACCGGCTTCGCGGTATTCATGCGCTACGTCTGCATGGATCGGACCGGAGCCGTCGACCTCGAGTTGGCGCAGCGCCACCATATCGAGCGGATGATCGACGTCTTCGCGACTTCCCCTGAACCCTTCGTGCGTACCTTCACCGCCTACGATGGGCTGAGCGAGAAGCAACCGCGGCTCCGCGACGCACAGGGCAAGGCCTTGCCGACCTGCGACCAGCCAGTGATGTATGCGTCGGCGATGCTGCGCCTGCGCCGGGACCTCGGCGGCGATGACTGGGTTCGCCGGTTCTTCGCGGCGCTGGCTCTGTGCCCCGAAACGAAGGCGGTCGATCGGCCCACCGCCCGACGGCAATGCCTGGCTTGGTATGCCTGCGCTTCCGCCGCCGCGGGACGCGACCTCGCGGACCGCTTCGTTACTGGCTGGCGATTGGACCTCACCCCCGAGGAGCGGGCCCGCTTCGCGAGCGCCCCCTGGGGCCGCCCGGAACTCGACCTGACGGCGTTGCTGAAATAAAACGATGGACTGGATCGCGGGCCACACGCTCCTCCCAGCCGATGGCTGGATTCTCCTGCTGGCGCTCTTCGGCGCCGTCTGCATCGGCCTGTCCAAGGCGGGTCTGGCTGGCACGGCCACCCTCAACGTCGTGCTGATGGCGAAAATCTTCGGGGCCAAGCCGTCGGTCGGGATCGTGCTGCCGATGCTGATCGTGGCCGATTTCCTTGGCTACCTGCTTAACCGCAAGGGCGGGAGCTGGCGGCAGATCCTCCCGATGATCCCTCCGGCCATCGCGGGGGTCGTGCTCGGCTGGTGGTTGCTGGATCGCATCGATAACAGCGTCGCGCGCGTGACCATCGGCTGGATCATCCTCGCCCTGCTCGGCTTCAACCTCGTCCTGCGGGCCAAGCGCGCCGAACTCCTGGAACTCACCCGGCATCGCACCTTCTCCTGGGGCATGGGCTTCCTCTCAGGGACGGTCACGATGCTGGCCAATGCCGCGGGCCCGGTGATGACCGTCTTCCTACTCTCGCAGCGACTCGAGAAAAGGGAGCACCTTGGGGTGTTCTGCCGCTTCTTCCTCTTCATCAACCTCTTCAAGCTCCCCTTCAGCAAAAGCGCCGGCATCATCACCGCGCCCTCACTGTGGACCAACCTCGTGCTCTTGCCCGGCGTCCTACTCGGCATCGCGCTTGGCTGGCAAATCCTCAAGCGCATCCAGCAAGACGCCTTCGAGGGCGTCCTGGCGTGGCTCACAGGGTTCGCCGCGGTCTGGCTCATCATCAGCTAAGCCCAAAATTGAGGTGGAAGGCCCGGGCGGAGTCATTATCCCCCAAGTATGCCCCTGCCCCATGCTTGTCTCCTGTTGCTTACCGCCTGCACCCTGCTCGGAGCCGCTGAACCGACCCCTCCCAAGGCCAAGCCCGCCGCGCCCACCGCTTTCCTGACGGTCGAGGCCGCCGGCCCTGACTTCCTCCTCCAGGGAGAATTTGAGACCAAGGGTCTGGGGGCCGACATCATCGCGCTGGGAGGCGACCAGTACCGCCTTGTTCTTTTCAAAGGGGGCCTACCCGGTGCCGGCTGGGATGGCTCGGCCAAGACCGAGATGGAGGGCAACCGCAAGGGTACCCAAGTCACGTTCGCGACCAAGGCGGGTGATGGGCACGCCACGCTGGCCGACGGCCAACTCCGCCTCGAGCAAACGGGGAATCCGCCCGCCACCCTCCTTCGGGTAATCCGGCATAGCCCGACCGAAGGCGTGCCCCCGCCCGCTGGCGCGAAGGTGCTGTTTGACGGCAAAAACGCCGACGCTTGGAAGGACGGCAAGGTCGACGAACGTGGCTTCTTGCGCTGCGGCACGACCTCCAAGGAGCTCTTCAAGGACTACACCCTCCACCTCGAGTTCTTGCTCCCCTTCAAGCCCTTTGCCCGCGGCCAAGGCCGGGCCAACAGCGGCGTCTACCATCAAGACCGCTACGAGGTGCAGGTCCTCGACAGTTTCGGCCTCAAGGGCGAGAATAACGAATGCGGCGGCATCTACACGATCTCCGCCCCGAAGGTCAACCTGTGCTACCCGCCCTTGCAGTGGCAGACCTACGACGTCGAGTTCACCGCGGCGCGTTTCGACGCTCAGGGCCAACGGACCGCCCCGGCGCGCATCACCGTACGACACAACGGCATCCTCATCCAGGATAACGTCGACCTCCCGCACACGACCACCAGCAGCGGGATCAAGACAATCACCGACACCCCGGGCCCCTTCCAACTGCAGGAGCACGGCAACCCGGTCTACTACCGCAATATCTGGGTCGTCGTGAAGTGAGCCGCCGTCTGACCTTCCTCGGAGGCCTGCTCGTCGCTTCGCTGACGGCGGCGGCGGAACTGCGCCGACCTAATATCGTCGTCATCCTCGCCGATGACCTCGGGTACGGCGACGTGGGCTGCTACAATCCCGAGTCCAAAATCCCGACGCCGAACCTCGACCGCCTGGCGAAATCAGGGGTGCGCTTCACGGATGCTCACTCGCCGTCGACCGTCTGCACGCCGTCGCGTTACAGCCTGCTGACCGGCCGCATGGCGTTTCGGACGGGGTATCGCGGCGGCGTCTTCACCGGGGTCGGCGGGCCAAGCCTGATCGAGGCCGACCGACTCACACTCCCGGGCATGCTGCGCCAACAAGGCTACGCGACCGCCGCCGTGGGCAAGTGGCATGTCGGCCTGACTTTCCAGACCGCCGACGGCACCCCGGTCCACCACGTCAAGATCCCGGGCGACGACACCGGACCAGCCAAAGAACTGGCCCGGATTCGACTCGTAGACTTCACCCGACCGATCACCGACGGCCCCGTCCACCGAGGGTTTGATTATTTCTTCGGCACGGCCTGCTGCCCGACCACGGACTGGCTCTACGCCTACATCGAGAACGACCGGGTGCCGACCCCGCCGACCACCCTGCTCGATGTCGCCAAGCTACCGAAGCACCCCTACGCGAACGACTGCCGCCGCGGCTTGGTCGCCCCGGGCTTCGCACACGACCAGGTCGACCTAGTCTTCCTCGAAAAGAGCCAGGCCTGGCTGACGGCGCAGGTGAAGCGCGCGCCCGACCAACCATTCTTCCTCTACCACGCGACACAGGCCGCGCACCTGCCTTCCTTCGCGGCGCCAAGCTTCCAAGGGGCATCCCAGGCCGGACCGCACGGCGACTTCATCACGGAACTGGATTTTGTCGTCGGCGAGTTGCTCGCGACGCTCGAACGACTCGGCGTCGCCGACAATACCTTGATCGTCTTCAGCAGCGACAACGGCCCCGAAACCACCGCCGTCGTCCACATGCGCGCCGACCAAGGCCACGACCCGGCACGTCCGTGGCGCGGGATGAAACGCGACGACTGGGAGGGCGGGCACCGGGTGCCGCTGATCGTCCGCTGGCCCGGCCGGGCGGCGCCAGGCGTCAACGATCAGACGGTCTGCCTCACCGACTTGCTGGCGACCTGCGCCGCCGTCACCGGGACTAGTTTGCCGCGCAACGCCGGCGAGGATAGTTTCAGTTTTCTCCCGGCCCTGACCGGGGTGGACGACGGTCGCCCTCGCCGGGCATTCACACTCCACCAGACGATCAAATCCGACCTCGCCCTCCGCCGCGGGGACTGGAAATTCCTCGATCATCGCGGCTCCGGGGGCAACCGCTACGAAACCGGCGAGCTCGTACCCTTCGCATTACCCGACACCGCGCCCACCGCCCCGGGCCAACTCTACGACCTGAAGAGCGACCCCGGCGAACGGCATAACCTCTACTTCGAGCGGCCCGAAATCGTCAAGGAACTCAAAACCCTGCTCGACCAAAGCAAGGCGAGTGGGCGGAGCGCACCGTAAACCCTTCGACAATCGGCTCGGAATGGGCCGCGGACCGCCTTTAATGGCGCCACCCATGGCTCGCCCCGCCAGCATCACCTGTTGCCTTTGGCTCAGCGCCGCGGGTGCTTGGGCGGCCATCGACTTCGAGACGGAGATCCGCCCACTCTTCCAAGATCGTTGTATCGAATGCCACGGGGCCAAGAAGGTGAAGGCTAACCTCCGCCTTGATGCCAAACCCTATGCCTTGAAGGGCGGCGAATCCGGCCCGGCCTTCGTCGTCGGCGACCCTGCGAAATCCCCCCTCCTCGACCGGATCAGCAGTTCCGACGCGGACCAACGGATGCCGCCCAAGGGCGCGCCACTCACGCCCACGCAGGTCGCGAAGTTCCGTCAGTGGATCGCAGAGGGCGCGAGCTGGCCCGAGAACGCCACCGACCGCGCCGCGCAGCGCGACCCGCGCCTCGACCACTGGTCCTACCAACCCGTGCGGAGGCCGACAAGCGGTCGCACGATCGACGACTTCATCGAGGCGGGACTCCAGCCGCAGGGCCTCAGGATGTCCGGCCCGGCCGACGCCCGCGCGCTGATCCGGCGGACCTATTTCGACGTCATCGGGCTCCCGCCGACACCGGAGGAGGTAGCCGCCTTCGTCGCCGACCCTTCCGATCGCGCCTACGAGGCGATGGTTGACCGGCTGCTCGCCTCCCCGCGCTTTGGCGAGAAGTGGGCGCGACACTGGCTCGACGTGGCTCGCTTCGCGGAGTCCGACGGCTTTGAGACCAACCTCGCTCGCCCCAACGCCTGGCCGTACCGCGACTACGTGATCCAAGCGCTCAATGCGGACCTGCCGTACGACCGCTTCATCCGCGAACAACTGGCGGGCGAACAACTCGGCGCCGATGCCGCCACCGGCTTCCTCGTGGCCGGACCGTGGGACCGCGTGAAGTCACCCGACCCCGTGCTGACCGCCAACCAGCGGGCCGATGAACTGCACGACATGATCGGCACGACCGCATCGGCCTTCCTCGGCACGACCCTCGCCTGCGCCCGCTGCCACGACCATAAATTCGACCCCGTCCCGATGACGGACTACTACGCCTTCATGGCGATGTTGCAGGGCGTGCGGCACGGTGAACGGGAACTCCGCACCGCCGCCACCGCGGCGAGCGAACGGCCGCCGGCCGCCTTGCGGGCGGAACTCGCGCCGCTGGAAGCGCGCTTGGACGCCTTCCGGCCGAAGGCTTACCTCGGCCGCATCCTCCTGGCCGATGATGCCGACGCCCGCTACACGCAACAACTCGAGCAACCGGACAGCGGCAATCCCATCGAGTACGACCAAGGGACGGACCAGGGCCAGGCCCAAGACCCCGGCGATGCGCACCGCCTCCCTAACCTCGGGGAAAGCTACCGCTGGTGGCAGGCCCGCCAACCGGGCCGGGATTTCTTCCTCTGGAAGCCCGCGCTGAGCGGTGAGTTCCGGGTCTGGCTCTCGTGGGGCGTCTGGACGACCCATGCCCCCGACGCGCGCTACCTCCTCGACCTTGACGGGGACCTGAAGACGACGGCCGACCAGACGGAAATCGCGGTGGTGGATCAGCGCCGCTTCGCCGACGGCACCCCCGCCGTGAAAGACCAACGGCGCTGGAGCGGCCTCCAGTCGGCCGGTGTCCACCGTCTCGGGCCGCAGAGCGTCATCGTCCTCCGCGCCGGCCAGAAAGGCGGCCCGACGGTGGCCGACCTCCTGGTTTGCGAGGAAGCCCGGGAGCAGGTCGCACGCGCGGTCCCGCGGCTCCGCGCACCCGTCTCGCCGTTGGCCAACGAGGATGCCTTCGAACCTCGCACCGTCCGTTCCGTGCGCTTCACGATCACGGCCGCCAACCCCGAGGCCTGCCTCGACGAGTTGGAGGTCTTCGACCTTGGCGGACAAAATGTCGCCCGGCAGGCCACCGTGTCCGTCTCCGGCGTTTACGCCAACGGCACCAACCCCCTCCACCAGTCCCGCTTCCTGAACGACGGGAAGTACGGCAACAGCCGGAGCTGGATCAGTTCCCAGAAAGGGGGCGGTTGGGCGCGCCTTGACTTCGCCCAACCGACCACGGTGAACCGCGTGGTCTGGAGTCGCGACCGGGACCCAGGTAACCAACGGTACAAGGACCGCCTCGCCACGGGCTACCAAATCGAGGTTTCCGCCGACGGGACATCGTGGGAAAAAGTCGCCTCCTCGGACGATCGCCTACCTCCCGCCTACAAGGACCGAATCAGCGTCTTATCCACCCTCGACGATGTGCCTGCCGCGCAAGCCGCCGAGGTCGCCCAGATCACCGCCCGGCGAGCGAAACTTCTAGCGGAACTAACCCGCCTGCGCACCAGCCCCAAGGGCTACGTCGGCCGCCTAGAACAACCCGGCCCTACCCTCCGCAAGCACCGCGGGGACCCCACTCAACCGCGCGAGCCCATCGCACCGGGAGCGCTCTCGCTGATCGGCGCGAAACTCGCCCTGCCCGCCGACGCCCCCGAGGCCGAGCGCCGCAAGGCCCTCGCCGGCTGGATCGCCTCCAAGGAACATCCGCTGACCGCCCGCGTCATCGTCAACCGCCTTTGGCATCACCACTTCGGGGCCGGCCTCGTGGACACGCCTAGCGACTTCGGCCTCAACGGCTCCCGGCCCACGCACCCGGAGCTGCTCGATTTCCTCGCCGCCGAACTCATGGATCACGGCTGGTCGCTGAAGCATGTCCATCGGCTGATCCTCAACTCCCGGACCTACCGCCAAGCTTCGCGGTTCGTGGCGAGCGCCGCCGCGGTCGACGCCGAGGCCAGGTACCTCTGGCGCTACCCGCCGCGCCGACTCGAGGCCGAGATGCTGCGCGATGCCATGCTGGCCACCGCCGGCGAGCTCGACCTGACCATGGGCGGCCCGGGGTTCGACCTGTTCGAACCGATGAACAACTACGTGAAGGTCTACGTGACCAAGCAGGCGTTCCAGCCCGGCGACTTCCGCCGCATGGTCTACCAGACCAAGCCGCGCGCGATGCTCGACGACTTCTTCGGGGCGTTCGACTGCCCCGACGCCGGCCAACCTCAGCCGAAGCGCACCGCGTCGATCACGCCGCTGCAATCGCTCAACTTGCTCAACGGACGGTTCTCCCTCCAACGGGCGGACGCCCTCGCCGCGCGACTGCGCCGCGAGGCCGGCGATGAACCGGCGCGGCAGGCCGCCCACGCCTTCGAGCTGCTGTTCCAGCGCCCGGCCGCCGCCGCGGAAGTCGCCGAGTCCGCCCGCTTCATCACCGCGCAGGGCCTGCCCGCCTTCGCCCGCGCGCTGTACAACTCCAACGAATTCCTCCGCCTCGAATGAGCCACCTCCTCGATCGGCGCGGCTTCCTCGGCCGCACGCTTTCCGGCCTCAGCAGCATCGCGCTGGCGCACCTGCTCTCGCAAGACCGCCTCCTGGCCGCGTCCCCCCTGCGGCCGCCCATCGACCCGGCGCATCCCTACGCGCCCCGCCCGCCGCACTTCGAACCCAAGGCCAGGCGCGTCCTCGTCATCTTCTGCTCCGGGGCGCTCAGCCACGTCGACACCTTCGACTACAAGCCGGAGCTGATCAAGCGGCACGACACGCCGATGCCGGGCTCGGAGGGGCTGGTGACCTTCCAAGGCGCCAACGGCAACCTCATCAAGCCCATCGCGGCGTTCCGACCGCGGGGCCAGTCGGGCAAGATGGTGAGCGACCTGCTCCCGCACCTCGCCGACCTGGCCGACGAGATGTGCTTCATCCACTCGATGACGGGGAAGTCGAACACGCATGGCCCGGCGGAGAGCCAGATGGGCACGGGCTTCACCCTCGATGGATTCCCGAGCATGGGCGCCTGGGTGACCTACGCGCTGGGCAGCGAGAACCAGAACCTGCCGGCGTTCGTGGCCATCCCCGACCCGCGCGGGGTCCCCCAGAACGGCCCGCGTCATTGGAACAGCGCCTTCCTGCCCGCCTCCTTCCAAGGCACCGCGTTCAGCGCCCAGCGCGCCATCCCCAACCTGGCCCGGCCGGCCGGGATCTCGGCGGAATCCGACCAGGCCACCCGCGAGTTCCTGCGCCGCCTCAATGACCGCCACCTCGAGCGTCATCCCGGCGACGCCGACCTTTCCGCGCGGATCTCCTCGTACGAACTGGCGGCGCGCATGCAGCTGGAGGCGGCCGCGCTGTCCGACCTTGCCGGCGAGTCGCCCGCGACGCGCGCGCTGTACGGCGCCGACGACCCCAACGCGACCAAGGCGGGCTTTGCGCGGAACTGCCTCCTCGCGCGGCGACTGCTGGAGAAAGGGGTGCGCTTCGTCCAACTCTTCAACGGTTCCTACGCCATGGGCGAAGGGGTCGGCAACTGGGACGGCCACAAGCGCATCGCCGACCAGTACGCCGTCCATGCGCCGATCCTGGACCAGCCCGCCGCCGCGCTGCTCAAGGATCTCAAGGGCCGCGGGCTGCTCAAGGACACGCTCGTCGCCTTCGTCACCGAGTTCGGACGCATGCCCACCTTCCAGCGCGGGGCCAACGGCCGCGACCACAACCCGAAGGGCTTCACCGTCTGGCTGGCGGGCGCCGGCGTGAAACGCGCCTACAGCCACGGCGCGACCGACGAGTTCGGCCACCTGGCCGTCCAGGACGTCACGACCATCTACGACCTGCACGCCACCATCCTGCACCTGCTGGGCCTGGACCATGAACGACTGAGTTTCTATAACAACGGGGCGGAGCGCCGCCTGACCGACGTGCACGGGCGGGTGATCCGCCCGATCCTGTCCTGAGCCGCCAGAAGTTTTGACTCCGCGCGGGGGCGCGCCAGCGTCGCGGCATGCCCCTGCCCGCCCGCCTCCGCCCCCTGTTGCTCCTGCTCGGCGCCGTCACCGGCCTGCGCGCCGCCGGCGAGCCCTACGACATCGTGGTCTACGGCGACTCCGCCGCGGCGGTCGCCGCCGCCGTGCAGGCGAAACGCCAAGGCTCGAAGGTGGTGCTGGTGAACACGACGAAGTTCCTCGGGGGAATGACCTGCAGCGGGCTTTCCGCCAGCGACATCTTCCACCGCGAGGCGGTCGGCGGCGTGGCCCGCGAGATCTACGGCCGGATCGGGCAGCACTACGGCAAACCTTACGTGGACTACTTCGAGCCGCACGTGGCCCAGGCCGCGGTCGACGGCCTGGTCAAGGACAGCGGTCTGGAGGTCGTGCGGGGGGAGCAACTCGACCGGAGCCCCGGCGGCGTCACCAAGCAAGGCAACCGGATCGTCTCCTTCCGCACCCTTTCCGGCCAGGTCTTCGCCGCGAAGGTCTTCATCGACGCGAGCTACGTGGGCGACCTCATGGCCGCCGCGGGGGTGAGCTACGCGGTCGGCCGCGAGTCCAACGCGCTGCACGGCGAGACGCTCAACGGCATGCAACGCGGCGACGACAAGCCCCGCAGACATTACACGCAGAAGGACAAGGATCACTTCATCAAGGACGTCGACCCGTACGTGAAGCCCGGCGAAAAAAGCAGCGGTCTCCTGCCGTTCGTCTTCGCCGAGGACCCGAAACCCGGCGAGGGGGACCACCGCATCCAGGCCTACAACTATCGTCTCTGCGTCACGACGGATCCGGCCAACCGCCTGCCCTTCGAGAAGCCCGCGGGCTACCGCGAACTCGACCACGAGATGCTGCTCCGCAACCTCGAGGCCGGCGACCTGCGTCTGCCGGCCCTGCTCCACAAGCTGCCCAACAACAAGGCCGACTGGAACTCGATGCACGCCGTCGGCACGGATTACGTCGGCGCCAACTGGGACTACCCCGAGGCCTCCTATGCCCGTCGCCGGGAGATCGAGCAGGCGCATGAGCTCTACATCCGCGGCCACCTCTGGACGCTGGCCCACCACCCGCGGGTGCCCGCTGCGATCCGGGAGCAGACCGCCCGCTACGGCCTCTGCAAGGACGAGTTCACCGAACTCGGGGGTTTCTCCCCGATGATCTACATCCGGGAGGCCCGCCGCCTCGCCGGCGAGTACGTGATGACGGAACTCGACTGCAAAGGGAAGCGGACACCCCCGGAACCGGTCGCGCTCGCGAGTTTCGGCCTCGATTCCCACGCGGTGCGTTATTTCGTCACGGCCCGCGGCACGGTCGAACGCGACGGCGTGATCTGGAACGTCCCGCCGCGGCCCTACGGCGTCTCCTACCGGAGCCTGATCCCCAAGGCCGCGGAGTGCGCCAATCTCCTCGTGCCGGTCTGCCTGAGCGCCACGCACGCCGCCCATGGTTCGATCCGCATGGAGCCGGTCTTCATGCAGCTCGGGCAGGCCGCGGCCATGGCGGCAGGCATCGCCGCCCAGGAGGGACTGGACGTCCAAGCCGTGCCCTACGCGCGGGTCCGCGACCTGCTGAGAGCGGCCAATCTCCCGGTGGAATGGTCAGCGGCGGACGCCCCGCCCAAGCCCAAGGCCAAGCCGGCCGCCAAGTAGTCCGATGATGGGCCAACCGCTCACGGGAATCTTTTCATTAATTTTGACAAAGTCTAAATCTATACCTTGTTAAGTCCCGTGCAGGACCCGGAGACCACCCTTCGTCAGCATGACTTACCCGTGACGGCGCAACGTCTGGCGGTCCTCCGCGCGGTCGCCCACCACCCCCATGCCACCGCCGACGACCTCGCCGAACAGGTACGGCAGAAAATCGGGGCGATTTCCCGCCAGTCGGTCTATAACGTCCTGAACGTCCTCACCGACAAGGGCATCATCCGGCGGATCCAGCCAGCCCACTCGCCGGCCCGCTACGAGGACCGGGTCGGCGACAACCACCACCACCTCGTCTGCCGTTCCTGCGGCCTGACCGAAGACGTCTGCTGCGCGGTCGGGGCGGCCCCCTGCCTCACGGCTCATGCGCATCACGGTTTCAAAATCGATGAAGCCGAGGTGATCTACTGGGGCACCTGCCCCTCCTGCCAAAAAAAGCCCCGCTGATTCCCCCTTCCTACCACCTACACCCAACTACCCCAAACCTCCCCTCCTATGTCCGATATCTCGAAATGCCCTGTGATGGGCCACCTCGCCCCACAAAACCGCCACACCGCCGCCGCCGCGATGAACAATGGCGACTGGTGGCCGAATCAGCTCAACCTGAACATCCTCCGCCAGAACTCGGCGAAGAGCGACCCGTACGCCCCCGGCTTTAACTACGCCGAGGAGTTCAAGAAACTCGACCTCGAGGCCCTACGCAAGGACCTCGCCGCGCTGATGACCGACTCCCAGGAATGGTGGCCGGCCGACTACGGTCACTACGGCCCCTTCTTCATCCGTATGGCGTGGCATAGCGCCGGGACGTACCGCGTCACCGACGGTCGCGGCGGCGCCGGTTACGGCACGCTGCGCTTCGCCCCGCTCAACAGCTGGCCGGACAACGCCAACCTCGACAAGGCCCGCCGCCTGCTCTGGCCACTCAAGCAGAAGTATGGCCAGAAGATCTCCTGGGCCGACCTCATGGTCCTCACCGGTAACGTCGCCCTCGAGACCATGGGCTTCAAGACCTTCGGCTTCGCCGGCGGCCGGCCCGACGTCTGGGAACCGCAGGAAGACATCTACTGGGGTCCGGAGACCGAGTGGCTCGGCGACAAGCGCTACACCGGCGACCGCCAGCTCGCCGACCCGCTCGGCGCCGTCCAGATGGGCCTGATCTACGTCAATCCCCAAGGGCCCAACGGCAAGCCCGACCCGCTCGCTTCCGCTCGCGATATCCGCGACACCTTCGCCCGCATGGCGATGAATGATGAGGAGACCGTCGCGCTCATCGCCGGCGGACACACCTTCGGCAAGGCCCACGGTGCCGCCACGCCCGAGGGCAACGTCGGTCCGGAACCCGAAGGCGCCCCGCTCGAGGAGATGGCCCTCGGCTGGAAGAATACCTTCGGC
>BJHS01000013.1 GCA_014193315.1 Verrucomicrobiota bacterium
CCCTCGAGCGCACCTGCCTGCTACTGTTCCTGCTCGGCGTCACCGCCTGGGTGGCGAACCATTTCGTCTGGGGCACTCGCTGAGTTTCGTCGGATGATCGACCTCAAGTCGCCGGAAGACGTCAGCCGTATGCGGGCGGCCTGCGCGGCCGCCGCCCGGGTCTTGCATGATTTGGCGGACCTCGTGGTTTCCGGCGTCTCGACGGCTGGACTCGACGCCGCCGCCCGTGGCCTCATGGCCCGCCATGGTTGCGAGAGCGCCTGCCACGGCTACGTGGTCGGTCGTCTGAGCTACCCCGGCTACATCTGCATCTCCCTGAACGACGAGGTGGTCCATGGCATCGGTGTGCCGGACCGGATCATCCGGGAGGGCGACCTGGTCTCCCTGGATGTGGTCGTCCGCCGCGATGGCTTCATCGGGGATAACGCCCGTACCGTCATGGTCGGGAAAGTCGCCCCGGAGGCCCGTCAACTCTGCGTCGACACGGAGAAGGCCCTCCATGCGGGCATCGCCTCGATCCAGCCTGGCAGCAGGGTAGGGGACCTATCTGCGGCCATCCAGGCCGCCCTGGCTCCCGGGGGGTATGGCATCGTCCGTGATTTTGTCGGGCACGGGGTGGGGCGTAAGATGCACGAAGAGCCCCAAATCCCCAATTACGGTAAAGCTGGAACTGGTGCTAAGTTATTGCCAGGCATGGCTTTGGCTATCGAACCCATGGTTAACCTAGGCACCCATAAAATCGTCATGGCGGCGGATGGTTGGACCGCCCGTACCGCCGACGGTAAGGTCTCGGCGCACTTCGAACACACGGTCTTGGTCACCGAAACCGGGGTCGAAATCCTGACCCTACCTTAAACTCGTATTTTTTGCTTTCCAATCCACGCAGAACCTTCAAGTTCCGACCTCTTTCCCACCTTCCAAACAGCACGGACACCATGCCACGAATCCTCGGCGTAGACATTCCCAACAACAAGAAAGTAGAGATTTCTCTCCGCTACATCTACGGCATCGGCCCGCGCCGAGCCACGGAGATCTGCGAAGCCCTCGGCTTCGACCCCGCCATGCGGGCGCAGAACCTCTCCGAAGAGCAGCTGAACAAGATCGTCGAGTACATCGTCCGCATGGGCTATAAGTGCGAGGGTGACCTGCGCCGCGACATCGCGCAGAACCTGAAGCGCCTCCAGGCGATCAAGTGCTACCGCGGTCTGCGTCACTTCCGTGGCCTGCCGGTCCGCGGCCAGCGTACCCGCACCAACGCTCGTACCCGTAAGGGCAAGCGCAAGACCGTCGGCGTCGCCGCCGCTCCGGCGAAGTAATCGTTTCCCCCTACCACACGCATTTTATCATGAGCGAAGAAGCCCCCAAGCCCGCCAAAGCCAAGAAGCCCAAGGCCCCTGCCGCTGAAGGCGCCGCCCCGGCCCCCGCCGCCGAAGTCGTCGCCACCCCGGTGGCCGCCGAAGGTGCCGCCCCGGAGCGCAAGGAAATCACCGCCAAGGAACTCCTCGGTGAGGACATCGGCGAAATCAAGGTCCGCCGCGCCAAGGGCTCGAAGAACATCACCGTCGGCATCTGCCACGTGCTCGCCACCTTCAACAACACCAAGGTCACCATCACGGATGCCAGCGGCAACGTGATTTCCTGGGGTAGCGCCGGTCGCCACCAGTTCCGCGGTTCCCGCAAGTCCACTGCGTACGCCGCTCAGGTCGTTTGCCAAGAGGCCGCCAAGCAGGCCATGGCCCACGGTCTCAAGGACGTCTCCGTCCGTGTCAAGGGGCCAGGGATGGGCCGCGACAGCGCCATCCGCGCCCTTCAGGTGCTGGGCCTCAACGTCACCTCCATTCTCGACACCACCCCGATTCCGCACAACGGCTGCCGCCCTCCGAAGCGTCGCCGCGTCTGATCGACCGCGTCTTTCCGCATCACCGCCCGGTTATGGCAACCCGGGCGGGAACTCCCACTCCGCCAACTCTACCAAACACCTAAAGCACCATGTCTCGTTACACCGGTCCCACGACCAAGCTCAACCGCCGCTTCGGCCAGAACATTTTCCCCACCTCCAAGGGTGAGGAGCGTCGTCCGTACCCTCCGGGTATCCACGGCAAGACCACCCGCCGCAAGGTTTCCGAATACGGCGTCGGCCTCAATGAGAAGCAGAAGCTTCGCATGATGTACGGCCTGACCGAGAAGCAGTTCCGTCTCTCCTTCGCCCGCGCGAAGCGCATGGGCGGCGTCGCCGGTGATAATTTCCTCCGCATCCTCGAGACCCGTCTCGACAACGTGGTCTTCCGCCTCGGCTTCGCCAACTCTCGCGCCGCCGCCCGCCAGCTCGTCGCCCACGGGCACATCCGCGTGAACGGCCAGAAGGTCGACGTCGCCAGCTTCACCGTCTCCCCCGGAGATGAACTCGAAGTCCGCGACCGCACCTCCTCCAAGCAGCTCGCCACCCGCGCCATCGAAGAAGGCCAGGGTCGTGCCGCCCCCGCCTGGCTCGTCGTCCTCGCCGACGCCCTCAAGGGCCAGATGGTCCGCGAGCCTGCCAAGGAAGAACTTCCGTCGGACATAAACGTCCAGATCATCGTCGAATTCTACAGCCGCTGATCCCCACCCCCAACCTCCCAACGGAACCACAGCCATGAGCAAGCGTCTCGGTCAATTTCAACGTCCCAAGCATCTCAAAAAGGAGGAGTCGTCCGCGACCCCCACCTACGCCAAGTACACGGCGGAACCCTTCGAGACTGGCTTCGGCCACACCGTCGGCAACTCCCTCCGCCGCGTCCTCCTGAGCTCCATCGAAGGCGCCGCCATCAGCGCGGTGACCATCGAGGGCGTTCAGCACGAATTCCAGCCCATCGAAGGTGTCGTCGAAGACGTCACCGAGATCGTGCTCAACCTGAAGAAGGTCCGCATCCGCACCGAGGCCAACAAGCGCGAGGCTTTCAAGGGCACCATCGACGTCAACAAGACCGGCGTGATTAAGGCCTCCGACATCAAGTTCGAGACCAAGGGCACGACCGTCTCCCTCGTCAACCCCGACCAGGCCATCTGCACGCTCGATCGCAAGCGCCGCTTCTTCGCCGAGTTCGAAGTCACGGTCGGTCGTTCCTGGGCTTCGGCCGAGGAGAACAAGAAGCCCGAGCAGGCCATCGGTTCCATCCCCGTCGACTCGCTCTTCTCCCCTGTTACCTCGGTGAAGTACTCCGTCGAGAACACCCGTGAAGGCCAGAAGACCGACTACGATAAGCTCGTGCTCGAAGTCGCCACCGACGGTCGCATCACCCCGGACGAAGCCCTCAAGGAAGCGTCCGCCATCATGCGCCACCACCTCGAGGTCTTTGACACCGTCTCGGCCGACAACGTCGAGTTCGAGAGCGGTCGCTCCGAGGTCAGCGAAGAGCAGAATCGCCTCCGGAAGCTCCTCAACATGTCCGTCAACGAGATCGAGCTCTCCGTCCGAGCCGCCAACTGCCTCAACAACGCCAACATCAACACCGTGGGCGAACTGGCGATGAAGACCGAGCAGGAGATGCTCAAGTACCGCAATTTCGGCAAGAAGTCCCTCAATGAGATCAAGGCCAAGCTCGAACAGCTGGGCCTCTCCCTCGGCCAGAAGATCGACGAGCGCCTCCTCGACAAGGGCGTCAACGCCTAAGCCCCGAGACCCGGACCTACCCTCATGCGCCATCGCTCCCACCATCACGTCCTCGGGGTGAAGACGGCCCACCGCCGCTCCCTCGTCGCCAACCTCGCCGCCGCGCTCTTCACGAACGCCCGCATCACCACGACGCTGTCCCGCGCCCGTGCCCTGCGTCCCTACGCCGAACGCCTGATCACCTTTGCGAAGAAGGCCGCGCAGTCCTCCGACAAGGCCGTGAAGCTGCACTATTACCGCCTGGCTATCGCGAAGCTCCGCAATGAAGACGCCGCCCAGCTGCTCTTCAAGACGCGCGCTCCCGAGTTCCTCGCCCGTAAAGGTGGTTACACCCGCATCTATAAACTCGGCGCCCGTAAGGGTGACGCCGCTGAGCAGGCGCTCATCGAACTGGTCGCCAAGGATGACAAGACCCCGGCCATGACCCCCAAGGCGAAGACGGCGAAGAAGCCGAAGGCCAAGGAGGAAGCGGCTACGGCGCAGGCTTAAGCCCAAGCGCACGTCCGCCTTCCGAGACGCGTTCGCCTTCCCAGGCGGCGCGTCTCGCCTTTTTAGCCTCCGCCCACCTTCCCATGATCCAGACCGTCGAACTCGGCACCTTCCTCGCCTTCGTGGGTGGATTGGCCTTGGTCGGTCTCCTCGGCCTGCAGGCCTGGTATGACCGGCGGGACGCCCTCCTCTCCGATCACCGTCGGATCAATTCGGCCTTTTCCTGCGCCCGTTGCGGGCTAACCTACGTTCGTCCCCGCCGCCGCGAGGAAGCCACCTGTCCTAACTGCGCTTGGAATAACGTCCGCCTCAAATTCTGACCTCCCCCTTTTTTCCATGGCCCAACAGTCCATCGCCATCCTCGATTTCGGTTCGCAGCTGACCAAGGTCATCGCGCGCCGGATTCGCGAGTGCAACGTGCACTCCCGCATCTACCCCTTCGGCGTCTCCCCCGAGACCTTGCGCGCCGACGGCGTGGTGGGCGTCGTCCTCTCCGGCGGCCCTTCCAGCGTGAAGGCCAAGGGCTCGCCGCACCCGGACGCGGCCATCTTCGAGATGGGCGTGCCCGTTCTTGGCATCTGCTATGGCGTGCAACTCATGGGCCAGATGCTCGGCGGCAATGTCGCCAGCAGCAGCCATCGCGAGTACGGCCATGGCACGCTCACCTTTCGCAAGGGCTCCCAACTGCTCCACGGGCTTAAGTCGCCGCTGCGCATCTGGAATTCCCACGGCGATAAGGTCACTCGCCTGCCCAAGGGTTTCAAGGCGGTGGCCAGCACGGAGAACTCCGAATGCGCGGTTGTCGAGGACCCGAAGCGCCGCTTCTTCGGTATTCAGTTCCACCCCGAGGTCGCCCACTCCGAGCGCGGCATCGACATCCTGCGCAATTTCCTCTTTCGGATCTGCCATTGCCGCGCCGACTGGAAAATGGACGACTACGTCGACACCGCCGTCCGCGAGATCCGCGCGAAGGTCGGCAAGTCCCAGGTCATCCTTGGCCTCTCCGGCGGGGTCGATTCCTCCGTGGCCGCGGCCCTCATCCAGCGGGCCATCGGCAAGCAGCTGACGTGCGTCTTCGTGGATAACGGCCTACTGCGTCTCAATGAGCGCGCCCAAGTCGAGAAGATGTTCCGCGGCAAGTTCAAGGTCGACCTCCGCGTGGTCGACGCCTCCGCCACTTTCCTACGCAAACTCAAGGGCGTCACCGACCCCGAGCGGAAGCGCAAGATCATCGGGCATGAGTTCATCAAGGTGTTCGAACGCTCCATCGCCGAGGTCCAGCGCACGAAGAAGGGCAAGGTCGATTTCCTCGCCCAGGGCACGCTTTACCCCGACGTCATCGAATCCCTTTCGCCCAACGGCGGCCCGGCCGCCACGATCAAGAGCCACCACAACGTGGGCGGGTTGCCCAAGCACATGAAGCTCAAGTTGCTGGAGCCGCTCCGCGAGCTCTTCAAGGACGAGGTCCGCGCCCTCGGCGAAGCCTTGGGTCTGCCCCACGAGATGGTTTGGCGCCACCCCTTTCCTGGCCCGGGCTTGGCCGTCCGCGTCTGCGGCGACATCACCCGGGAACGGCTCGAGGTGCTCCGGCAGGCCGACGACATCTTCATCAGCGAGTTACGCACTTCCGGCCAGTACGCCAAGGTTTGGCAGGCGTTCGCCGTCTTCCTCCCGGTCCGGAGCGTGGGTGTCATGGGCGACGGACGCACCTACGATAACGTGTGCGCCCTGCGGGCCGTGACCTCCTCGGACGCCATGACGGCTGACTGGGCCCGCCTGCCCTACGAGGTGCTCCAGCGTGCCTCGACCCGGATCATCAACGAGGTCAAGGGCATCAACCGCGTGGTCTACGATGTCTCGTCCAAGCCGCCGGCGACGATCGAGTGGGAATAAGCCGAGCATCGCTCCGTTGACACCCCGCGGGTCCGGCCTTTCCCTTCGTTCTCGTGTCCGAACCTGGTTTCCAAGTCATTGCCCGCCGCTGGCGGCCCCGTCGCTTCGATGAGCTGGTCGGTCAGGAGCACATCGTCCGGACCCTGCGCAACGCCCTCGAGACGAAGCGCATGGCCCACGCCTACCTCTTCGTCGGCCCCCGTGGCACCGGCAAGACGACCACCGCCCGGATTCTGGCCAAGGCCCTCAACGGCACCGGCGGCCCCAAGGCCGACTTCGCCGTCGACGACCCGGTCTGCCTCTCGATCGAGCAGGGCAACTGCCTCGACGTCGTCGAGATCGACGCCGCCTCCAATCGCAGCCTCGAGGACGCCAAACGTATCCGTGATGAGTGCCAGTTCGCGCCTTCCGCCTGTCCCTTCAAGGTCTTCATCATCGACGAAGTCCACCAATTGACGAAGGACGCCTTCAACGCGTTGCTTAAGACGCTGGAGGAGCCGCCTCCCTGGGTGAAGTTCATCCTCGCGACCACGGAGGCCGATAAGGTCCTGCCGACCATCACGTCGCGCTGCCAACGGCTGGAATTCCACCCGATTTCCGAAGAGGTTATCGCCGCCCAGCTTGCCCGGATCGTGAAGGCCGACGGCGTGAAGGCCGATGAGATGGCGCTCACCGCCATCGCCCGCCTCGCCAACGGCGGGATGCGTGACTCCCAGTCGATCCTCGATCAGGTCATCTCTTTTTCCGGCAAGACCGTGACCGAGGCCGACGTGCTTTCGATCTACGGTCTGGCCTCCGCCCAGCAGATCGCCGACCTCGCTCGCGCCATCGCCACCGGCGACGGCCGGCTCATCCTCACGCTGTGCGACGCCTTTCATACGGAAGGTCGCGACCTCTTGCGCGTGCTCGGCGACCTGCAGGCGCGCGTCCGCCAAGCGTCCCTCGACTCCGTCCGCCAGGGCGGGACCAGCGCCCTCCTGGGGGCACCCTTGGCCACCGAGCAACTGGTGCGGGTCCTGGAGTGCTTGCAGACGGGGGAGCAGGGGATTCGCCAAGGGCTATCGCCCCGGGCCAACTTCGAGGTCACCTTGCTCAAAGCCATCGAGCAAAGTAGGGCGAGGTCCATCGACCTCCTCATTAAGGATATCGCCGCCGCTTCAGCTGGACTCCCTCGGGAGCCCGGCGAAAAAAAAATAAACCCGTACCTGGTGCCACCAGCGAACCTCTTCGGCGGGGGTGCCGGCGTCGTCGCGTCCCCGGTAACGGTCGCCGCCATCGCGGCACCCGTCCTGCGGCTGGCGCCCATCGAGGATGTGCCGATCGAGGATACGACCAACTACGAGGAGGGCTTGCCGCCGCTCGAATCCCTGGGGGCGGAGGATGACGCCCCCCTTCCGATACCGGTCAGCGGCTTTGCGTTTCCAGGCGTTACCGCGGCGGTGGCCAACGTGGCCGAGACCGGAAAGTCCGCGTTCCCCGGCGACCCCGATTTTCAGGCGGCCTTGGAGGCCTTGCCTCCGGGCTTACGCGAAAAACTGCAGTCGACCCTCGGGGCGGAATTCACCTCGTTGCGCCCGGTTCCCGCCGGCAAGCTGCGCCGCCTCGTCTGAGCGTGGCCGCCCCGATCGAAATCGGCGTCCTGTCCGACACCCATGGGCTGCTGCGCGCGGAGGCGGTCATCGCGCTCGAAGGCTGCGCCGAGTACTTCGTGGCCGGCGACCTTTGCAGCCCGCTCATTGTGCCGGTCCTGGCGTCGCTGGGGCCGACCTTCGCGGTCGCCGGTAATGGCGACGACGACGCAAACCTACCGCTCGTCGTCTGCCGTGAGGTCGCCGGGGTCCGGATCCTCATGCATCATGGGCATCTCCCCGTCGATGAGGCGTCGTACCGCCCGGATGTCGTGATTACCGGCCACACCCATGTCCCGCTCATCGAACAGGCCGGGCCCGTCTTGCGGCTCAACCCCGGGAGCGCTGGCCGCCGCCGTTTTAACCTTCCCGTGACGGTGGCCCGGCTTACCTTGCGGGACGGTCGGGCTTCCGCCCGTTTGATCGAACTCCCGCTCGCATGAGCCAGCCCCTGCCTATCGACCTGCTCAAGGCGGACCTCGTCGCCGCCTGTGGTCTGTCGCGTCGGTTGGTCCTACGTGCCCCGACCGGCTCGGGCAAGTCCACCCGCATCCCGCAGATGCTCTTGGATCTCGGCCTGGTCGAGGGGCAGATCGTCGTGCTCCAGCCTCGGCGCATCGCCGCTCGGTTGCTGGCCGCGCGCATCGCGCAGGAACGCGGCGTGAAATTGGGCGGCGAAGTCGGTTACCAGATCCGCTTCGAACGGGTGGAGTCGGCCCAGACCCGGATCAAATTCGTCACCGAAGCCCTGTTGTTACGCCAGATGGCCTCCGACCCCCAATTGAAGGGCATCGGCGCCGTCGTCTTCGATGAGTTCCATGAGCGTAACCTGCACTCGGACGTCGCCTTGGCGTTGGCGCGGCGGCTCCAGGAAGAAGGTCGGCCGGACCTCCTCATCGTGGCGATGTCGGCGACCCTCGATACCGAGGGAGTCGCCCGTTGGCTCGGTTCGGCCGAGACGTTGGCCGCCGATGGGCGGACCTTCCCGGTCGAGATCGAGTACACCCATCAGCCGCGCACCTCCACCCGGCCCATCTGGGATGCCGCCGCGGAGCAGGTGAGACGCCTCCTGCAGGAAGAGCCGGAAGGCGATGTGCTCGTCTTCATGCCTGGCTCGTATGAGATCATGCGTACCATCGGGGCGGTGCGCAACCTGCCAGAATCCGGCGGCGTGGAAGTCTTACCGCTCCATGGCGAATTACCGCCCGAAGAACAGGACCGCGCCGTCAAGCCGGGGCCTCGCCGCAAGGTGATTGTCGCGACCAACGTCGCCGAGACCTCGCTCACCATTCCCGGCGTCCGCGCCGTCGTCGACGCCGGCCTCGCCCGGGTGGCGCGCTTCGACCCCCACCGGGGAATCGACACCTTGCTCATCGAGCCGGTCTCGCAGGCATCCGCGGAGCAGCGCGCGGGCCGCGCGGGCCGCACCGGTCCTGGGCGCTGCATCCGGTTGTGGTCACAGACCGACCACGCGTCCCGGCCGTTGCGTGAGACGCCCGAGATCAAGCGGGTGGACCTCTCGGAGACCATCCTGCTCCTGCTGACCTCGGGTTGGGGCGACGCGACCACCTTCCCTTGGTATGAGAAACCCGACGACAAGGCTTTGCAGCGGGCCATGATGGTCTTGCAGGACCTCGGGGCGGTCGATGGCGCTGGCGCGCTGACCCGGCTGGGTCGCCGGATGTCCGCTTTCCCCGCGCACCCGCGCTACGCCCGCATGCTCATGGCGGCGGGCGAATTCGGCTGCGTCGACGAAGTCGCCGGCATCGCCGGCCTTTCGCAGGGCCGCGATATCCTGTTCCGTAAGGTCGACGACCGGACGGAGAACGCCCGCGACGCGGTCGTGCAGGATGATGGCTCTGATTTCTTCACGCGGCTCGCGCTGCTGCGGCGGGCCGCGGCCATGAAGTTCGACCTCGATGGCTGTGAACGTCTCGGGATCCATGCGCAGTCGGCCCGCCAAGCCGACCAGGCGGCGCGTCAATTCCTGCGGATCGCCGAAGGGCAGGGGCTACCGGTCAACGGTGAGCCCGCCGACCCCGAGGCCATCCGCCGCTGCCTTCTCCTGGGGTTCTCCGATCGGCTAGCGGTCCGGCTCGATGCGGGGACGTTGCGCTGCGCCCTCGTCCATGGCCGCAAAGGCGAGCTCCGCCGAGAGTCAGCCGTCCGTCAGGCCAGGCTCCTCGTGGCGGCCGAGATCGACGAGATCCAGGCGCGCGGCGAGGTGACGACCTACTTGTCGCTCTGCACCGCGGTCGAGGTCGCCTGGCTCCACGAACTTTTCCCCGCGGATTTCAACGAAGGTGCCGCCGCCCGTTACGAGCCCACGTTGCGCCGAGTCGTCACCCGGGTCGAACGACGCTTCCGTGACCTCGTGCTGGAGACCGTGGAACGCGACGATGCGCCCTCCGACGCCGCCAGCCGGCTCCTCGCCGAGGAGGTGATCGCCGGTCGCCTGGAGTTGGAAAAGTGGGACGGGGCCGTCGACGCCTGGATTCGCCGCCTGAACTTCCTCGCGAAGCATTGCCCGGAGCTGGGCATCGCCCCTTTCGACGAGGCCGGTCGCCGGATGGTGATCGAGGAAGTCTGCGCCGGGGCCGTCGCCTACCGCGAGATCCGCGAGCGCCCGGTCATGGGAATTGTCCGCGGTTGGTTGACCCACGAGCAGGCGATGGCACTCGAGTCCTATTGCCCCGAAAAAATCGTGCTCCCCCGCAAGAAGCACCCCGCCCGCATCGAGTACACCGCCGCCGGCGAGGCGGAGATCGAAGCGACGGTGCAGGAGCTCTACGACTTCCCGGGCGCCAAACTCCGCGTCTGCCAAGGCAAGGTGCCCATCGTCATCTGCATCCAGTCGCCCGCCCGCCGGACGCAACAACGGACCCGCGACCTCGACGCCTTCTGGAAGGGCTCCTACGAGCTGGTGAAGAAGGAACTTCGCGGTCGCTACCCCAAGCATGAGTGGCGATAGTCCGCCGGTCTCCCTGATGCGCCGCCGTGTCCTCATCCCCGTCGCTTTCCCTCGCTTCGCCGGGGTGGCCCCGACTGCCTGATCATGGCCACCCCATCCTTGCCCTGGCATCAAGTGCCGATCCATGTGGTTGATTTCGAGGGCGGCCCTCGGACCGGCGTCGTGGAGTCCGGCGTGGCGACTTTGCTCGGGGGAGAGATCGTCTCGACCGCGACCTCGCTTCACGCCGCGCGCACCGCGATTCCCGCGATGGACACCCAGTGCCACGGCTTAGCCGGCCGGGATCTCGCCGACGCGGCGCCGTTCGAAGCCCAGTGGGATCAGTGGGTCTCGCTGCGTCGGACCGGCCTGTTGGCCGCCCATAACGCGACGGTGGAGCACGACTTGTTACGGGGGACCTGGAGCCGCCCCTCGGCGGTGCCGGCGTTTGTGGGCGAAGGTGGGATGGTCGCCGAATGGGCCCCCTGGATCGATACCTGCCGGCTCGCCCGGGCCTGGGCACCTTCGCTGGGCGACTTCCGGTTGGGGCAGCTGGTGACCGACCTGCGTCTGGGCGCCCGGCTCGATACCTTGGCGGCCCAGCACTGTCCGCCCAAGCGCCGGCGCTTCCATTGCGCCCTCTACGACGCCTTGGCCGCGGCCTTGGTCCTTCGCGCCTTGTGCGGTCTGGAGGGGCGCTCGCAGGCAACCTTGGCCCAATTAGTCCGGTCTAGCGTCTCCGCCCCGGCGGCTAATGACTTGATGCAAGGCGAGCTGGGTTTGTGAGTTTCCGCTTCACTCCGCGGGCGAGGGCTAACTAGATAGCCTCCCTCATGGCATCCAAGACTCCTCTCCGCGTGGCCGTCACCGGCGCCGCCGGCAACATCGGTTACGCCGCCATCTTCCGCCTCGCCTCCGGCGCGGTGTTCGGCCCCGACCAGCCCATCGCGCTCAACCTCATCGAGGTCGGGCCCGGCCTCAATGCCCTCGCCGGCGTGGTGATGGAGCTTCAGGATTGCGCCTTCCCGCTGCTCGCTGATGTCGTCGCCACCGGCGACCTCGACGTCGGCTTTAAGGATGCGGATTGGTGCCTGCTCATCGGCGCGGTCCCGCGCAAGGAAGGCATGGAGCGCAAGGACCTGCTCGGCATCAACGGTAAGATCTTCATCGGTCAGGGTCAGGCCATCGCCCGCAGCGCCAAGCCGACCGTCAAGGTCCTCGTCGTCGGCAACCCCTGCAACACGAACTGCCTCATCGCCCTGCGCTCCGCGGCTTGCCTCCCGGCGGAGAACTTCTTCGCCATGACTCGCCTCGACGAGAACCGCGCCAAGTCGCAACTCGCGGGCAAGGCCGGCGTCCACAATTCGGTCGTCAAGAACGTCGCCATCTGGGGCAACCATTCTTCGACCCAGTACCCGGACTTCACCAACGCGACGATCGCCGGCCAGCCGGCCACGCAGGTCATCACCGACACGGTTTGGCTGAAGGATACCTTCGTACCCGACGTGCAGAAGCGCGGTGCCGCCGTGATCAAGGCCCGCGGCGCCTCCTCCGCGGCCTCCGCCGCCAACGCCGCGCTGGACACCCTCCGCAGCCTCCACTTCCCGACCCCCGCGGGCGATTGGCATTCCGCCGCCGTCCTCTCCAAGGGCGACTACGGCATCACCCCTGGGATCATGTTCGGTTACCCGCTCCGCACCAAGGCCGACGGCACTTGGGAAATCGTCCAGGGCCTGCCGCTCGACGCCTTCTCCAAGGAGAAGATCGCGATTACCGAGAAGGAACTGCTTGAGGAGCGCGCGACCGCCTCGGAAGCCCTCGGCCTCCAGCTCTAAAGTTTGGCTAATGAAAGATCAGGCGGCAATGGACCTCCCTTGACCGCCTTTTTTTTGCCCCTAGTTTAGACAGATGCACCTACTGGCCCGAGTCGACTGGTTCCAGATCCTGGCCGCGCTCTGCTTCTGGCTGGCCTTGGTCTGGGCGCAGCACCTGGACCGCGGCTTCCCGGTCTGGCTGCGCCGCCTCGCCCTGCCGGCCTTGCTGGTTTGGTTGACGGTGGATGTCTCCACGGACGGGGTGGGCTTCTGGCCGGCCTTGGCCGCCGCACCGGCGCTGGGCTTCGCGGTCTGGCTGTGGGGCCATGGACTCCGGCGCTTTCTCGCCGATGACCTGGCGCCGCCGCCACGCCGCTTTCTGGAGATGCTGTCGGCCACCGGCCCGCTGGTCGCGGCGACGGCCTGGGTCTGGTCGCGCTACGATCGGACCTTCGCGGGCTTTCCGGAGCCGCTCGCCACGCTGACCACCGTCCACTTCGCCATCACGTTCGGTGTCCTACCGCTGGCGATGGCGGCGAGCGAACGCCCGCTGCCGCGCTCGCGTCGGCGCGACCTTGGTCTCTGGCTTTACGTCGCCGGGGCGCCGGCCACCGCGTTGTGCTTCGCGTTGCGGCCCGATCCATTTCACCCTGGCTTGGTTGAGGTCGCCTGTGCCGTCGCCTTCGCCACGGGTTTCCTGCTCTGGGCCGCCGGCCTGCCGTTGCGGCGCGGGCCCTGGCCGTATGTCTGCCTGGTCCCCGGCTTCTTGCTCGGGGTCGGCTACACCGCCGCCCCGGCCTTCGGTTGGGACTACCTCACGATTCCGCAGATGGCCGCGGTCCACGGCTCGCTCAACCTGCTCGGTTCCCTGCTGCTCGCCGCCCAGGCGCCGGCGTTCGACGATACCCAGCCCCCGGCCCCCGACCCGGACGCCGCGGTCGCCGGTTGCGCGTTGGCCGAGGCCACCTTTGTCGATGAGCACCGCCACGTGCTTGGGCCGTGGTCGCCGGAGGCGTTCGCGCGCCTGAAGTCGGCCTTGCTCGGCTACCGTTTCTACCCCGGGTCGGTCATGCTTCGGCGGACCCAGTTCGAGGATGAAGGCCGCTTGGTGCGGGTCGGCGACCGGCTCGGGCTCGGGCTGCTCTTGCCTAACTTGCCCGGCCTGCCGCCGTTCCAGCTCCCGGCCATCGTCGAGGTCGACGTCGTGGAGACCACGGAGGACTCGGTCCGACTCGGCTATGTCACGACTCGTCGGCATTACGGCCGTGGTCATTGGTCGGCGGAGGTTCGCCGCGAAGGCGAGCAGCTGGTACTTACCGTCAACTGCCACGTTCGTCCTAGCCGCTGGTATGTCCGCCTAGGTCAACCGGTCTACCGGCGTTTCCAACTGGCCGCCTTCCACGCCGGCTTGGCCAACCTGCGTTCCCTTCGTTGATCAGGGCGCCGCGAGGCGCACCATGGTGATCTCCGATGGTTTGCAGGTGCCGAGGTGGATCTCGCCATCATTGGCGATACCGAAAATCGGCGGCTCGGGGCTGATGACCGCGACCTGACGGGAAGCCCGGCCGGCGTTGATCTTCTGCAGCCCGATGAAGTCGATGATGACCGGGTTGGCGCTGGCGATCATGATTTTATCGGAGAAAATCCAATTCGCGTCGTAGGTCGGTCCGCCGAGCACTTGGTAGCCCTCCAGCGAGAGGATGGTCAAGGCTTGCCGCTTGGTCAGCCCCGGGGTCGCGCAGACCTCGACGGCGGCTTTGGCGGCGTTGGAGGGGGCGTTCATGAACCGCTCGGCATTGACCATGTTGCCTAAGGATGCCGCGGCGATGGCACCATGCACGCCGAGCGCATGGCTGTCGCTGAGCACCGGTAGGTTGATCCAGAAATCGACATCGTCGAAGAGCGTCTTGGGTAGGATGCTGATGCGCGGGTTGCCCCAGGTGATGCCGGCGGTGCCTGGGCTGGGCATGACCTGATTCTCGTACTGCAGCCGCCGGTCGTTGGCCCAGCCGGAGGCGAGCTGGTCCCACGCCATGACGGGGAAGCCTTCAAACCGGGCCGGATCCTTACTTAGTATCGGCAGCAAGCCGCATAGCCGCAGCGCCTCCTGCCGCGCGTCGCAGAGGATGATGCCATCCCGGGTGAAGCCGCGGCGAAGCAAGGCCGCACCCAGCGCCCGGATCAGGGGTTTGGGTGTGCACAGCCCCATCCCGGAGTCGGACGAGATCTTGAGGCCGCACCGCTGGAGCGAGCCCGGCCGGAGCGGAATCGCCGTCCGTTGTTCATGTTCCGTGAGCAGCCGCTCGACGGCCGTCGCGTAGTCGTGGTCGGTGAAGCCGTTCAAGCGCTGTTCGATCAAGAGCAGTTTGGGGTTCGTCGCCCCCAGGGCGTCGGCGAGTCCCAGCAGGAGCAGCAGGAGGTAGCCGTGGACCCGGTTCATGCACGCAGTATCGGCCCCGGGCGCGCCGCTCGCAAGCCGCTGTTTTGTTTGCGCCCCGGCCCTCGGGTGTCATTTTCGCCCCCATGACCGTGAGCCCCTCGTCCTCGCAGCGCCGTACCCTCGGGCTCATCTTCCTGACGGTCTTCATGGATATCGTCGGTTTCAGCATCATCATCCCGCTGTTTCCCCATCTGCTGAACCATTACATCCAGGCCGAGGGCTCCGCGGCTACGTTGATCGGGTGGTTGAGCTCCTTGGCAGAAGCAATGGGCGGCGACACGGTCTTCAAAAAGACGGTGCTCTTCGGCGGGCTACTCAGCACCTTGTATTCGTTGCTACAGTTCATCTTCTCGCCGATCTGGGGTTCGCTTTCCGACCGCTTCGGCCGTCGGGGCATCCTTACCGTCACATTGGCTGGGAGCGCCTTATCCTATGTGCTTTGGATCTTTGCCGCCCAGTTCTGGGTGGTCGTGCTGACGCGGCTAGTCTGCGGCATGATGGCCGGTAATATCGCCGTGGCCAGCGCCGCCGCCGCTGATGTGACCGATGAAAAGGAGCGGACCAAGGGCATGGCGGTCGTCGGTATCGCTATCGGGCTGGGTTTCCTCTGCGGTCCGATCATCGGCGGCTTCACCGCGCCGGAAACCGGGGCGCCGGTCGCCGCCGCCACCACCGCCTTCGGCCTGAACCTCTTCTCCAAGTCCGCGGCCATCGCCGCTTTCATGGCGTGCAGTAACTTTTTCCTAGTGCTGGCCTACTTCCCGGAGACGCTGCCCCCCGAGAAGCGCGCCGCTAAGGACGCCCAACGTCCGTCGATCTTCGACCTCGCCAACGTCCGCTCCCGCGAGGTGCGCCGGACCTCCTTCGCCAATCTTATCTACCAGATCGGCTTCACCGGCATGGAGAACACCATCGTCTTCCTGACGCTCGCGCTCTTCACCTATAGCCCGCGGGATAACGCGGTGCTCTTCCTCTTTAATGGCGCCAGTTTGGTGTTGGCCCAAGGATTATCCCGGCGGGTCGTGGGGCGCTTCGGGCAACGCAAAGTCGTGCTCTTCGGTTTTTTGACCGCCGCCGTCGCCTTCCTGCTGGTCGCAGTGATCCCGACCCCGGTCGGCGCCGCTATCCTGCCTGCTTGGGGTAAGCCGGTATTCTTCGTGGGGATGGGGCTGATCTCTTTCGCGACGGGCCTGATTTTACCGAGCGTCTCGTCGCTCGTCTCGCTCTACTCCGACGCCTCGGAACAGGGACGTAACCTGGGTATCCTTCGTTCGGCCGGTTCGTTGGCGCGCGTGATCGGCCCGATCAGCGCCGCCTTGCTTTACTTTCACTTCGGTTCCCATTTCTGGGTCTACTTCGCGGCCGCCGCCTTGATGATTCCGGCTTTCTGGGTCGTCCGCGGCTTGCCGGACCCGCAACCGCACGGTTGAGGTCGGCCTGAGTTCAGGCCAGCCCCCGCCCGACCGCGTCGCCGCCGCGGATCACCTGCATCAGGGAGATCCCGCCGCGGAAGGCGCCGTGGAAATGCAGGCCGGGGTGGGCCGCCTCCGCCTGGGTCAGCGCGGCTTCGCGCCTGGTCTGGTCGATGCCATATTGCGGGATGGCTCGCTCCCAGCGCTGGATCCATTCCTGGTCTGGGGCGCCCTTGGTTCCGAGTGTCACGCCCAGTTCCTCGTCGAGTAGCCGGCGGAGTTCGTCATCTCCCGCGCGACCGAGGGCGGGCTGGCGCGCCCCGCCGATAAAACTGGTGAGCAGTACTTTGCCTGCGGGTGCCCGGCCCGGCAGCACCGAGGAAGGGAAGAGGCATCCGAGGATGCGGCGGCGTTCTTCGCCCGGCACCAGGAAGCCGAAGCCATCGAGCGCGTGCTCGACCGCGGTGCGGTCGTACCCGCGCGCCACGACAGTGACCGGCGGGGCTTCGGTACGCTCCCAGTCCCGGAAGAGTGCCTTCAGGCCTTCGTCAAAGGGGAGGGAAGGCCAATGCCAATGCGGGGCCGTGACGATGAGCCGCCGCGCCCGGGCCCCGTCATCCTGCCCGTCGGCATCTCGCCAAGCGACGTTCCAGCCTTTGGCGTCCTTGCGGATCAAGGTCGGCATCGCCCCGAGCCGGAGGGCTTGCGCGGCGCGCAACGGGGTCGCCATGCCGTCCGCCAGTGCCTGCATCCCTTGCCGAAAGCCCACCACGCGCCGTGCCGCGCCGCGGGTACGCGCCAGACCGAGGATGATCGAACGATGGGATTGTTCGAGGGCGTGGATCCGAGGGAAGCAGTTGCCCATGACAAGCCGGGCCGGATCGCCCGCATGCACGCCGGAGACGACCGGGTCCATCAGGCGGGCGGCCGCTTCGGCCCCGAAGCGCCGGGTTGCGAACCCCTCGATTGTCTCGCCAGCAAACCCACCCCGGGGGAGGAAGAGGTCGCCGAGGAGGCGTAATCTACCTCGGGTGGATAGCAGCTTGGATCGGAACAGCGAAGCGGGATGGGCGGTGAGGCCGTGGAGCTTGCCACGGGAAAGGATGAAGCGCTTGGCGGCCGCGGTATCGGCTTCCTGAATTTCGTCGGCCAACCCGTAGGCATGCAGCAGGGCGAGGTCCTCCTCGCCCTCGGTTTGCAGCGTGTTGGGCCCGACTTCGACCAGCCAGCCGTCCTCCCGGATAGTCCGGATGGACCCGCCGACCCGGGTGGATGGCTCGATGACCCGGACCTTGGCACCCGACCGGTGGAGGGCGTGGGCCACCGCCAAGCCGGCGGGGCCGGCACCAAGGATGACCGCATCGAGTTCCATCTGGGCATAACAACTTCTTCTCTCAGGGTTGGCAACCCTGCGTCCCGGTGTATGTCTAGGCGGGATGATGCGACTTCCTCTGCTCCTATTGCTGGCCGCCTCTCCCGGTGCGTTGTTCGCCGATGCCGTGACTTTACGCGATGGTACTTACTTGCGTGGGCGCATTGGTCGGATCGCGGAGGGCAAGCTGGAGATCCAAGTGATGAACGGGGTCGGTCCGTTGAGCATCCCCTTGGTCAACGTCGAGTCCTTCCGCACGGATGAGGCGGTCCGACTCAGCGGGCAGGGCGGTGCCGTGCTGGATGGCGTCGCTTCCGCCGTGGCCGGGCGGGCGGGGAGCAGTGGCGGCGGCGAGACGTTCGCCTTGAATGAACGCTTGGAACTTTGGCGTGAGCCTAGGGCGCGGCCCGTGGAAATCGCCCCGCCTCGCGCCTGGAAGATGCAGGCCGACCTCGATCTCTCGGGGCGTTCCGGCGCCGCTCAAGGCAGCGGCTTCAGCGCGGGTTTCCAAGCCAAGGGTACCGGTGCCGCGGACACCTTGAGCGGGAGTGTCCGACTGGTGCGGGCGACCTCTGGTAACCAAACGTCGGCGGATGACCTGCACGTGAACGTGTCTTACGAGACGAACCCGACGGGCGTCGTGTTCTGGTACGCCCGCACCGATACGGGGTACGATAACGCCAGGCAGGTCGACTTCCTGTCAGTCAACGCCGCCGGCCTCGGCTTACGGCTCTTCACCGATGCCCTGGGTAAACTGGATGCGCGCGTGGGCCTGGCCCATCGCTACGAAAACTATGCCTTGCCCGGTCAGGCTAGCCTGTCGACCCCCTCGATGGACCTCGGTCTATTGTTTGAGCGCGAGTTCGGTTGGGCTAAATTGGAGACCGCCCTTTCGGTGGTCCCCTCTTTTCAGGATGCCGGGGATTATTACGTTCGGCATGAATCGGCCCTGAATATTCTGCGCGGTGCTGGCCCGCTCTCGCTTAAGTTAGGCATCTCCAATGACTTCCGAGGGAAGCCGATTGCCGTACAGGTCCGGCTGGATACAGCTTACTTCCTTCGGGCGGTCTATGCGTGGAAATGACCACCCGTTAAATGTCTATTTTTAAGCACAAAGCCTAAAAATAGCCATTAGAACAGTGTGAATGGTTACCAATTGCACCGTGGCACACACGGTGCTTTCCCAGAGGGGTCAAAAGACGATTTTTCACCAATCCTAAACCATGAGCACGAACCCCGCACGTCGCAACGCCATCGAGGCGATTGCCTCCCAGCCCCGCCTTCAGGGCAGCTTCGACTTCCGCAATGAGAAGATCGACCTGATCTACGGCCAGAATGTTTTCTCTCTCGATAAGATGGAGAAACGTCTCCCGAAGGACGTCTTCAAGTCCCTCAAGGCCAGCATCGAAGCTGGCATCAAGCTTGATGCTGCGGCTGCCGACGTCGTTGCCGCCGCCATCAAGGATTGGGCGCTCGAGCGTGGCGCGACGCACTACGCGCACGTCTTCTACCCGCTCACCGGCTTCACCGCCGAGAAGCATGACACCTTCTTCGAGCCCAACGGCAACGGTACCCTCGCCCAGTTCTCCGGCAAGGCGCTGATTCAGGCCGAGCCCGACGCCTCTTCCTTCCCCAACGGCGGCCTCCGCTCGACCTTCGAAGCTCGTGGTTACACCGCCTGGGACGTCACCTCCCCTGCCTACATCTTCGACACCGAGAATGGTTCCACCCTCTGCATCCCGACCGCCTTCGTCTCTTGGAAGGGCGAGGCCCTCGACAAGAAGACCCCGCTTCTCCGCTCGATGGCGGCCGTCAACAAGGCCGCTACCCGCGTCCTAGCGCTCTTCGGCAAGAAGCACGGCTACATCTCCGCTTCCTGCGGCCCGGAGCAGGAGTACTTCCTGATCGATACCCGCCTCTTCCACCTCCGTCCTGACCTCTACACCTGCGGTCGCTCCCTCTTCGGCGCCAAGCCGGCCAAGGGCCAGGAATTCGAAGACCAGTACTTCGGCACCATTCCGGACCGCGTGCTCGCCTGCATGATGGAGACCGAGCGCGAGTGCTTCAAACTCGGGATCCCCATCAAGACCCGCCACAACGAAGTCGCTCCGGCCCAGTACGAAGTGGCCCCGATCTACGAGTCCGCCAACGTCGCCCACGACCACCAGATGCTCACGATGACGCTGCTTCGCCGCGTCGCCACCAAGCACGGCTTCGTCTGCCTCCTCGCCGAGAAGCCCTTCGCGGGCGTCAACGGTTCCGGCAAGCACGTCAACTGGTCCATCGGCGGTGCCGGTGTCGGCAACCTCCTCGAGCCCGGCCACAACCCCCACGAGAACGCCCAGTTCCTCACCTTCTGCTCCGCCGTGATCCGCGCCGTCGACCTCCACCAGGGTCTGCTTCGCGCCTCCGTCGCGTCGGCGGGCAACGACCACCGCCTCGGCGCCAACGAAGCCCCTCCTGCCATCATCTCGATCTACCTCGGCGATATGCTCAACGAAGTCATCGAGCAGGTGAAGAAGAGCGGCTCCGCTTCGTCCTCCCGCAAGGGCGGCCACATGACCCTCGGCGTCGACACGCTGCCGGTTCTCCCGAAGGACGCGGGTGACCGTAACCGCACGAGCCCGTTCGCCTTCACCGGCAACAAGTTCGAGTTCCGCGCCGTGGGCTCCGCCTTCTCGGTCGCCGGCCCCTTGACCGTGCTCAATACGATCATGGCCGACTCCCTCGACAAACTCGCCGACGAGCTCGCCACCGCCCTCAAGAAGAACTCGGACTTCAACGCCGCGCTCCAGAGCGTCCTCAAGGACATCCTCACCAAGCACGGCCGGGTGATCTTCAACGGTAATGGCTACTCCGAGGAGTGGCACAAGGAAGCCGCTAAGCGCCGTCTCAATAACCTCCGCACGACCCCCGACGCGCTCCCGGAAATCGTCTCGAAGTCGTCCGTGGAGGTCTTCGAGCGCCAAGGCGTCCTGTCCAAGGCCGAGCTCGAGTCCCGCGAGGAGATCTACACGCACTCCTATGTGCTGACGGTCAATACCGAGTCGAAGTTGGTCTCCGAGATCGCCAAGACCCTGCTCCTCCCGGCTGCCCTCAAGTTCGCCGCTGACCTGACCCCGGTCGAGAAGACCAAGTCCGGCGGTAAGCTCCGCAAGGAAGTGGTCGGCCTCGCCGACCAGCTCGCCTCGGCCATCGAAGCTCTCGACGTTGCCCGCGAGGTCAGCAAGTCCGACACGCACGCCCAGGCTAAGCACTCCTGCGACAAGGTCCTCCCGGCCATGCTCAAGGTCCGCGCCGCCGCCGACGCGCTCGAAGAGATCGTCGCCGACGAATACTGGCCGCTACCGTCCTACCAGGAACTGCTGTTCCTCCGCTAAGCCGCCCCCGGCTTTGCCGAGACCAAGGGCCGAACCTCCGGGTTCGGCCCTTTTTGTTGTCCCCCATAGCGACTTCCTACCCGCCGGGCCCCTCAAAGCAGAAGGCCCGTCAGATGACGGGCCTTCGGGCTGACAGGGAGGAGGGCGGTTTAGACGTTATCCCACTTCTTACGCAGGTAGGCGTTGAAGTTCTTGACCTTCTTCTTGCGACGGCGGCGTTCAGCCGGCTTCTCGAAGCCTCGCTTGGCGCGGGCGTCCTTGATGATTCCCTCGCGGTCGATCTTTTTCTTGAGGCGGCGGAGAGCCTTGTCGACGGTCTCGCCTTTGCGAATCTTGATTTCTACGGACATGTTGGCGTTTGGAGGGTCGAAAGAACAAGGGGGGAGGCGGTTCGTCAACCCCGAATCCTAGGGATTTACAGCCGTGAATAAGTCCCCCCCTTAGACTCTTGCGGGAGGGGTGGGGGAGGGCAATCGTGCGGTCTACCCTCGATGTACCTCAAGGAAATCGTCGCCAACGGATTTAAAAGCTTCGCCGACCGGACCCGCATCGACCTGCGGCCGGGCGTCACGGCCGTCGTCGGCCCTAACGGCTGCGGTAAGTCCAACATCGTGGACGCCATCCGCTGGGTGCTGGGGGAACAGAGCGCCAAATCCCTCCGGGCCGGGGCCATGCAGGACGTCATCTTTAACGGTTCCGACCGCCGGAAGGCTCTCCCCCAGTGCGAGGTCGAGTTGATTTTCGCCGATTGCGAGAAAGAGCTCGGTACCGCCTTCGCCGAGGTCTCGGTCATGCGCCGCCTTCACCGGGAGGGTGCGAGCGACTATTTCATCAACGGGAAGCCTTCCCGCCTGAAGGACATCCAGCGGCTGTTCATGGACACAGGTATCGGTCGGATGTCCTACTCGTTCATGGTGCAGGGCCAGATCGACCAGGTGCTTTCCGCGAACCCCGCTGAGCGCCGTTACATTTTCGAGGAGGCCGCCGGGATCACCCGTTACAAGGTGCAGCGCCGCGAGGCCCTCAACAAACTCGCTGGCGTCGACACGAACCTCGCGCGTATCACCGACGTCGTGAGCGAGGTCGGGCGCCAGATCGCCACGTTGCGCCGCCAGGCCGCCAAGGCCCTGCGCTACCGTCGCCTGCGGCATCGCTTCACCCACCTCGACCTCGCTTGGCAAGCCAAGCAGTTCGGCAATCGCCGGACGCAGGTGGCCATCCTTGAGGCGGACTTCGCCTCCTGCCGCGAGGAGGTCGCCGCCTTGAGCGAAGGCTTGCGTAGCCGCGAGGCCGCCTTGGGCGATGCCCGCGGCCGGCGCACCGCCTTCGCCGAACAGGTCCAGCAATCCCAGCAGGCGCTTTTCGACCAGCGGACCACGCGGGAGAACGCCGAGGCCGAGGCTCGCACGTCCGACCTGCGGGCGGACGATCTCGTGGCCCGCTTGGCCGAAATCGCGCGCGAGGCCCAGGAGGCCGAGGCCGCCATCGCCGATTACGATGTCCGCCTGAGCGGGAGTTCCACCGCCAAGACCGACGCCGCCGGTTCGGTCTCCGCGACCGACGCGGCTTTCCGGGACAAGACCGCCGAGGTCGAAGCTTCCCTCCGCCAGTTGATGGAGGTTGAGCAGTGCCTCCGTCGCGCCCGCCAGGATATCCTGATCGCCGAAGGGGAGATGACCCGCGCCCGCGCCGACGTCACCAACCTGGAGGTCGATCTCCGCGGCTACCAATCCCGCCATGTCGATGTTTCCGGCTCCCTCGCGCAGGCGAAGGAGGAGCGCGAAGGTTTGGAGCGTCGCGTCGCCGAGTGTGCCGCGGTCGTGACCGCCCGTCATGGCGAACTGCAGGCCGCCCGGCTTTCCGAGCAGGAGGCGCTCGAGCAGGGCCGCACCCTGCTCGGTGATTTCCGCACCTTGCAGCAGACCATCTCCGAGCAAGACCGTAAGGTCGCCAAGCTCTCCGCCCAACTGGGTCTGCTCGAGCAGATGCAGTCCCGGCTCGAAGGTTTCTCCGACGCGGCCAAGGCCGTGTTGCGGGGCGAGCTCGCCGAGGCGATGCCGGCCGGCAAGGCCGCCGCCCTGGCCGACCTCGTGACCGTCACGGATGTCACAATCGCCGCCGCCCTTGAGACGATTCTCGGCGCCGCCTCCGAGGCCGTGACGCTCGATAACGCCGAATTTCTCCCGGGCATCGTCGCCCAGATGGGCGAGCGTCAGCTCGGCCGCGCGGTTTTCCAGGTCGAGGCCCCGCCCGCCGCCCGGACCGGTTCGGCCGCGCCGGGATGGCTGCGACCCGCGACCACCGCGGTGCAGTCGAAGTCGCCCGCCCACGCCCGCCTGGTCTCCAACCTCTTCGATGGTTGCTACGTGTGCCCCTCGCTGGGCGACTTCATCCGTTGGTGGCGCGCGAATCCCGACTTCGAGTTCTTCCTCGTCGCCACGACCGAGGGCGACCTTATCGACCGCCGCGGGTTGGTCTTCGCCGGGCGGCCCCGCAAGGCCGCCGCCGGTGGCGCCGGTTCCGGCGTCTTCTCGCGCGAGAGCGAGATCCGTTCGGTCCGCGCCAACCTCGAGACCGAGAACGACCAGCTGACGACCTTCAACGAGCAGGCCATGGGCTTGCAGGCCGCGATGGACGCCAACGAGGCTGAGCTCGGCCAGCGCCGCGGCGCTACCCAGTTCGCCGCGCAGGAACTCTCCGTCGCCCAGGCCGATGAGCGCGCCGGCCGCGCGACCCTTTCCTCGGCGGATGAACGCATCGCCCGCGAGCAGCGCCTGCTCAATGAGCTCGACGCGGCCAAGGCCGAGGCCGTGATTCGTCGCGACCGCGCCCAGGAGACTTTGACGGTCAAGTACACCCAGGTCGCCGAGTTGCGCGAGGCCATCACGACCGGCGAGACTTCTGTCGAGACCGCGCGCGCCGAGAGCGAATTGCGCCGCACCGCCCTGGGCGAAGCCCGCCTTTCCCTCGCTGAGCAGCGCCAGCGGTTGGAATTGGTCGGTCGCGAAGTGGCCGAACTCGAATCGCGCCGGACTGAGGCCGCGATCCGGCTCTCGGCCCGCCGGAGCGAGGCTGCCCAGAACGAGCGTCAGGTCGCTGAACTGCGCGCATTATCCGCCACCGCCAAGGAGACGTCCCTCCGCCTCGCCGGTGAAATCGAGGTCGCGACGGCCGCCTTGGCGGTCGTTCGTAAGGAGCTTTCCGCCACCGACGCCGCGGTGGAGGCCGAGGATCGCATCCTCGCCGTCGACCGCGAAAAACTCCGCGTCATCGACACCCGCTTGCGCGGGCTCGAGGTCGCCCTCGCCGAGCAGACCTCGCAGTGCGGCTTCCTCGTCGAGAAGGTCCAGGCCGACCACCAACTCGAGGTCGCTTCCGTGGATTGGCGGCTGCAACTCTGGTTGGCCGACGGCGAGCCCGATGGGCTGGCTGGTTTCGACGATCTGGAGGACCCCGAGGAGAAGGAGTCCGAGCGCCGTCCGGCCAAGGCCCCGACGCATCGTGGCGAACCGACCGCCGAGGACCTCGCCGCCCTCGACGCGACCGACTGGCCCCCGTTGGTGCGCGAAATCTCCGAGCTGCGCGACCGCATGGCCGGGATGGGCTCGGTCAATCTCGTCGCCGTCGAGGAATACTCCTCGCTCCGCGAGCGCCACGATTTCCTGACCAAGCAGAGCGACGACCTTTGGAAGGCCAAGGAGGAACTCACGAAGGCGATTGACGAGCTGAATCAGACCTCCCTCAAGCTCTTCACCGACACCTTCGAGCAGGTCCGCAAGAACTTCCAGTTCACCTTCGAGCGGCTGTTTGACGGCGGTCGCGCCGACCTGCAGCTCGTCCAGGGCGAGGACGTCCTGGAAAGCGGTATCGAGATCGTCGCCCACCCGCCCGGCACCAAGCTGCGGGGCATCTCCCTCCTCTCCGGCGGCCAGCGCACCATGACGGCGGTCGCCTTACTCTTCGCCATCTACATGGTGAAGCCTTCCCCCTTGTGCGTGCTCGACGAGCTCGATGCTCCCCTCGACGACACCAACGTGGGGCGCTTCACGGACATCATCCGCGAGTTCACCCGTTACTCTCAGTTTCTGATCATCACCCACAATAAGCGCACGGTCTCGGCGGCCGACGCCATCTTCGGCGCGACCATGCAGGAGAAGGGGGTCACCCGGCTGTTCTCGATGCGTTTCAACAAGGAACGCGACCAAGCCGAGCCGACCCAGCCGGGTGGTTTCACGATGGCCCGCTGACGTCGCTTGCTTTGGCCTATCCGGACGCTAGTCTGGTCAGGTCATGAGCCGCCTCCTTGCCTTCATCGCCCTCCTGCCGGCGCTGCTGCTCGCCGGCGTTTCCTTCGAGTCCGACCAGCGCCCGGTGAACCGCTCCGTCCCGGGGGCGAGTTACGCCGACATGTTGTCGCGGATTACCCCCGCCGTGGTGAGCATTCGCACCGCGCAGGTAATCCCGCCCGACATCCTGCGCCGCCTGCGAGGGCGCATCGACCCGAACGACCTCAAGGTGGACACCAAGACCGGCGAAGTCACGGTCCCCGCCGGCCTCGGGTCTGGTACGATCATCAATCCGGACGGCTACGTCATCACCAACCGCCACGTCGTCACCCTGCCCAATAATACCACCGCGGAGAGCGTGTTCGTCACTTTGAAGGACCGCCGCGAGTTCCGGGCCAAGGTGCTTGGGGTCGATAATAAGACGGATATCGCGGTCTTGAAGATCGAGGGCCGGAACCTCCCTTACGCCCGCTTCGCCGACAGCGACAAGGCCCTCGTGGGCGATGTCGTCTTCGCCATCGGCAACCCCCTCGGGGTCGGCATGACGGTGACCTCGGGGATCATCTCCGCGACTGGCCGCTCGGGCATGGGCCTCGATTACGAGGATTTCCTCCAGACCGACGCCTCGATCAATCCGGGCAATAGCGGCGGGCCTTTGATCGACTTCGAGGGGCGCATCGTCGGGATGAACACCGCCATCCGCACCTCCGGCAATGGCGGCAGCATCGGCATCGGGTTTTCCATCCCCTCCAACCTCATGATCAGCGTCGCCCTCGACCTGGCCAACCATGGCAAGGTCGTGCGCGGCCTGATCGGGGTCATGGGCGAAGACCTGCCCCTGGACGACGCGACCAAGATGAACCTTGCCCGGAGCGGCGCCGTTCGGGTCACCGACGTCACCGAAGGCTTGCCGGCCGCCAAGGCGGGTCTGCGCATGGGTGACATCATCGTGGCCATCGACGGTAAGCCGTTCGCGGACTGGAATGAACTCCGTATCGCAATCTCCCGGCGGAAGCCCGGCGAAACCTTGATGGTGAACTTCATCCGGGAAGGGCGGGGCTCCTTTGCCCGGATCACGGTGGCCGCTCGCCCGACCGGCAGCTGAACGTGCGGTCCCTCGGTACCATCCGCGATCTCGCGGGCGGCCGCGTGCCGCCGCTGACCCGCACGGCCTTGCTCGCTGGACTGGCGGTCTTCTTGGCGGCGCTGGCCTTGGTTCGACCGACCGATGGCGGCCTCCCTCCCGCCGAGCCCTTGCGGGGTGGAGTTCGCTGGGTCGCCGCTGGCAATGGGGTTGCCGAAGGGGTCGTGTTGCTGGACCCCTCGGTGGCCTACCTGCCCTCCAAACTCATCGCTTCCACTGACTTAGCCTTTACGGGGACAAAAATGAGCGAAGAGACCCCTTTTGCCCGTTTAGACCGCCGGTTGACGAACGACCCGCTGAAATCCGCCGACCCCCCTTTAAGGTTGGTAGAGCCGGTGGCTCCGAGGGCGAGCTCGGCGGTGCCTTTGACGGCCGCGGACCCCTTCACCACCTTTGGCCGGGCCAATTTGGCTCAGTCCAGCCTGGCTCCTCGTGCGGGCAGTTTCGAGGTTTATGAACTAAGTGGGGCTAAAAAGTCTTTTATCAGCGGGATTCTGCCCCCTTTAGAACTTAAAAACATTAATAAAACAGATAAATCAGTAAATAATGCCCCACTATGGTCTACTTTTGAAGCCATCGTTGGGGTCGACTCCCTTGGCTTACAAGGCCGGCCTGCCGTGATTCGATCCTCGGGGGATCGCGAGGTGGATCAGGCTCTCACCCGATGGGCGGCCGGGGTCCCCTGGGCCAAGCACTTACCCCCTGGTTCCTACCGCTTATTTGTCAGTCCGTAAGCCTTCCAGCTGGGCTGTAAAAGGCTTGGAAATATCCGCTTGACGGGGGGGGTGGCGGTGGTCATTCAAACCCTTCCCTCCTCGTCCCAAGCACTTGGTCGGGATGCCCCTGTAGCTCAGTTGGTAGAGCGCGTCCTTGGTAAGGACGAGGTCGCTGGTTCAAATCCAGTCGGGGGCTCCATCACTTTCCTTTCCACACACCATCCAACCACCTCCCACCACCAAAACCATGGCCAAAGAGAAGTTCAACCGCACCAAGCCCCACGTCAATGTCGGTACCATCGGTCACATCGACCATGGCAAGTCGACCACGACCGCCGCGATCGTCGCCGTCCAGGCCCGCAAGGGTCTCGCCGAGACCAAGTCGTACGCTGAAATCACCAAGGGCGGTACCGTCCGCGACGCCACGAAGACCGTGACCATCGCCGCCTCGCACGTCGAGTACGAGTCCGTCGGTCGCCACTACGCCCACGTTGACTGCCCGGGCCACGCCGACTTCGTCAAGAACATGATCACCGGCGCCGCCCAGATGGACGGTGCGATCCTCGTGGTCTCCGCCGCCGACGGCGTCATGCCCCAGACCAAGGAGCACATCCTCCTCGCCCGCCAGGTCGGCGTGCCGAAGATCGTCGTCTGGCTCAACAAGGTCGACCTCTCCGAGCCCGACCTCATCGACCTCGTCGAGATGGAAGTCCGCGACCTTCTCAACAAGTACCAGTACGACGGTGACAACGTCAAAATCGTCCGTGGCTCCGCCACCGCCGCCCTCGACGCTAAGCCCGAAGGCGAGCAGGCCATCCAGAATCTCCTGGACGCTCTCGATGCCGAAATCCCTGAACCGAAGCGCGAAACCGACAAGCCGTTCATGATGGCCGTCGAAGACGTCTTCTCCATCACCGGTCGTGGCACCGTCGCCACCGGCCGTATCGAGCGTGGCGTCATCAAGGTCGGCGAAGAAATCGAGATTGTCGGTCTCCGTGACACCCTCAAGACCACCGTCACCGGCGTCGAAATGTTCCGCAAGGAACTCGATCAGGGCCAGGCTGGCGACAACGTCGGTCTCCTCGTCCGTGGCGTCGAAAAGAGCCAGATCGAGCGTGGCCAAGTCCTCGCGAAGCCGGGCAGCATCAAGCCCCACACCGTCGCCAAGGCTCAGATCTACGTGCTGAAGGCCGACGAAGGTGGTCGCCACACGTCCTTCACCAACAACTATCGCCCGCAGTTCTTCTTCGGTACCTGCGACGCGACCGGCACCGTTATCCTCCCGGAAGGCGTGGAAATGGTGATGCCCGGCGACAACGTCACGATCACGATTGAGCTGCAGAAGCCCGTCGCGATGGAGAAGGGCCAGCGCTTCGCGCTTCGCGAAGGTGGCAAGACCATCGGCGCCGGCCAAATCCTCGAAATCACCAAGTGATTCGCCGCCGAAAGGCCTGATTCACGATGCCGCGGCCCCCGAAAAAGGGGCCCGGCATCGGTCTCTTTAAACCACAACACACAGGACGGTAGCTCAATTGGCAGAGTAGCGGTCTCCAAAACCGTTGGTTGTGGGTTCGACTCCCTCCCGTCCTGCCACCTTCACCCTCGATCACCACCACCAAATGTTCAGCTTCCTCGGACGCCTGCGCGAATTCTGGAACGAGACCATCACCGAGGTCTTCGTCAAGGCTTCGTGGCCGACGCTCAAGGAGCTGGCCGACTCGACGCTGGTCGTAATCGTCGTCATCGCCCTCCTGGGTGCTGTCGTTTTTCTCTGCGATTTTTCGCTCTCCAACTTCGTCCAGTTCGCGACCCATCTGGTCCGCTGAACCCACCATGTCCAACGCCCCCTCCGATTTCCGCTGGTACACGCTCCAGACCCTCTCGAACAATGAGAGCAAGGTAAAGCGCCACCTCGACCGGGCCATCAAGGGTGAGGAGATGGCTGATTATGTCGCCGAGATTCTCATGCCGGTCAAGACCGTCAAGGACTTCCGCAACGGCAAGAAGCGCGAGAGCGAGATGAAGCTCTACCCGTCCTACCTCTTCGTCCGTGCCCGTTTGTTCGACGACGAAGGTGGCCTGCTCGAGGCTCCTTGGAATTTCCTGCGCAGCACCGATGGCGTCATCGGTCTGATCGGCGGCCAAGCCCCCGTCCCGCTGCGCACCGAGGAGATCAACACGATTCTCCAGCAGGTGGCGGACGCCGCGGACAAGGTCGTACCGAAGATCGATTTCAACCTCGGCGAGCGCGTCAAGATCAATGACGGTCCCTTCGCCAACCTCGCCGGCAACATCGACAAGATCGACGCCGACCGCGGCAAACTAGAGGTCTCGGTCGACATCTTCGGTCGCTCCACGCCGGTCGAGCTCGAGTTCTGGCAGGTCGAACGCAACGACCGCGACTGATTCCCTTTTTCCCCCTAACTTCCAAACTACACCACCATGGCAAAGAAAGTCGTCGCCGAAATCAGGCTCCAGCTCCCCGCAGGCGCCGCTAATCCCGCTCCTCCTGTCGGCCCCGCGCTCGGCGCGAAGGGCGTCAACATCATGGCGTTCTGTAAGGAATTCAACGCCAAGACCAAGGACCAGGCCGGCATGATCCTGCCGGTCATCATCTCCGTCTACCAGGACAAGTCCTTCACCTTCATCCTCAAGTCCCCGCCCGCTTCCATCCTCCTCAAGAAGGCCGCGAAGATCGAGTCCGGCTCGAAGGTTCCGAATCGCGACAAGGTCGGCAAGGTGACCAAGAAGCAGCTCCTCGAGATCGTCGAGCTGAAGAAGAAGGACCTGAACGCGGTCAACCCCGATAACGCCGCGCGCATGATCGCCGGCACCGCCCGCTCCATGGGCATCGAGGTCATCGGCTGATTTTAACCCAACCCTAACCCAACACCCAACCACTGCATCCCGCAGGAGACCAAAAGTCGCTATGAGCAAACAACCCAGCAAGCGCTACCGTGCCGCCCTTCAGGTCGCCGACCTGAAGGCCAAGTATGACATCGTCCAAGCCACCGAGATCATCAAGAAGATGCCCGGTGCCAAGTTCGACGAGACCGTCGAGATCTCCGCCTTCCTCGGCGTCGACCCCAAGCAGTCGGACCAGATGGTCCGCGGCACCGTCTCCCTCCCGAACGGTTCCGGCAAGAAGATCAAGGTCCTCGCCTTCACCGAGAACCCCGCCGAGGCCCTCGCGGCTGGCGCCGATTACGCCGGCCTCGCCGACTTGATCGCCAAGGTCAATGGCGGCTTCCTCGACTTCGACGTCGCGATCTCCACCGTCACTGCGATGAAGGACGTCCGTCAGGTCGCCCGCGTCCTCGGTCCGAAGGGCCTCATGCCCAACCCGAAGTCGGGCACCGTTTCGGACGATATCCCGAAGACCATCAAGGAAGTCAAAGCCGGTCGCGTCGAGTTCAAGATGGATAAGACAGGCAATATCGTGATCGTCATCGGCAAGAAGTCGTTCACCTCCCTGCAACTCACCGAGAACGCCCAAGCCGCCTTGGCCGCCCTCGTGAAGTCCCAGCCCGCTGGCTTCGCCGGTGGTCGTTTCATCAAGTCCATCACCGTCAGCGCCAGCATGAGCCCCGGCGTCGCCGTGGAACTCAAGCCCTATTCGGCCGCCTCCGCGACCGCCTAATCACGCCTCACCCGAGCACACCCGAACATGCGCGCTGAAAAACAATTCCTCGTCGACGAAGTGGCCGCCCAATTGGCCGCCTCGCAGTACCTCCTCCTCGCCAACTTCACCGGGGTCACCGTCAAGGACGCCACCTCGATCCGCGACCAGCTCCGTGCCCATGGCGCCGAGTACCACGTGGTGAAGAACAGCATCCTCAACATCGCCGCCAAGGAAGCCAAGCTGCCGGAACTCCCGCGCTCGGCCCTGAGCGGCCACACCGCCCTGGTCACCGGCGGCAAGAACCCGACGGGCGTCGCCAAGGTCCTCGTCACCTTCTTCAAGGACTTCTCCAAGCTGGAGGTCAAGGGCGGCATCCTCGATGCGAAGCTCCTGACCAAAGCCGAGGTCGAAGTCCTCTCCAAGCTGCCGTCGCTCGATGGTATCCGCGCCCAGCTGCTCTCGCTGCTGTCGACGCCGGCTTCCTCCTTCGTCCGCGTCCTCGACGCGAAGCGTCAGGCGGACGAGAAGGCCGCCTAATCCCTTTCCCCGCGGAAGTCCGGCCATGTGGCCGGGTTCGAGCGGGGGGAACCCAAAAAACCAAAACCAACCCAAATCCAAAGAACCCCGGTTAGGGGCCTCGTGCCCTCAAATGTCCTTCACCGGACGCTAACCATTCAAGGAAACCAAAAACATGAGCAACATCACCAAAGATCAGGTCGTCGAATGGCTGAGCGCCCAGAGCGTTCTCGAAATCGCCGGTCTCGTTAAGGACCTCGAAACCAAGTGGGGCGTTTCCGCCGCCGCTTCGGTCGCTGTCGTCGCCACCGCTGGCGCCGCCGCCCCTGCCGCCGAGGAGAAGACCACCTTCGACGTCATCCTGAAGGCCAAGGGTGCCACCCCCATCAACGTCATTAAGGAAGTCCGCACCATCACTGGTCTGGGCCTCAAGGAAGCCAAGGACCTCGTCGACGGCGCCCCGAAGCCCGTCAAGGAAGGCGTCTCCAAGGACGAAGCCAAGGACATCGAGACCAAGCTCAAGGCCGCCGGCGCCGAGGTCGAGGTTAAGTAACCTCGGTTCCACCGCACGAAGCGGGGAGGGGAGCGCCCTCCCGGGTTCACCCCCTCCCCGCCTCTTCTTTCCCCCCCCACGGCCGCCTAGTCCGACCCAACCAGGCAACACAGTCCGCCCACCGCACCACACCGACCTTCCTCGCCACTTTTACCAGCCATGTCCAACGAGCGCAAAAACTTCGGCAAACTCCGAGAAGTCATCCCTCCTCCGAACCTGATCGAGAACCAGATTTTCTCCTTCAACGATTTCCTGCAGTTGGGCGAGGACGCCGCCGCCCGCCAGAACCTCGGCCTTGACGCGGTCTTCCGCGAGGCCTTCCCGGTCGAGAGCAATAACGGCAACTTCCGCCTCGAGTACCTCGAGTACGGCTTGGTGCTGCCGAAGTCGACCGAGCTTGAGTGCATCCGCGAAGGCACGACCTACGCCATCTCCGTCATGCTGAAGCTGCGTCTCCGCGAGAAGCAGGCCTTCAAGGACGAGGAAATCCTCATGGGCGAAGTGCCCATGATCACCGACCGCGGTTCCTTCATCGTCAACGGCGCGGAGCGCGTCGTCGTCTCCCAGCTGCACCGCAGCCCGGGCATCTGCTTCGAGGAGTCCGCCCACACCAGCGGCAAGGTCCTGCACGCCTTCCGCATCATCCCCGACCGCGGCACCTGGATTGAGATCCAGTTCGACCAGAACGACCTGCTCTGGGTCTACCTCGACCGCCGTCGCCGCCGTCGCAAGTTCCTCGTCACCACCTTGCTGCGTGCCTTCGGTTACAAGGACGACAAGGATATCCTGTCCCTCTTCTACGCCCATCGCGACATGACGGCGAAGGCCGCCCTCGAGCTCGACCCCGAGGCCCTTTCCCAACTCGTCTACGCCGACCCCATCGTCGACGTCGAGACCGGCAAGGTCGTCGCCAAGCAGTACGACAAACTCTCCCGCGAGACCCTGAAGGAGATTCATAAGCAGCTACCGAAGCAGAAGTTCGGCGTCTTCGACACCGCCTTCGACGACGGCGCGATCATCCTGTCCCTGCGTAAGGATATCGGCGCGGTCCGCAATGAAGAGGAAGCCCTCAAGGAAATCTTCCGTAAGCTCCGCCCCGGCGAGCCCGTCAACGTCAAGGGCGCCCGCGCCCACATGCAGCGCCTCTTCCAGGACCCGCTACGTTACGACCTCGGTCGCGTCGGCCGCTACAAGCTCAACCAGAAGCTCGGCCTGAATGTCTCCCTCGACACCCGCACCATCACCCCGGAGGACATCGTCGAGGCCACCAAGCTCCTTTGCAAACTGCGCGCGGGCGACGGTGCCATCGACGACATCGACCACTTGGGTTCCCGTCGCGTTCGCAACGTCGGTGAGCTCCTTGCCAACCAGTGCCGTGCCGGTCTCAAGAACGTGATCAAGACGGTCAAGGCCCGCATCAACGAGTACGACCAGAGCGTCGACTCGATCACGCCCCAGAAACTGGTCAACCCGAAGCCCTTCGGTAACTCGATCCGCGAGTTCTTCGCCCGTAGCCAGCTGTCCCAGCTCATGGACCAGATCAACCCGCTCGCCGAGCTGACGCACAAGCGTCGTCTCTCCGCGCTCGGGCCCGGAGGTCTCAACCGCGACCGCGCCGGCTTCGAGGTGCGCGACGTCCACCCGTCCCACTACGGCCGCATCTGCCCGATCGAGACGCCCGAAGGCCCGAACATCGGCCTGATCAACTCGCTCTCCACCTTCGCCCGCATCAACGAGTTCGGCTTCATCGAGGCCCCGTACCGCAAGGTCGTCCGCGGCAAGGTCTCCAGTCAGGTCGAATTCATGACGGCCGACCAGGAGGAGAAGTTCAAGGTCGCGCAGGCCAATTCCGAGCTCGACGAGGCTTCCCGCCTCAAGGGCAAGGTCACGGTCCGTTATCGCGACGACATCCTCGAGATCGACCCCGAGGACGTCGACTACATGGACGTCTCCCCGCAGCAGGTCGTGTCCGTGGCCGCCGCGCTCATCCCCTTCTTGGAGCATGACGACGCTAACCGCGCGCTCATGGGTTCCAACATGCAGCGCCAGGGCGTGCCCCTGGTCATCACCGAGGCCCCGTACGTGGGCACCGGCCTCGAGCGTCGCGTCGCGATCGACTCCAAGACCGTCGTGGTCGCGGAAGGTGCCGGCATCGTCGCCGCGGCCGATTCCCGTCGCATCGTCATCTCCAAGGACGGCGAAGTGCCGCCTTCGCAGCTCGAGAACAAGAAGTTCAAATCCGAGCCTTCGAAGGGTCTCTACGTTTACGACCTCCGCAAATTCCTCAAGACCAACTCGTCCACCTGCTTCAACCAGCGTCCGCTGGTCAGCCGTGGCGACAAGGTGAAGGCCGGTGACATCATCGCGGATGGTGCTGCCACCGACAAGGGCGAGCTTGCGCTCGGCCGCAACGTCCTCGTCGGCTTCATGCCGTGGAACGGTTACAACTTCGAAGACGCGATCCTGCTCTCCGAACGCATGCTCAAGGACGACGTGTTCACGTCCGTCCATATCGAGGAATTCGATGTTACCGCTCGCGACACCAAGCTCGGGCCTGAACAGATCACCCGCGACATCCCGAACCTCGGCGAGGAAGCCCTGCGCAACCTCAACCGCGACGGCGTCATCCGCATCGGCGCCGAGGTGAAGCCCGACGACATCCTCGTCGGCAAGATCACCCCGAAGTCCGAGGGCGACCTCGCCCCCGAGGAGAAGCTCCTCCGCGCCATCTTCGGCGAGAAGGCTCGTGACGTTAAGGACACCTCCCTGCGCGTGCCCTCCGGTATTTCCGGCATCATCATGGACGTGAAGGTTTCGTCCCGCACCGACCAGGATGACGGCCGCCTCTCCCCGAATGACCAGCGCCGCGCGCTCAAGAAGGTCAACGAGGAGTACCGCACCCAGGATTCCCGCCTCCGCGAGGAGATGACGGAATCCCTGTCCAATATCCTGCTCGGCGAGAAGATCCCGCTCGACGTCAAGAACTCCGACACCGGCGAGGCCATCATCCCGGCCAACCGCAAGATCACCAAGACGCTCCTCCGCCGCCTGGCCTCCGTCTCTCGGACCATCGAGATGAACGACTCGCCGGTGAAGCAGAAAATCCGCCAAATCGTCGACGGCTACCACCGCCGTTTCGACGAGCTCGAGCAGGAGCGCACCCGCAAGGTCGAGGCCATCGAGCAGGGCATCGACGAGGGCGGCGCCATCAAGAACGTCAAAGTCTACATCGCCACCAAGCGCAAAATCCAGGTCGGCGACAAGATGGCCGGTCGCCACGGTAACAAGGGCGTCGTCGCCCGCATCGTGCCGGTCGAGGACATGCCTTACCTCTCGGACGGTACGCCCGTCGATATCTGCCTCAACCCGCTGGGCGTGCCTTCGCGCATGAACGTCGGCCAGGTGCTCGAGACCCACCTCGGTTGGGCTTGTTCCAAGCTCGGCCTGAAAGTCGCCACCCCGATCTTTGACGGTATCCCTGAAAAGCAGATCCGCGAATACCTCAAGCAGGCCGGCCTGCCTGAGACCGGCAAGGCCATGCTGATCAACGGTCATACCGGCGAGGCTTTCGACCAAGACGTCGTCGTCGGCTACATCTACATGATGAAGCTGAACCACTTGGTAGCGGACAAGATCCACGCCCGCGCCACCGGTCCGTACAGCCTCATCACCCAGCAGCCGCTCGGCGGCAAGGCCCAGTACGGCGGCCAGCGTTTCGGCGAAATGGAAGTCTGGGCTCTCGAGGCCTACGGCGCCGCCTACACCCTGCAGGAGCTCCTGACCGTGAAGTCCGACGACGTCGCCGGCCGCACCAAGATCTACGAGCAGCTCGTCAAGGGCGACAACACCCTCGTCAGCGGCACCCCGCAGTCGTTCAACGTCCTGATGAAGGAGATGCAGGCCTTGTGCCTCGACGTCCGCCTCGGCAGCACCACCGCCGCCGAACGCAACTAACCCGACCAACCCGACCTTACCGACATGATTCACCCGGAGCACACCCCCGAGTTCACGCCGAACGAAGCAAAGGAGCAGTCCTTCGACTTTGTCTCCATCTCGATCGCCTCCCCTGAGGAGATCGTCGCTTGGACCGGCGAGCAATTCCTCGCCGAGCTCGACGAGCACGGCAACCGCAAGGTCAAGGGCCTCAAGGAAGTGAAGAGCCCTGAGACCATCAACTACCGCTCCTTCAAGCCCGAGCCCAACGGCCTCTTCTGCCAGCGCATCTTCGGTCCGGTGCGCGACTACGAGTGCTATTGCGGCAAGTACAAGAAGGTGAAGTACAAGGACGTCGTCTGCGATAAGTGCGGCGTCGAGGTCACCGTCTCCCGCGTCCGGCGCGAGCGCATGGGCTACATCCGCCTGGCGATCCCGGTCTCCCATATCTGGTTCCTGAAGAGCATGCCCAGCCGTCTGTCGCTGATGCTCGACATGACCACCCGCCAGCTCGAACAGGTCATCTACTACCAGAAGTACCTCGTGGTCGACCCTGGCCAGACGGGCCTGAACGAGAAGGACCTCCTGGACGAAGAATCCTACCGCAAGGCCGTCGAACAGCACGGCCCGGACGCCTTCAAGGCCCGCATGGGCGCCGAAGCCCTCCAGCAGCTACTCAAGAAGATGGATCTCGCCTCCACGGTCGAGAACCTGCGCGACCAGCTCCGCTCCACCCGCTCCAAGCAGATCAAGAAGAAGATCGCTCGCCGCATGAAGATCATCCAGGGCTTCCTGGCTTCCGGGAAGCGCCCCGAGCACATGATCCTGACGATTCTGCCGGTGATCCCTCCGGATCTCCGCCCGCTCGTCCCCCTCGAAGGCGGCCGCTTCGCCACCTCCGACCTGAACGACCTCTACCGTCGCGTCATCAACCGCAACAATCGCCTCAAGCAGCTCATCCAGATGAAGACGCCCGACGTCATCATCCACAATGAGATGCGCATGCTGCAGGAAGCCGTCGACGCCCTCCTCGATAACGGTCGCCACGGCAAGCCGGTCAAGGATCGCGATCGTCAGCTCAAGTCCATCTCGGACATGTTGAAGGGTAAGCACGGCCGTTTCCGCCAGAATCTCCTCGGCAAGCGCGTCGACTACTCCGGCCGCTCGGTCATCGTCATCGGTCCCGAGCTCAAGCTCAACCAGTGCGGTCTGCCCAAGAAGATGGCGCTCGTCCTCTTCGAGCCGTTCATCATCCGCCGCCTCAAGGAATTGGGTTTCGCCCACACGGTCCGCGGAGCCCGCAAGCACATCGAGCAGAAGAAGCCCGAGGTCTGGGACATTCTGGAAGAAGTCACCAAGGGTCACCCGGTCTTCCTCAACCGCGCGCCGACGCTCCACCGCCTCTCCATCCAGGCCTTCGAGCCCGTCCTCATCGAGGGCGACGCCATCCGCCTGCACCCGCTCGTCTGTACCGCTTATAACGCGGACTTCGACGGTGACCAGATGGCCGTGCACGTCCCGCTGTCCCTGGAAGCCATCATGGAGTGCAAGCTCCTGATGATGTCCACGAACAACATCTTCTCGCCGTCGAGCGGTAAGCCAATCCTCACGCCGTCGCAGGACATCGTGCTCGGCGCCTACTACCTCACGCTCGAGCCGGCCGATAAGCAGGCCGACGAGACGCACCTGCCCGTGCTGGGTTCCGTGACCGAGGCGACCTTCGCCGAGGCCGAGGGTGCCCTCCACTTCCACGACTGGGTCCGTTTCGCCAACCCCGACCAGGGTCGCGACACGGTCTACGGCGACAAGGCCGCGCGCACGATCGTCACTACGGTCGGCCGCATCCTTTTCAACACCATCTGGCCGGCCGAAATCGGCTTCGTTAACTTCACGGTCAAGAAGGGCCAGCTCGGCGACCTGATCCTGAACACCTACAAGCACTGTGGTCGCGAGGCTTCCATCCCGGTGCTGGACGCCCTGAAGGAGACCGGTTTCCGCGTCGCCACCAAGGCCGGCATCTCGATCGGCGTGAGCGACATGATCTACCCGAAGGAAAAGGACGGTATCGTCCGCGAGGCCACCTCGAAGGTGCGCGAGTTCCAGCGCCAGAACGAGGCCGGTACGATCACCAACGACGAACGCCGGAATAAGGTCGTCGATACCTGGTCCTCCGCCACGGACACCATCGCCCAGTCGGTGTACAAGACCCTCTCCGAGTCCGCGAAGGTCGCCGGCGTCCGCAAGGGCGACCCGCGTCACACCCACCGCATGCTGATCAACCCGGTTTACGTCCTCATGGACTCCGGTGCGCGCGGTAACAAGGCCCAGGTGAAGCAGCTTTGCGGCGCCCGCGGCCTCATGGCGAAGCCTTCCGGCGAAATCATCGAACGACCGATTATGTCCTCGTTCCGCGAAGGCCTGTCGGTGCTCGAGTACTTCATCTCGACCCACGGCGCCCGTAAGGGTTTGTCGGACACCGCGCTGAAGACCGCGGACGCCGGCTACATGACCCGCAAACTCTGCGACGTGGCCATGGATGTCATCGTCACGGACAACAAGGAAGTCGTGACCGGTTCCGAAATCATCACGCTCTCCGACGCCGCGCTGGGCCGCCACCTGGCGTCCGACGTCGCCAACCCTTCCGGTGCCGCCAAGGCGCTGGCCAAGGCCGAGACCTCCCTCACCGAGGCAGTCCTCGCCAAGCTCCGCGACGCCGGCGTCGACCGCGTCAACGTCCGCCTGCCCAACGGCGTGTGGAAGTCCGCGATCTATGACGGCGACGAATTGCTCGTCTCCCTCGCCGAGCGCATCATCGGCCGTTGCCCGTCTGACGACGTGGTCAACCCGCTGAATCCCTCCGAGGTCATCGTCAAGTCGGGGGTCCTCATCGACGAAGTCTCTGCCAAGCACATCGAGACGGTCGGAATCGACCGCGTCAAGGTGCTCTCCCCGCTCACGCACATGAACGTGAACGCGATTCCGGCCCGCTCCTACGGCCTCGACCCGTCCACCGGCCGTATGGTCGAGCGCGGTACCGCCGTCGGCATCATCGCCGCCCAGTCCATCGGCGAACCCGGCACCCAGCTGACCATGCGTACGTTCCACATCGGTGGCGTCGCGCAGCTGAAGTCCCCGGAGGTCAAGGCCAAGCAAGGCGGCAAGGTCTCCTTCGTCGACCTGAATTGCGTCGAGATCAAGGGTGGCGTCCAAGTCGCGGTCAACGGCAACGGTTCCATTCGCATCCTCAACGACGCCGACCAGCCCGTCGAGGAGTACCGCATCGTGGCCGGTTCGGTCATCAATGTTAAGGATGGCAAGAAGGTCGCCAAGGGCGAGCCGATCGCCGCGTGGGACCCGAACTTCACCCCGATCCTGGCCAATCACGACGGCAAGGTCCGCCTGGTCGACATGATCTCTGGCGTGACCTTCACCGAAGAGCGCGACGCTTCCAGCAACACGTTCTTCAAGTACGTCATCGAGTACTCCGACGAGCAGAATCCCCAGGTCCAGATCGTCGACGCCTCCGGCAAGGAGCTCGGCGCCTTCACCATCCCGGCCGGCGCCCGCGTCGAAGTCGATGATGGTGACGTTGTGACCCGTGGCGCCGTTCTGGCCAAAATCCCGCGCCAGGCCGCCAAGACGCAGGACATCACCGCCGGCCTGCCGCGCATTTCCGAACTCTTCGAGGCCCGCCCGCCGAAGGATGCCGCCGAGATTGCGAAGATCGACGGTACCGTTCGCTTCGAGCCCTCCATCCGCGGCAAGAAGCGCCTCATCATCGCCGATTCCATCGGTCGCGAGGAGGAGCACCTCATTCCTCACGGCAAGCACATCATCGTCGCCGCCGGCGAGAAGGTGAAGCAGGGTCAGGCGCTCACCGAAGGTGCCGTCGACCCGCATGACATTCTCGACATCTTGGGCCAGTCCAAGGTGCAGGATTACCTCATCACGGAAATTCAGAAGGTGTACCGCTCGCAAGGCGTTATCATCAATGACAAGCACATCGAAATCATCGTCGCCCGCATGCTCCGCAAGGTGCGTGTGTCCGAGCCGGGCGATTCCGACCACCTGTGGGGCGAAAATGTCGACCGCACGTTGCTGGCCAACGCTAACCGCTCCATCCACGAGCGCGGCGGCCAGATCGCCGAGTCGGAGCCGATCCTGCTGGGTATCACCAAGGCCTCCCTCGAAACGGAATCCTTCATCTCCGCGGCTTCCTTCCAGGAAACCACGCGCGTGCTGACCGATGCCGCCACGATGGCCAAGCGCGACTTGCTGACCGGCTTCAAGGAGAACGTGATCATGGGGCACCTCGTGCCGGCTGGCACGGGTCTCCCTGCCTATCGTAAGATTCGCGTGATCCCGACGGTGGCGAAGGCTTAAGCCCGCCAACAGGCCTGCATCGAACCCCGCCCGCTGTGGCGGGGTTTTTGTGTCTATGGCTATTTAATAGGCATTATGCCTGTCTTTTGGGGGTTGATAGGGTGGCAGGGGGGGGTAGTCTCGGCTGCAACCCCTACACAAACGCACGACCATGGTTCGTTTCCTTATCGCTGCCTCCAGCCTCGCCTATGCTTACACCGCCCAGGCCGCCAACATCTTCCCGACCTCCCCGCTGATCCAGTTGGGTAATAACACGGATATCTTCTTCGACTCAGCCGTCGCGCTTGAGATCACCGATAACCTTTACTCCTCGGCAACTGCGGTCTCCGCCACCTCTTGGACGTTCACCCCGGGCCTTGCCTTGGAGTATGGCAAGGACTCCAGTTTCGCGGTTAACCTCACCGCTAAGCGCGGATACGTTACCTACAATAAGGCCTCCTTGGCCGACCTTCAGGATAACCGCGACTCCCTGTCGGGCAACATCCGGTTCGACGACGGCGGCCCCTTGAGCCTGACCCTGGATAGCTCCTATAAGATCACGGCGCGCAACGACGACCTCGCCCAGCAAGGGGCCGGCACCACGGTCCCGTTGGGGGCCAATCTGCTCCGCCAGTCCAATTACACCCATAATTTCGAGGCCATCTACAAGCTGACTGAGAAAATCAAGGTCACGCTGGGTTACACCAATACCTATAACCATTACCTGAACCCCATCAAGTTCGACGAGTCGGTGACAACGCAGATTAACCCGCCTCCCGCCCCTGCCAATCCTGGGGTTAAGACGTCCTACAACACGAACGGGTTGACCGAACTGAACACCAAGACCATCCCGCTCGAGGTCAGTTACCAGGCCTTTGAAAAGCTGTCCTTTGGTTTGAAATACCAGCACGACACCAGCGATTATTCGCCGGCTCCTTACTACTCGAAGAACACCTCGACGGCCACCCCCACCTTGGTGACCACGATCCGTCCGTCGGCTTCCTACCCTCGCCAGTTGATCAAGGATTTCTATGGCCTGACCGCCAAGGGCGACCCCACCGGTGCCGGAAAACTCAACGTGACGGCCAAAATCGGCTACTCGACTTCCCAACTGGATTTAGCGGAGTCGACTAGCAACCCTTCCTTCTCCGTCAACCTACAGCACACCTTGACCGAGAAGGTGAACCATAGCCTCAGCCTTTCGCGCGATATCACCGCCTCCTCCACCGGTGGTCTCACCAACTCGAAGTCGTACACCTACACGGCCAACTTCACCGCGGCCGAGGACCTGAGCTTCAACCTTTCGGCCACCAAGAGCGACGTGTTGGCCGGGACGACCGCGGTCAATACCATGGTCTACAACTTCGGTGCCGATTATAAGTACAACCCCCACCTGAGCTTCAACTTAGGCTTCAACTTCACCGACTCCAAGATTCCTTCCTCACCGTCGGGCAACTTCCAGGCGTCGGCCCTGACCGCGTCGGCCGCCTTCCGGTACTAAGGCGACTATCTTGTAACCCGGAGGGGCGGAGGGTCCTGTTGACCATCCGCCTCTTTCCGTTCATAAATATCCCATGCCCTTCCGAACCAGCCGTCTCCCCCGACTGTTCCTTGCTTGGTTATGCCTGTCTGGCGTCTCCCTGTTCGCCGCCAATGAAACGATCTCCCCGGCTGCCGCCCCCGCACCTGCGGCCGAGCCTTCGCCGGTTCGGCTGACTTATAAGCTGCGTCCGCGGGATTCGATCCGGGTTGGGGTGATCAACGAGCCTGACACCTTGGTCGAGCGTCGCATCAATCCGGACGGAACAATCGACATCCCTTTCCTCAAGGAAGTCGTCAAGGTCGGAGGACTCACGGTCAGCGAGGCACAACAGTCGATCGAGAAACTCTTCCTTAGGTATTTTAAGCGCCCCCAGATCATCCTCAGTATCGTCTCCTATGCGGAACGCCGCATCTACGTGAACGGCTTCGTTGGTAAGCCGGGCTCGGTGCTCGTCCCCCCGGAGGAGACCTTGACCCTCGGTCGCGCCCTTTCCATGGCGGGTGGGATCCTTGCTCGCGGTAGCCGTTCGGACGTCACCGTCACGCGTAGCCTCAACGGCGTCCCGACCCCCATCGTCAAGGACATGTCCAAGATCGACAAGGGCGAGGAGCCTGACTTCTCCCTCGAGGACGAGGACCAAATCTACGTCCGCGATCGCACTTTCTGAACCATGGACGCACCTGCCCCCAAGCCCGGCCAACCCCAGGACGATGCCCAGCGCGGGCCGCGGGGTTATGGGTCCTATGGCAATTATGGTAACTACGGCGGCCCGGCCGGCGGTTATGGCGCCGGCGGTTATGGTGCCTACGGCAATTACGGCGCCTACGGGTCGTCCGGAGCGAAGGCCAGCCCCTTCACGGTCTACCTCACCCTGTTGCGGGAGCGCTGGTGGTGGGTACTGATATCGATTCTGGTCTTTGTCACCGTCGCAATCGTCTTCACTTCCTCGATTGTCCCGGAATACCGTGCCGCGGGCCGCCTGCGAGTCTATCGACTGACCCCCAATCTCGGTAATAACAACAGCGCCGTCGAGGAAGCCCAGCGCATCGGCTCCAATGACGATTTCCTGACGGCAATCGAGTCGATGAAGAGCTCGACGGTGATCGAGGGCGTCTCCCGGTTGCTGACTCCCGCCGAACGCAAATTGGTGCTGGAGCCTTATCAGCAGGGCAACGTCTTCACCGGTCCGCTCACCGAGCAGGAGGTCTTCGGACGGCAGCGAGCAATCAACCCGACGCGGCAGACCTTCGTCGTCAATGTTGAGTTCACGCACCCAAACCGGGAGCTCGCCCGCATGGTCGCCCAGCGGTTCTGTGATGTGATTCAGAAATCCAGCGAGGATGAACGCCTGACCATGACCCACCCCTTGGTCGAGAAGGCCCGGATTGAGATCGAATCCCTCGAGGATAAAGTGCGGCGCCTCTATGAGAAGAAGAACGGACTGGTGAAGTCCGGCGAGCTCCTCGACATCGCCGGGACGACCAACAGCATCGCCGCCCAGCGGGCGAAGTTGATTCAAGACCGCGAGGAATACCGGAAGCAAGTGGATGAGGTCGGCATCGTCGTGGCCCTGGTGAAGCAGTATCGCGTCGCCGGTCGTGACTTGGCCGAGATTCCGTTGGTCCGGGCGGATGTCGAGGTGACGAATACCCGGAATAAGGTCGCCGAAGAGACCGCCAAGACTCGCGCGATGGAGGAGATTTACACCGACCTCCACCCGAAGATGATCAACCAGCGACAGGTGCTGGCCCAGTGCGTGGCCGAGTTCAAGCGCTCGGTCAACACCAAGGCCGAATCGATGCAGACCACGTGGCTCGACCTCCAGGCCAAGCTCGCGAACTCCGTCGAGATCCTGCGCCAGAAGGACGAAGCCATCAATAAACTGCAGGCGGCCGCCGTCGAGCTTGAGAAGATCGACAAGGACATCCGGGCCAACGAGGAGTTCCTCGGTCGCATGAAGCTGAACTACGAGGAGGCTAAACTCCGGACGGCCACCTCCGGCATCAGCACTTCCATCCGGGTGATGGATAAGCCCTCGGTCTCGGACAAGCCGGTCAACAAGAACTTCACCTTCAACGCCCTCGCGGGGCTTTTGCTCGGCCTTTTTTCCGGGGTCGGCCTCGTCCTGCTGATGGGGATGCTTGATGACCGCATCAAGTCGGTGAAGGACATCGAGGCGGGGCTTGGCGTGCAAGTCCTCGGCACCGTACCCAAAGTCGCCGAAACCACGGGTCCAGACCGGGCCTTGCTGGCCCGTCAGGATAAAGATCGGCTGGCGACGGAGTCGGTTCGGGCGATCTATTCGGCCATGAAGATCAACCCGGCCACCGCCGCCGGCAGGGTTTTCCTCGTCACTTCGACGCGTCCCGGCGAAGGGAAGACGTTCGTGGCGACAAACTTGGCGCTCACCTTTGCGCAGCACTCGGAGCGCGTCATCGTGGTGGACGCCGACTTGCGGCTCCCCAACGTGGGCCCGTCGTTGGGCTTCGCCGGCGATGGCGGCGTTAGCCGATGGTATAACGGCGAGATGACCCTCGACGAGGCGATCGTCAAGGATGTGGCCCCCGGTCTGGATGTCCTGCCGGTCGGCATGAGCTGCCGCAACCCGACCCAGGTCATCAACAACCCGAAGTTCGCCGAGATGATCGATGAGCTGCGCCGTCGTTACGACCGCGTGTTCATCGACTCGCCGCCCATCGGCGCCGTCTCCGACGCGCTCCACCTGATTCCGAAGGCCGATGGCGTGGTCTATGTCGTCCGCTTTAACGTCGTCAGCGCCCGCAACGCCGCCGCCTGCATCGGGCGACTGCGGGAAGCCGGGGTGCCCATGCTTTGCGCCGTGCTCAACCAGATGTCCGTCCGGATGGCCTCGGTCTACACTGACACGTATGACCCGACGGCCGGCAAGTACTACGCCAGCGACGCGGGCGGACCTCCTTCCCCTTGATCCCTCCCATGCGCTTCCTTCCGCTCCTCCTGCTCGCCGCCGCCTTCAGCGGCTGCCAGACCGCCCCCATCACGGGGCGTTCCCAGTTCATCGTCGTCGACGAGTCCGAGGTCGCTTCCTTGTCCGCCGGCGAGTTCTCGAAGATGAAAAAACTGCCGAAGGATCCTCGCTTGGCGAAGATCCGCGAGATCGGCCTCAAGGTCGTCGCGGCTGCCCGTCGCGACGACCGCGCCGGCGTCCTTCCCCCGGCGGCCAAGTGGGAGTTCGCGGTCATCGATGACAAGTCGCCCAACGCGTTCGCGATGCCCGGGGGCAAAATCGGCTTCAACGTCGGGATGTTTCCCTACGCCCCGACCGACGATGATATCGCCGTGATCCTCGGCCACGAGGTCGCGCACGTGATCTGCCGCCACGGTGCCGAACGCGTTTCCCAGCAGCTCGGCGTCGCCGCCGCCGTCGCCTTGACTGACGAGGCCACCAAGAACAAGGACGCCAAGACCCGTCAGGCCTGGGTCACCGCCATCGGGCTGGGCTCACAGCTCGGCGTGCTCCTCCCGTACAGCCGTGGCCACGAGTCCGAAGCCGACCATCTCGGCCTCCTTTTCATGGCTCGCGCCGGCTACGACCCGGAGAAAGCGCCTGGGTTCTGGCAGCGCTTCTCGACGATCGGCGGGACCCGGCCGCCGGAGTTCCTTTCGACGCACCCGGCCGACGCCATCCGCGTCAAGCAGCTCAAGTCCTGGATGAGCGAAGCCAAGGCCCAGCGCCCTCAGGGCTGAGCGCCGGCCGCTTCAGCGCCGTTCCAGGCGTACCGGGCAGGTCAGGTAGACGCCCTTAGGGTCGTTCAGGGTGCGGATGGCGCGCAGCGTCTCGGCGTGGATGCGCAGGAACTGCAGCGCTGGGTCGTTCGGGGCGGTCTTAGTGAACAACGGATGCTCTTCATGTCCCTCGGAAAGCATTTGTTGCAGGAGCGATTCCCGACCCTCGTGTAGGGCGGGGACTTGCACCAGTTCGGCGTCCTTCAGTTCGGCGAGCGACTTAGCCAGGGCGATGGCCTCCCGCAGGCCACCGAACTTATCCACCAAGTTACGCTCCCGGGCGTCGACGCCCAACCACACCCGGCCTTGGGCGAGTTCATGGGCGTCATCGCGCGACATCTTCCGTCCTTCCGCGACCACCTTGAGGAAGTCTTCGTAGACCTCGTCCACCATCGCCTGGATCAGGCCGAGTTCATCTCCGGTCGCGGCTCGGTGGCTCTGGCCGAGGTCGGCATAGCGATTCGTCTTCACCCCGTCGTGGGTCAGGTTGAACTTCTTGGCCAGTTGCTCGTAATTGAATTGCAGCCCGAAGACGCCGATTGAGCCGGTGATGGTGGCTTGGTCGGCCATGATGACGTTTCCGCGCGCCGCGATGTAGTAGCCGCCGCTGGCGGCCACGTCGCCCATCGAGACGACGACCGGTAGGCCTTTTTTGCGGAGCAGGGCGACTTCCCGGGCGATCAGGTCGCTGGCAAAGGCGGAGCCGCCGGGGCTGTTGACCCGCAGGACGATGGCCTTGACCCGGTTGTCGGCACGAAGTTGGCGGAGTTGGAAAGCCAGCCGGTCGCCCCCGATTTCGTCCGGAGCCCCCCAGCCGTCGACAATCTCGCCTTCCGCGTAGACCACGGCGACGCGCTGGGCGCCCCGGGGGAGCTGGACCTTGCCGGCGTATTGCGCCAGGGAAACTTGGCGAAAAGAGGTACCGGTCTCGTCGGCGGCCGCGCCGGCCTTGCGTAGTCGTTCGACGAGCTCATCGCGTTGCAACAGGCTGTCCACCAGTTTGAGCGTGAGGGCCTTCTTCGCGGGGAAGACGCCACTGGTGTCGGCGGCGCGGTTGAGCGCCGCGTTGGTGAGCTTGCGCGATTGCGCGATCTGCCCGACGATCCGGTCCCAGACGCCTTTGACGAGCAGCGTGGTCTGTTCGCGGGACGGTTCACTCATGTGGTCGCCGAGGAAGGGTTCCACGGCCGACTTGTATTTGCCGACCTTGGTGACTTGGACGCCGACCCCGAGCGTCTTCAGGGTTTCGCCGAAATACATGTGGGTCGAGGCCAGTCCCTTCAATTCGATCTCGCCCGCCGGGTGCATCGCGACGTGGTCCGCGACGCTGGCGAGGTAGTACTCCGACTGCGACCCATTCTCGAGCCAAGCCACGACGGGCTTGCTGGTCTCCTTGCGGTACTCGGCGATGGCCTTGCGGAGTTCGCCCAATTGGACGACCCCGGCCTCGATTTCGCCGGCGATGACGATACCGGCGATATTCCGGTCCTTGGCGGCGAGTTCGAGCGCGGCGAGGGCGCGGTACAGGTCGACGGTGGGGCGCTTCTCCTCGCCGAACAAGGAGCCTAGGCCCGGGGTGCCGTGCTCCGGCGTGTCGTTCACCACCAGACCGTTGCCGATGAGCAGCAGGGTTCCCGGGCGGACGGCGACCGCGGTGGTTCCCGTGCCAGAGGCGCTCAATCCCGCCACGACGAGGACGAGCAGGAGGAAGCCGCAGAGCAGTCCGGCGAGAAAGGTCCCGAGGACCGAGGCGAGGAGAGTTTTCAGGAATTCTTTCATGGGTGCGAAAAAGTGCTATCGTCACTTTGCCCAGCTGACCAAACATCGCCACCTCAAAGACGTTTTTCGACGCTGGTTTCCGCTCGTTTCCCCGCGCAGGATTGGCTAGTTTTCGCTCATGTACGAGCAGACACCGGATGTGGGCGCCGCCACCGAGCGGAAGGCGCTCGCCATCAACCTTGACCGCACCGCCTACGGTGCCTTCGCCGAGATTGGTGCCGGCCAAGAGGTCGTCCGACATTTCTTCAAGGCCGGGGGCGCTTCCGGCACCGTCGCTAAGAGCATGTCCGCCTACGACATGCGGGTCAGCGACGCGATCTACGGGCATCCCAAGCGGTACGTCTCCCGCGAACGGCTGGAGCAGATGTTGCAGCACGAGTACCAGTTGCTCGTCGACCGCCTGGCCGCGGAGCGCGGTGCCCAGACCCGTTTCTTCGCCTTCGCCGATACCGTCGCGACCACCCCGCATGACGGCAAGGGGCAGGGGCATTCCTGGATCGGCCTCCGGTTCCAAGAGGCCCCGTTGACCCCGCCCAGCGAGGTTCTTCTCCATTTGCGCCTGTGGGATAAGGATGCCGGTCGCCAGCAGGACGCCCTGGGTATCGTTGGGGTGAATCTGATCCATGCGGCGCTCAACGCGCGGACTGGGGTTGATGCTTTCCTGACCGCCTTGGTCGATGGGGTCGGCGCCGGTCGCGTGGAAGTCGAGTTCGTCCATTTCAAGGGCCCTGCCTTCGGCGCCTTTGACAACCGCGCCGCCGCCTTGCGCCTCGTCCGCCTTGGCCTGACCGATGCCGTGCTGTTCGGGCCGGAAGGCGTCCCCGAGGTGCCGAGCGAGTACCTCTACAAGCGCAACCTGCTCGTGGCGCGCGGCACTTTCCGCCCCGTCTCCTTGGTCAACGAGGACATGCTGGCTTGCGCGCTGCGCAACCTGCCGGAGGCGGGGCAGGACGTCCTCCCGCTTTTCGAGATGTGCATCGGCTCGGACCCGCATCCGGAGTCCGAGCTCATCGACCGAATCCGCCTCGTCGCGACCCTCCGTCGCCCGCTCTTGGTGACCCGCCATCGCGGTTGGTACCGTCTGCCGGCCTATTTCCGCATGCACACCGCGGGTCGCATCACCCTGGTGGCGGGGATGAATAACCTCGTGGATCTTTTCAACCCGGAGCACTACACCCAACTCGAGGGCGGTGTCCTCGAATCGTTTGGGCGGCTCTTTAAGGACGGCGTCCAAGTCATGGTCTACCCGATGCGGGGCGACCAGTTACGCCGTCTCGTGGCGGACCCCGTGGCCTGCAAGGTCTGTTTCCCGGAAAGCTATTCCATCACCGAGGACGCGGTCATCGCGGCGGCCGATATCCAGATGCGCCCCACGGTGGCGGGGCTCTTCCAGCACCTGCTTAACAACGGTTTCTTCGTGCCGATCGCGGGGGCCGACCCGGTGGCCATGGCTTGTCAGCCCCGTACCCTCGCCAATCGGATCCGCACGGGCGACGCCGGTTGGGAGAAGGAAGTGCCCGCCCCGGTTGCCGTCGCGATCAAGAGTCTCAAACTGTGGGCGGACTGAACCCGCCATGCCCGCACCCCTGACTTCGCTCCCCCCGGAAGAGAACGCCGAACTCACGTTGTCCGTCGAGCGGGCGTTCCGGGAAGCTGCCGTACTGGAGCGGCTGGAGGCCATCTGGGCCGTCATCTTGGCCAAGTGCTTCCTCCTCCAATGGGCGATCGAAGCCTTTCAGATCCCGATCCGCGGGTTGGTCTACGTCTGGTTGCTGACCTTCGCCATGGCGACGATGGCTTCCGCCCTGTACCTGCGGGCGAACCGGATGAGCCTCCGGGTAGTGCCTTGGCAATCGCGGGTGAGCTCGGCCTTGTTGGCCGGTTTGCTCCTGGGGCTGGGGAGCCTCGCCTATGCGCACGGCGCCCGGGGATGGTTGCCGGCCGGAGCGGCGGCCGGTCTGGCCTGCGGCCTGCTCGGTAATTGGGCGCTGGTCCGCGGCGTGCTTTCGGGCGCGTCGGAACAGTACGTCGGGGCCGTGGCCTGGTGGGTGTTCGGCTGGCAAGCCGCCCAGGATCATGATGGCCGCGCCCTGCTGTGGGTCGGGCTAGGGTTTCTCGGGGCGCAGGCCTTGCCGGGGTTCGTCCGGTTGGCCCGGCGCCGCCGGGAACAGCGCGTCTGATCAGGCGACGTCCACCACGGCCTTGCCGCCGGTGCTATTGATGAGGTGCGCCATGAAGCGCTTCATCGCCGGCGTCAAGACGCGGCCCTTGCGGTGCAGGATGGCGAGCGGGCGGGCTACGCGGCGATCGCGCAGGCGGAGCATGACGAGAGTGCCTTGTTCGACTTCTTGGCGGATGGTGCCCTCGGGTACCAAGGCCACCCCAGCGTCGACCTCGACCGCCCGTTTGAGCGTCTCGATGTTGTCGAACTCCATGGACGGCTCGAGCTCGATGCGTTGCTCGCGGAAGAATTGGTCGAGCGCCTTGCGCGTCGGGATATCCTGGTCGAAGCCGATGAACTTGCCGCCCTGCAGGTCGGCGAGGTCGATCTCCTTCTTGCCGGCGAGCTTGTGCTTGGGCGCGCAGATCGCGACCAGCTGGTCTTCCATCAACGGGGTGATCTCGATCTGCCGCATCTTCTGCGGGAAGGCGACCAGCCCGAAGTCGACCGCGTTCGAGACGACGTCCTCGTAGACGAGGTTGGAGCGGCGGTATTCGACGCGCACGTTGACGTGCGGGAACTCCTGCATGAATCGTTTCACGTGCGGGGGCAGCTCATGGAGGCCGATCGAGACGATCGTCGAGATATGCACGGTGCCGCTGACGACCTTGCGCATCTCCTGCATCTCGCTGGAGACCTGCTCGTAGCGGTTGAGAATGTCCTTCGCCGCCTCGTAGAGGCTGCGGCCCTCGCGGGTGAGGCGGAACTGCTTCTGGCTCCGGTCGACGATCAACACGTTGAAGTGCTTCTCCATCGAGCGCAGTTGCTGACTGACGGCGGACTGCGTGATGGCGTTGAGTTTGGCGGCCTTGGAGAAACTCTCGTTGTCGACCAGGTCGCGGAAGATCTTCAGGTTCTCGATGTGCATAAAGGGAAAGGTTAGATTACTAAATCTAATGGGGAAAGCCTTGGTGTGTAGTTTTTCTTATCCACAGGGCTAGAAACTGCTAAAAATGCCATTTTGGAGGCGTTGACTCGGCGGCGAAACTGCTCCACTAGTGTTCAAATGGTCACCTATGACCAGTTTGTCGGGCAATGTGAGGCCGTTTTGGGCCGGATTCGACGGGCCTGCGAGGCTTGCGGCCGGGCTCCGGGGTCCGTCCGCCTGTTGCCCGTGACCAAGACCCACCCCGTCGCCGCCGCCGAGTACGCCCATCGCTTCGGGCTGGCCGCGGTCGGGGAGAATCGAGTGCAGGAAGCCCTCCAGAAGCGTCCCCTAGCCCCGGAGGGGCTCCGTTGGGAGCTGATCGGCCATCTCCAGTCGAACAAGGCCAAACAGGCCCTGCAGGCCTTCGACGTCATCCAGTCGGTGGACTCCGCCGAACTGGCCACCCGCCTTGGCCGGATCGCCGGCGAGTTGGGTCTCGTCCGGGAGGCGCTCATCCAGGTCAACTCCGGGGACGACCCCGCCAAGTTCGGCTGCGACCTCGCCGCCGCCCCGGCCGTCCTTGAGGCGGCCCTGGCTCACCCTGCGCTGAAGGTCGCCGGACTGATGGCCATCGCCCCGCTTTCCGACGACCCTGCCGTGGCGACGCGAACCTTCGAGGCGTTGCGGCGTTGCCGCGACGAACTGGAGGCCCGCTTCGCGGTCCGCCTGCCGGAGCTCTCGATGGGCATGAGCGGCGACCTGGAGCTGGCGGTGGCCGCCGGCTCGACCTGTGTCCGGGTGGGTTCCGCGCTTTACGGGGAGCGCCCACCCACATGATCCGCCGCCTCGTCATTCGCGACCTCGCCTTGATGGACCGAGCCGAACTGGAGGTCGGCCCGGGGTTCACCGTGGTCACCGGGGAGACGGGAGCCGGCAAGTCCGTCCTGCTCGGGGCGCTGTCGTTGCTCGCCGGGAACCGCGCGGCGAAGACGATTGTCCGCAAGGGCGCCGAGGAATGCTCGGTCGAGGCCGAGCTGGAGATCGCCGGTGACCCGCGCTTCGCCGAAGTCCTGCGGTCGCTCGACCTCCCGGCCTGCGATGATGGGCTGCTCATCCTGAAGCGCTCAGTCCATGGGACCAAGGCGGGACGTATTTCCGTCAACGGTGGTGCCGCGACCCTCACGCAGCTCCAGCAACTCGGCGAACTGTGGATCGATTTCCATGGGCCAGGGGAGCCCCAGAAGCTGATGCGCGCCGAGACGCAGCAGGAGATGCTCGACCTGCATGCGGGCCTCGCCTCGCCGCTGGCCGCCTACCGCGCGGGCTGGCGTCAGCGGCATGAGCTGATCCGCGGAGCCGAGGAGGCCGCCACGGCCGAACGACTCTCCGAGGATGAGGAGGCTTTCCTCCGCTCCCAACTCGAGAAATTGGATGGCCTCGACCTCTCCGAGGAGGCCATCGCCAAACTCGAACGTGACCACGCTCGCGCCTCCCGCGCGCAGGAGCTCGCCGCGTTGCTCGGCCAGCTTGAGGCAGGTCTCGGGTCCGACGGGCTCGGCGAGGTTTTTCCTAAACTGCTTAAAGCCGGCGATGACGTCGCCCGTATCGACGCCGAGGCCGCGGCCTTGCGCGACCGCTTGAATTCGCTCGCGGCCGAAGCCGAGGATCTGCGTGGTGATTTCGCCCGGTTGGGCCGCGGCCTCTCCGCCGAGGAAGAGGCGACCGCGGGACTCGATGCCCAGATGAACCGCTGGCTCGAGTTCCGTCGCAAATACGGCCCAGGTGTGGAAGCGGTGCGCGAGAAGCGCGAGGCGCTCCGCCGCCGACTAGCCGCGCAGGGCGATGTCGAGGCCCGCGTGGCCAAGCTCAAGGCCGAGGCGGCCAAGGTGGAGCAGGAGCTCCGCAAGCATGCCGAGGTGCTTCGCACCGCCCGCCTCAAGGCCGCCGAGAAACTTGCCGCCGCCGCCCGGAAGATGCTGGGCGCGCTCGGTTTCAAGAAGGCCGACCTGCGCATCGCGGTCACCGCGGCCGACCTTGGGCCCCAGGGCGCCGACGCCGTGCGTTTCCTGTTTTGCCCGAACGCCGGCCAAGACCTTCTGCCGCTCGACCAAATCGCTTCCAGCGGCGAAGCCGCCCGCGTGATGCTGGCCTTGAAGACCGTGCTCGCCGCGGTCGACCGTACCCCGGTCCTCGTCTTCGACGAGGTCGACGCCAATGTCGGGGGGGAAATCGGCGCCCAGGTCGGTCGCGAGTTGGCCGCGTTGGGGGCCGGCCACCAAGTCTTCTGCGTGACGCACCTCCCGCAGGTCGCCGCGCTCGGGCACGCCCATCTGGTCGTCACCAAGAGCCAGGACGACCGGTCGACGACGGTCGCGATCGCCCCGGTCCACGCCAAGCGCAAGGAACGCGAGTCCGAGTTGGCCCGTATGCTGGGCGACCGGAACAGCAAGGTGGCCTTGTCCCACGCCCGCGAGCTTCTCGCCGGGGCGAAGTAGGTCAGGCCTTCTTGACGAACCGATTGAGCCGGAGGCGCTGGATCATGCGCAGGCCGATGGCGGCCGCCCAGGGCTTGGGAAGGCGGGCGGAGAAGCCCCCGAGGAGCTTGTTCTTCCATCCCGTGATCACTTGCGGTCGGGTGTGTGCCATCGCCCGGAGGGCTTCATCGACGCAGGCCTCCGAGGTCTGGCCACTAAGGCCGGTCGAACCGGTGAACCCTGCGGCCTTGGAGAAATTGGTCGAGACGGGGCCGGGGCAGATCGCCACGCAGCGCACCCCGTGCGGTCGCGCCTCCGCGTCGAGCGCGATGCTCCAATGCAGAGCGAACGCTTTCGTGGCGGCGTACGTCGTCATGAGCGGCGTCGGTTGGTAGGCGGCGAGCGAGGCCACCGTGGCCACTTGTCCGCCGCGGGCCTTCAGGTCGGGCCAGAGCAGGCCGGTGAGATGGACGACGGCGCGCATGTTGACGTCCACCATCTTCAGGGTGTGCTCCAGTCCGGGGGCCGGAAACTCGCCATAGCCGCCGAATCCGCTATTATTAATCAGTAGCATCCTTCCTTCCCGCGGCATTAGTTCCCGTAATCTTCCGACAACCTTCTCGATTTCATGAGGTTGCGAGAGGTCGCACGTAAGATGACTGAACTTCAGGGAATTCGCGACCCCCTCCGGCGCGGTGCGGGAAAGGTTGAAGACGGCCGCGGTGGTGGCAGACTGTTCTAGGCGCGAGAGGATTGCTCGTCCAATGCCTGAAGAAGCTCCGGTGATGATCACACAAGAAAAACCCTTGAGAAAATCGTCGACGAAGTCGGAGCGGGCCATGGATGCAGGTTCGTTCGTCAGCCCTAATAACACAACCCCAATGAGCAATGCTCCCATCGTCGTGTCCGGTGTCCATATGGACCTGACCGACGCCCTGAAGGAAACGGTGTGCGCCAAGGTCGAAAAGCTGCTGCGCCACAACCCGCGGATCATCCGCGTGCACGTCGAGCTCGTCCACGCCCGTTCGCGCGACCACAGTCGCGAGTTCGCGGCCCAAATCCGGCTGGAGGTGCCGGGTCCGGATATCGTGGTCCGGGAAGAATCGGAGGACTTGTACAAGTCCCTCGACCTCTTGGTCGACAAGGTCGACCGCCAACTCCGCCGGCGCCACCGGCTGGAGAAGGAGAAGCGGAACCACCCGCACCCGACCGACCTCGGGGATCTCGGCAAGGCCGCGTAAGCCGCGCCTGAGCCCGTGCAACCGACCCCGGTGGCCTCGCGGCCCCGGGGTCTTTGCTTTGGGTGGTGCGGGTGTCGGGCTGCAAACGCCCTCGCCCTCGCCCCGTTCCTGGGTTTTATCTGCCGTCATGCGGATCTACTTCATGGGCATCTGTGGCACGGCGATGGGTAATGCCGCCTTGCTGATGCGCGCCTTGGGGCATGAGGTCATGGGCTCCGATACCGGCATCTACCCGCCGATGTCCGATCACCTCCGCGGCGCCGGCGTCGAGATCCTCGAGGGTTGGTCCGCCGAACGCCTCGCCCAGCTCAAGCCCGACCTCGTCGTGGTCGGGAACGTCGCCTCTCGCGGTCACCCGGAAGTGGAGTGGCTCCTCGAGGCCCGTACCCAGGCTTACCTCTCGCTCCCCGAGCTGCTTCGCACCCGCCTCTTGAATGAGCGCCGCAATCTCGTGGTGGCCGGTACCCACGGCAAGACCACCACGACCTGCATGGCCGCCGTCCTGCTCAAGGCCAACGGCGCCGACCCGGGTTGGCTCGTCGGGGGCGTCCCGCGCGACCTGCCGGATTCCGCGCATCCGGGCAAGCAGGGTGGGCCCTTTGTCATCGAGGGCGACGAGTACGACACGGCCTTCTTCGATAAGCGCAGCAAGTTCATCCAGTACCTGCCGCACGTCCTCGCGATCAATAACTGCGAGTTCGACCACGCCGATATCTTCCGGGATCTCGACGATGTCCTGCGGACGTTCTCCCATGTGATCCGCATCGTCCCGCGCGACGGCACGATCGTCGCCAACGGCGATGACGCCAACGTCCTCGGCTTGGTGAGGAACGTCACCTGGGCCCCCGTGGTCCGCGTGGGCACCGGCGCCGGCAACGATGCCGTCATCGCCGACTTTCAGGAGGCTTCGACCGGCTCATCCTTCACGCTCCTTTGGAAGGGCAAGGAATGGGGGAGGGTGCGGTGGGCCCTGCCGGGTCTGTTCAATGCCCGCAATGCGGCGATGGCCGCGGTCTCCGCTGGTCTCCTGCTCGACGCGCAGAACCCGCCGACGCTGAAGCTCGACGCATTGGCCTCCTTCCAAGGCGTGCAGCGCCGCCAACAAGTGCTCGTCGACCGCCCGGACTTGACGGTCATCGAGGATTTCGGCCATCACCCGACGGCCCTCGACCTGACGCTGGCCTCCCTGCGCGCCCGTTACCCGAAGCACCGTCTCGTCGCCTGCTTCGAGCCCCGGAGTAATACCGCCGCCCGCAAAGTCATGCAGGATGCCTTCCGTGAGGCGCTCAAGCAGGCCGACGAGGTCTTTTTGGCGCCGCCGCATCGGGCTGACAAGCTGGGCGAAGAACGCTTCGACAGCGAAGGCGTGGCCGCCGCCATCACGGCCGCCGGTAAGCAGGGTTTCGCGCCGGCCTCAAACGACGCCTTGCTCGCCGAACTCACCGCCCGCGTGAAGTCGGACCCGTCCCCGCGCTGTGTCATCTTCTTTTCCAACGGCGCCTTCGGCGGTATCATCAAAAAGTTCGCCCAGTCGGTCTGAACTAACTTTGCAGGCCGAGCGTTTCCCGGGCTTGCGCCGAATCGAGCACGATCTGCGCCTGCAAGGCGGTGAGGTCGGCGAACTTCTGTTCGGCGCGGAGGCGGCGTACCCAGCGAACGCGGACGGCATCGCCCGTGGTCGGCGCGGTGCCTCGTAGCACGTGGGCTTCGAGCAAGGGGGTGACGGGCCCGCTTTCGACGGTCGGCCGTAATCCGTAGTTGGCGACGGCGGGCAGGGCCTCGCCTTGGAAGATGACTTCGACGGCGTAGACGCCGAAGGCGGGCTTGAGTTCGGGCTCCCAGGCGAGGTTGAGCGTGGGGAACCCGAGGGTGCGGCCGAGGCGACGACCGCCGATGATGGAACCCTCGGCTTCGTAGGGGCGGTGCAGCATCGCGTTGGCGAGGTCGAGTTCGCCGCCAGCGAGGCACTGGCGGATTCGTGAGCTGCTGACGGTCTCGTCACCGAGGCGCACCGCCCCTACGAGTCGCACGCCGAGTCCTTCGGCCGCGCCGTGCGCGATCAGGGTCTCGCCGTGGCCAGTGCGTCCGCGGCCATACTGGAAATTGGAGCCGACATGCAGCGATTTCAGGTGGGGGAAGGTGTGCTTCAGCCACTTCGGAAAGTCCCCCGCTTCGATGCCCGCATGGGTCCGGTCGAACTTCTCGTGGTGGATCCGCTGGGCGCCGGCTTCGGTCAGGCGCTCATCTTTTTGGGCCCGCGTGAAGATCAGCGGCACCGAGGATTCCGGCCGCAGGACCTTGCTCGGGTGCGGGTCGTAGGTGAGCACGCCGACCAGACCGCCGTCCGCCCGGGCGGCCTCGCGGGCGGAGCGCAGGACCACGCGATGGCCGAGGTGCACACCGTCGAAGGCGCCGATGGCGAGGTGGAGCGGCGTCGTCATGCGGCGGGGGCGGCTTCGCTCACGGGCATGAGGGCGGCGAGGAGCTGGTCGTCGTTCATCGCGCCCAGCTGCGGGAGCGTGTGACCGCGGTCAAGGTCGAGCTGGCCGGAACGCGTGCGGCGGAGCATCGAAAGGTGGGCGCCGGGGCCGAGTTTGCGCCCGAGGTCGAAGGCCAGGGTGCGCACGTAGGTGCCCTTGGTGCAGTGGACGCGGAAATTGATCTTCGGGCTCCGCCAGGAGATAAGTTCGAACTCCGAGAGGCAGATCGCGCGGGGCTCGCGGACGACTTCAATCCCCTTGCGTGCGAGGTCATAGAGCTTCTGGCCACCAATCTTCTTGGCTGAATGCATCGGAGGAATCTGGAACTGGTCACCGAGCATCGAGGCGAGGGCTGCGTGCACCTGGGCTTCGGAAATCTCGGGCACCGGATTCGTCTCCAGCGTCGCGCCTTCCGCGTCCTGGGTGTCGGTGACGACGCCCAGCGTGGCTTCGCCGAGGTATTCCTTGTCCTGGGCCATCAGCTGGTCGGAGGCCTTGGTGGCCTTGCCGACGAGCACGATGAGCAGCCCCGTCGCCATCGGGTCGAGGGTGCCGGCGTGCCCGACGCGGCGCGTGCGGTAGAGTCGCCGCACGCTGTCCACGACGTCGTGCGAGGTGATGCCCTGCGGCTTGTCGACGAGCAGCACGCCCGTGGGTTCGGCGACGGGCGCGCTCATTTCGCCGAATACTCGCGGTAGTGGGCGATGACGATGCCGAGGATCTTGGCGCGGTCCTGCGGTAGGCGGCAGCCTTGCATGTTGAACCCGGCCGCCAGCAGGTGGCCCCCTCCGTTCAACTTGCCGGCGCAGAGGTCCAAGCGGAGTTTCGGGTCGCGGCCGCGGAGGCTGCCCCGGATGCCGTCCTTGCCTTCTTCCATCAACACGGCGATCTCCACCCCGACGACGGAGCGCGGGAACTCCACGAGCCCCTCCTTGTCCTCCTTGGTGGTGCCAGTCGCGGCGTAGTCGGCCTGCGTCAGCTCGCCGGAGCAGATCTTGCCGTCCTCGTGGAAGGCGATCGTGTTCAGGAAACGCTTGGTCAACTCGAGCTTGCCGCGACTCTCCTGCTCGAAGACGCGGAAATTCGCCTCGGCCGGGTCGGCCCCGCGTCGGACCAGCTCGGCGACGGTGGCAAGCACGTCGGCCGTGGTGCTCCGGTAACAGAAGCGCCCCGTGTCGGTCAGGATGCCCAGGTGCAGGCACTGCGCCGTGGCGGCATCGATGGGCAGGCCTTCCTGGAGCGCGGCGGCCGCGAGGATGTGGCAGGTCGCGGCGGCGTCCCGGACGACGAGGTTGACCTTGGCGAAGCCGGGGTTCGAGGCGTGGTGATCGATGTTGGCGTGGATTCCGGCGGGGAACTTCGCAAGGACCTCGGCGCCGACGCGGGAGGCATCGGCGCAGTCGACCGTCACCGCCACCCGGCCATCGGCGGCATAATCCTCGTTGGTCAGGAATTTCACGCCGACCACGTAGGCGGCAAGGTTCGCGGGGACCCGGTCGCGGTTGACGCAGAGGACATCCAGGCCTTCGGCTTGAAGGATCCGGGCCAGGGCGACCTGCGAGCCGATGCAATCCCCGTCCGGACGCATGTGGCCAAGGACGGCCACGGGGCGGCCGCGGAGCTCGTTGATGAGGGCCCGGAGGGCGAGACCGGCGGCGGGCAGGGTAGGGACCATGGAGGGCCCACAACAAAGAACGACCCGTCACGGCTGGCAAAGTCAAAAGGCGCCAGGCCAGCGGGCGACCCGAGACAGCCTGCCCGTGGGGATGTCTCACAGGCGGGCGCTCGCCCATCGGCGGCGCGAGCTAATCCGCCCAAAGTCGCTGGTTTACAATCCTTGGGGAACGCTTGAACCCCTCGCGGCTTCGGGCATAGTCCCTGCTACACCCGCATCGGGCTCACCCACTTCCACCATGGACAAGGACAAGAACAACAATTTCACGCCCCGCGCCCGCAAGGTCGTCGAGCTCGCCCGGGCCGAGGCCCGTCGCTTCCACCACAATTACGTGGGCACTGAGCACATCCTGCTCGGCCTCATCAAACTGGGTGAAGGCGTCGCCGTCAACGTCCTCGGCCGCATGGGACTTGACCTCAAGAACGTCCGCGCCGCGGTGGAGAAGCAGGTGGGGCCGGGGCCGGAGGAGGCGAAGCAGCCCGACACCATCCCGCTCACGCCTCGCGTGCAGAAAGTCATGGCCCACGCCGTCACCGAGGCCCGCAGTCTCGGGCATGCTTACGTCGGGACCGAGCACATCCTGCTTGGCCTCCTGAAGGAGGGCGAAGGCGTCGCCGCGCGCGTGCTGCTGGCCCTGAATATCGACCTCGAGCGTTGCCGCAAGGAAATCCTGGCCGACATCGACCCGTCGGCCGCGGCCTCCGAGAGCGTGGAGGGCAAGTCCGGCGAAGACCCCCCTTCCGCCGACGAGCCGTCCGATGAGCCGCCGCCCTCGCGCAAGTCCGGCGAAGAAGGTGGCCGGGCGGGCCGCGGGGAGCGGCTTTCGCTGCTCAAGACTTTCGGTCGTGACCTCACCGAACTCGCCAAGGCCGGCGAGCTCGACCCGGTCATCGGTCGCAAGGAGGAGATCCGTCGGGTGGTCCAGATCTTATGCCGCCGCACCAAGAACAACCCTGTCCTCATCGGCGAAGCCGGCGTGGGCAAGACCGCCATCGTCGAGGGTCTCGCCCAAGAGATCGCTTCCGGTATCGTCCCCGAGATCTTGCTCGACCGTAAGGTCATCACCCTTGACCTCGCCCTCATGGTCGCGGGCACCAAGTACCGCGGGCAATTCGAGGAGCGCATCAAAGGCGTGATGGACGAGATCAAGCGGGCCAAGAACATCATCCTCTTCATCGACGAGATGCACACCATCGTCGGCGCGGGTGCGGCCGAAGGCGCGATGGACGCCTCCAATATCCTTAAACCCGCCCTGTCGCGCGGCGAGATCCAGTGCGTCGGCGCGACGACCCTCTCCGAGTTCCGCAAGCACATCGAGAAGGACGCTGCGCTGGAGCGCCGTTTCCAATCGGTGAAGGTCGATGACCCGTCCCCGGAAGACGCGGTGCTCATCCTGCGTGGGATCCGCTCGAAGTACGAGGATCACCACAAGTGCGAATACACGGACGCTTCCATCGAGGCCGCCGTGCGCCTCTCCCATCGCTACATCACCGCGCGCCACCTCCCGGACAAGGCAATCGACGTCATGGACGAAGCCGGCGCCCGCGCCCGAATCCGTTCGCTTAACCTCCCGCCGGAACTCGATGCGGCCCAGGCCGACATCGACCGCGTGGTCCTGGAGAAGGAGGAAGCTTCCCGCCACCAGAAGTTCGAGGAGGCCGCCAACCTGCGCGACCAGGAGAAGAAGCTCCGGGCCAAGCGCGAGAAGATGCTCGAGGAGTGGCGCAAGAAGCGCGATGAGAAGCGGATCGTCGTCACGGAGGAGGAGATGCTCCACATCGTCGCCGACTGGACCGGGGTCCCCCTTAACCGGCTGGAGAAGAAGGAGACCCAGAAGCTGCTCGAGCTCGAGCAGGATCTGCAGAGGGCCGTCATCGGTCAGGAGCACGCCTGTGAGGTCATCGCCCGCGCCCTGCGCCGCTCCCGGGCCGACCTCAAGGACCCCCGCCGCCCGATCGGCTCCTTCCTCTTCCTCGGCCCGACCGGCGTCGGCAAGACCCTGCTGGCTCGCTCCCTCGCCGAGCGGATGTTCGGCGAGACCGAGGCGGTCATCCAGATCGACATGTCGGAGTACATGGAGAAATTCACGGTTTCCCGGCTAATCGGTTCGCCGCCCGGCTACGTCGGCCACGACGAAGGCGGCCAGCTCACCGAGCAGGTGCGCCGCAAGCCCTATTCCGTCGTGCTCTTCGACGAGATCGAGAAGGCCCACCCCGACGTCATCCAGCTCCTGCTTCAGGCGCTCGAGGATGGCCGCTTGACCGATTCGCTCGGCCGCGTGGTGGACTTCCGTAACACCATCATCATCCTGACCTCCAATGTCGGCGCGGATGTGCTGCAACGCAGCAACGCCCTCGGCTTCGATGTGGGGGTCAGTTCGCTCCGCGATTACGAGAAACTAAAGGAGCGGATCATGGACGAGACCAAGCGCGCCTTCAAGCCGGAGTTCCTGAACCGCCTGACCGACATCGTCATTTTCCAGCAGCTTGCCAAGGAGCACATGACCAAGATCGTCGACATCGAGGTGGCCAAGGTCGCCAAGCGTCTCCTCGACCTCGGCGTGAAGCTGGTCGTCAACGAGCCCGCGCGCGGCTACCTAGTCGAGAACGGCTGGGACGAGAAGTACGGAGCCCGCCCGCTCCGGCGGGCGGTCGAACGACTACTCGAAGACCCGCTGGCCGAATCCATCTTGCGCGCCGAATTGAACAAGGACGAGCCGGTCATCGTCTCCGTGGGCGATAAGGGCCTAGTCTTCACGCAGAAGAAGAGCGGTTCACCCGAACCTGGCGCCTAAGCCAGTGGATTGCCGCGGCCTCATCGCCGGGCTGTGGGGCGCGACCGCCGTCGCCCTCGGGGCCTTCGGTGCCCATGGCCTGAAGGAGCGCTGGGCGTCGATCCCGGAGGCGGCGGGCTGGTGGCAGACGGCGACCCTCTACCTGCTGACGCACGCCATCGCCATCGGGGCGATTCGCGGCGGGGCCTCCGGTATCCTCTGGTCCATCGGCGCCGCCATCTTCAGCGGCACGCTTTACGCGCTGGCGCTGGGTGCCCCGCGCTGGCTCGGTGCGGTGACGCCGGTCGGAGGTAGCCTGCTCATCGCCGGCTGGCTCTGGCTCGCTTGGCGTTCCCCCCGCTCGACGCCGCCCCAGGCCTGAGGCTCACCGTTTCGCGTCGGTCGTGCGAATGTCGAGTTCGTCGAGGTAGAAATCCGTCGCCTCATTGGCGTTGCTGATGAAGCCAAGCCAGGAGAGCTGATCGAATTTCGGACTGCGGAAGGGCAGGCCTTGGACCGCCTGGGTTGCACCGCCTCGGGGCGTCACGCGGAGCGTCCATTCCTTCGGCGTGTCGGCGCCGATTTCGGCGACCAACTCGAAGTGTACCCATTGCTGCAGGGGGATCGCGAGGACCAACCCTTTGACGCCGGTCACGCGCCCGTCCTTGATGGCGAGGACCGGTCCCGTGGCGTAAGGGTTGCCGCCGGTACGCCACTCGTGCACGAAGTAGGCCTTGGGCTCGAGGTAGAGGTCGAACTGCACGGTGCTCGTGCCGGCCCGGTGGTTGGGGGTGAAGACCAGCATCGGGTAATAGGAGGCCGGGAGTCCGGGGGCGTCGCGGAAGAGCAGGCTCTGCTTGCCTCGCGCGGCCTGCGCCCCGGTCAAGAGCAGCGCATCCACCGGATCCTTCGTCGCGCTCGGCGCAAACCCCGGTTTATTCATGCGGCTCAGGTTGCCGTGCGCGGAAGGGAAGGGGTACTGGGGGTTCGTGATCCGGCCTTCGAAGTCCTGATGAAGATTCAGCGCCGGGGCCGCCGGCTTGGCTGGGCGCGGCGGGGTGGGCCCGCGTTCGAAGCTCGCGGCGACCTGCCTCCACGCCGCGCCGATGACGCCCATCTTTTCGATTTCCAGCGGTTGGAAGCCGAGCGCGAACGCCGGCGAGCCTGGCTGGAGTCGGAAATCGCGCGCCTTCGCGTCGAGGAACCGCGGGTCGGCGACGACGGAGCCGACGTCCTGCCCGGCCTGTTGCCACCCCTCCAAGGTGAGTTTGTCGGCCGGGGGGAAGCGGACGGGCCGTCCCGAGTAGTCCCAGTAGAGGTTCCCGCGCAGCACATAGTTGCCCGGCGTGCCGCGCCATTCGTGGCCAAGCAGCCCGCCTCGGTCGAAGACCACGAGGTTGCGCTCGAAGACAAAGGAACGGTGCGTTTCCAGGCGTGATCGCTGGACCTGCGACTCCTCGCCGAAGGCCAGGATATTATTCCGGACGATGTTGTCCTTGCCGTAGTGCTGGTGGAAGCCCCCGTCGGTCGTGTCGTGGACCAAGTTGCCCTCCAGCGTGATGCCGGTGCTGCCTTCGTCGGTGTACAGTCCCCAGCCTCCGTAGTTAAAGCAGGTCACGTCGTGGATGTGGTTATGGCTTACCGAGGTGCCTTCCGAGGGGCCCAGCGTGTAGACGCCTCCCATGTCGCTCAGGATGCCTTTGCCGAGGTGGTGCAAGTGGTTCCAGTCGACCTGATTGCGCTTGGCGCGGCTGGGCGCGTAGCCCCAGCGCCAACCCACGGACACCGCGGAATAGAAGAGGTCGGAGATCTCGTTATGGGTGACCACATTGTCGGCGGCGGAGCCGATCCAGACCCCGACCGCGCAAGGGAAGAGCAGGCCCCCGTCGCGGATGATGTTATTGTGGATGCGGTTCGCGCGCACCACGTCCGCGTCCTGCGGCTCGTCATTGAGCGTGCCGACCTTCACGCCGCCCGCCCCCATGTCGGTGATGAGGCAGTGCTCGATGGTCACGTCGTGCGTCCCCCGACGCAGGGAGAAGCCGTAGCTGCCGAAGCGGGACAGCTCACAGTCGAGGAAACGGATCGCGGTCGCGTGTTCCAGGGTGATCACGCCATCGACCCGGCCGACCGCCGCTTGGTTGGGTTCGAAGGTCGCGAGCGTCGCCACGCCCTTCGCGTGTCGAAAGCGCAGGCCGCGGAACTCGAGGTGGGCGACCGGTCGGTCGGCCGACCCCACGAAGGTCAGGAGTTTCTCGAGCACCGGGTAGGTCGCGGGGTTGGCGGCGGGGGTCTCGCCGGCGCGGGGCAGGTAGGTGAGCAGACCGGCGCGGCTGAGGAACCATTCGCCGGGCTCGTCGAGCAAGGCCAGCAGGTTCTCGATCACGAAGCCTGTGTGGTGGTCCAGGGAGTTGTGCGGCTTCGTCGCCCCGCCGACGACCGTGAGGAACCCGGCCGTCGGGTCGACGGTCTCGATGCGGCGGCGCGTGTTATCCCACTTGTGGTAGAAGTTGATCACGGCGTCATGGGCCTCCGCCTCCGCGACCTCGGCGAAGGCTTGGAGGTCCTGCGGGTCGACCAGGATCTTCTGGCGGAAGACCTCGCCATCTTTTCGGTCGCCGGCGACCTTCGTCTCGCTCTCCATCGCCCGCATGAAGGCGTAGCCTTGGCCGTGCGAGCGGGCCCGCGTGGCGCGACGCTCGCCTACCCAGAGTTGTTCAAAGGTCTCGGTGCCGGCCGGGGTTCGCAGTTCCCAGCGCCCGCCTTTGATCGGCTGGAAGGCCGGAAGTTCCCGCCCGCCGGAGAGGACAACTTCGGCACTAGGCGCAGCGAGGTAGACGATCGGGTGGGCCGCGTCACCGCTGTCGGCCGCGTCGAAGGCGACGGTTTGGGCCAAGCGGTAGGTGCCGGCGGCGAAGACGACCTGCACCGACTCCGTCAGCGGCCGCGGGAGTTTCCGGATCGCGAGCCGCGCCCCTTCGAGCGAAGCCAGCGGCCCGTCCGTGCGCGCTGGGTTGGCCCGAGCGAGTTTTCCCGACCAGGCGTCGTTCCCGTCCGTCGCCACGTGTAGGTCAAGCGCGACGAGCGGGAAGGGGAGCACGAGGGTCGTGAGGAGCACGAGGGTCGTGAGGAGGACGAGCAGGCGTGAGGGCATGGGTAGGAGAGCGGCTTAAACTAGCCGGGGTTCCCTCGTCACGCCAAGGTTTAGCTTGCTCGGTGGACTGCCCGACTTGACCTGACGCGGCCCCGCCCCGATGCTGGATGAACATGACGAGCCCGTTCCAGCCCAAGCCGCTGACCTTTGCCGAATTCCGGCAGGCGCTGGCCCTCGCGCCGACCTTAGGGTTGCGATTCCGGCTTCCGACGGGCGGGTTGACCCCGATCCATCTGCACCTCACCGAGGTCGCCCGGGTCGAAAAGCGTTTCATCGACTGCGGCGGCACGACCCGCACCCAAGTGGCGGCCCGCCTGCAGCTGTGGGCGGCGGACGACACCGAGCATCGCGTTGGTTGCGCCAAGGCCCTGCAGGTCCTCGAGCGCGGGGTCGGGCTTCTCGGCTCAACCGACCTGCCGATCGAGGTGGAACACGATTTCCCGCTCCTGACCGTCTTCCCGGTTTTGGGTTCGGTGGTCGAAGGCGGCGAGCGGGTCTTCCTCCTCGGCGCGCTCAAGGCGGATTGCCTTGCCCCAGAGGTCTGTGTCCCGAAGGCCTGCCAGCCGGGCGGCGGGTGCTGCTAACCCTTTCCCTATGAGCAAGCCCTTGGTCCTCATCCTGTGCACCGGTAATTCCTGCCGGAGCCACCTTGCCGAAGCGATTCTCCGCCGGGCTGCCGGTGAGGTCATCGAAGTCGCCAGCGCCGGCTCCAAGCCCGCGGGCTACGTCCACCCGGAGGCCCTTGCCGTGCTCAAGGAGATCGGGCTCGACGCTTCCGCTCATCACTCGAAACACCTTTCCGAGTTCCTGGACCGACCGGTCGCGACGGTCATCACCGTCTGCGGCAATGCGGAGCAGGTCTGCCCGATTTTCCCCGGACAGGTGAACCGTTACCACTGGGGTTTCAGCGACCCGGCGCACGCCACCGGCACCCCGGAGGAGATCCGGGCCGAGTTCCGCCGCGTCCGCGACCAGATCAAACTGGTCTTCGAGGCCTACGCCGCTGGCTTGAAGGAAAAGCGCGGTTGAGGGTTCCGCTCACTTCCCGCGCTCGAATAAGTAGCGAAAGAGGTCGGACAGCTCCTGGGCGGAAAGGCCGGCCGTCAAGCCGTCGGGCATGATGGACCCGACGTCGGAGCGGCTGGCGATGTTCGCCTTGGCGATGACCTCGAGCCCGCCCGCGGCGAAGTTGCGGAGGGTGAGCTGCTCGGTCGTCTCGGCGCTGCGGTAGCCTTGTAGGTTGCGGCCATCCTTGGTGGCCACCTGCGTGAGGAGGTAGCCTTCCTTGACCTGCCGCTTAGGCCAGAGCACGGATTCGACGAT